>NZ_JASKLT010000001.1:670412-900873 GCF_030124405.1 Sinorhizobium sp. 7-81 | reverse complement strand
GAGATCTACAGTGGAAGGGGCGAGGCGTTCCAGGTTTCGACGGCTCCCGGCACCGACGGCATCGTACGGCGCATCGAGGTGCGATCGAGCACCGAAAACCACCAGGGCGACTGGGCGGTCTTCGCGCTGGCGAATGTCTCGGAGGAGCAGCTCGAGCGCGTAATCGTCGCGCCGCATTTCCGGCTGGTCAATTCCAAGCTGTTCTGGCCGGATCTCGGTTCACAGCGCATCCTGTCGATCACGCCGAGCGAAGGCTTTGCCCTTGACCGGCAGCCGAGCGACGAAGCCGACGTCTTCCGCATCACCCTCAATCCGGGCGCGGTCATTACCTTCGTCGCCGAGCTTGCCACGCCGGACCTGCCGCAAATCTACCTTTGGCAGCCCGACGCCTACAAGGACACGGTCAATGCGTTTACGCTCTACCGTGGCATCGTGCTCGGGATCGCCGGTCTCCTGGCGGTGTTCCTCACCATCCTCTTCGTGGTCAAGGGAACCTCGATGCTGCCGGCGACGGCCGCGCTTGCCTGGGCGGTGCTTGCGTATATCTGCGTCGATTTCGGTTTCCTGTCGAAACTGATCAGCGTCACCGCGGGCGACGAGCGGGTATGGCGAGCGGGCACCGAAGTCTTCCTCGCGGCGGGACTGGTCGTTTTCCTTTTCACCTATCTCAACCTCAATCGCTGGCATCAGCATCTCGGCTATGCGACGCTCGCCTGGATTCTCGGCCTGGCGCTGCTCTTCGGTGTCGCGGTCTATGATCCGGCGATCGCGTCGGGCATTGCCCACCTCTCCTTCGCACTGACGGCCACCGTCGGCATCGTGCTGATCGCCTATCTCGGCTTCAACCGCTACGACCGCGCGATCCTTCTCGTTCCTGCCTGGCTTCTGATCCTTGTCTGGCTTTTCGGCGCATGGCTCGCGGTTACTGGCCAACTCGCCAACGATATCGTTCAGCCGGCGCTCGGCGGCGGGCTCGTGCTTATCGTGCTCCTGATCGGCTTCACCGTGATGCAGCATGCCTTTGCTGGCGGAGCGTATCAGCAGGGTCTCTTCTCCGACCTGGAGCGGCAGTCCCTCGCGCTTACCGGATCGGGCGATACGGTCTGGGACTGGGACGTGGCGCGCGATCGCGTCGTGACCATCCCCGACATCTCGCACCAGCTCGGTCTTTCGCTTGGAACGATGAACGGCCCCGTCCGAAATTGGGTGCCGCGCCTCCACCCGGACGATCGCGACCGCTTCCGCGCAACGCTCGACGTGCTGCTGGAGCATAGGCGCGGCCGGCTGAACCACGAATTTCGCGTACGCGCCGAAGATGGCCACTATCATTGGCTGTCGATCCGCGCCCGCCCGGTGCTCGGCGCGAACGGCGAGATCATCCGCTGCGTCGGCACCATCGTCGACATCACCGAGCAGCGCAATTCGGTCGAGCGGCTGCTGCACAACGCGCTCCACGACAATTTGACCGGCCTTCCGAACAGGCAGGTGTTCCTCGATCGCTTGCAGGCGATCCTGCTGATGGCCGATGGCTCCAGTTCCGTGCGGCCGACGGTTCTTGCGATCGACATCGATCGCTACAAGCAGGTCAACGACATGCTCGGCATCGCAGCCGGCGACAATATTCTCATCGCGTTGACGCGCCGCCTGCGCCGCCTGCTGCGCCCGCAGGACACTCTGGCGCGCCTCGGCGGTGATCAGTTCGGCCTGATCCTTCTGTCAGAGCGCGACCCGGCGAAAATCGCCGATTTCGCCGATGCAGTCAGCAAGGCGATCATGGTCCCGCTCAACTACGGCAATCGCGAGATCAATCTCACGGCCTCGATCGGCCTCGTTTCCTGGCTCGACCAGGAGCAGAGCGCCGCCGGCTTGCTCGATGACGCGGAGCTTGCGATGTTTCGCGCCAAGAAGGCGGGCGGCAACCGCGTCGAGCCGTTCCGGCCCGCTTTCCGGACATCGGGATCGGACCGGCTACAGCTCGAAGCGGATCTCAAGCGAGCGATCGAACGCAAGGAACTTTCGCTTGTCTACCAGCCGATCGTCCGCCTCAACGACGCCGAGATCGCCGGCTTCGAGGCGCTGATGCGCTGGGACCATCCGAAGCGCGGCAACGTCTCGCCGACGGAATTCATTCCGATCGCCGAGAATTCCGACCTGATCAATCAGCTTGGCATGTTCGCCTTCGACAAGGCGACCAGCGATCTCACCGACTGGCAGATACAAACGGGCGACCTACCGATCTTCGTGGCGATCAATCTTTCGAGCGCACAGCTTCTTAACAACGAACTCTATGACGACATCCGGGCGGTTCTCAACAAGAACCGCTGCGACCCGGCGAAGGTCAAGATGGAGCTGACGGAATCGCTGGTGATGGAAAACCCCGAACAGGCGCGGCTCGTCCTCGAAAAACTCAAGGAAGCGGGTCTGCGGCTGGCGCTCGACGATTTCGGTACTGGCCACTCGTCGCTGTCCTACTTGACGCGCTTTCCATTCGACACGATCAAGATCGACAAGGCACTGGTTCGCGACCCGAGCGACAAACGCGGCATCCTCCTGCGCTCCGTGATTACGATGGCCCGCGAACTCGATATGCGAGTGGTCGCCGAAGGCATCGAATCGGAAGAGGATGCGATCCAGCTCGCACAGATGGGTTGCGACTATGGCCAGAGCTTCCTCTTCGGGCCGCCGGTCGGATCGGAATCGATCCTGCGCCTGCTGAAGGAGCGATTTCCGCTGATGAAGCGGGCTTGAGCCCGGCGCTTTTACATGGAATCACGGAAAGCGGATAAGATGCTCTAGAATCAAAGTGCTAGAGCGTCCTTTGTGCCTTCATTTGAACGCACGGCGCTCCAGGCGCGTCACCTTGTGTGTATCAACTTCCCGATGAAACCGAGCTTTTCGATCACCGGCGGCGACAGCACGAAAGGATAGCTGTCCGGCTGCCCCATGCTGCGTTGAATGCTGTTCAGTGCAACGCTGAGCGGTATCCAAGCATCGACAAGTGCCTGCGCGTCCTGCGCCGCATAGGGGTCGAAGTCCACTTCGGCTGCCATCCCTCGATGGTTCGGATCGGTCGAGAGACCGAAGGCCCGTGCCGTTTCCAGCGTATCCACGACGTGGAAATAATGCGCCCAGCATTCCGCGAAATCTTCGGCTGGATGGCAGCTTGCATAGGTGGAAATGAAGCGGTCCTGCCAGTCCGGGGGCGGACCGTGCTCATAGTTTCGCCGCAGCGCCTCCGCATAGTCCTGGCGCTCGTCGCCGAACAGTGCTCGCGCCTCCGCCACCAGCGCCTGGTCGCCGCGAACAAGCTGAGCCCAGTAGAAGTGTCCGATCTCGTGGCGGAAGTGCCCAAGCAAGGTCCGGTAGGGCTCGTTCATGGACACCCGGATACTTTCACGTGTCTCGTCATCGGCCTCAGCGGCGCGCAACCTGATCACGCCGTTCTCGTAGCCGGTCATCGCCGGGACGATGTTTCCGGCGCCATCAAGCTCGTCGGCGAGAAAATCGAAAACGAGACCGGCTTCCGGATCCTCACTGCGATCCGGATGCGGCAAGTTCAACCGGATCAGCGAATAGAAGAGGTGCCGCTGCGCCTGCCCTATGCGCTGCCATCGCCGCAGCCCTTCGGGCCTGTCGGTCACGGGCACGATCCGGTTGTGACGACATGCTGCGCAATAGGGGCCCGCCTCCGCGTCGGTCAGCATCCAGTTGCAAACATCGGTTGCCGCATTGGCACAGAAACGCAGGCTCCTACCCGGCAGCGCAGCACTTTGCCAGAGTCCGCCGTCGGCCGGCGCCACAGTGTACATTGCGCTCTTTTCGGGGAGGAAGCCGAGTTGGCCGCCGCAGGCGACACAGACACGGTTGTCGAAATAGACCGGCTGGCCACAATTGCTACACTGGAAGAGCTTCATTGAGACACCGGCTGCACGGTTAACGACGCTTGCGCCATAAGCGAAAGCTGCACTCGATAACGAAACAAGGCTGTAGCGTTTCCCCGAGGCCGGCAGTGCGACCAGTTTCACCGTCAGGCGTGGCCGGCATCCGTGGAAAGCATGGCGGAGTTGACGCCCATCAGCTCAAGCGCCCGGTCATACTTCTCGTCCAAGGCGCGGTCGAAGATGAGCTCCTCGCGCGCAGGGCAAGTCAGCCAGCCGTTCTGAGCGATTTCGCTTTCGAGTTGACCGGGACCCCATCCCGCATAACCGAGCAGCATCGTCGCCTTGAGCGGTCCTTCGCCGCGCGAAATGGCCCTGACGATATCGAGCGTCGCCGTCAGGCAGATGTCGTCGCTGACGGGAATGCTGGAGTCGCTGAGATAATCGTCGGAATGCAACACGAAGCCTCGTCCGGTCTCGACGGGACCGCCTGCCTGTATCTGAAAGTCCCGTGTCGTTGGGGGCAGACGGATCGCCTCCTCCTCATCGAGAATCTGCAGGTGCAACAGGACATCCGGGAAGGTCAGCTGCTGGGGGCGGTTGAGGACGAAGCCCATAGCCCCATCCTCTGAATGGGCGCAGACAAAGATGACGGTGCGGGCAAAATTGGAATCGAACATACTGGGCATGGCGATCAGGAATTGACCGTCAAGGAACCCACGTTCGCGTGTCTTATGCAGCACCGTTGTCGCCATAATGGAGATAGCCTACCAATTCGCCGCGAAATGAAAAGCGCCTCTACGTGGCGGCTGCGAAAATTTGCACGCACGACGCTCAAGCGTACCGATCAAGCGATTATGATCGTCGGCATACGCCCGGGCGACTGGCGACATGGGTCGAAGAACTATAATGCTAAGCCCATGACCAAGCGCCCTACACTAGAGAAGATGGCCCAACGCATCGCCACGGCAAGCCTGCTGCTCTTATTTTTTCTTCCAGCCAAAACCTATGCGGCCGCCAGCGACTGGGTAACATCGGCCGGCGGCACGATCCGTCTCGTCGCCGCTCAGCCCAAAGCGGACGGCACAATTCCGGCCATCCTCGAGGTCAGGCTCAAGCCCGGCTGGAAGACTTATTGGCGGGATCCGGGCGCAAGCGGCATACCACCGCAGATTGCGATAGACCCCTCTTCCGGCGTCGTTCTCGAGGCTATCCGTTTCCCCGCGCCGCAGATGTTCGGTGAAGGACCGGCGCGCTATGTCGGCTATGACACGCCGGTCGCCTTCCCGCTGGTGCTGAAGAGGACGCGCAACGATGGCGATCTCGCCATCCGGGCCTCCGTGTTCCTGGGCATCTGCGAGGACATCTGCATCCCGGTCCAGGGCGAACTGGACCTCGTGTTGAAGAAAGGCGAGTTCGACAATCCGCTCGATGGAGCACGCATCGCCGATGCTGTCGCCGCTTTGCCGCAAGCCCCATCAGCCGATTTCAAGGTCACGGCGGCGAGCTTTGACGCAGAGGCTGGAGCGATCCGGCTCCGCCTTCAATTGCCTCCGGGGGCAAGCGCGGACCGGCCGGATTTCTTTCTTGCCGGCCCCTCCGGCGTGAGCTTCGGCGAGCCGGTTTTCGGCGCCGAAACGGGCGCTCACCTTACGGCGGATATTTCGGTAAAGCTCTCCGGCAAGGACAAGAGCATCAAGGGAAAGCCGATCGCCCTCACCGTGCGCGCCGGCAGCCGGAGCATGGAAACGACCCTTGCCTTTGATTGATGGCGACCTATAGTCCCTCACGCGTTCGGTCGCTCCCATCGCACCGAACCTCGCTTACATCAGGGAGAGAACCGTGACTATTTCCGTCGGAGACAAGCTGCCCACCGCAACCTTCAAGGAAAAGACTGCCGACGGCCCGGTCGAGGTGACGACGGACGAGTTGTTCAAAGGCAAGCGCGTCGTTCTTTTTGCCGTGCCGGGTGCCTTCACGCCGACCTGCTCGCTCAATCACCTTCCCGGCTATCTCGAAAACCGCGATGCAATCCTTGCCCGCGGCGTCGACGACATTGCCGTGGTCGCGGTCAACGACCTGCATGTCATGGGCGCCTGGGCAACCTCGTCCGGTGGCATGGGCAAAATCCATTTCCTTTCGGACTGGAACGCCGCCTTCACGAAGGCGCTCGGCATGGATATCGACCTGTCGGCCGGGACGCTCGGCATCCGCTCCAAGCGCTATTCGATGCTCGTCGAAGACGGCGTGGTAAAGGCGCTGAACGTCGAGGAAACCCCGGGCCAGGCGACGGTTTCGGGCGCCGCCACGATGCTGGAACAGCTTTGATCTAAAGCGCGGCACGTCCAAAAGATCCCTCATCCGCCTGCGGGCACCTTCTCCCCGCAAGCGGGGCGAAGGGTCAAGCGGCACCCTCCCAGTCCCTTCTCCCACGTGTGGGGAGAGGGCTAGGGTGAGGGGCAATTTCCTGCCCGGGCCAGTACGGCCCGTTTCTACTGCACCGCATCCGGGCGGCGCGACTTCTTGAACGGTTCCATGCCCTTGCGCGCGAGTTCGTCCGCGCGTTCGTTCTCCGGGTGTCCCGCATGACCCTTGACCCAGTGCCAGGTCACCTTGTGGCGGCCCCTCGCCTCATCCAGAGCCTGCCAAAGTTCGCCATTCTTCACCGGTTTCCTGTCTCCGGTCTTCCAGCCGTTGCGCTTCCAGCCATGAATCCATTTGGAAATGCCATCCATGACGTATTTGCTGTCCGTGTGAAGGTCGACCTCGCAGGGTTGCTTCAGCGCGTTCAATGCCGATATCGCGGCGAGCAGCTCCATGCGGTTGTTCGTCGTCTCGGCCTCTCCGCCGGACATTTCCTTCTCGACGTCGCCGTAGCGAAGCACGGCGCCCCAGCCGCCTGGGCCGGGATTTCCAGAACAGGCACCGTCGGTAAAGATATCGACGTGCTTCATGCCGATGCCCCTTCGCGCGTGAGGCCGTATTCGGCGCTCGACAGGATGGTGCGATGGAAGCGGATCTTGGTCAGATATTCGAGCGGGTCCTTCTTCACCACGAGCGCACCGGCTGGTGTCATCAGCCAATCATAGAGACGCGTCAGGAAGAAGCGTAAGGCCGACCCGCGCGCAAGCAGCGGCAGGGCGGCAACTTCTTCCGCCGTCAGCCTTCGTACGCTCTGGTAGCCCGCCAGCAGCGCCATGCCCTTGGTAATGTTGTAGGAGCCGTTCTTCTCGAAGCACCAGGAATTCAAGCAGACGGCGACGTCATAGGCGAGGAAATCATTGCAGGCGAAATAGAAGTCGATGAGACCCGACAGACGATCGCCAAGGAAGAAGACGTTGTCCGGGAAGAGATCCGCATGAATGACGCCCCCCGGCAGGTCCTTCGGCCAATGTGCCTCCAGATAGCTCAACTCCGTGGCGATCTCGTCCTTCAAGCCGGCCTGCACCTCATCGGCACGGGCCTCCGAATTCTGCCAGAGCGGACGCCAGCCACCGACCGATAGCGCGTTGGCGCGCTTCAAGGGAAAATCCTGGCCGGCAACATGCATGGCGGCGAGCGCACGGCCGACCTCGCGGCAATGCCGCGCCTCTGGCTTTCTCAGCCACATGCCTTCGAGGAAGGAAATCACCGCAGCCGGACGGCCGGACAATTCTCCCAAAAGCTTGCCGTCCGCGCGCGGCAGCGGCAGCGGGCAGGACAGCCCCCTTTCGGCCAGATGATGCATCAGGCCCAGGAAGAACGGCAGGTCGTCCGCGTTCACGCGCTTTTCATATAGCGTCAGAATATAGGAGCCCTTGGTCGTGTGGAGAAGGAAGTTCGAATTTTCGACGCCTTCCGCAATGCCCTTGTAAGAGGTCAGGGCTCCCACGTCATAGGCCGCCAGAAAACGGATCAGATCGTCTTCCGTGATGTCGGTATAAACTGCCAAGGCTCGCCACTTTCAGAAACGCAAGTCGGGTAGGATGCAGCGGGCTGCGGCGCGAGACCGCACACCTTCCTGATCCGGTTTATCCGTTGACGAAAGCCATGTCGGCGGCGGTCAGTTCGACGTGGCGCAGCTCGCGGTTGACGAGGAAGTTCTCGTTTTCCTCGACCGTGTCAGCGAGCTCCACCCTCGCGTCATAACGCTCGCGGAACGCCTCGATGATTTCGTTGACGATGACTTCCGGCGCAGACGCGCCGGCGGACAGGCCGACTGTAGAGATATCCCCGATCGCTTCCCAGTCGATTTCCGACGCGCGCTGGACCAGCGCGGATTTTTTTGCCCCGGCCCTGAGCGCCACTTCGACGAGGCGCTTGGAATTGGATGAATTCGGGGCGCCGACGATCAGGAACAGGTCGCAGCCCGGCGCCGCCTGCTTGACCGCCTCCTGACGGTTCGTGGTCGCGTAGCAGATCGAATCGGCAGCCGGCGCCGTCAGATTGGGGAAGCGCTCGTGCAGCCGCTTGATAACGCCGGCGGTGTCGTCCACCGACAGCGTCGTCTGGGTCACGAATCCGAGATTATCGGGGTCCGGCGGCACGTAGACATCAGCGTCTTCGACGGTCTCGACAAGGGAGACGGCGCCTTCGGGCAGTTGCCCCATGGTGCCGATGACCTCCGGGTGCCCGGCATGGCCGATGAGCACGACATGGCGTCCCAGCCGATGGTGACGCATCGCCTGCTTGTGCACCTTCGAGACAAGCGGGCAGGTGGCATCGAGATAAAAGAGATTGCGCTCGTCCGCATCCGCCGGCACGGACTTCGGAACGCCATGGGCCGAAAAGACGACCGGCTGCTTGCGATGCTCGGGCGGGATCTCGTCAAGTTCCTCCACGAAGATCGCACCCTTGGCTTCGAGCCCTTCGACAACATAGCGGTTGTGCACGATCTCATGGCGGACGTAGACAGGCGCGCCGAACTCCTTCAACGCCAGCACGACGATCTGGATCGCCCTATCAACGCCGGCGCAGAAGCCGCGCGGACCGCAGAGGCGAATGGTAATCGGAGATTTTGCTGCCGCGGATGAGGCCATGAGTCACGAATCGGTAGGACAAACAGGAGCGCGAATATCGCCGGGCAAGCCCCGCCTCAAGACTTGCGGGGCTCGACCGACCATGGGCCATATATAGCGGCAACGACCGCACACACAAGGAAGAACACGTACAGCCAAGCAAGGCCGCGTCCGGCGGGAGGCGGACCGTGGGATCGGTCACGTGAAGGCTTGCATGCACCGGTGATGCCTCGGCTCAGACGTGCGGAGCAGAGTTTTCCCGGGCGGGCTGCCGTCTGCGCCGATAGAGGTAGACCCCGCTCACGGCCACGAGCGCGGCCGCGAGGCCGTACCAGGTAAGGGCATATTGCAGGTGGTTGTTCGGCAGATCGAATTGCGTGACGCCGCCGATCGGCAGACCGCCGGGATTTGCGGAGGCATCCGCGTCCACGAAGAAGGGAACGATCCGCTCGGTCGCAATGCCCGCCGCGTCCGCCATGGCATCGAGATCTTTCCAGTAGAAGATGTTCTTGGCGATGTCGTTGTCGGGAACGAGCGAGGAAGGCTTCTCGAGAAGTCTCGGGCGGGCGAGTCCATTCACCGTTACCGTTCCGGCAACCTGCCCCTCAGGACGTGTCGATGCGTCCTTCTTCTCGAACGGCACGAAGCCGCGATTGACGAACAGGGCACGGCCGTCATCGAGTATCAGCGGAGTGAAGACATAATAGCCGGTGCGGCCTTCGTGGGTCGCAAAGAAGTGACGCTCCTTGCCGTGGTCGTAGACCCCCGACACGCGCACCGTGCGATAGTCGATATCGTCGCCGGCGGCGGCCATCGTCTCGATTTCCTTGAGCGAGACCGGGGGCGCAATGCGCCGCTCAGCGATCGCGCCCAGCAACCCTTCCTTCCATTGAAGCCGCTGCATCTGCCATGTGCCGAGCGACACAAGTACGCCGAGGGCCGCGACCACCAGGAGAAGGCCGGCAATCCCGCCGAGGCGGCCGCGAGGCACCCGCTTGCATTCTTCAACCACGGTCAATTTCACCCGGACGTGCGCTGTTGCGGTATTGCAGATTGATCAGCACGCCCTTCAGTATCCGTGTCAACGCAAGGCTAAGCACCGTCGCGAGCGGTATCCAGAGCAGGAAGTGGAGCCAAAGCGGCGGGTTGATGTTGACCTCCATCCACAGCGCCGCTCCGACGACGATGAAGCCGACGATCAGAATCACGAAGACGACAGGCCCGTCGCCGGAATCGGCGAAGCGATAGTCGAGTTCGCAACTGCTGCAGGCCGGGCGCAGCTTCAGGAAACCGTCGAAGAGCTGACCTTGGCCGCAGCGCGGGCAGTGCCCCTTGATGCCGGTCATGATCGGATCGACCGGCGGATAGAGCGCCTTGTCGTCAGTCATTGTTCAAACCTCCAAATGCAAGGGGCGGCCGCATTTTCCGCAGGCCGCCCCCGAACTCAATGTACCCTCGCCGGCCCTTAGCCGTGGGCGACCGGCGCACCCCAGCTGCCCCAGATGTAGATGGAGAAGAAGAGGAACAGCCAGACCACGTCAACGAAGTGCCAGTACCAAGCGGCGGCTTCGAAGCCGAAATGCTGCTTCGGGGTGAAGTCGCCACGCATTGCCCGCAACAGGCAGACCAGCAGGAAGATCGTTCCGACGAACACGTGGAAACCGTGGAAGCCCGTGGCCATGAAGAAGGTTGCGCCGTAGATGGAGTCCCGGAAGGCAAACGGCGCATGCGCATATTCATAGCCCTGGACGAAGGAGAACAGGACGCCGAGCAGAACCGTCAGCGTCAGGCCGTAGACCAGACCCTTGCGGTCATTGTGAAGCAGCGCATGGTGTGCCCAGGTCACGGTCGTGCCGGACAAAAGCAGGATGACGGTGTTGTAGAGCGGCAGGTGCCACGGATCGAGGACCTCGATACCCTTCGGCGGCCAGACGCCGCCGGTGTAGGTCGTGCGCGCCGCCTGGATCGCCTCGCCTGCAAAGAGGCTCGCATCGAAGAAGGCCCAGAACCAGGCCACGAAGAACATCACCTCCGAAGCGATGAACATGATCATGCCATAGCGCAGGTGCAACGACACGACGCGGGTATGATGTCCTTCATTTGCTTCCTTGATCGTGTCCGACCACCAGCCGAACATGGTGTAGAGCACGAGCGCCAGGCCGATGAAGAAGACCCAGGGATTGGCAAGTTCCGCACCGAACAGCTTGAACGAACCACCGGAGGCGTAACGCATGAAGCCTACGCCGCCGACAGCCATGACGAAGGCGCCGATGGAGGCGAGCAGCGGCCACGGGCTCGGGTCGATGATGTGGTAGTCGTGATTCTTCTGATGCGCATCGGCCATGTCAGTAATCCCCGATAGGTCTTTCTCTTGTCGCCCGCCCGGCATAGCCGAAACAGGCGCTCTGTCAAAGTTTGTTCTCAGCTTCGCCCGTCTTAGCCTTCATTCCGGCGACCGGCTTGGACGGTTCGCGGGGGTAGAAGGTGTAGGACAGCGTAAGTGTCTTGATGCCCTTGGTCTCGACCGACTTGACGATCTCCGGGTCCACGAAGAAGACGACTGGCATCTCCATCTCTTCGCCGGGTTGCAGGGTCGTTTCCGTGAAGCAGAAGCATTGCACCTTGTTGAAATAGGCGCCGGCCGCCATCGGCGTCACGTTGAAGGTCGCCTGACCGGTCGTCGGCTTGGACGATAGATTTTTCGCCCGGTAGGTGACCTGCACGGTCTCGCCGATCCTGACATCGATGTCGCGCTGCACGGGCTTGAATTCCCAAGGCAGGCCCGACGACGTGTTGGCGTCGAAGGTAACCTTGACCTTCTCGTGGAGGATGACGTCCGAAGCTTGCTCGACGCGCTGCGTCGTGCCGTTATAGCCCGTCACCCGGCAGAACATGTCGTAGAGCGGCACCGCGGCATAGGCCATGCCCACCATGCCCGCCACGAAGGCGATGCATGTGCCGACGATCACGCCGTTTGCGCGCTCTTTCCGGGTGGGTTGCGGGGCGTTGGTCATGCGTGGCCTTCTCAATGAACCATGCCGTTGCCGAACTTGATCAGCGTAATGACATAGAAAAGCGCGACGAGACCGGCGAGCACCAGACCAAGAGCGATGTTGCGGCCGCGCCGCGATTTGCGCTGTGCTTCGCTGAGTTTAACGGTTTCCATCAGGCGATACCTCCGGCGTTGAGCCAGATCTGGGCGATCATGTGATCGACCACCAGGGCCGAGAAGATCGCAAAGAGATAGGCAATCGAAAAGGCGAAGAGTTTCTTGGCCGGGACCATTCTCTCATCTCCTTCGGGCATGCGCAGGACAGCGATTGAGTACCAGACGAAGCCCAGGCCCATGGCAGTGGCGAACGCCCCATAGCCGAGGCTCGCAAAGCCGAGGAAGGTGGGACAGATGCCGATAAGAGCGGTCAATACGGCGTAGATAACGATCTGCTTCTTCGTCGTCGCCTCACCGCAGACATTGGGCATCATCGGCACGCCGACGGCACCGTAGTCACGCATCTTGAACAAGGCCAGCGCCCAGAAATGGGCCGGCGTCCAGAGAAAGGTGATGAGGAAAAGCACGATGCTTTCGATCGATACGCCGCCCGTCACGCACGCCCACCCGATCATTGGCGGGAAGGCGCCGGCGGCGCCGCCGATAACGATGTTCTGCGGCGTCGAGCGCTTCAGCCACATGGTGTAGATGACGGCATAGAAGAAAATCGTAAAGGCGAGCAACCCGGCTGCGAGCCAATTGACGGCGAGTCCGAGGATGATCACGGAAAATGCTGATAGCGTCAGGCCGAAGGCGAGCGCCTCCTCAGGCAGGATCTTGCCGGCGGGAATGGGACGCTTGGCCGTGCGACTCATCACGGCATCGATATCGGCATCGTACCACATGTTCAGCGCACCGGAGGCCCCGGCGCCGACGGCGATGCACAGGATGGCGATGAAGCCGATGAACGGATTAATTTGTCCTGGCGCAAGGACGAGCCCGGCAAAGGCTGTAAAGACGACGAGAGACATGACGCGCGGTTTCAGAAGCTCGAAATAATCGCGCGCAGAGGCCTCGGACAGGCGCGGTGCGCCTTCCATGCCGACTGCTTCGTGATTGTCCATGAGCGTCATGTCTCGTCCTTGAAACTGCTGCGGCGGTGACAGCCGCATTCTGCCGGCGGGCCGGCGGTGTGAAGCCGCCGGAACCGGCGGCTTCTGTTCGTTCCCCGTCACTTGATCCGCGGGAGTTGTTCCCACTGGTGGAACGGCGGCGGCGACGAGAGCTGCCATTCGAGCGTGTTCGCGCCCTCGCCCCACGGATTGTCGCCGGCAACGCGCTTGCGCGCGAAGGCTTCGAAGACGCCGAAGAGGAAGATGAGCACGCCGACAGCGGCGATGTAGGAGCCGTAGGACGATACCATGTTCCAGCCGGCGTAAGCATCCGGATAGTCGATGTAGCGGCGCGGCATGCCTGCGAGACCGAGGAAGTGCTGCGGGAAGAAGACCAGGTTCACGCCGATGAACATGACCCAGAAATGCAGCTTGCCGACGAATTCCGAGTACATGTAGCCGGTCATCTTCGGGAACCAGTAGTACCAGGCAGCGAAGATCGCGAATACGGCGCCGAGCGACAGAACGTAGTGGAAGTGAGCGACCACGTAGTAGGTGTCATGCAGCGCACGATCGAGACCGGCATTGGCGAGCTGAACGCCCGTGACGCCGCCGACGGTAAAGAGGAAGATGAAGCCGATCGCCCAGACCATTGGCGTCGTGAAGCGGATCGAACCGCCCCACATCGTCGCAATCCAGGAGAAGATCTTCACGCCCGTCGGGACCGCGATGACCATCGTCGCGAAGACGAAGTAACGCTGCGTGTCGAGCGACATGCCGACCGTATACATGTGGTGCGCCCACACGATGAAGCCGACAGCGCCGATCGCGACCATGGCGTAGGCCATGCCGAGATAGCCGAAGATCGGCTTGCGCGAGAAAGTCGAGACGATGTGGCTGACGATGCCGAAGCCCGGCAGAATCAGGATGTACACTTCCGGATGACCGAAGAACCAGAACAGGTGCTGGAACAGGATCGGGTCACCGCCGCCTTCCGGCGCGAAGAATGCCGTGCCGAAGTTGCGGTCGGTGAGCAGCATGGTGATGCCGCCTGCCAGAACCGGCAGCGAGAGCAGGAGCAGAAAGGCGGTGATCAGGACCGACCAGGCGAAGAGCGGCATCTTGTGCAGCGTCATGCCCGGAGCGCGCATGTTAAGGATGGTGGTGATGAAGTTGATCGCACCGAGGATCGACGACGCGCCGGCGATATGAAGGCCGAGGATCGCGAGGTCCATCGCGGGTCCAGGCATGCCGGAGGTCGAGAACGGCGGATAGATCGTCCAGCCACCGCCGGCACCGTAGGCACCGGCCGGCCCCTCCACGAACATCGAAAGCAGGACAAGCAGGAACGCCGGCACGATCAGCCAGAACGAGATGTTGTTCATGCGCGGGAAGGCCATGTCCGGCGCGCCGATCATGATCGGCACCATCCAGTTGGCGAAGCCGCCGATCAGCGCCGGCATGACCATGAAGAAGATCATGATCAGCGCATGCGCGGTCGTGAACACGTTGAACATGTGCTTGCCGCCGTCGATGGCAGCATCGCCCTCAAAGCCGTAGACCATCTGGGCCAGGCCATGGAAAATCTGGATGCCCGGCTCCTGCAGCTCGGCGCGCATGAAGATCGACAACGTGCCGCCGATAATGCCAGCGACGATCGCGAACAGCAGGTAGAGCGTACCGATGTCCTTATGGTTGGTCGACAGGAACCAGCGCTGGAAGAAGCTCAGAGGCTTGTGCGCATGGTCTGCATGGGCATGATCGGAATGATCATGCCGGTGATCGTGATGAACGGCTGTTCCAGCCATGGGTCAAGCTCCCCTTCCGATTACTGTGCGGCGTTTGCGGCGACGTCAACGGTCTTGGCCGTGCCGTCGATGGACGCCATGAGCGCCTTGTTCGCTTCGCCGATATTAGTTGCAGCGGCGGCGAGCCAGGCGTCGTATTTATCCTGCGCGACAACGCGAATGGCGATCGGCATGTAGGCGTGATCCTTGCCGCAGAGCTCGGAACACTGACCATAATAGAGGCCTTCGCGGTCAGCCTTGAACCAGGTTTCGTTGAGCCGACCAGGGACGGCGTCGATCTTCACACCGAAAGCCGGCATGGCAAAGGCATGGATAACGTCGGCAGCCGTCACGAGCATGCGGACTGTCTTGCCGACGGGCACGACCACTTCGTTGTCGACGGCGAGAAGGCGCGGGTACTGGGCCTTGTCTTCCTTGCCGAGGCTCGCGCGATCCTCTTCCTTCATCAGCAGGCTGTCGAAGGAAAGCGGATTTTCACCGACCTCATATTCGTACGACCAATACCACTGGTTGCCGGTCGCCTTGACCGTCAGATCCGGGTTCTGCGGCGGCGTCAGCTGCGCGGTCAGAAGCTGGAAGGACGGAATAGCGAGGAAAAGCAGAACGATAACCGGACCGACGGTCCAGAGAACTTCGATCGCGGTGTTGTGGCTGGTTCTCGAAGGAACCGGATTGGCGCCTTCGCGGAATTTGACCACAACGACAATCAGCAGGAGGAGAACGAAGAGCGTGATCGGGATGATGAACCACAGTGTGTAACGTTCAAACCACGTGATTTCTTCCATGATGCCGGTCGCGGCCGTCTGAAGACTCGTCTGCCATTCGACAGGCTTGTCAGCAAAGGCGCTCGAAGCAAAAAGCAGACAGGCAAGCGCTGCCAGAACTGCATAAGCCTTGTTTTTCACAATGTGTCTCCCCAATGCGCTTGATCAGGATCAAACCGAAACGCAGAATCCCTGCGATACTGCAGCGCTTCAAACCACAGTTTGACCAGCGCCGCAACATCTGTCCAACCAACCCCGTGCGGCATTTTTGCACAAAGGCAGCTTTTCACATGGGCGCCCCTCGCGCCCGCCGTCAAATTGGGTTAGGCCTGTCGCGGCTCGTGGAACCGCCAGTCCGCCGCCGACCGATCCGGAGCCTCCCCAGGGCAGAGGCCCCATTTCCGCCATACGGCGCTGGAATGTAGCCAGCAGGGCTTTTCATTTATCTTCGCGCGCATCAAGAATAGCCCTGATGATTCGACGTTTTGAGGTTTACATGGGCCTGTCCCTCTTCTCCCGGCTGCCGGTTCTGGCCGCGCTCGGAATTGCCACCTTCATGTTCCCTGCCGTAAGCCTGGCCCAGCAATCCGGCGGAACGCCTGGAACGGTGAAATCAAACCACGGCGCCTGGTCGATCGTCTGCGATCAGCCGGCTGGAGCCTCTGCTGAGCAATGCGCGCTTATGCAGAACGTTATCGCCGAGGACAGGCCGGAAGTCGGCCTTTCGGTCGTGGTTCTGAAAACCGCCGACCGCAAGGCGAAGATCCTCCGCGTTCTCGCGCCGCTCGGCGTGCTTCTACCGAACGGTCTCGGTCTCAATGTCGATGGCAAGGATATCGGTCGCGCCTATTTCGTGCGCTGCTTCTCCGACGGCTGCTACGCTGAAGTCGTGCTCGAGGACGAACTGCTGAAGACCTTCCGCGCCGGCGCGACTGCAACCTTCATCGTTTTCCAGTCGCCGGAAGAAGGCATCGGGATCCCGGTCGACCTCAAGGGTTTTGGCGAGGGTTACGACGCCCTGCCCTGATCGGGGCAGCATCGAAGATTAAAAAGCCGCGCTTTGCAGCGCGGCTTTTTTGCGGTGGTATAACGACTGTTCGTTACAGAATATCGGTTGCGGCAATCTTGATGCCGAAACCTTCGAGGCCGACATAATGGCGCTCGCGCGAGGAGATGAGGCGGATCGAGGTAATGCCGAGATCCTTCAGGATCTGTGCGCCGAGACCGATTTCCAACCATTCGCTTTCGCGCGCCTGGGCTTCCGAGTGATCCTCGCGATCGTGCTTGCCCTTCCGCGCCGTTTGCGAAACGCCGACGCCGACGGAACCTTCACGCAGATAGACGATGACGCCCCTTCCCTCCCCGGCGATGCGCTTCATGATCGCATCGACCTGACGGTCCCTGCCGAAAACATCCGCACCCACATTCTCAAGATGCAGACGAACGGGGATGTCGACGCCGTCGCGAATGTCGCCGAAGACGACGGCAAGGTGCTGCATCGGATCCCAGGGCAGCGAATAGGTGTGGCCCTTCGCCTTGCCGTAAGGCGTATCGATCTCGAAGCAATTGCCCTGCTCGATCAGCGTCTCCTTGCGCTGGCGGTAGGCGATCAGATCCGCGACCGACACCTGCTTGAGGCCATGGTTCTCGGCGAAGCTTTCGACCTGTGGGCCGCGCATCACGGTGCCGTCGTCATTGACGAGTTCGCAGATGACGCCGACCGGGGGGAGGCTCGCGAGCTTACAGAGGTCCACGGCCGCCTCCGTGTGACCCGAACGCATCAGCACGCCGCCCTCGCGGGCCACCAACGGGAAGATATGGCCCGGGCGGACGAAATCTGCTGGTCCGATATTCGGATTGGCCAGATTCCGGACGGTCAACGTCCGGTCGTCGGCTGAGATGCCGGTGGTGGTTCCATGCCTGAAATCCACCGAAACGGTGAACGCCGTCGTATGGGCGGAGTCATTCTCCGCCACCATCGCATTCAGATTGAGGCGCTTTGCCTCTTCGCGTGGCATCGGCGCACAGACGATGCCGGAGGTGTGGCGGACGATGAAGGCCATCTTCTCGGGCGTGCAATGCACGGCTGCGACGATAAGGTCGCCCTCGTTCTCACGGCCGCCGTCATCGGTGACGACGACGATCTCGCCGGCCTCGAAGGCGCGAATGGCGTCAACGACGCGCTTCTGGTCATAGGACATCAAGATAATCCCCGCAAACTACTTCAGCCGTCCAGTCTGGCCCCGATCGCGCAGATAATGGTCGGCAATCGTGCAGGCAAGCATTGCCTCGCCGATCGGCACGGCGCGGATGCCGACGCAAGGATCGTGGCGGCCCTTGGTGCGGACATCCACTTCATTGCCGTCGCTATCGATCGAGCGGCGTTCGGTCAGGATCGATGACGTCGGCTTGATCGCGAAGCGTGCAACGATCGGCTGACCCGTCGCGATGCCTCCCAGGATGCCGCCGGCATTGTTGGACAGGAAAACCGGCTCGCCGCCGGGTCCGATGCGCATCTCGTCGGCGTTCTCCTCGCCGCTGATCTCCGCCGCACCGAAACCGTTACCGATCTCCACGCCCTTGACCGCGTTGATCGACATCAGGTTGGAGGCGATGTCCTGATCGAGCTTGCCGTAGATCGGTGCGCCGATACCCGCGGGCACGCCCTCGGCAACCACTTCGACGACCGCGCCGATCGACGAACCGGCCTTGCGGATACCGTCGAGATATTCTTCCCAGACGGGAACGATCGCCGGGTCCGGGGCGAAGAACGGGTTGTTGTTCACCTCGGCCCAGTCCCAGTTGGCCCGACCAACCCTGTGCTTGCCGATCTGGACGAGCGCCCCGCGCACGACCAGGCCGGGCACCACTTTGCGGGCGATGCCGCCGGCCGCAACGCGCGCCGCCGTTTCGCGCGCCGAAGAGCGACCGCCGCCGCGATAGTCGCGAATACCGTATTTGACATCATATGTATAATCAGCGTGGCCCGGACGGTAACGCTTGGCGATATCCGAATAGTCCTTGGAACGCTGGTCGGTGTTCTCGATCATCATCGAAATCGGCGTGCCGGTCGAGATCATCGTCTCGCCGTCCTCGTCGAACATCACCCCGGACAGAATCTTGACCAGGTCGTCCTCGCGGCGCTGGGTCACGAAGCGGGATTGGCCAGGCTTGCGCTTGTCGAGCCAGGCCTGGATTTCGGCCAGCGTGAAGCGAATGCCGGGCGGGCATCCGTCGACAACGCAGCCGAGCGCCGGCCCATGGCTTTCGCCCCAGGTGGTGACGCGGAAGAGGTGACCGAAGCTATTGTGCGACATGACGAGAACCGAATGCTGACAACCACACGCGGGAAAACAGACGCGCGCGCCCTCTCTTACTGCATGTTTCGCTAAATCGGAACCGATTTAAGGTTAGGAACATGCAGCAAATCAAAGTGCTACAGCGACCTTTTGTGCGTCTGAAAAAGGGCCACGGCGCTGTAGTGGAAGGCCGCCAAAGGGAAAGGACTTCCACTATAGCGCAGATGTGCTTTTGTCCTTGAATCGATCATGAAGCGAGGCGAAACCCGCGCTCTGTCGCGAAGGCGAGGAAGCTTTCGCTGCTCAACGGCTTCGAAAAGGCGTAGCCCTGCAGAAGGTCACAACCGAGAATGCCGAGCATTTCCGCATGCGCCATGGTTTCCACGCCTTCGGCGACGGTCTCGATGCCAAGAGAGCGGCCGATCTCGATGATCGAGCGCACGAGCGCCTGCTCGGTTCGGGCGCCAAGCACAGGGGCGACCAGCTGGCGATCGATCTTCAGCCGCTTCGGCTTGATTTTCAGCAGACTGACGATCGAGGTGTGGCCGGTGCCGAAATCGTCGATCTCGATATCGATACCGAGTTTCTTGATCCCTTCGATATTGGCCGTGACGATGTCGTCGCTTTCGTCGAGGAAGATGGACTCCACCAGTTCGAACGAAATCTGGCCGGGCATGATGCTCAGCCCCTCGAGCGAGGCGAGCAGATCCCTTTCCTGCAGGCGCTTGGCCGAGACGTTGACAGAAATCTTCGGCACCCGGAGACCGGCCGCGGCCCAGCGCATCCGGTCGGCAAGGGCCTTTTGCAGGACCAGACGATCGAGCGTGGCGGTCACGTTCAGCTCTTCGGCAATCCTCAGGAACCGGTCCGGGGTCAGGATTCCCTCGCGCGGATGCTGCCAACGGATCAGCGCCTCGACGCCGGAGAGCGCGAGCGTCGAGGCGTCGAACTGCGGCTGGTACCATGGCACGAACTGATCGCGTTCGATCCCTTCCAGTATTTCGTCGGCGATCCGCTTGTTGGTCACCACTTCGGCCTGCAGCGCCTGCGTAAAGCACTGGTAGTGGTTGCGTCCACTTTCCTTGGCTCGATAGAGCGCGATGTCGGCATTGACGAGCAGCTTGCGCGCATCGGCCGTGGAGCGACGCGCCACGGCAACGCCGATGCTGACGCCGAAGCGACAGGGGAACCCGTCGTAATCGACCGGTTGGCGCATCTGGGCAATGATGCGGTCGCATAGTGCGGCCAGCGCGGCATCGTCCGGTGCTTCGGAAATCACGACGACGAATTCGTCTCCGCCGATGCGCGCCACGATGTCACCTGCCGAGATGTTCAAGCGCAGGATCTCGGAGGCATGAACAAGCATGGCGTCGCCCGCCGCATGGCCAAGCGTGTCGTTGATCTGCTTAAAACGGTCGAGATCGATATGGAGGATGGCAACGCGTTCGGGCTTTTCGACGCTTGCCGCGAAGAGTTGCTCCAGCGTCTCGTCGAGCATTCGTCGATTGCCGAGCCCCGTCAGTGGATCATGCAGGGCATTGTGCTCGATGCGGTCCTTCGCGTGGGCGAGTTCGGCATTCTTCATGTCGGCCACTGCCTTGGCCGCCCTAAGCTGCTCAGTCATCAGCACATCGTCGGTGACGTCCCAGCTTATACCGGTGATTTTCGCCCGGCCGTCGGCCCCCTCGTGGCCCGAGCCCACATGGCGCAGGTGGCGGATGGAGCCATCCTTCATCACGACTCGGTATTGCGAGCGATATTCAAGCCCTTCGTCCAGGCTGCGGAACAAGGCGGCGGAGACAGCAGCGATGTCGTCAGGATGCACGGTCGCACGCCATTTCTCATGAGTTGGATCGCCACCGGTCAGTCCATGCAGGTGGAACATCCGGTCGTCCCAGGTTCGTTCTTGCGTGGCAATGTCGATTTCCCAGATCCCGATCTTCGACGCATCCAGGGCCAGGTTGAGACGATGCGACAGGGCCATCACTTCGCTTTCGCGCGCCTTCAGCTTGGCTATGTTGCGCTGACGCTCGTTCATGAGGCCGCCGGTGACAAGAATGGGCACTACGACGACCATGACAGCGGCAATGGTCGCAAGCCTGATTTCGCCGCTGTTCTCCGGTTCCTGGGACCAGCCGGTTGCGGGAGCCGCGGCCAACTCCCACACGCCGCCGGGCAGTTGCAGCTCGCGGACGACCGGAGACCTCTGGAAAACCCCGGTTTCGTCGAGGAAAGGTTCCATCACATTGTCGCTGACCGAGATGTCGCGAATGGCCAGGTCAACAGGGACGCGCCTATGGTTGCCGACTGCCTCCGGCATTTCCATGCCTTCCTCATGCAGGCGCGCCGACCGATAAAGCGCCTCTTCGTCGAGGACAGCCTCGACGAAGCCCCAGAACGAGGCTCGTCCACCGACATTCGAGAAGACGGGCACGAAGACATCGAACCCGGTTCGGCCGTTTGGCAGGCTGACCGGTCCGACGACCACCGGTTTTGCCATCGAGGACGCACGATCGAGTGCCACGCGCATCGCGCGGAATCGGCCAAGATCCGTGCCGACGAACGATTGTTGGCGATCCTGCGAAAAGGTCATCGTGACGACGCCCGCCGGCGCCGCGGAAACGCGAACCAGCTGCGGGTTTTGCAAGAGCAGCTTCGCCGCCAGTTTGCTGAAATCGCTCGACGTCGTCTCCGGCTGGACGGCGAGCCCGTTGGCCAGCCCATTGAGCGCGGCGATATTGGTGTTGAATTCCGCGCGAAAACGGCCGGCGATCAGATTCAATTCGTTTTCGACGTCGATCTTCAGGTCTTCGCGAAAGTTCTCGCGGTTCTGCCGCTCATAGATATTGCCGCCGATGAAGACGACCGCGCCCGCGATCACCGCCGGAACGAGCGATGGCTTCGCAAAGTTGGCAATCGCACGGATGCGGCGGCGCAGAGCGACGATAATCTTCAATTGTTTTCCCCAATCCCCGGTGCACGGTAGCCTTGGAATCTTAAGATTGGCTTTCGAAAAAAATTTCCTTGGAAAACGTGGCCGAGACGGCAGTCGGCCCGGCGGCCAATCGGCTCCGCCGGCTTGAAATTGTCCGCTCCGGCGTCCACTCTTCGCTCGCCGGCCGCGCAGTTCACTACCGCCAACATGCGCGCTAAAGCTACGGTACAAGGCAACTTTTGCCACAATCGGGGATCAAATGGTGATGACAAAAATATTCGCGGAATCATTGAGGAGGGCAGGAAGAATGCGATTTGTCATTGCCGCGCTCATGGCCACTGCAGGCTTGCTTTCGCCGCTTTCCGTGCATGCCGAAAGCGCCGACGTGGAAGCGGTGATCACCAGTGTCGACACCGATCGCCTTAGCCTCTCGCTGGACGATGGCAAGAGCTACCAGGCGCCCGAGGAGTTCAACTTCGAAGGTCTCGAGGCAGGCGTAAAAGTGCTCGTCTTCTACACCGAGATTGACGGCAAACGCGTCATCAACGATCTGGAAATCGTCCAGTGAGCAATCCTGCCCGCACAAGCGCGGGCCTTTCGGCGGCACGGCTGGCGTCGCCTTGAGGCGTGGAGTAGATCCACGTTTTTGGATTAGGCAATTCCGGGCGGAAAAACCGTTGCACACATTTTCCGGAATTGCTTTAGACCCAGCCGATCGCGCCGTCGGCTACCCTCAGCAGACGGTCCTGCGGAATGGCCGAAGTTGCCGCTTCGTCGGCACTCATTTCCCCAAGAAGCTTGAACAACGCGCGAATGACGCCGCCATGGCTGACGCAGACGGTCGGCTGCGTCACGTCGTTCAACCAGGCGCCCACGCGCCATGACAGAATCTCGTAGCTTTCGGCATATTGGCCGGGCGGGATAAAATCCCATTTGGCAACGCGCCTTTCGGCGATCCGCTGGGGTACCTGGCGCTTCAATTCGGGCAGGGTGTAGCCTTCCCAGTCACCGAAGGAGACTTCCCTCAGCCTGTCGTCGATGCGATAGGAAGCCGGATCGAGCCCCATGGCATATCTGAGGCGTTCCATGGTCTCGCGTGTGCGGCCGAGCGGGCTGGCGACGAAATCGAAACCATTGACTTCAGGCCCGAGGATCTCCCTCAGAGCCAAGCCGTTCTCGGTCGCCTGCCGGCGACCGGTTTCGTTGAGGGGAATGTCCTTTTGTCCCTGAAGGCGGCTTTCGGCATTCCAATCCGTTTGCCCATGCCGAACCATGTAGATGAGCACAGCGTTCACTCCGGGCGAGCTGTCACCACCGCCGTCACATCAACAAAGGAAATCAGTCCTTGAGAACGGAAATGTCCGGTGCATCGACAGCCTTCATGCCGACCGTATGATAGCCGGAATCGACGTGGTGCACTTCGCCGGTGACGCCGCTCGACAGATCGGAGAGCAGATAGAGGGCCGAATTGCCGACTTCCTCTATCGAGACCGTACGCTTCAGCGGCGCATTGTACTCGTTCCACTTGAGAATGTAGCGGAAGTCGCCGATGCCGGATGCGGCAAGCGTCTTGATCGGGCCGGCCGAGATCGCGTTGACGCGTATCCCCCGACTGCCGACATCCACTGCAAGATAACGCACGCTCGCCTCGAGCGCCGCCTTGGCAACGCCCATGACGTTGTAATGCGGCATGACCTTTTCGGCGCCGTAATAGGTGAGCGTCAGCATCGAGCCGCCATCGTTCATGATGCGCTCGGCACGTGCGGCGACGGCCGTGAAGGAGTAGACGGAAATATCCATCGTACGCGCGAAGTTGTCGCGGCTCGTATCAAGGTAACGGCCCGTCAATTCATCCTTGTCGGAGAAGGCGATGGCATGCACGACGAAGTCGATCTTGCCCCACTTCTCTTCGAGCGTCGAGAAAACGGCATCGATCGTTGCAAGGTCGGTCACATCGCAGTGGCCAGCCATGAAGGCACCAAGTTCCTGCGCTAGAGGTTCGACACGCTTCTTGAGCGCGTCGCCTTGCCAGGTCAGTGCGATTTCAGCACCCGCTTCCGAGCAAGCCTTCGCGATGCCCCATGCAATCGAGCGGTTGTTTGCGACGCCCATGATGACGCCGCGCTTGCCATTCATCAGACCCGATGCCTGAGCCATGGAATGTCCCCAATACTGTCTGCCTGCACCGGCCGCCGCCGGTGCGAGAGTTCATGAATCTCAACGACGCCGCACCAGCGCCTGTGCGGTGCGGCAAATTGTCGAGCATTGCCTATGGCATAGCCGTCACAGCGGTTCAAGCGCAGTGCAGATCAGGAACTGTTAGTCCCCGTAATATTGGTTCAGCTTGTCAGAAAACCGTCACAGATAAAGGCCGTGGCGCAACGACCGCATCAAATCCGTTATCTTGTCGTCCGGCTTTTCGCGAAGCATCAGCCGTAGTTCGACAAGCAGATCTCCGGCCTCTCCATCCGCACCGCGCAACCCCGCGCCGGCAATCCGGATCAACTTGTCCGACCCCGACCAGGCGGGAACGGTGACCGCCACCGGCCCGTTAGGCGTTTCGATGGCAGTTTCACAGCCCAATACGGCATCTTGAAGGTCGAGTGGCAAGGTGGTCACGAGGTTGAGACCTTGCGTGCGAAAGGCCCCTTCCTGGTTGACCCGCAATGTCGCGACGACATCGCCGCGCGCCATGCCCGTCACGCGGTAGCCCTGTTCCTTCAGCCGGATGCTCTGGCCATCGACCGCACCCGACGGAATGGAAAGCTTCGCGGTCTCGCCATCCGGAAGCTCGACCGACACCCGGGCGCGATTGATGATCTGCTCGATGCTGACATCGACGTCGATCGCCAGGTCCGGAACCTTCTCCGCGGTCTTTGCGACGCGGCCACGAATTCGCCGCACGATCGCGGCGACCAGGTCCGCCGCCGGTGCAGCGGAGCGCCGGACGACCAACGGGTCAAGCCTCGACGATTCCTCCCGTTTCGGTTCAGCGGCCGCCTCCGGCCTCACCGCCGCCGGCGGTTCGCCCTTGTCGGCCGGGCGCGCGGACGCCGGCTTCGGCTTCGAGGAAGCAGAGGCAGCCTGCGGTTCAACGCCGAAGATACGCGAAATCGCTTCTTCCGCCGTTTCGGCATCGATCGGCTCCTCGGCAGGCTCCGGTCCACGCATCTTCTGCTTCATCGCTTCCATACGGCGCAGCTCGGCCTCACGGCGAACGCGATCGTAACGGCTTCTCAGCACGGGATCGCGCAGGAGCTCGTAAGCCTTGCCCGCCTCGGCAAAGCGCTGCGTCGCCAAGGGATCGTCCTGGTTGTGGTCGGGATGGACGGCCTTGGCTACGGATCGCCAAGCGGCCTTGATCTCATCCAGCCCGGCATTGCGGCGCACGCCGAGAATTGCATAGGGATCACGCATGGTTTGTCACCATCTTCTCCGACCGGCAGCCTCTCCCGGTGTTCGCCTCGTAGCTCGCCCCCGGGCGAAGGCCGGGCTTGCGGCTTTCTTCTCCCGGCGATGATCTGGAGAAGTTGCTAAATATCGGTTAGTCGGCGGATGCAGGATTGGCGCGAGCGGACTGGTCGCGGTTGTTTTTCCGCGGCTTTGAAGCAACGTGGTTAATCGAGGATTTTCAGCCCCGCGGGCCGAAACTCGTCAGGTACCATTCGCCGTTGCCGAGCTGGCAGGCGCTGCCGTCGAACTTGGCTATACCTTCATAGGAGTGGCGTGTCGTCGTGAAGCGCCGGCAGAGCATGCCGCTTGCACGGTCTTCCTGGATGGCACTGATGACGCCTGCACTGCCGGACCTCGCGTTTGCCCACGGGATAGGGTTGTCGCCACCTTGGCTGATATCGGCGGAGGAAACGGCGTTGCGCACTGCGAGTGCGTCGGAGAGGCCGTCCGAGGTCTTCGCGACCGGTACGGTTCCCGTCGACACCCGGTCGACGCTTGGGCCGCCAAAAAGATCGAGACCCGCGCCCATGCACCCCGGCAGAGCGAGAATTGCCAGGCAGAACACTCCGCTGCGCAGCAATGCGAAGGAAAAACCCTTCTTGCCATCGATCCACTTTGCTATGTCTTGCACGGCAATCCTGTCAGACTCGCTAGAGCTGCACGTTTTCCGAGGAAGTCCACAGGCAGGCTCTGACATTTTTCGATGCGGAAACACCGATCGGGCTCATCCCGAAGCGTTCCCGCGCCAGATATCACGGCATTGGAAGGCATTATGACCGCGAATGAGTTAATAACCGGTGACTTCACCGAAGCGAATGAGCCCTTTTCCCTTTTCGGCACATGGTTGAAGGACGCCGAAGAGAACGAGATCAACGACCCTAACGCCGTGGCGCTTGCGACCGTCGATCCGGATGGGCTGCCCAATGTGCGCATGGTGCTGCTCAAGGGATTCGATGAACGCGGCTTTGTGTTCTACACGAATTTCGAAAGTCAGAAAGGCCGTGAAATTCTCGCGTCGCGAAAAGCCGCCATGTGCTTTCACTGGAAATCGCTACGCCGGCAGGTGCGAATCCGCGGTCCGGTCGAAATCGTCTCCGACGACGAAGCGGACGAATATTTCAAGAGCCGGCCGCGCGGCAGCCGCATCGGTGCCTGGGCCTCCAAGCAATCGCGTCCGCTTGAAAGCCGCTTCGCTCTGGAAAAGGCGGTCGCCGAATACACGGCGCGCCACGCCATCGGCGAGATTCCCCGCCCGGAACACTGGTCCGGTTTCCGCATTCTCCCCACTTCGATCGAATTCTGGCACGACCGGCCGTTCCGGCTGCATGACCGCGTGGAGTTCCGTCGCCAGAAGCCGGAGGGTGGTTGGGCAAAGGTTCGGATGTATCCCTGATCAGCCTGCAGGCTATCGCGCCATCAACTGGAACGGGACACCGGAAGCAAGCGTCGAAACGTGGCGGGCATTCTGAAAATGGCCGTTGAGCGAGATTCTCGGCAGGGCGTAAGGGTTTGAAACGGCGTCGGCCGAAAGGGTGGCGGGTCGCGTCGTCACCGCCACCGTGAAGCCGAGCCGCTCGGCCAGGCGGTGGTCGCGCTCCGAAACCGCGGGTCCGTCCCCATAGGGATAGGCAAGGGTTCCCGGCCAGCGGCCGGCGATGGCCTCGACGCGTGCGGCAGATTCCGACATCTCCCGCTGCGCCTCGGCGTCGCTCAGGCGCGCGAGTGCACGATGACTGATCGTATGTGCGCCGAGGCTTGCGAGGGGGCTTTCAAGCAATGAACGCAGCCCCGTCGCATCGAGCGTCAGGCGCGCGGTAATCGCAAGCGGATCAATGCCCTGAACCCGCGCCAGCGCATTCAGTCTGCCAATGGAATCTGCCTCGTCGCGGCCCCGAACATAGGTGGCGACGCGGTCGAAGACGGCCTGCTTTTCGGCAGTGCTTGCGGCCCTCATGATCTCCATGCCTGAGCCGAAGTCAAAGCGGAAGTCGCTTGCGGCCGAAAGCATGTCGGCAAGCGTTTCCCACCACAGCGTGTGGGTGCGATCGACGTAGCCGCCTGTGACGAAGACGGTGAACGGCACGCCGTGCTGTTCGAAAACCGGCAGCGCGTAGTCGAGATTGTTGCGATAGCCGTCATCAAGCGTGAAGCAGGCGACAGGTCGCGCATCGTGAAGAGCCAGGCATCCCGGCAGATCTTCCAACGCGACGAAGCGATAACCGTCGCGCTTCAGCGCAAGGATCGCTTCCTCTAGAAACGTCGGCGTAATTTCCAGGTGGGCGTTGGGATCGAAGGCTCGCTGAAGCTTGGGGCGAACGTGATGCAGGGTGAAGATCGCGCCGTATCCGCGCGCCCCGTTCATCAACCCCGAGCGCGCGATGAGTTGCGCGATCTCGAGCCCGCCGCCGATCGCGACGCGCCTCACTCGGTTTCTCACCACCCGCGCGATGCCCTGCTTCATCCGGTTTCGTCACCCTGTCCTGCGACGGGAAACTAATGCCGGCCGGTTAAACCTTGCTGAATCCGGTCAGCCTGCGCGCGGATTTACGGCCGACAATTTCCGGTTTTGGACAGCGATTATCGGCCTCGATGTTGCAACAAAGCTGCTACCCTGTCACAAAGCGGAACAATATTGCTAACGATCGTGCTTTTGGTGAGGGGGGATCCGATGAAGAGCTTCCGATTTGCCCTGGCGGCGGTCGCCGCTTTTGTGCTCAGCACCGCGCAAGCGGTGGCGGGTAGCGCGTCCCTCGTTCTAGACGCGCGGACAGGCAGGATTCTTGCTGCCGAGAATGCCGACACGCTCAACCATCCCGCGTCGCTGACGAAGATGATGACGCTCTATTTAACCTTCGAGGCGTTGCATCGGGGTCAGATCGGCTGGAACACCAGGTTGGTGATGTCGCCAACGGCCGCGCGCAAACCGCCGACGAAGCTCGGCGTCAGGGCCGGCGACACGATCACCGTTCAGGAGGCCGTCAACGGCATGATCGTCCGCTCGGCCAACGATGCGGCCGCGGCGGTCGCCGAAGCGCTCGGCGGGTCGGAGGCCGGCTTTGCGCAGATGATGAACGCAAAAGCGCGTCGCCTGGGCATGACCCGCACGTATTTCGTCAACGCCTCCGGTCTGCCGGCACGCGAGCAGGTCACGACAGCGCGCGACATGGCGCGGCTCGCCATCGCACTCATGAGAGATTTCCCGGGTGAGTATCGAATGTTCGCGGCCCAGGGGTTCACCTTTCGCGGCCGCACAATCCGCGGCCACAACAATCTGATGTATCGCTACTCGGGCATGGATGGGATCAAGACCGGCTACACCAATGCGTCGGGCTACAACATCGTAAGTGCCGTAAGAGATGGCAATCGCCGCATCGTCGGCGTGGTGCTCGGCGGGCGGTCGGCTAGAGGCCGTGACGACAAGATGGCTTCCCTGCTCGATCAGCATTTGGGCAGGACGGGATCCACTGGCGGCCGTTTGGTCGCCGCTACCACTTCGCGCGGCATCTTCGACATAGCGGGGTTGCCCGGTGTCCGGCTGTCCTACGCCGATACGCTGCGAACGCACGAAACCGCCCCCGAAACGGCGATGCCGTCCGATCGTCCCACTGCCGTCGATGGCGGTGCAGCAACACCAAGCGCCAGCGGATATTGGCAGATTCAGATTTCCACGGCCACAACCGCGGAAGGCGCCAGGAAGATCCTGGTCGAAGCGCAGTCGGCCGGCGGCGCGGCGCTGCTCGGCGCCTCGCCTCATACGGAAGTTTCGGGCGACGGCAACGCCAGGCGCTATCGCGCGCGCTTTATCGGCTTCGCCAGCCGCGAGGCGGCCACTTCGGCCTGCACGATTCTCAAGAAGCGATCCTACGATTGCACGCTGCTTCCCGACCGGGGTTAGTTTGTCCCGCGAGCTTCTACAGCGCGCGTCTTATCAGCCGCACAAAGAACGCTGTAGCGCTTTGAATTTGCGGCATGTTTTTCCTTTGGCCAATCGATTACGATTCAAGGAAACATGCAGCGAGGATATTTTCCCGCGCGCAAGCTACGCGGCGGGTGCAAGCCGTCGAACATAGAATTTGGTGTCGACACCCATGAGCGGAAAGCCAATTGGCAGGTCATCCTTGCTGATCTCGGCAAACCCGTTCTTCTCGTAGAAACGATGCGCGGCAAGGAACTTGTCGGTCGTGCCGAGAAAGACGGCCGCGATTCTCCGGTGCTCGGCATGGGCAAGCAGTCTCTCGAGCAGCCGCGCTGCCACGCCATGACCGCGGCCACGAAAATCGGGAGCGACGAACATCTTACGGAGAGCCGCTTGAGATCCGCCGATATCCTTGAGACCAAGGGTACCAACGACCCGGTCGCCGATGGTGGCAACCCAGAAATCTCCGTTCCCGCTTTGATAGAAGTCGGCGATCGAGCGAAGATCCGGTTGATCGTCGATGGTGATGGCAATGCCGAATTCCTCGCGCTGGATCGGCAAAATGACGTCGATGACGCCCTCCTCGTCCGCCGCTGCAAAGCGCCGGATTTCCACCTCTCCCGTCATGGCACCCTTTCCTCCACGGACCTCGGCTCCGCTCAGTCGGCCGTGGGCCTTATGCCTGCGTACCGCCGACGGTGATCTGATCCATTCTGAGATGCGGTTGGCCAACACCGACCGGCACCCACTGGCCGGCCTTACCGCAGTTGCCGATGCCGGTATCGAGCTTGCTGTCATTGCCGACCATCGTCACTCGCTTCATCGCGTCCGGTCCATTGCCGATCAGCATCGCCCCCTTTACGGGCGCACCGACCTTGCCGTTCTCGATCAGATAGGCTTCGGTGCAGCCGAACACGAACTTGCCGGAGGTGATGTCCACCTGGCCGCCGCCAAAGGAGACGGCGTAGATGCCCCTCTTGACCGAACCGATGATCTCCTCGGGCGTGCGATCTCCGGAAAGCATGTAGGTGTTGGTCATGCGGGGCATCGGAATATGCGCGTAGCCCTGCCGGCGGCCGTTGCCGGTGGGCTTCATGCCCATCAGCCGTGCATTCTGCCGGTCCTGCATGTACCCGACCAATTTGCCGTCCTCGATCAGGACGTTGTAGCCTGACGGAGTGCCCTCATCGTCGACCGAGATCGAGCCGCGCCGCGCCTCGATCGTGCCGTCATCGACAACGGTGACCCCTTTGGCCGCCACCTGCTCGCCGAGGAGGCCTGCGAAGGCGGACGTCTTCTTGCGATTGAAATCGCCCTCGAGCCCGTGACCGACCGCTTCATGCAGCATCACGCCGGGCCAGCCGGAGGCGAGCACGACGTCCATCGTGCCCGCCGGAGCGTCGATGGCTTCGAGATTGACGAGCGCCTGCCGTAGCGCTTCGTCGGCGCCGCGCTTCCAGTTCTCTTCCGTGACGAAGTCGCCGAACCCGCGCCGTCCGCCGATGCCGAACGATCCGGTTTCCTGCCGGTCGCCATCGCCGACGACGACCGAGATGTTGATGCGGGTCATCGGTCTCACGTCATGGACTCGGTGACCGTCGGAACGCAAGATATCGACCACCTGCCAGCTGGCGGATATCGAGGCGGTCACCTGCCGCACCTTGGGATCCCTGGCGCGCAGATAAGCGTCGACCTCCTGCAGCAAGGCAACCTTGGCCTCGAACGTCGGTTCGCCGATCGGGTTCTCGTCGCCGTAGAGCTTGTTGTTGGTGCGCTGGGGGGCTGCGGCATAGGAACCGGCATAGCCGCGCGTCACCTGACCGACGGCGTCGGCGGCCCTGCGCAGGGCGGCAAGCGACAGTTCTCCGGCATGCGCGTAGCCGACCGATTCGCCCGCCACAGCGCGCAGGCCGAAGCCCTGGTCGGTGTTGAAGCTGCCACCCTTGAGGCGGCCGTTGTCGAAGGAAAGCACCTCGGCTTGCGCGTGCTCGAGAAAGAGCTCGCCGTCGTCGGCGCCAGCAAGCGTCTCGGACAGAACCTTACGGACCATCGCCTCGTCCGCATCGAAGAGGCTTATCAGATCGGTGTTCATGGTCGTCCGCTCCCGCTGGTTCAAGGTCCCACTGCATGTTTCCTTAAATCGTAGCCGATTTAAGGATAAAAACATGCAGCAATTCAAAGTGCTACAGCGTCCTTTGCGCGTCTGATAAGACGCGCGGGCGCTGTATGCCTTCCATTTAGGAAGCACGGGGCCGCAAGCCAAGGAAATTTTCAGGAAACGGAAGCATTCCAGCCGTCGAGAAGCTTGACCTCTTCGACGCCGGTAAAGCGGGCGATGCGGTCGAGCTCGGCAGCCAGCTTTTCCATGCGGCCGGACGAGGCCCTGACGCCCGGCTCCAGCCAGAGGCGGCGGACATCGAGCCGTCCAAGCTTTCGGTCTGCTTTCATATCGATGCGGCCGATCAGCCGATCGCCTTCGATCAACGGAAAGACGTAGTAGCCGTATTCGCGCTTCGCCTCCGGCACAAAAACCTCGATCCGATAAAAGAAGCCGAAAAGTCGCTCCGTTCGATTGCGATCACGCAGCAAGGGATCGAACGGGCTGAGAACGCGGATGCGCGCCGGCGGCTCGGCCATGTCGCCGAAGCCGTCGGGGAAGCCGGAAAAGGCATAGGACGGGCGGGGCTTACCGCCGTTGGCGGATTCGACCAGAACGTCGCAAAGCTCGTCCCGATGTGCGGCAACCCATGCTTTCGCCTCATCCGGCGACACCAGGTCCCAGAAGGCGGCGATTTCTCCATGGGTCGCGAAGCCCAGCCGGTCGAGAGCGCTGCGGCAAGCCCAGTCGACGAATTCCTCGTGGCTCACCTCTCCTTCGTAATGATGCGGGGGAATGACGCGTTCCGTGAGGTCATAAACCTTCTGGAAATTCTCTCGCCGGGCAATCGCCAGCTTGCCTTGGCGCCAGAGCACCTCGAGCGCCGTCTTCGACGGGTGCCAGTTCCACCAGCCGCCGGATTCGTGACCGTCCGCCTTGAGATCGCGGGCCATCACCGCACCGTTGCTGACGATCCGTTCGTAGGTCTCTTCGCAACCGTCGTCAAACCCCTCGCCCCGCCATTTGCGCCAGCGATCGCGCAGCGTTTCGCTCTCCCACTTGAAGCGATGTTTCCAGTAGACGAAGAAGGTGCTCGGAATGATCGAGGCATCATGCGTCCAGTGTTCGAAAAGCTCCCGATCCTTCTCCAGCAACTCGGTCAGATGTTCGCGGCGGTAGGTCTGGTTGCGCGAAAAGAGAATCTGGTGATGGGCCCGCTCGACCGTTGCGATGCTGTCGACCTGGACGAAGCCGAGGTCGCTGATGAGTTTCAGCAGGCCGTCCTTGCCGAGCGCGCGATGCGGCGCGGCGGTGAGGCCCTGTTTCGCGAGGAAGATGCGCCGGGCATCGCGATTGGAAAGGCGAATCGTCATGGCAGGAGAGTAGGCTTTTATTCCCATTTTTCAAATACGGTTGTGCGAATGGCCGGCTGCATTGCCCTTCCCGATCGACTTGCCCTATAGAGCCACCACGCAAACTGCGAGGGACAAGGCTTGGATATTCGCTTTACCGATTGCTCGGTCAGCTTCGGCGAACGGGTCGCGCTTCATCCTCTGACACTCGCCCTTGACGAACGACGTATCGGCATTATCGGCCTCAACGGCTCCGGCAAGACCACCTTCGCGCGGCTGATCAACGGGCTCGTCAAGCCGAGCAAAGGCCGCGTGACGGTGAACGGGCTCGATACGGTCAAGGACGACAGGGCCGTCCTCTCCGAGGCTGGCTTCATCTTCCAGAACCCGCAGCACCAGTTGATCATGCCGATCGTCTCGGACGATATCGCATTCGGGCTGAAGAATCGCGGCCTGCCTGCACAGGAGATCGCCGCGCGGACCGAGGCGGCGCTGACGCGCTTCGGAGTGACGCACCTTGCCAGGCGCCGTGTACATGAGCTTTCGGGCGGGGAAACGCAGCTCGTCGCCATGGCCAGCGTCGTCGTCACCGGTCCGAAGATCCTGATCCTCGACGAACCGACCAACCAGCTCGACCTCCGCAACCGCCGCATGGTCGCCAACACGATCGATGCACTCGACGAGGACACGATCGTCATCACCCATGACCTCGAGCTCGTCGAAGGCGTCGAGAGGCTGTTGCTCTTCCACGAGGGACGGCTGCTTGCCGACGGACCGCCCGCCGAAACGATCAAGCGTTATCACGAGGTGGCGCAATGCTGACGAGCCTCTATGTGGAGGGCAGAAGCTGGTTTCACGGCCTGCCGGTGCGGGCGAAGCTTCTTGCTCTTCTGGTTCTCAGCCTCGCGCTCTTCGCGACACAATCGCTCTATCTGCTCGCACCCGCCTTCCTGCTCTGCGGGTGGCTCTACTTCTCGCTCGGACTGACGTTCCGCCAGGCGCTCGCGCGCGTCGGTTTCGTCTTCTTCACCATACTCGTCCTGGCCGCTATCAACCTTTTTCTTCTTCCTGTCCCCGAGGTCGCCGCGCTGCTGCTGCGGCTGTTGGCGCTCGTGCTTTTCGCCGCTGCGGTTACCGCGACGACGACGATCGGCGCCTTCATGGACGAGATCACTTTCCTCCTGAAGCCGTTCGAGCGCCTCGGCCTACTGCGTGCTGCCGACGTCAGCCTTGCGCTCGGCCTCGTATTGCGCTTCGTTCCGGATATCTTCGCCCGCTACGAGGCAATCCGCGAAGCGCATCGCGCGCGCGGGCTGCCGATACGGCCGCTGACGATTATCGGACCGCTCATCATCCTGACGCTCAAAGATGCGGATACGATTGCCGCAGCCATTGACGCTCGCGGATTTCGCCGGCATTGAATTCGCGCTTTCTAATAAAAGGGTAAGACCGTATGAACACCAGAGATCTCGTCCTCATCGCGCTCTTTGCCGCGATCGTTGTCGTACTCGGCCTCATTCCGCCGATCACGCTCGGCTTCATCCCTGTTCCAATCACGGCGCAATCGATGGGCGTGATGCTTGCCGGCTGCATCATTGGCGCAAAACGCGGTGCGCTCGCTTTCCTGCTGTTCGTCCTCCTCGTCGCCATTGGCCTGCCGGTGCTTTCCGGCGGGCGCGGCGGCCTGGCGGTTCTTGCCGGCCCCTCTGGCGGCTTCATCCTCGGCTGGGCGGTCGCGGCGCTTGTCACCGGCCTCCTCGCCGAACGCTTCGTTCATGAAGGCCAGCGGGAAATCCGCCAATTCGTCGGGTTCTTCCTGGCTTCGGTCGTCGGCGGCATTGTCGTCCTCTACGCGATCGGCGTGCCGTGGCTGTCTGCCGTTTCCGGAACGCCGCTTCTTACCGCGGCGACTGGCTCGCTCGTCTTCATCCCGGGCGATCTGCTGAAAGCCGCCATCGCCACGCTCGCCGCACGCGCCGTATACGCCGGCTATCCGCTGCTGCCGGCCCGCGCCTGAAGCGATGCCGCTCGCCGAAGCAATCATGCGTCATGCGGTGAGCCGCCCGCACGACCCGGCCTTCCGCATCGAAGGCCGGATTTTTACTTTCGGACAACTTGCCGCCGACGCAACCAGCATTCTCGGCGTGATCGAACAGTGGATGGCCGCCAAGGCGGGCGGTAGTATTCTGAGGGACCGGGCGCGACTGATCGCAATCCAAAGCGGCAACCACCCGCTCTTTCCGGCTGCCTTCATCGCCGCGACCGCAGGCGGCAATTGCGCCGCGCTCATCGATCCGCATCTGCCAACGGCGACGCGCAGGCGGATGGTAGAGCAACTGCGGCCCGATATCGTCATTCATACGGAGGGCGATGCGCTGCGGCTCGAACGGCCGGCGACTGGCGAAACCGCACTCTTCGAGACCGCGACCGAGGGCTTCCGCCCCATTCCTGTTGGCAAAGAAGGCGAACCTTTCCTCGTCGTTTTCACGTCCGGCACGACGGGAGAGCCGAAGGCGATCATCCGCGATCGCCGCTCCTGGCGTCTCAGTCTCGAAACAGGACAATGCTTTTTTGGCATCGGAGCGGAGACGACGACCTATGCGCCCGGTCCGCTCGCGCATGGACTGACGCTTTACGCTCTTGCGGAAACCCTGAAGGCAGGCGCGGAATTCGTCGGGGCCTGGCATTTCGACCCACGGCAGGCAATGGCGACCATCGCGGCCGGGAAGGTCAAGCGGCTCGTGCTGGTGCCAACAATGTTGCGACGGCTCTGCGAACAGGCCGAGGGCACCACCCTGCCCTCCGTCGAAGCGATCACCGTTGCCGGAGCCAAGCTCACGCCTGCGGACCGGAAGGCGGCGAGCCTTGCCTTTCCCGCGGCACGGGTGATCGAATATTACGGCGCTTCCGAACTGGGCTTCATCAGCGTCGCCGATGCGTCAGACAGTCTCGCCCCGACTGCGGTCGGCAAGGCGTTCCCCGGCGTTCGTCTCGCGATCCTCGATGAGGCAGGAAACGATCTTCCCGCGGGAGAGATCGGTACGATCTCCGTCGAGAGCGTGCTCATCTCCGATGGCTATATTGCCGGCGGCGACGGCGCGGGCTTTTCCCGGAGCGGCAATCTCGCAACGGTCGGCGATCTCGGTTTCCTTGATCCCGACGGCACGCTGCATCTCATCGGCCGCGCCGGCGGCATGGTGCTTTCCGGTGGTAACAACATTTATCCGTCCGAGGTCGAGGCCGCGATCACGGCCGTCAGCGAAGTCCGCGCCGTCTCGGTCCTGGGTCTCGATCACCCCGACCTTGGCGCTGAGCTCGCGGCGGTCATCCAGCCGCGCGGAGATGCATTCGACCATGGGGCGCTGCCGCGCCATCTTGATGCCGCCCTGCCGCGCTACAAGCATCCGCGCAAGATCTGGCTCTGCCGTGACATGCCGATGACGGCCTCCGGCAAGATTGCCACCAAGGAGCTCCGGCAATGGATCGCGGAGGGGAACGGTGCCCTTGAACGCCTCGTCTGATCCGGCACGCATACCCGTCATTATCGCCGCCCTGCGCACGCCGATCGGCCGCGTGAACGGCAGTCTGGCCAAGATTGAACCGGCCACGCTTGCCGCGCCGCTGATTGCCCGGATCATCGCGGACACGGGCATCGACGGCGATGAAATAGACGACGTGCTCATCGGCAACGCCGCCAACAGCGCGGGCAACCTCGCGCGACTTGCCGCGCTCGAAGCCGGCCTGCCCGTCGCCATTCCTGGCGTGACGGTCGACCGGCAATGCGGCTCGGGGCTGGAAGCCGTTACACTCGCGGCGCGGCAAATTCAGGCCGGCGCAGGACGGTTCTATCTTGCCGGCGGCAGTGAAAGCGCCAGCCGCGCCCACATCCGCCTTCGCCCGCCGCTTGTACCCGACGAGGAGCTGCAGCCAGTGAAGCGCGCGCGGATGGCGCCCGATTCCATCGGCGACCCGGATATGGGCGTTGCTGCCGAGAATGTCGCCACCGCCTGCGGCATCTCCCGCGAAAGGCAAGACCGGTTCGCACTGGAAAGCCACCGGCGCGCCGTTGCGGCCGCGACGGCCGGCAGGTTCCGGCGCGAGATCGTGCCGGTGTCGACGCCGTCGGGTCTCGTCTCGAGCGATGAATGCCCCCGGGCTAACGCGGCCGCCGAGACGCTTGCCCGGCTGAAGCCGGTTTTCGTCAAGGACGGCACCGTGACCGCCGGCAATGCATGCCCGATCAATGACGGAGCTGCCATGGTACTGCTGACGAACCTCGCCGAGGCACGCCGGCTTGAGGTTCCCTTTGCCCTGGAATTCGTCGACGCGGCGGCGGCGGGCGTGCATCCTGGCCTGCTCGGGCTCGGTCCCGTCCCGGCCATGGCGAAACTTCGTGCGCGCAACCCGGCGCTCGACCTCGATGACATCGACTTCATCGAATTCAACGAGGCTTTCGCCTCACAGGTTCTGGGAAGTCTCGACCAGCTCGATATCGCACCGGCCCGCGTCAATCGCGACGGCGGCGCGATCGCGCTCGGACATCCCTACGGCGCGTCGGGGGCGATCCTCATCGTCCGGCTGTTTTCGCAGATGCTTGCGGCCCCATCCCAAACCGAGGGCCTGGCAATGATGGGCGTCGGCGGCGGCATGGGCGTGGTTGCTCACTTCCGCAGCCTTCGGCTGGATCAGAGGAGATAGCCGGTCAGCCATTCGCGTGTGGCGGCAGGCAGCGGCACCGGCGCATGGCGGGCGGGATCGACCGCCACCCAGACGATTTCGACCTCGGCGACGAGCTGGCCGCCAGCCTCCACACGTACCGCAAAACTCACCGAACTGCCGCCGATCTTCGAGACGTTGACGATGAAACGGGCGGGTTCGTCATAGCGCAGGCCACGATGAAAGAGGCAGGCCGATCGGCGCACGAGATAGGCGGGCTCGTTCCTGACGGTCGGCCGATGGCGCCAGAGGCCGGACAAGGCGGCTTCGGCATGCGCGTAGTAGGCCGCATTGTGCATATGGCCGTGCATGTCTATATCGCGAAACGGAATGCGGATTTCCGTAACATTTTCCCGTTGCGTGCCGTCCATGCGAGGCCCTCACGATGCGTTCTTCCTTGGTTAGACAGTTTGGCGATCCCGGACAAGTCATCGCTCTCGTAGATGTCGATCGTGCCACGCCGGGTCCCGGGGAAGTCGAGATCGCGGTCTCGTTTTCGGCCATCAACCCCTCGGACCTGATCCCCGTGACCGGCGCCTACAGCGCGCGCACGGTCCTGCCCTTCGTTCCCGGTTTCGAGGGCGTCGGGGTAATCAGCCGCGTCGGTACTGGCGTACAAGGCCTGCAACCTGGAGATCGGGTCATCCCCATCGGCGCAAGCGGCCTGTGGCAGCAGTTTATCGTCCGCCCGGCCGAATGGTGCTTTTCCGTGCCGGACGACATCGACGACGCACAGGCTGCCACGAGCTACGTCAACCCGCTGACGGCAGTGAGGCTCGTCGAGCAGTTGCGGGAACATTTCGGCTCTCTCAAGGGCCGCAGCGTCGGCGTCACCGCGGCGGGCTCCGCGATTGGCGGAATGCTGCTGCGTCTGCTCGCTCTCGAAGACATGACGACGACCGCCATCGTCCGAAGCGAAAAGAGCGTGAGCCGCCTCGGCGATGCGCACCGGATCGTCGTCGCAGACGGCAACAGCCCTCCGCCACGGCTCGCTTTTGACGCCGTGCTCGATGCCGTCGGCGGGACCTTGGCGGGCGAACTGATCACGCGTTCCGTCCAATCCGGCGGGATCTTCCTGCAGTACGGTGCTCTAAGCGGCGTGCCAGTGCCGCAAGCGGCGATCAGTGGCCGCCCCGACGTCCGTTTCGCCTTCCTGTGGCTTAGAACCTGGGTGTATTCGGCCGGCCGCGATGCGCTCGAGGCTGCCTTTGCGCGAAGCTTTGCGGGCTTGCGCGACGGGTTATTTGCGAGCCCGATCGCCGCCACCTATCCCCTGAGCCATCTCGCCGAAGCACTGGCGCACCAAGCGAACCCGCTCCGCGCCGGCAAGATCCTGCTGGATCCGCGTTGTTGAAAATCGGCACTTTCACGATCCGCACCATGGACCTCGGGCAGTTCGCGCACTAGTTTTCCGGCATGACCACGTTTCTCTACGAAAACCCGGTCTTTCTGGAGCACAAGGTTCCCGAGGGGCATCCCGAGCGGCCGGACCGGCTGAGGGCGCTGAACCTTGCGCTCGATCATCCGAATTTTGCCGAGCTCAAACGGGTCGAGGCGTCCAAGGGCAGCGAGGACCTCGTCCTGCTCGCCCATCCGGAACAGCACCTGAGGTCGATCGTCCGGGAGATTCCCGAGGAGGACATAAACCAGCTCGAGGCTGACACATACGCGAGCCCGCAGAGCCTTGTCGCGGCGCTGACAGCTATTGGCGGTGCCGCCGCGGCGGTGGACGCTGTTTTCGCCGGCGATGCGGACAATGCGTTCGTCGCCGCGCGCCCGCCGGGACACCACGCCGAGAAGAACAAGGCGATGGGTTTCTGCTTCTTCAACACGGTCGCGATTGCCGCCCGTCATGCGCAGAAGGCACATGGGGCCGAGCGCATTGCGATCGTCGATTGGGACGTCCACCACGGCAATGGTACGCAGGACATTTTCTGGGACGACCCGTCGGTTCTCTTCTGCTCGACCCATCAGATGCCTCTCTATCCCGGCACCGGCGCGAAGGACGAGACGGGCATAAAGCACAACATCGTCAACGCCCCACTCTCGCCCAACAGCGGCAGCGAGCATTTCCGCGACGCGTTCCGGACGCGGATACTGAATGCACTTGATGATTTCCGTCCCGACTTCGTGCTGATTTCCGCCGGCTTCGATGCCCATCACCGCGATCCGCTGGCTCAGATCAACCTTATGGCGGAGGATTTCGACTGGGCAACGGGTCGCCTCATGGAAATCGCCGGCAGAAGCGCCGGCAACCGTGTCGTCAGCCTGCTCGAGGGCGGCTATGACCTGCAGGGGCTCGCCGAATCGGCGGGTATGCATATTCTGAGATTGATGAGAGGGTAATTGATGACCACCACCGCGCAACAGGACGTTTCCACCCTCTCCTTCGAGCAGGCCGTCGAAGAGCTGGAGCGTATCGTCTCGGCGCTTGAACGTGGCGACGTCGCGCTCGACAAGTCGATCGAGATCTATGAACGCGGCGAGGCGCTGAAGAAGCATTGCGAGATGCTCTTGAAGGCCGCCGAGGACCGCATCGAGAAAATCCGCCTCGACCGCGCCGGCAAGCCGCAGGGTGTGGAACCGCTCGACGCCGGATAGTGAACAACGGGACGTTTCCGGTTTGCTGCCCACATCCGGCCAGCCGGCCACCTCCTCCCCGCAAGCGGGCTAAGCTGCTCCCTTGGCGTTTCGACCTGTGAGAAACGCCCAGGATCGCGAAACGCTGCGTCTCCCGATTGTCGCTACCGGACCGGCAGCATTGAGGATAGTCTCGACCTGTACGCCACCAACCGGAGTGATCGCCATGTCCTTCTTTCCTGGTCCAGATCCGCTCGCCGGCGACAAGCCGGCCTGCGACGCCATCGAGCATCTCATCATTCCACGTACCAGCGACATCGGCGGTCTTCAGGTTCGTCGGGCGCTGCCGACCGCAAGGCGCCGCCTCGTCGGTCCGTTCATCTTCTTCGACCGGATGGGGCCGGCGCTGCTTCGGGCCGGTCAGGCGATCGACGTTCGCCCGCATCCGCATATCGGCCTTTCGACCGTGACCTACCTCTTCGACGGCGAGATCAAGCATCGCGACAGCCTCGGTACGGAAATGGTGATCCGCCCCGGAGACGTGAACCTGATGACTGCCGGCCGCGGCATCGTGCACTCCGAACGCTCCCCGGAGAACCAGCGCGGCCATGAACGATCGCTGTCCGGGCTGCAAACCTGGCTGGCACTCCCCGACGACAAGGAAGAGATCGACCCGATCTTCACGCACACCGAAGAACGCTTGCTGCCGCACCTTGCCGATGGCGGCGTACGCGCACGCGTGGTCCTCGGCCGCTTCGAGGGCGCGGCGTCACCCGTCTCCATCTTCACCGACACGATCTATGTGGATCTCGCGATCGAACCGGGCAAGAGCGCGCCCTTTGCGGCCAATTGGGAAGAGCGGGCGCTCTACATCCTTTCCGGCGAAGCGATCATCGCTGGAGATCACTTTGCCGACAACCAGTTGCTCGTCTTCCGCCCCGGTGATGAAATCACCGTGACCGCCGGCCCCGCTGGCTGTCACGTCATGCTGTTCGGCGGCGCCGCTCTCGGCTCGCCGCGCCACATCTGGTGGAACTTCGTTTCCTCGTCCAAGGAGCGGATTGACAAGGCAAAGGAAGAGTGGCGCACCGGTCGCTTCGACATCGTCCCGGGGGACGAGGAAGAGTTCATACCTTTGCCCGAAAGTTAAATTTCGCGAAGCTCTTGGTTGAAGTCGCAGGAAAGCCTAATTTTGCATTCAACGGCGATTGCGTCTAAAGATCCTTTTCGACAAACACCATCAACAGTTCGCGCGCCTTCCGCGGCGCGCATGAGGCATGCAGCGTGACACAACTGCCAACCAATCCTATGCCGGCGACGCCCTTGCTTGATCAGGTTAAGTTCCCCGACGATCTCAAGAAGATCGACGAGAAGGATCTGCCGCAACTGGCAAGGGAATTGCGCGCGGAAATGATCGATGCGGTGTCGCGTACCGGGGGTCATCTCGGCGCCGGCCTCGGTGTCGTTGAACTGACCATCGCGATTCACAAGATTTTCGACACGCCGCATGATCGGCTGATCTTCGACGTCGGCCATCAGTGCTATCCGCACAAGATCCTGACTGGACGGCGCGACCGTATCCGCACGCTGCGCCAGGAAGGCGGCCTTTCCGGCTTCACGCGGCGCGCCGAAAGCGAGTACGACCCCTTCGGCGCGGCCCATTCCTCGACGTCGATCTCCGCGGGGCTTGGCATGGCGGTCGCCGCCGATCTCGACGGCAAGACCCGTAACGTGATTGCCGTGATCGGCGACGGCGCGCTCTCCGCCGGCATGGCTTACGAAGCGCTGAACAATGCCGGCGCGCTGGATGCACGCCTCATCGTCATCCTCAACGACAACGACATGTCGATCGCGCCTCCGACCGGCGCCATGAGCGCCTATCTCGCGCGGCTTGCCTCGGGGCGCACCTATATGGGCATCCGCGAGGTTGGCAAGAAGCTGACAGCCTATCTCGGCAAGTCGGTCGACAGGGCGCTCACCCGTGCCGTCGAGCATGCTCGCGGCTATGTCACCGGAGGCACGCTCTTCGAGGAGATGGGTTTCTACCATATCGGCCCGATCGACGGTCATTCCTTCGACCATCTGCTGCCCGTGCTGCGCAATGTCAGGGATAATGCCAAGGGACCGGTGCTGATCCATGTGGTGACGCAGAAGGGCAAGGGTTATCCGCCGGCGGAAGCTGCAGCCGACAAATATCACGGCGTCAACAAGTTCGACGTCATCACCGGCGCGCAGGCGAAGGCGAAGCCCAATGCGCCGGCCTATACCTCGGTGTTCGCGGAGGCGCTCGTCCAGGAAGCGAGCCTTGATGACAAGATCGTCGCCATTACCGCCGCCATGCCGACCGGCACCGGTCTCGACAGGTTCGCGTCCGTCCACCCCTCGCGCTGCTTCGATGTCGGCATCGCAGAGCAGCACGCCGTGACCTTCGCGGCGGGGCTTGCGGCGGAGGGCTACAAGCCCTTCGCGGCGCTCTATTCCACGTTCCTGCAGCGCGCCTACGACCAGGTCGTCCATGACGTGGCAATCCAGGGACTGCCCGTCCGCTTCCCCATCGATCGCGCCGGCTTTGTCGGCGCCGACGGACCGACGCACGCCGGCTCCTTCGATACGACCTACCTCGCCACTCTGCCGGGCTTCGTGGTGATGGCGGCCGCCGACGAGGCGGAACTGAAACATATGGTACGCACCGCTGCCGCCTATGACGAAGGCCCGATTTCCTTCCGCTATCCGCGCGGCGAAGGTGTCGGCGTCGAACTCCCGGAACGCGGCGAGATCCTGCAAATCGGCAAGGGCCGTATCGTCAAGCAAGGATCGAAGGTTGCCCTGCTTTCGTTCGGCACTCGTCTTGCCGACTGTCTGACGGCGGCGGAGGACCTGGATGCCGCCGGTCTCTCGACGACCGTTGCCGATGCCCGCTTCGCAAAGCCCCTCGACCACGATCTCATCCGCCAGCTTGCGCGGCATCATGAAGTGCTGATCACCATCGAAGAGGGCGCCGTCGGCGGGTTTGGAAGTCACGTGCTGCAGTTCCTTGCGATGGACGGCCTGCTCGATGGCGGGCTCAAGGTGCGGCCACTGGTGATGCCGGACATCTGGATGGAACAGGCGAAACCCGAAGCCATGTATGCCGCGGCCGGACTTGATCGGGCCGGCATCGTCTCGACCGTCTTCAAGACACTTGGCCAGAAACAAGCGGTCGGCCTCGGAGCGGCAGGCTGAGACTTTCTCGGTCTTTACCCCCAAACCGAAGAGACGACGCCAAGGCGCGATGAGACAGCATGTCCGAAGAAGCCAAGATATCCCTCCGCCTTGACCAGTTGCTGCTCAACAGCGGCCTCGTTGCCAGCCGCGCTCGTGCGCGCGATGCCATCCAGCGCGGTACCGTCAAGGTCGATGGCCGCACCGTCACCAAGCCCGCCGCCACCTTCGTCGAAGGCGTCGCCATTACTATAGACGATCCGGCGCAGGCCTATGTTTCCAGAGCGGCGCTGAAGCTCGTCGCCGCCCTCGACCACTTCGGCCTCGACCCGTCCGGGCAGACCTGCATCGATATCGGCGCCTCGACCGGCGGCTTCACCGAGGTTCTGCTAAAGCGCGGTGCCAGCCATGTCATCGCCGTCGACGTCGGCCATGGACAGATGCATCCGCGCATCGCAGCAGATCCGCGCGTCACCAATATCGAAGGGCTGAACGCCCGGGCCATGACCGTGGATGACGTCGGGGATCATGCGATCACCTTCGCCGTTTCCGACGTCTCCTTCATCTCGTTGAAGCTGGCGCTCCCGCCTGCGCTTCGTATGGCCGAACCCGGCGCGCACTGCGTTCTGCTCGTCAAGCCGCAATTCGAGGCCGGGCGCGAGGCGATCAGCAAGGCCGGGCTGCTCAAGGATCCAGAGAGCGCCCCGGCCGTGGCTGAGGAATTGGAACGCTGGCTTGTGGAGGACATGGGCTGGCAGAGCCTCGGCCTCATCCCCTCACCCATCGCCGGTGGCGACGGCAACGCCGAATTCCTTCTTGCCGGGGTGAAGCCATGAGCACGCAAACGGTCACGATCACCCGTCTCGGCGCACAGGGCGACGGCATCGCGCAGACCGAAGCCGGGCCGATCTTTGCGCCGTTCACGCTGCCTGGCGAAAGCGTTGCGCTTGCCGTCAACAAGGCGCACGGCACGCTGATCTCGGTGAGGGATGCCTCCCCCAACCGGGCCGAGCCGAAGTGTCGTCACTTCGGCCCTGACGGGGTCAACGGCACCTGCGGCGGCTGTACGCTCCAGCACGCATCCGACGATCTTTATCATGCCTTCAAACGCAATCTCGTCATCGATGCCCTGAAGTCGAAGGGGTTGACGCCGGAGGTGGCGCCGCTGGTCATCGCCCATCCGGGCGAGCGCCGGCGCGTCGTCTTCACTGCGCGGCGAACCGAAAAAGAACTGCTGCTCGGCTTCAACCAGGCAGAAAGCCATCACATCGTGGCGGTCACCGAATGTCCCATCACGAGCCCGGGCATCGTCTCCCGGCTCGCGACCATTCGCAAGATCGCGGCCGCAATGGCGTCGAATGCCGAGCCGTTCCGCATCACGGTGCTTGAAACCAATTCCGGCCTCGATCTCGCCTTTGAGGGCAACAAGTTCGGCGACAGAGAGCGTCGCCTGACAGTCGAGGCTGTGTTGGCCGAGCGGGGCATTGCGCGCGTCAGTCTCAATGGCGAGATCATCGTCGAGCCCATAAAGCCGGTACTACACTTTGGCAGCATTGCCGTGTCACCGCCGCCCGGAAGTTTTACCCAAGCGACGCGGCCTGCCGAAGAAGCGATGGCACAGCTGGTGCTCGAGCATGTCGGCAAGGCCAAACACGTCGCCGATCTTTTCTCCGGCATCGGCACCTTCGCTCTGAGGATCGCGCAGAGGGCGCGCGTGCATGCCGTCGAGGGCGACGACAAGGCGTTGAAAGCGCTCGATTTTGCCGCACGCAACACGCAAGGCCTGAAGCCGGTGACGATCGAGAAGCGCGACCTTTTCCGCCGACCGATGATGGCACAGGAATTGAAGGCTTATGACGCAGTCGTCTTCGATCCGCCGCGCGCCGGCGCCGAGGCTCAATGCTATGAACTCGCCCGCTCTAGCGTGAAAAAGATTGCGGCCGTTTCGTGCAACCCTGTCACCCTTGCCCGCGATCTGGCAATCCTCACCGCCGCGGGCTATCGGATCACGTCGGTGACGCCGATCGACCAGTTTCTCTGGTCGGCGCATGTGGAAGCGGTCGCGACCCTCGAAAAACCCCAGAAATAACGAAGGCCCGGCGGATGCCGGGCCTCTTTTGGTTCATGTCTAGCCTGATCAGGCTGCCCGGCGCCGGTAGCTTGCGGCGCTCGGATGATCCGCCTGCGTCTCGCCAAGATTGAACTGGGCGAGCAATGCGTTGAGCGCGGCCGCCTCCTGGGCGAGGCCGTGGCTTGCCGCCGTCTGTTCCTCGACCATCGCCGCGTTCTGTTGCGTGCCCTGGTCCATGGTGTTGACGGCAGTGTTGATTTCCTGAAGACCCGTCGACTGCTCGCGCGTCGCGGTCACGATCGCGCTTACATGCTTGTTGATCTCCTGCACCTCACCGACGATCGCTTCCAGCGCCCGGCCGGTGTCGCCGACCAGCGTCACGCCCGAGCGTACCTGGTCGCCTGATGTCGTGATCAGCGCCTTGATTTCCTTCGCAGCGTTGGCTGAACGCTGGGCAAGTTCGCGCACTTCCTGAGCGACCACGGCGAAGCCCTTGCCGGCCTCGCCCGCACGGGCCGCCTCGACGCCGGCATTGAGCGCCAGGAGGTTCGTCTGGAAGGCAATGTCGTCGATGACGCCGATGATGTTGGAGATTTCGCCGGACGACTTCTCAATCGCGTGCATGGCCTGAACGGCATTCTGCACGACTTCTCCGGACTTCTCGGCACCGGCGCGGGTGCGGGCGACGAGCGCGCCGACCTCTTCCGCCCGGTGAGCGGAATCCTTGACGGTCGTAGTGATCTCCTCGAGCGCCGCAGCCGTCTCTTCGACAGACGCTGCCTGCTGCTCCGTGCGACGGGCAAGATCGTCGGCGGCCGAACGGATCTCGCTGGCGCCGGCATCAATCGCTCGGGCGTTGACGCCAACCGCTCGGAGCGTGTCGTGCAGCTTGGCGACCGAATTGTTGAAATCGGCCCTCAGGCGATCGAGACGATCGGCAAAGGGGCTGTCGATGCGGAAGGCGAGATCGCCGTTGGCGAGCCGGTCGAGGCCGGTCGCAAGCGCGTCGATCGCGTGCTGTACTTCCGCCGCATCGCGCGCCTTCTGGGCCTCGCGGTCCAGACGCTCGCGCTCGGTGAGCGACCGCGTGGCGTCCGCTTCATCCTCGAGCCGCGCCCGCTCGACGGCATTGGTGCGGAAGACGGCAACGGCCGCTGCCATCGAGCCGATCTGGTCACGACGCCCCTCGCAGGGGATTTCGACGTCGATATTGCCGGCTGCGAGCTTTTCCATGGTGCCGGTCATTTCGGTGATCGGCCGGATGACGAGGCGGCTGAGCAGCGTCGCGAGGAAAGCGATCATGACACCAACGGCGAGGATCGTCGCTACGGTAGCGGCGACGCGGAACTGGCTGATTGCCGAGTAGGCGACGTCCGCGTCCACGACGAAGCCGACATACCACTCGACCGAGGGAAGCCCCTTGACCGGGACGAAGCTGACCAGCATCGGCTTGCCGTCGAGCTCGGTGTTCATGATGCCGCTGCCGATCTTCGGCGCGTCGACGGGAAAAGCATCAGCAAGCGTCTTCGTTACCAGCTTGGCATTCGGATGGACAAGGATCTGGCCGTCCTTGTTGGCGAGGAACGCGAAGCCTTCGCCACCGACGTCGATCGCATTGACCATGGAAACCAGGGTCTTCAGCGAGAAGTCGCTACCGGCGACGCCATAGAGCTTGCCCTCATGCTTGACCGGCACCGCCGCGCTGATGATCAGATCGCCGCTAGAGGCGTCGATGTAAGGTTCGGTGAGCACGCGGGCATCGGCCTTTACGGCCTGCTGATACCACGGACGCTGCCGCGGATCGTAGCCTTCCGGCATCGGCGTTTCGGGCCAGGTGATGAACTTGCCGCTTTCGTTGCCGACATAGGTGGAGATGAACTCGGCGGTGAGAACATCGTTCTTCAGAACCGGCTGGACACCGGCGTCGTCACCAACGCGGCTGACAGCGTCGGCGACCATGGCGGTCAGCGTCACGCGGCCGTTCAGCCAATTGGCGACGCTCTGAGCCGCCTGATTGCCGGACGAGGCAATGTCCTCCTCGACTGCCTTCGTCGTCGTGGCACGCTGAAGGCTGTCGATGTAGACGGAAAAGCCTGCAAAGGCGCCGACGACAACACAGGACGCGGCAACGAGAATGCGCGTCATGAGATTCGATCGTTTGGACAAGAGAGGGCTCCCCTGGAGTAGCCGGCATCCTTCGCCGGACATGAGCTCGTGAGATTTCCCCGCGCATGGCGGATCGGTCGCGGCACGCGACAAACGAAACTGCGGGAAATGATGGACATGCCGTGAAGGCAAGACCGGCCATGCCTCATGCGGCCGGGGCCGCCCGCACGACAAGCGCCTGCCTGTTCTGATGAACGCGCAAAGGACGCTCGGCGCTCTGGTTCCGGAACATCCTGCCCGCTTTTTCCGTGTTTCCACTTTGAAAGCAGGATGATCCAGGGAAGGCCTACTGCGGCCGCACGCTAACGGCCGCTATTTAAGAACCGATTAAAATTGACATATGCAAGTTCGGGATATCCGCCCGCAACGCGATCTTCCGGAACGCGCTGTCGGCTCGCGGAATTAGCGACGCATGAAGGCTTCGAAGGCCGCACGCGCTTCTGCGCTCTTCAACTGCGCCGCGAAATGCGCAGCCTCCTCGTCGATCCGTGCGAGCACATCGCTGCGGTCTCCGCGAACAAGGTCACGGGCGATGCGCAGCGCCTCCGGTGGTTTCCTCGCGAGGCGCGCCGCAAGTGAAAGCGTCTCCGCCTCGACCGCATCGACGACCTTCCAGATCAACCCGGCCTGCAAGGCGTCGGCGGCTTCCAGCGGTTCGCCGGCGGCGAGAAGCGCGAAGGCGCGCTGGTGCCCCATAATTCGCGGCGCGATCAGGCTGGATGCCGCTTCAGGCACGAGCGCGAGATCGACGAAGGGCGTCTTGAAAACCGAGCGCGCGGAAGCAACCGTCAGGTCGCAATGGAGATGGATGGTCGTGCCGATGCCGATCGCCAGACCGTCGACGCCGGAGACAACCGGCTTTTTCGCGCCTGCAAGCGTCCGCAGGAAATCGAGTACCTCGGTTCCCATAGTCCCGCCCATGGCAAAGGCGAGAAAGTCGGCCATGTCGTTTCCGGCGGAGAAGCATCCTTCGGTGCCGAGGAAGGCGGTGACCCGGACGGCCGGATCGGCTCCCGCTACCGCCAGTGCATTCGTCATCTTGGCGTACATCTCGCGCGTGATGGCGTTCTTCTTTTCCGGCCGGTTGAAGCGGATGACCTGGACGCCGGGATAGGCCTCCGGGCGTTCTACAAGCACGTGATCGGTCATAAGTTCCCCCTCAAACGAGAACGGCCCGCGCGGCCGCAAGACTCTCCGCTCCATTGACGACGCGATCCTTGAGCGCGGCTGTTTCGGCGAGCAGGTTTTCCGCCGTGAAACGGCAAAGCGCGATGCGCGCGTCCTCTTTTCCGTCTCCGGCTTCGGCCATGCCGCCCTTGGCGAGATAGGTACCGGTCAACACCAGTCCGAAAAGACGCTGATAGGCGGTTGCGCCCGAGAGCGCTTCGGTGAGCTTTCCGCCGCCCAGCGCAGCCAACAGCCATTCGGTCGCGTCGGAGAGATCGGCGATCGCAGCATCGAGCCGCGCCGCCGTTTCGCCGAAGCCCTTCCTGTTCGTGGACCTGACTGCGGCGGCGATCTCACTAAGTTCGGCAATGAAGCCGCGCACATGGGCGCCGTCGGCCAAAGGCAGTTTGCGGGTGACGAGATCGATCGCCTGGATACCGTTGGTGCCTTCATAGATCGGCGCTATGCGCGCGTCGCGCAGGTAGCGTGCGGCCCCCGTCTCCTCGATGAAGCCCATGCCGCCATGCACTTGGATGCCCACGGAGGCGACATCGACTCCGGCATCGGTTGCAAAGGACTTTGCGATCGGCGTCAGCAGGCTGGAACGCTCCTGCCAATGACGGGCTTTCTCGCCCTCGCTGGCATGCGCCATGTCGACCGCGTGGGCGCAGGCATAGGCGATCGCCCGGGACCCTTGAGTCAGCGCCTTCATCGTCAAAAGCATCCGGGCGACGTCCGGATGCTCGATGATCGGGCTCATGCCCTCGCCGTTCCATCCCGGCGCCCTGCCCTGCGTGCGCTCCTTCGCATAGGCGATCGCCTTCTGGGTGGCCGCATCAGCGATCGCGACACCCTGCATACCCACGGCAAGCCGGGCATTGTTCATCATCGTAAACATGCAGGCGAGACCACGGTTTTCCTCGCCGACCAGATAACCGATCGCACCTTTTTCATCGCCGAACTTGCCGTCACCGTAGATCATCGTGCAGGTGGGCGAGCCGTGGATGCCGAGCTTGTGCTCGAGTGAGTGGCAGAAAAGATCGTTGCGGGGGCCGAGCGAGCCGTCGGCGTTGACGAGGAACTTCGGCACGAGAAACAGCGAAATGCCCTTCGTGCCCGCAGGTGCGTCCGGCAGGCGCGCCAGCACGAGATGGACGATGTTATCGGTAAGGTCGTGCTCGCCCCAAGTGATGAAAATCTTCTGGCCGAAGATGCGATAGCTGCCGTCATCGTGGCGTTCGGCCCGGGTCTTGAGCACTCCCAGGTCGGAACCGGCGTGCGGCTCCGTCAGGTTCATCGTGGCTGTCCACTCACCCGAAACCATCTTGGCGAGGTACGTTGCCTTCAGCGCGTCGGAGCCGTGTCTTTCCAGGGCTTCGATGGCGCCCATGGTCAGCGTCGGGCCAAGCGCGAAAGCCATCGAACCGGCATTCCACATCTCCATCGCGGCCACGTGCAGCATGTGCGGCAGATTTTGCCCACCGAAGGCCTCCGGAGCCGTCAAACCGTTCCAGCCGCCGCCGATCCAACCGTGATAGAGATCGCGCCACCCTTCCGGCGTCCTGACTGCGCCATCGACGAGTCGTGCGCCTTGCCGGTCACCGACATCGCCGAGCGGGGCCACCTCTTCCGTCGCAAAGCGCCCGGCTTCCGCAAGGATCGCATCGACCAAATCCTCACCAAGTTCACCAAAAGCACCGGCGTCCAGGGCCTCGGCCATGCCGGCCACGTGCTTCAATGTGAATGCGATCTCGTCGACCGGCGCTTTGTACATGCTCATCCTCCCCGTGCAGCCGAAACCATCGTCGAACAGCGCTGCGCGTCCTTCGTCGAACGGAAGACTATTGATTTTTACGTAAACGTCAACGTCAATCGCACTCGGTTCGAACTGCGGAGGATTGTAACAAAACTGTCATCGAGAGCGATTAGAAGCCGAGTCGTTGGAGCGGGATGCAGGCGGAAAATCGCTCACACTTTTCCATGATCCCGCTCCAGCCAAGGCGCTGCGATGAACCTGATTTCTCCCGAGATACCGGGCCTCGTCTGGGCCTACCGCTTCATACCGGGAGAAAGCCGATGCCAACGCATTGCCACCGACTCGTCGATCGACACCCTTTCTGACGGTGACGGCTGGATATGGCTGCATCTCGCGCTCAGCGATGCGCGCACGCCCGCCCTGATCGAGCGCATCAGCAACCTTCCGCAGTCGGCTATTGCCACGCTGACCAGTCACGACACACAGGCCGCAATCACCGTTTCCGAGGACGTCGTCCATGGAACGCTGGTGGACTTCGAGCGCACGTTCGACGCGGTCACGAAAACGATCGGCTGGCTGCATTTTGCCGTCAGCGACAAGATCATCATTACGACGCGGCTGCATCCACTGCGCAGCATCGATCGCGTAAAGGCGGCAGTCGAGAAAAGCGCCAGATGCAGCCGGCCGATCGACCTCTTCGAAATGCTCGTCGTCGAGTTCCAGCGCACGTTGATCACGCTCGTGCTGGAACTCACCGAAGAACTGAACGTCATCGAGGATCATGTCTACGGAGAGATCGGGCACAGGCAGCAACCAGGGCTCGCGCCGCTGCGCAGGACCGTGGTGCGGCTGCACCGGCATCTGAGAACCATTCTCGCCCTGCTGCGCCGGGCCGGAGCGTCGGAGGAGGACGAGGTGCCGCCGGGTTTCATCGACGCGGCGGAGCGGCTTTCCGACCGATTGGAGGCGGTTGACCGGGATGTCTTCGCACTCCAGGAACGCGCAAGGCTTCTCCACGAGGAAATCGACAGCAAGATTTCCTCGGAGACCAACCGACATCTCTACATTCTGTCGCTGATGACCGCGTTCCTTTTGCCGCCGACATTGGTGACCGGTTTCTTCGGTATGAACACGGGAGCCCTGCCCTTCGCTGACGGTGGCGGGACGCTCTACGCCGCCTTGATCATCGCGTGTTCCATGGGCCTTGCCTGGCTCATTCTGCGCCGCATAGGCATTTTATAGGTCGCGGCGAAGGGCCGGACGCGACCGGCTCCATCGAACCGCGCCGGTAACGCTACAATCCAGAGCCGAACTTCGCCGCCACGCTTCTGCCTGAAGTCTATGTACAGGAGCGCTCGTCTCGCGCAGGATCAATTCGGGGCTGAGATTTACGACCTTTTAACGCTAATGTCGGCAATCTCAGTGAATGGAAAAGCGGGGACTCTCGATCTCGGGGACGATCTTGCGCCTGGTGGCCCTCTTGGGTCTGACCTTCGCGGCGGCGAATGCACGCGCGAGTGACCTGGAACCTTGGAAGCAGCGGCAGAACGCCATCATTGTCGATGCTTATGAGATGAACAGCATCGACTGGGAAGTGATGCTGAAGGACAAGCGTATTGCCGGGTTCATCGCAAAGGCGTCCGACGGCCTGCCCGAAAGCTTCTCCTGCACCGGAGACCATGGCGGCGACACGGTAGCCCACTGCAAGACGATGTGGCGCAAATACGCCGTCAGCCGCGAACTTTACCAGACCCGCCGAATGATCGCCCGCTCGCATGGCCTGCTCTGGGGCGCCTACCATCTGGCTCGGCCCGGCAATCCTGTCGATCAGGCCAACCACTTCCTCGACTATGCCGATCCCCGCGACGACGAGGTGATGGTCCTCGATATCGAGGGGATCGATCCGGAAAAATACATGTCACTGGAAGATGCCGCCATCTTCGCCGGGCACATCAAGACCCGCACAGGCCGCTATCCGATCCTCTATACCAACCACATCACCGCGAAGCACATCGCCGCCAACCGCCTCAAGCATCGGCTGCTATCTCGCCTTCCGCTCTGGTACGCCCGCTACAAGCCCGACATCCGCAAGGTGTTTCCGATGGGGAACTGGGACAGTTACGCGCTCTGGCAATTCTCGTCGTCGCACAATTGCGGCAAGCGGCGCTGCCCGTACCGAGTGCCCGGCACGCTTAACGATATCGACGTGAACGTCGCCGCCATGCCAGTCTCCGCGCTGAAGGCCGTCTGGGCGCAAGGTGCCCTGCTGCCGGAGAAGGCGCCGGTTTTGACCGTTGTCGCCGCGGCGACGCGCGGCACGGCGCCAGCAGCCAGCGCCAGGGCCGCCGTCTCGTTCGAGCGGCCGGCATTGCTCGTGAGCCGGGCAACGGCCGCGAGCAAGTCGGGCAGCGGGGTCGACATGACCGTTACCGGCTCGATTGCCGTCAAAGCAGCCGAAGCACACCTGCCCCACCAGGCGGAGCGGCGCTAAGGCCCCCTTCCGGGAAGAAGCCGCGGCTTTTACGCCTCGATCTGCACGTCGCCGAGCGGCCGCGAGCAACAGGCAAGGATGTAGCCTTCCTCGATCTCGTCATCGAGAATGCCGCCATTGTGCTTCATCTCGACATCGCCGGCGACCTTCATCACCCGGCATGTACCGCAGATGCCGCCCTCGCAGGCCGCACCGATCCTGACGCCATTGGCGCGCGCGGTCTGCAGGATCGTCTGGCCCGGCACGGCCGTCACGTCCTTGCCGCTCATGGTAAAGCTTACCCGCATCGCCTCGGCCGGAGCGCCCGCCGCAGGTCCGGCGCGAACCGCAAGTTCCTCGGCTGCCGGCGCGGCGGCCGGCTGAAAGCTCTCTTCGTGATAACGCGCCATATCGAAGCCGGTGCCTTTCAGCATCTCCCTGACGCCGCGCATGAAAGGTTCGGGCCCGCAGCAAAACACCGTCCTCTCGAGGAAGTCCGGCGCGAGCAGAGGCAATTTCGTCGCGTCGATGCGGCCGCGCAGTCCGTGCCATCCGTCACGCGCCTCGTGGCCTTCCACGAGAAAGCCGATATTGAGCCGTGGCATCTGGCGGGCGAGAACCTCCAACTCGGAGCGGAACAGGAGATCCTCCGGCCGGCGGGCGCAGGAAATGAAGGTGACGTCCGTGTCGGGCGCGCAGTCGGCCATCCACCGCGTCATCGACATCATCGGCGTCACCCCGGAACCGGCCGAGATAAACAGATATTTCTCGCCCGGATGGCGAACGAAACTGAAATCGCCAAGCGGCCCGAGCGCCTTCAGCCTCATGCCCGGCTTCAGGTTGTCGAACATCCAGCGGGTGCCGATACTGCCCGGCTGCGCCTTGACGGTGACGGCTATCGAGAGCGGTCGCGACGGCGAAGACGACAGCGTGTAGGTGCGCATCGCCGGCTCTTCGCCGACGGGCAGTTCGAGCGTGACGAACTGCCCCGGCAGATAGCGAAACCACGAAGGCTTGTCCGAGCGGAAGGTGAAGGTCATCACATCCGCGGTCTCGACGACGGCCGAAATGCACTCAAGCAGGTGCTGGCGATCGATCCACGGGTGCAGTTCATCGAAGTGGCGGAAGGACAGGGGCATTTCCATGGTCATGCCACCCGCGAGAGAGGAGCGGCGTCGCCCTGCAGACGGTTCTGCATGAAATTGCAGTACCATTCGACGAACTGCATCACGCCGCCCTCGTGCTCCGCCGAATAGGGGCCAGGCTCATAGGCCGGCGAGCGGATGCCGAAGGCATTTTCTTCGACGATCTGCCGGTCCTGGTCGTTGGTCTCCGTCCAGACATGGGTCAAGTCCTCGATCGTGTAATCGACGCCCTCGACCGCGTCCTTGCTGACCAGCCATTTGGTGGTGACCTGCGTCAATTCCGGCCCCAGCGGCAACACGCGGAAGGTGATCGCGTGATCGCCGAGCACATGGTTCCAGGTCGTCGGGTAGTGGAAGAGCAGCAGCGTGCCGATCCCGCGCGTGTTGACGCCCGCCGAAAGCTGTTTGCGGACTGCGGCCTGACCGGACATGGTGTAGCTCTCGGCGCCGTTGATCAGCGGCATTCTTGTCATACGAAACTGGCCGGTCGGCGCAATCCTGAAGGTGCTCGGAAGGCCCGCCGCCTCGCACTTTTCCCAATGGGCGCCGATCTCCGGGTCGTTCATCGCTCCCTGGACGCCTGTCACCGTCGGGGCTTCGGGGTAGGTGCGGCAAAGCTCCGGATGGTTAGCGGCGCAATGGTAGCACTCGCGGTTGTTCTCCCAGACAAGCTTCCAATTGCCCTTCTCGACGATGGTGCTCTCATAGGCGACCTTGGTTTCGCCGAGACGATGCGGTGCGAGATAGCCTGCGGCCATGTCGCGGAACGGCTGGAAATCCATCGGCTTGTCGGCAAGGCTGATGAAGATGTAGCCGCCCACGGTTTCGCAATGGACTGGTTTCAGGCTGTGCTCAGCCGGGTCGAAGCCTTCGGGCATTTGCCGGGCGAAGAGCAGCTTGCCGTCGAGTTCGTAGGTCCATTGGTGATAGGGACAGACGAGCTTGGCTGAAGAGCCCTTGTGTTGCGTGCAGACGCGCGAACCGCGGTGGCGGCAGGAATTGTGGAGCGCCCGGATCGTTCCCTGCCGGTCACGGACGATGACGATCGGATAGTCACCGACCTGAACGGTGAAGTAGTTGCCGGCTCTCGGAATTTCGCAGTCGTGGCCGATGAAGAGCCAGTCCTTGTACCAGATGTGCTCAAGGTCTTGCCGGTAATAATCCGGGTCGGTGTAGAAGGCCCGGTCGAGGCTATAGCCTTCACGGCGGGTTTTCAGCCGGCGCAGCATATCGTTCTGAACGTCCATGTCCTATCCTCGTTCATCAGTTCGGAGAGGCAGGACAGGAACCAGCACCGATAAAGATACCGGCGCATCAACGGTTCCGATCCGGCTGCCCGCCGCAACCAGTTACGGTCGATATTTCGTCCCAAGGCTGGTTTCCGGGCTCTGGAGCGGCCCCGCGAGGGACCAGCCCGGCGCCTTCCCGGACACACCGTCCAGTGGCCTTTTGCCGTGGCTTTCGCTCCACCACCGTTGCGGGGGCAGCGCCGGGATCTGACCGGCTTCCCAATTCTCCGCCTTCCCTGGAGCGGCACCTTGAGTGTTCCTATCTAAGCGCGCGCAGCAGTTCGGCATCTGCCGATTGACGACATCCGATTCCGGAAAGGCGACACGACATTCTCGTGTTCAATCGCGAAGCAACCATAAAGATTGTTCATTAGAAACAATGTGATAGTAGAAAATTTAAGCAACTGGCGATTTTTTTTGGCAGCGCCATCTCCGGCACGAAGTTGACTGGCCATTTTGCGACATTCGTCCCGTGCGAGCACCATCGACGAATGCGTTGAAAAATTATCTGTTAACCCTGAACGGCTAGCATTCCGCAACGGATCAATTCGCGGACAGGATGGCGCCGACGCCGATGGCAAAACTCAGATACTATGACGCCGCCCCGAGAGCCTCGCTGCCAGCGCCCAGGACCACACCACATGCGGAGTTCCTCCGAACCGGACGAATCGACCGCCGACGGCACTGGGTAGCCGAGCAGCGGCGCTACCTGACGCATGAGGAAGTCGCCGAGCGGACCGGGCGGAAACTGGCGGCGGCCGGCGAGACCACCCACAAGCGGATCAACGCTTTCCATGCATCGATCCAGTTTCCGAAGATGGTCTTCCACCGCACGCTCCCGAACAGTCCGCATCTCGGCTACTGCCACGTGACCGCCGCAAAAACGCACCTTCCCCAGTCGCGCGATCTCCCCTGGGCTTTCTATTTTGCGAACTTCTTTTCCGATCTCGGTGACGAGACGCATTTCTTCGATCGGATACAGACAGGCTATTCGCGGATGTATTTCGCCGTGGCCATCGAGCCTGGCGACGAGGAAGGCCGGATGGTCATCAACCGCGATGTCCGCGGTAACGGCCTGATCTTCCGGACGCAGGACCCGAAGATCGCGCTCAAGAACGTCTTGATGCTGGGCGCGCGGGACGATGCGCTGCGCCAGATCATTCGCAGTCTCTGACGCGCAGCCGGTCCTTGTTTGCATGCATGTCGTTGTCCCAAACCGCTGCGCACTTTTAGGCGACATGCGCTCTTTGTTTTCATGCATGTCGTTGTCTCAAAACCGCTGCGCACTTTTGGGCGACATGCATTGACGAAGAAAATCGTTCTGTTTTCCCCACACCTCCTTTAAGGAAGCGACGGAAAGGGCAAACGGAACTGCCATGGCCGAAATCATCGATACACGCACAGAACCGGACCGGGCGATCGAGATAGCCTGCGCCGTTCTTTCCGGGGGCGAGCCTGTCGCGATCCCGACGGAGACGGTCTATGGCCTTGCAGCGGATGCCAGCAACCCCGATGCGATCAGCCGCATTTACGAGATGAAAGGCCGGCCGCGTTTCAATCCGTTGATTTGCCATGTCTCGGATATGACGATGGCTGAAGCTCACGTCACGTTCGACCCGATCTCGCGTCGTCTTGCCGAGGCCTTCTGGCCTGGCCCGCTGACCCTGATCCTGCCGCAACGGCGCGAGAGCGCCGTCCATGCGCTCGCCTCGGCCGGTCTCGAAACGCTCGGCATCCGCATGCCCGACGGCTTCTCGCGCCAGGTGATCGCCCGCTTCGGACGCCCGCTCGCGGCGCCGAGTGCCAACACTTCGGGGAAGATAAGCCCGACCAGCGCAGCCCACGTGCAGGCCGACCTAGGCTCCAGGCTGAAACTCATCCTTGATGCCGGCCCGGCTGAAATCGGCCTCGAGTCGACGATCATCAAGGTTGAAGACGGGGCACTGCGGCTTCTGAGGCCCGGTGGGCTGGACGCCGCGGCGATAGAGAAACTGACGGGACGCGAGGTCCTGCGGCCCGAAAGCGCCGGCTCGACGATCGAGGCGCCGGGCATGCTTGCTTCACATTATGCGCCGGGCGCAGCCGTGAGGCTGAATGCCGAGGACGTTTGTGCCGGAGAAGCGCTGATCCGCTTCGGAGGCAGACCGCTTCCGGGCGAGAGCGGCGCGACGATCGTGCTGGACCTCAGCCCCGGCGGCAATCTTCGCGAGGCGGCCGCCAACCTTTTCGACTACATGAAGCAAGCGGATGCCAGCGGCGCTCGGACGATAGCCTTCGGTCCTGTGCCGGAAGAAGGTCTCGGGGAGGCGATCATCGATCGCCTGCAGCGGGCAGCAGCCCCCAGAGCTTGAACAACTTGCTGAAAATGAGAGCACGATCATGACGACCCCACTTCTTTCTCCGGAATTGATCGCCTCTTTCATCGACATCGTCGGTAGCGCCAATGCGCTGAGCAGCCCGGCGGAAACCGCACCTTACCTTGTCGAATCGCGCGGGCTCTATCACGGCACAACCCCACTCGTCCTCAGGCCCGGTTCCGTCGAGGAAGTCTCGCGCATCATGCGCCTCGCCAGCCAGACCCGCACGGCCATCGTCCCCCAGGGAGGCAATACCGGACATGTGGCCGGCCAGATCCCGCGCGAAGGCAAGGCCGACATGGTCCTCTCGCTTGAGCGGCTGAACCGCATTCGCGACATCGATCCGGTCGGCAATATCATCGTCGCCGATGCGGGCTGCATCCTGGCGGACATCCAGAAAGCGGCTGACGACCACGGGCGCCTTTTCCCGCTGTCGCTCGGTTCCGAAGGCTCGGCCCGCATCGGCGGCAATCTCTCGACCAATGCCGGCGGTACGGCCGTGCTTGCCTATGGCAACATGCGCCAGCTTTGCCTGGGGCTGGAAGTCGTGCTCCCGACCGGCGAGATCTGGGACGGATTGCGGCGGCTGAAGAAGGACAATACCGGCTACGATCTTCGCGACCTCTTCATCGGCGCCGAAGGAACGCTTGGCGTCATTACCGGCGCCGTGCTGAAGCTGCTCCCAAAGCCGCTTGGCCATCAAGTCGCTTTCGCTGGTCTCGGCAGCGTCGAGGATGCACTTCGTCTTTTTGACCGGGCATCGAGCCTCTGCGGCCCGGCGCTGACGGGCTTCGAGCTGATGCCGAGGATAGGCATTGAGTTCACCACGAGGCACATTCCGGGCGTGCGCGACCCCATGCCGACGGTCCATCCCTGGTATGCCTTGATCGATATCTCGACGTCGGATTCCGCCGAAAGCGCGGAGCGTTTGGTGCAGGGCGTGCTCGAAGCTGGCGTCAACGATGGTCTCGTTGAGAACGCCGTCATCGCGACAAGCGAGGCACAGCGCAAGGCGCTGTGGCATATGCGCGAGAGCATGTCGCCGGCACAGAAACCGGAAGGCGGCTCCATCAAGCACGATGTTTCGGTGCCGGTATCGAGCATCCCCGCCTTCATTGCGGAGGCCGATGCCGCCGTCATGAAAGCCATACCCGGGGCGCGCATATGCTCCTTCGGCCACATGGGCGACGGCAACATCCACTACAACATTTCCCAGCCGGTCGGCGCCGACAAGCAGGCGTTCCTGGACCGTTGGCGCGAAATAAACGCCATCGTCCACGGCATCGTGCTGAGATATCGCGGATCGATTTCGGCCGAGCACGGCATCGGCCAGCTGAAACGTGACGAGCTTGCGGAAATCCGCCCGGCGATCGAGATCGAGCTGATGCAACGGATCAAGCATGCCTTTGACCCAGCAGGCATCATGAATCCCGACAAGGTGCTGCGCTCCAGCTCAACGTGACCGATGCCAAAAGCTGGAGCGGGGCGCGAGCGGGAAACCGCTACACCTTTCGTCGAATTGCTCTAACCGCCCATCCTCAGTTGCGTCAGTTGCATCAGCGTGTCGGCGCTGATGCCGAAGCCGCCGCTGCCCGACAGGACGATGGCGGCGGGCGAGACATCGGTGTTGTTTTCGACGTCATAGAGAGCGGTGAAACGCTGCAGAAGTTTCTCGAGCTTCTCCGGATCATGAAGGTCGGCGATATCCAGCACGCGCTTGATATATTCGGCCTGAACATCGATGTCGCTGCTTGCCATCTCCTGCGGGATGCTGAAGGCGGTTCTGACGACCTGCATCAAGGCGCTGTCAGCAAGAAGGTCGTAAGCCGTGTTGACGTCGGAGGCCATGCGCTTGAAATAGAGCGCCAGGCGGACACCGGCATTGTCCGCGCCGGCATTCTCTTCCAGCGTCTGGTTGAGATAGAGATCCATCGTGGCAATGATGCCGCGCCGGGTCTGGATTTCGCCCGCGGCCCCGCGAGCAAGCTTTCCGTCGATATCGAAATTGAATGAGGCCACGATCTCGCGGTAGCGCGTGTCGCTCTCGGTGTTGATAAAGCTCTCCGGATCGTCGAGATCGGAGGCAAACATTTCCCGGAGATAGCTCGTCTCGACGGTTTCAGGATCGATGCCGGCGGCGACAAGGACGAAATCAACCAGGCGACGGTTGCCGAGAAAATCGTCAAGCGTTTCGATCTTCTCGATCTCGGCACTGTAGTACTTCGCCTCTTCCGTCGCCTTGGCCTTGTCCTCGTCGGTTCCGAAACGGCTCTTTTCGATAACGTAGGCCTTGGACGTGTTGAGGATCTCCGCCTCCGACTGCGCCAGCTTCGGTGCGCCGAGCGTGCCGTCGGGCTCGAAATTGAATGCCTTGGCGAGCTTCACGTAGCGCTCGTCCCTGAGAGAGTTGGCGTAGCTGTCGGGGTCGCCGAGATCGCTGGTCAGGACTTTTCTCAGTTTACGCAAGCTGTCGCCCTCCTCCTCAAGGCCGAAGGCGCGCAGCGCTAGCGTCATCATGCTGGAATCGTTGAGCAGGTTATCGACGCTCGTCAGCGTGTTGACCAGCATCTTGAAGCGTGAAATCAGCGCCTCGTCGGCAGCATCGTCCTTATCGTTGTAATGGACCATGTAACCGTCAGATGTCGTCGCCATTTGCGCCGCCGTTTGCGCGGGATCGCTGCTGGCGAGGGTGCCGTCCGTCTGGAAATTGAAGGCGGCGGCCATCACCTTGTAGGCGGCATTGTGCTCGCCGCCCATCGTGTTGGCGTAGCTGTTGGGGTCGTCGAGATCGCTGGTGAGGATGTTCTCGACCGTCGTCGTCAAAGTGCTCGGCGGCAATCCAAACGCGGTCACCACGTAGTTCAGCAAGCGGGTATTGGATTTCAAGTCGGCAACCGTCGTGATGCTGCCGATCGTCGCCTCGTAATAGCCCTTGTTGAGCAGAGCCTCCGCGGAGGTCACGCGGTCGCTGGCGTTCAGGATGTAGTTCTCGTTGATGGCGCTCTTTTGCGCCGCACTCTGCGCCAGCGTGCTCGTCGGCAGACTCCCGTCGGTCTGGAAATTGAACGCCTTCGCGAAATCCAGCGCCGTGCTGCTGCCGAGCTTGTTAACGTAGCTGTTCGGGTCGTTGACGTCGCTAGTCAGAATCTGTCTCAAATGAGAATAGGAAGTGTATTTGGGATCGAAGTCGAAGGCCTTCATCGCATAGGTCCTCAGGCGCTCGTTGCCCAGGAACTGGTCGACATCTGTCACGGTATCGATCACCGCGTTGTAATAGCTCGTCTCTGCATTGAGCACATTCGACTCGTTGGCGATCGTCTCGCTGTAGAGGCCGATCAGCGCATCGGTCTGGGCGTCGGTCTGCGCAACCGCGGTCGAGGAACCGAAACTGAATGCTTCGGCGAAGTTGCGATACCGCTCGTCCGTCAGGCGATTGGCAAAGCTGTTGTCGTCCTTCAGATCGCTCTCGAGGACCTTGCGCATGAAAGCGACCGCGTAAGTCATGTCCTCGAGACCGTGGGCCTTCATCGCGTAGGAATAAAGACGGTAATCGTCGAGAAATTCGTCGACCGAAGTCACCTTGCCGATATTCGCTTTGTAATACTCGGCCTCGCGCGCGACCAGCGGCTGGATCGACACGCGGTTGAGACTGGCCCTCATGTCGCGGGTGATGAGATTGTAGTCGATATAGGTCGAAACCATGCCCGTCGCCTTGTCGATTGCCGGCGGGACGCGCCCCACCAAAACAGAATTCTGACGCCACATCATCTCACGGGAGACTTGTGTGTGGCTTTTCCGGAGCTCGTTCGCGGTTGGAAGAATCGCGGCAATTTCGTTGACGAAGAAGAAACCTTGACGGGTCGGCTTTTGCTAACCATCGGGCCACGCAAAGTTTTTTTAACCGCAATTTTTAAGCCGTCCGGAAGAGCGGCTGCCTATTCTCCCGCCCATAGAGGACGAAAAGTCCCGACGAGAAGACCGGGAACCGGCTCTCAAGGAAAACAAGGGCGATTTGAAATGCGCAACACACTTTCTCAACCGGCTTGGGTTGAAAACAAGCTGAGGCTCGATCCGAAGCGTTTTCCGCAGCAGGCGACCTACGCCTTGCGCGGCCATGACGGCAATGTCACCATCAGCCTCGACGAGCGTGGCGCTGTTTTGCGCAAGGTGCTACCATCAAGCGGCCTGCCGCTTTCGATCGCCTTGCCCGCACGCGCGTTCCGGGGTGTTGCAGCGCGGGCCATCGACCATGGCGACGGGGAGGTTACAGTGACACTAGAACTCCATCACGACGATCCGGATCTTTGCATCCCGTTGCTCGTCGCCCACGACCTTTCCGACATTGCCGCCGACTGGCGGGCCTGGGCAGAGGCCTATCGCATCCCGATGCTGATGGTCGAAGCCGACGGTGTCGCCCGTCCGCTGGAGGAACACCTCGGCGATGTCCGCACCGCTCCGGTGAAGCCACGCCGCCGCCACTCCTTTTTCGCCGAACGCCGGCCGCGCTTTCTCGTGCGCCGCTCGACCGGAGAACTCGGCGTTCACATGAAAATAAACGGGCGCGAGATTATCGCCCGGTCCTGACCTTGATCAATCTCCAGTGCGAAGACCGGCCGACCCTGCGGCCGGTCTTCGTCGTTTACTGCATGTTTCCTTAAATCGTAGCCGATTTAAGGATCAAAACATGCAGCAATTCAAAGTGCTACAGCGTCCTTTGCGCGTCTGATAGGACGCGCGGCGCTGTACGCGGTCCGGTACGGATGTCGTCCGAAGGCCGATTTGTGGTGGAGCTTTATCCGCACGTTGCGGGAAATGTTACCGTAGAAACAGTGGTTTCGCCTTCTTCATGCCATATGCGCTCCATAGCGAGAGGCACGAATGAAGGAGAACCGCATGCGCAAGCACCTGCTCGCCGTCCTCATCGCCATTCGGGCTGTTTTCCGCGCACGCGCTGTCGTCAAGTCGCGCACGGCGGAGAGCGAACCGAGCTGGGCGTAAAGAGGCGCCACGACCGAACGGACGACCCTGACCGAGATGCTCGGTCGAACCGAAGCCTACACATCCTCCGGACCCTGCCGGAGGATTTTTTCATATCAGGCGTACAAGCAGCGTCAGGACCAGCCCGGCGAAAACAATGAGGCCGACGACGCTGTTGAACTTGAATAATGCAAGACACTGCAGCGGATCGTGGATATTCAGCACCAGGATCTGGTAGCCAAGCATGACCGCCGCGACCAGAAGACCTGCGTAAGCGAAGAAGCCCGCTCCCGCCGCGACGAAGGCCAGCAACATCAGCAGGACGGCTAATCCGTAGAGCCCGATCAGCCACGGCCGAGGATTGTCACCGAACCGGCGGGCGGTCGAGCGGACGCCGATCAATTCGTCATCCTCCCTGTCCTGGTAGGCGTAGATGGTGTCGTAGCCGATGGTCCAGGCGATCGCGGCGCCGTAGAGCACAACGGAGGCAAGCGACAGTTCGCCGAACTCCGCCGACCAACCCATTATCGCGCCCCAAGAAAAAGCAAGGCCGAGAAAAAATTGCGGCCAGTCCGTGAAGCGCTTGGCAAAGGGATAGATCGCCACCAGTGCAAGCGAGACGATACCAAGGAAAACAGTGAAACCATTGAACTGCAGCAGAACGAGAAGACCCACCAAGGCCTGCAGCACCATGAACGCCTTCGCCTGGAAGCGCGTGACGCGCCCGGAAGGCAGGGGACGCGAGCGCGTGCGCGCCACTTCCATATCGATATCGTGGTCGACGATGTCGTTATAGGTGCAGCCGGCCCCGCGCATGGCGATAGCACCGACCGTGAAAAGGAACACGTGGAACAGGAAGCGGCCTGCCGAGAAGCTGCCAAGGCTTGCCGCCGTCGCGGAAGCCAGCGCGGCCGACCAGAGGCAAGGCCACAACAAAAGCTGCCAGCCGATCGGCCTGTCCCAGCGGGCAAGCTGTGCATAGGGCCAGAATGCAGGTGGCAAGACTCGATAGACCCAGTTGTTGGACGGTGCGTCATGGACGCGGCCGGAATCTAGAGAGGAAGTGTTCATCGCTTCTGTTTGGCTCCCCTACAGCGCCGCGCGTCTAACCAGACGCGCAAAGGATGCTGTAGCACTTTGAATTGCTGCATGTCTGTGCCCTTAAAATCGCGATCGATTTTAAGGAGACATGCAGTGGGCCGTGCGGTCAAGCGGCAACCGCCCGCGACGATCAAGGAACAGTGAAGTCGAAGCGATAGGTCGCGGAAAGCCCGACCAGAAGCTGATTGCGGCTCCCGCGTTCGCGCACCAGGCTCGAATCGGCGGCTGGCCCCATCAATCGCCGGTATTCGGCATAAGCACTGGTCTCCATCTTCTCGGTCGCCTGCCAGGTGATCGCGGCGCCGAGGCCGGCGGAGTGGATGCCGCCGCCGGGGTCATAGGTGCTTAGGCCCGATGCGGCCGATTCCCTATTGTTCACACCATAATAGGCGTCGAAATAGTCGCTCGTCGCAGCGGTCAGCCGAGGACCGCCGGAAACCCGTACCGTGCTGCTGACATCGACGAAGGCGTCTGCCGCAACGTCTGCGACGACACCATGATGACTGCGGATGCCTTGGCGAACCTCGGCGCGCAGACGCATCCAGTCGGTCGGATAGACTTCGGCGAAGCCACCGATTTCGCCGCCGAACTTGACGGGATCGAGGCCCTTCAGATCGCTAGATCTATCCTCGTCCCGTTCGAAGATCAGTTTGCCCACGACGCCCGCGCGGATCCCACCCTGATCGAGGAGCCCGTAGGACATGTTGTCGTTGCGCGACGAGAAGCGCACGCTGCTGCCGGCCTTGCCGAGCGAGACCAAGGGAGCCGCCTGAAACATCCGGTCCGAAGCACCTTCATATTTCGGACCGATGAAGCCAGTGGCACCGACCTTCAGATACCAGTCACCCGACCACATATAGCGGCCGTCTCCGGCCGAAGCCGTGCCGGCCAGCAAGAAAAAAGCTCCAGAAAGAAAAGCGATGCGGATACGCAATGAACAACTCCGGGTGAATCATTCGCCAGGCGGGTGGATCGTACCGGGGCACGAGCGCGGGGGAAAGGTCGGATGTGACACACCGCCGCTTTATCGGCCGTGTGTTCCTACGATTCCGTTAACCAGGTCAATTCAGCTTTCGTTTCCCATGGCATCTTGTCAACCCGATTGGCCCCGCAGATAGAGGCTTGGCGGCGCCCCAAGCATTCGGCGAAACATGGTCGTGAACGCCGCGACATTCTCGTAGCCTGCATCCAGCGCCACGGCGATGATCGGCTCGCCGTCAGCGATGCGCGGCAGCGAACCGAAGATGCAGGCCTGCTGTCGCCAGGTGACGAAGCTGATGCCGGTCTCTTGTCGAAAAAGGCGCGTGAAGGAGCGGCGGCTGATGCCCATCCGATCGGCCCACTCGTCTATGGTGGCAGTCGCTGACGGTGCCTTCAGGAACTGCCGGCACAGCGAGGCAAGCCGGTGGTTCTGCGGGAAAGGCAAGCCCAACGGCCGCTCTGCAAGACGCGGGATCTCCGCCAGCAACAGATCCATGATCAATTGCTCCCTTCGCTCCGACGATTCTTCGCTTTCAGCACCGACGAGCGCATCAATGAGACTGGCGACCAGCGCGGTGATCTCCAACACCAGCGGCCGGTCCGCGGGGCTGGCGTCCGCGGAAATGTAGATCGAATGCATCCGGACATCGCTCACCATCTCGGCCGAGTGTTCCGTGCCGGCGGGAATGAGCAAGGCGTGCCCAGGAGGAATCATCCAACGCCCGCCCGGCGTATGCACGAGGACGACGCCGTGACGCGCCCACCACAACTGCGTGCGGCTGTGGCTGTGCGGAGGCACCTTCAGTCCGGAACCGTAGTCCTTGCCGATCGCCAGAACGGGGGCGTTCGCTTTCTCGATCCACTCCAAGCTTCTGAAATGGTCTGCATCCGGCAATTGCGGCAGGTGACTTCTTCTCGATTCCGGCATTTGGCCCACTCGCGAAAGAATTGGACCAAATCACAAAAGCAGGCCAGCGACAAGCCGTCTAGAGATGACGCAAAGACTTCAGGAACGAGCCGTTCGTAAGGAAATATCTCATGGCTTCGGTTACGTCGACGGGCAGCATCAGTCCCGAAAAGACCGCCTTCTCCGTCATTCTCGCAGTCAGCTTCTGCCATATGCTGAACGATATCATGCAGTCGCTGCTGACCGCACTATACCCGCTGCTGAAGGCGAACTACGCGCTCGACTTCGTCCAGATCGGCCTTTTGACCTTCACATTTCAATTGACCGCATCGATGCTGCAGCCTGCGGTCGGGATCGTTACCGACCGGTGGGGCCTGCCCTATTCATTGCCCGTGGCCATGCTTTCGACCTGCTCCGGGCTGATCCTCCTCGCAAGCGCCGGTGACTTCTGGATGCTTCTCGTGGCGGCGAGCCTGATTGGTGTCGGTTCCGCGATCTTTCATCCTGAATCTTCCCGCGTCGCCCGGCTTGCATCTGGCGGCCGCCACGGGCTGGCGCAATCGCTGTTCCAGGTCGGGGGCAATGCCGGGAGCGCGCTGGGGCCGCTGCTTGCGGCCTTCATCGTCATTCCGTTCGGCCAGGGCAGTCTCGCCTGGTTCTCGATCGTTGCGATCACCGGCTTCTTCGTCCTTTCCTGGGTCAGCACGTGGTACGTACGGCACCGCCGCATGACCATGAACCGGCCCGCACCGAACCGTGCGCTTCCCTTGCCGAAAGCTCGCGTCCTCTGGGCAATCGCGATCCTTGTTTTGCTGACCGCCACGAAGAACGTCTATCTCGCCAGCATATCCAGCTATTTCACCTTTTTCGTCATCGAGAAGTTCGGCACGAGCGTGCAACAGGCCCAGTTGATGCTGTTCCTGTTTCTCGGCTCGGCGGCCGCCGGAACCTTTCTCGGCGGACCGATCGGTGACCGATACGGCGCGCGCTTCGTCATCTGGTTCTCGATCCTCGGCGTCATTCCGTTCGCGCTCATGCTGCCCTATGCAAACCTGTTCTGGACGTGCGTCCTGAGCGTCCTCATCGGTCTCATCTTTTCGTCCGCCTTCTCGGCCATCGTCGTCTTCGCGCAGGAGCTCGTTCCCGGTCGCGTGGGATTGATAGCTGGCGTCTTCTTCGGTTTTGCCTTCGGCTTCGGCGGCATGGGCGCCGCGGTGCTCGGCATCTTCGCCGACCGGGAGGGCATCGCGTTCGTCTACAACATCTGCTCCTACCTGCCGTTGCTGGGCATCCTGACGGTGCTGCTGCCGAAGATCCCGGCGAGATAGGATGTGCCATCCCTGGGGGGCCGGCGGGCCACCCGGGGAGCGCCGTCCCGTCTCGTTACCGGCCGTGTCGAAATCTGCTTCTGCCGGGGTGGCCCTCTGTAATCATTCATAAATTATTGCAGGTTACGGTCACCTAATGGGGGCTTGGGCAGAGGCAGAAAATGAGAGGGCGCGCGGTTATTTCCGTCTTCCTGGCGACGCTGGTACACGCGTCCGCTGCTCGCGCCGAAACGCTCAATCTGCTCATCTGGGAATCCTACATCGACCAGGAGATCATCGACCGCTGGACGGAAAAGACAGGAGTCGCGATCCGTCAGGTCAACTATGACAGCGGCGATGCTCGCGACGAGATCCTTGCGGATCCCGGCAGCAACATAGATGTGGTCGTCGTCGGCGAAAACGGTGCGGCGCTGTTCGGCAGGAAGGGTGTGCTCGAACCGCTCACCGAGGCCAATGTGCCCTCGCTCAAGGATTATGCGCCCGAATGGCGCAAGCGCTGCGCCGGACACGGCCTGCCCTATCTTTGGGGCACAATGGGCATTCTCTACCGCTCCGATATCGTGACGGAGCGCCCGACCTCCTGGCAGGATCTGATGCGCCCGGCGCCGGCGCTGAAGAAGCATGTCGCGATGTTCGACGACCACAACGAGGCCTTCGTCGCGCCGTTGATGCTGCTTGGCGCCTCCATCAATGCCAACGACAACGAAACGCTGAAGGCCGCCTTCGACCTCATGAAGGAACAGGCTCCGTCGGTGCTGACCTACGACTATGTGATCACGTCCATCCAGAACCCGGCGATCGGCGAAAACATTCACATGGCGCTCGGCTACAGCGGTGACCAGCATGTGCTCAACGACAAGGCAGGCGTACCGGGTCTCTGGCACTATTCGGTCCCCGAGGAAGGAACGCTCTCCTGGCTCGACTGCATGGCAGCGACGTCGGGTTCGCCGAACAAGCGGCGGGCGCTGGAATTCCTCGATTTCATCGGTTCCGCGGAAAGCGCTGCCGCAAACGCGATGACATTGGCGATGCCGACGGCAAGCAGCGCGGCACTCAAGCTCCTGCCCGAAGCGATGCGCTCCGACCCGGCGGTCTATCCTCCTCCGGAAATATTGGCGAGGAGCCAATATCAGCGAGAACTTTCCATCCAGTCGGTGCAAGCACGCCGGCGCATCATCAGCACGTTGGCGAATTTCCAGTGACACTCGGCAAGCGCGCACTTTTCCTCATCTTCCCTGTGGTGCTTGCGGGTTACCTGCTCGCGGCCTTTTCGGTCCACATCGCCCAGAGCCGATCGATCCGGGCGCTCGAACACGCCAAGCTGTCGCAAAGGCTCGAACATACAGCCGCGGTGTTTCAAAGTGAGATCCGACGGAGCAGGAGCTTTCTCAACGCTTTGCTGAACGGCAATGCGCTGCGTCAGTTCGTATCCGAAACGGACAGGACCTATCGCGCCAGCGCACTCGGCGTGCGCCTGCAGGAGAGTGTAAAGTCGCTCTCGGACGATCCGATGGGCTTCGTCTCATTGATCATTCTGACCGCCAAGCTGGAAACGGAATATTACTTCGAGAACAGTTGGGATCCTTTTGCGGAAGTCGATGAGGCACAGGTCGAACTGGCAACGAAACTCATCAAGGGCACCAAGCTTACGGATTGGACCTACCTTCACGATGGCGGCGGGCGCCCCAGAATCGTCTACTCCCAGTTCATCGACCCGATCACCCTCAGCCGCCCTTTGCCCAGCAACAAGGCGAACGCGCTTCTGATGCAGGTTGCCGTGCAGCCCGATCGGTTCCTCGAAATGCAGACCGCGCTTAAGAAAGAGTATGGCGTCGACATCGTTCTCCAGCCCTGGCCGCTCGCCGTTACCGACGATCTTTCGGCTAGTGCCCCTATCGGGCCGGCACTCCACGCGACGCTTACGATTTCGGACTCACATTTCGAGAGGCAGATGCTGCGCCAAAAGGTGCTGCTTGCGCTTGGCGCCGTGGCCATGGGCCTTTTCTCCATCTGGCTGATCGTCGTCCTTATCCGGCGCTTCATTACCGAGCCGATCGCAACGCTCGACGCCAATGTCATGGCGGTCATGGTCGGCGCGCGCGACGAGATAGCGGACCGGGACGAAGCAGGCGAAATCGGGCGCCTGACCCGCAACATCCGCGAATTGCATCGCCAGTCGGTCCATTCGCTGGAACTCGTCCAGCGAAGCTCCTGGACGGATACACTAACCGGCATCAGCAATCGAGGTCACTTCAATACGCTTGCTGCCGGCGTTGTTCAGGAAGCCATCGCATCTGGCGAAAAATGCAGCTTGCTGTTCATCGACATCGACAACTTCAAATTCGTCAACGACAAGCATGGTCACGAAGTCGGCGATGAGCTCCTGAAAGCGCTTGCCACCCGACTTGCAGACCATGTCGGTGCCATCACCCAAAGACGGGGACAAAGGCCGGCAATCCTCGCCCGCCTATCGGGCGACGAATTTGCCGTCCTGGTGCGCTCAAGACCGGGCGACGGCACCGTCAGGGAAATCGCTGGCGCAATTCTCGCGCTGTTCGATGATGGTTTCGAGGTTACCGGCAAGCGCTATCCGGTGACGGCAAGCATCGGCGCCGCGATCTGTCCGGACGACGCGAGCAATGTCGCAGAACTGATCTCCAACGCCGACGCCGCCATGTATCAGGCCAAGAGCGCGGGCAAGAACCGCTCCAGCCGGTTCTCCCGCGCGCTCAACGACAAACGCACCCGATTGCGCCAGATCCAGGATGAATTGCGGTCTCTGGACCCAGACGAGCAGTTTCACCTGGTCTACATGCCGATCGTCGACACGAGAGGCCGCGTCACCGGCTGCGAGGCCTTGCTGCGCTGGCACTCCCCCGTTCTCGGCAACGTCACCCCGGACGAATTCGTCCCGATTGCCGAAAGCTCGGGTCTGTTTTCCAAGATCGACTGGTGGGTCATCAACAAGGCAATGTCCGATTGCCGCCAGCTGAAAGCGCTTTTCGGCCCGGAGACCGTGCTGGCGATCAATATTCCTTCGGCCGAACTGCACTCGCGGTCGATCAGCGACTATTTCTCGGATTGCGTTGAACGCCATGGACTTCAGCCGCAGTCGATCGACGTCGAGCTGACGGAGACGTTCGCGGTGCAGGTCAGCGACCAGTTGCGGCGGAACATCGAGGACCTGCGCCAGAAGGGTTTTCGGCTTTCGATCGATGATTTTGGCGCCGGGTACACGTCGGTTCAGCAGATCATCGACTATGCCGCGGATACGATCAAACTCGACCGAGCACTCGTTTCAAACCTGACCGCATCGCAATCCCTGCCGGTCCTCAAGGCCGTCGTCGCCCTGTGCCATGCGAAGGACATGGCGGTAGTCGGCGAAGGCGTGGACACGCCGGAAAAGCTTGCGATGCTGACCGCAGCCGGATGCGACCGGTTCCAGGGCTATCTGATCAGCAAACCGCTTTCGCTCGACGATCTCGGAATCTGGGCGCTGACCCGAACAGCGCGACCCGATGCCGAAGCGGCTGAAGGCGCTGCCGAAGACCGGCGGACGGTCGTCCGCTAGATACGCCATTCCCCTTAATCCACCGCGGCTGCCGCTTTTTCCTTGACCTTACCCCGCGTGCCGTCCTAACCGCAGCGCAGCAATTACAGCGCCGCGTCTAATCAGACGCGCAAAGGACGCTATAGAACTTTGAGTTTCTGCACGATTTTGTCCTTAAATCGATCTCGGTTTAAGGAATCATGCAGCAGCTGATGGCGAGGTGGCAATGAAGGTTCTTCTGATCGGATCGGGCGGACGCGAACACGCGCTTGCATGGAAAATCGCACAATCGCCCAAACTGACCACCCTCTATGCCGCGCCGGGCAACCCGGGCATCGCCGAAGAAGCGGCGATCGTCGCACTCGACGTCGACAATCAGCAGGCCGTGGTCGATTTCTGCCAAAGAACGGCGATCGATTTCGTCGTGATCGGCCCGGAGGCGCCGCTCGTTGCGGGGCTCGCAGACACGCTCCGCGCCGCGGGCATTCCGGTCTTCGGCCCGTCTGCTGCCGCTGCCCAGCTCGAAGGCTCCAAGGGCTTCACCAAGGATCTCTGCGCGAAATACGGAATTCCGACCGGCGCCTACAAACGCTTCACTGAAGTGGAGCCGGCGAAGGCCTATGTGCGGGAACAAGGCGCACCGATCGTCATCAAGGCGGACGGACTTGCCGCCGGCAAGGGCGTGACCGTCGCGATGACGCTCGACGACGCCCTCGCCGCTGTCGATGAGTGCTTTGCCGGCGCCTTCGGGTCCGCTGGTGCCGAAGTCGTCGTCGAGGCCTATCTCGACGGCGAGGAAGCAAGCTTCTTCTGCCTCTGCGACGGCAAGAACGTCCTGCCGCTTGCTTCGGCCCAGGATCACAAGCGCGTCGGCGACGGTGACACGGGGCCCAACACCGGTGGCATGGGCGCCTATTCGCCAGCACCGGTGATGACTGCCGAAATGGTCGAGCGCACGATGAAGGAGATCATCGAGCCGACGATGCGCGGCATGGCCGAAAGCGGTTACCCGTTTACCGGCGTGTTCTTCGCGGGGCTGATGATCACCAAAAACGGGCCGGAACTCATCGAATACAACGTTCGCTTCGGCGATCCCGAATGCCAGGTGCTGATGATGCGCATGAAGAGCGATCTGTTGCCGCTGCTCTACGCCGCGGCGACAGGAACGCTCGGCGACATGAGCATTGAATGGCGCGACGAGGCGGCGCTGACGGTCGTCATGGCCGCCCGGGGATATCCCGGCGCCTACGAGAAGAACACGCCGATCACTGCCCTGCCTGACGAATCCGCAACCACCAAGGTGTTTCATGCCGGCACGGCGATAAAGGACGGTCGGTTGGTTGCAACCGGCGGCCGCGTGCTGAACGTCACAGCCATGGGCGAAAGCGTCAGCAGCGCCAAGGACGCGGCCTATACGGTCCTGCGTGGTGTGTCATGGGAAAACGGATTCTATCGTCGCGACATCGGCTGGCGCGCCGTTGCCCGGGAAACCGCCTAGGCCACTGTGATTTTGGGTCGTATCGACCAGGAACATAAACGTGATCGATTCTAATGAGTTAGAGCGGATGCGGAGCGGAAAACCGCGCACAGCTCGCCCCGCTCTACTGCACGTTCCTAAAATCGTAGCCACAGCATCCTTTGCGCGTCTGATAGGACGCGCGGCGCTGTAAGCGAAAAGCCTGCATCGGTCAATTTTTATCGATCCTCCTGACGGGAAGGTAAGGGAAAAGCCATATTGTCGACCTCGACAGTTTCGAGGAGAATCCAATGCGTTCCCTGCTCATCTCCGGTGCTTTCGCGCTTCTCGCTGGCACGGCCGCTGCATCCTCAATCGAGGATGTCGTCTCCGGCAAGGCGATGAACTCCAGTGTCGCCGCGGTTTCCTGCGCGGACTGCCCGCCGCTGCAGCCGAAGAAGAAATCCTCCTATGTCGTCCCCGAGATCGCTCCGGGCACCGACAAGATCGAACTCAAGGAAATCGGTGGCGAGGTGAAGCTGGTGCGCACCGAAGCCTGGCTCGGCGGATCACCGGTCGTCTTCGTCAGCAAGGCACCCGAGGAGGTCGTAAGAGCCGCGGCGATGAAGGCCGGCGGGTCGGCGATTGCGAGCGCCTCGATGGACGTCGACCTGCGCCAGCCCGCGACGGGTGGCACCATCTCCCCGCAGATCGACGAGACGGCAAAAACCGCCGCCGTTCATGCGATCTCGCATGCAGAACCCGTTGCAGCATCGATGGCCAAGGGCAACTCACAGGAATTTGATCCAGCCGCATTCGAACTTCGGCTAGACTAAAACCATATAAATACAGTTCCCTGCCCCGTCCAGCTGACCCCTGACTTCACGGCTGACGGGCATTCGCTGCAATGGCGAGAGATTGCGCCCCTGAGAGAAGCAGGGGCGCAATCTTTTGGGGATATACGCCAGACGCATTCCTCATGCTGCCCTCGCCTATCCTGTCCATGCCTCACCCAGCTTTGGCGGCCAGACGCTCTATCTCGCTGTCGGAATAAACCTCGATGCCGTTCTGGCGCAGCAGCGCGGCGGTAACACCCATGCCCGGGTGCCGCGCTCCGCTGAAGCGGCCATCATAGATGAAGCTTGAGCCGCAAGACGGACTACCGTCGATCAACAGTGCAAATCGACAGCCGGTGTCGAGCGCCAGCGCCAAGGCATTCTCGGCTGCCCGGACAAATTCGTCTGTCACATCCCGGCCAGTCCTTTCAACCACCCGGGCTTTCCCCGAAAGCACATCGGCACCTACCTGTCCGTGCTCGATCTCCGCCGGCGGGCGCGGAACCGGCATGCCGGCCGACATCTCGGGACAGATCGTGACAAGCCTGCCCTCCTCACGCCAGCGATCGATCGCCGGATGAGAAAGCGGTTTCGATGCGCCGTCGTAGCGCACCGCATGGCCCATGAGACAGGCGCTGACGAGGATCTTGGCAGTCATACCGCTTCATAGACGGTTGCCGCAGGTCCTTTCAAGGGGCGAGCAATGGCAAGGCCACGGAGGCGAGCAGAAGGACGGCGAAGATCAGGTTGGCGATGCGTGCCTTCCATGGGTCGCGCAGGACCGTTGCGATAGCCGCTCCGAAGGAGAGCCAGGTCGTGTTAACGGCAACCGCAATGAGGGTGAGCGCGAGAGCTTTCGCGATCGCGCCGTCGACGCCCTGATCCACGTCGCTCGTGCTGCCGGCGTAAACAGCGCCGATCGCCGCATAGGCTTTGGGATTGGCGATCGCGAGCACAAATCCGCTAAGGAACGAAGGAGTGCCTGAGCCCTCTTCATGAGCGGCAACCGGCGGCGCAGTGGCGATATGCCACGCGAGATAGATCATATATGCGCCGGCGAGAACCGTCAGCGCCGTCTTCATGCCCGGCCGCTCGAGGATCAGGGCGGTTACGCCCGCAGCGATCGCGAGGACAACAGCAATTGTACCGATGTTGACGCCCGCGGCGTAATGCGCACTTCGGCGTATGCCGTGGGCCGCCCCCATACCGGCGAGACTGAGCGTCGCCGGACCGGGACTGCCCATCAGCGGCAAGGCCGCAAGGACCAGGAGAGCGAGATCGCCGGCCATGGTCGCGCCGCCGATGTCAGATCCAGACATCGTTGCGAGCGGTGCGCTCGCCGCCCTCGTGGCCGGTGTTCAGAACGCCGCGTGGCTCGATGAGCAACATCTTCACTTCGCCTGCCGCAAAGGGTTTGTGTTCGACTCCCTTCGGCACGACGTACATCTCGCCCGGGCTGACGGTCACAGAACCGTCGCGGAAATCGATCCGAAGCGTGCCGTCCAGCACGATGAACGCCTCGTCCGTTTCCGGATGATCGTGCCAGACGAAATCGCCCTCGATGCGAACGATCTTGACCTGGTAGTCGTTGATTTCGGCGATCACGCGCGGCTGCCACTGATCGGAAAACCGCGCCAGCTTCTCCTGAAAATTGATCGGCGCATAGGTTCGCTTCGACACATCCATTGCCTCTTCCTCCTGCCGTTTTCGGCTGAGGTTAGGGCCGGTATGGCAAGCGGTATTGAACGATCGTGCGGAGCGGAATGTTTAGCGGGAGGCCGGCGTACCCGCCATCCGCAGCCAGCGTCCCGGCGAAAGGCCGAAGGCCTTCTTGAAATGGCGGCTCATATGCGCCTGGTCCGCGAAACCGGCATCCAGCGCGGCCTCTGCGGGCGATATTCCCCGTCGCAGGTCGGTCTTCACCGCCTCCAGGCGCCGTTGAACGAGATAGCGATAGGGGCTGGTGCCGAACAGACGCCGGAAATCGCGGTTCAGCCCCCAACGATCCCGGCCACTGATCGCCTCGAGCATATCGAGCGTGACCGTGCCCTCCGGCAAATCGTGGAGGTAGAGCCGCGCGCGTTCGGCTGAGCGGTAGTCCAGGACCCGACCAGGCGGCGAAGTGGCGCCGGCCGCAGCTTCGAGCGCATGAGCAAGTTCGAAAAGGCCGTCGCCGAACTCCAGCGCTTCGATGCGGGCGTCCGTCGCCGGAAGCAGCGCGCGAACGGCCGCAAAGAGCCGCGGATCGGGGGAAATGCCGCCCTTGATGAAGGGCAGCGGACGGCCGCCCAGAACGCTCTGAATAGCCGCCGGCTCGATGTAGATCATGCGATAGCGGAAACCGTCGTCGCTGCCCGCATGGCCATCGTGCAGTTCGTCGGGATGAAGCACCATCGTTCTGCCGGGAAGGCTGAAGCGGTCGGCGCCGCGATAGCGGAAGCTCTGGACGCCTGAAAGCGTCTGTCCGATAGCGTAGGTATCGTGCCGGTGCGGCTCGTAGGCGTGCCCGGCGAAGAACGCCTCGATGCGCTCGAACGGCACCGCGTCTTCGGCAACGGCAATTCAGTCGCGTCGCCGCCCAAGGGTCGGCGGTTCGATGATGCCTGCACCTGCGCTCGGTTGGCCGCTCGTCATGCCCTACGAGATACGGTAATTGCCGTCGATTGTCGATGCAATGCGGCCGCCGCGCGCGTCAGGCGGGTAGCGGCGACCATGAGAACGGCGATTCTTGTTATCCCGCGATCTTCGAGAAATCGGCGACCGCCCCGGTCGCAGAGCGGATGAGCCCCAGCAACGCCAGACGGTTGGCGCGGATCGCCGCGTCCTCGTCATTCACCAGGACGTCATCGAAGAATTGATCGACCGGCTCTCGCAGTCTCGACAACGCCGCCATGGCCGAGCGGAAGTCCTCTTTCACGATCGCGTCACGGGCATCGCCGGTTGCGATCTTGATCGATGCGTGAAGGGTCCTTTCGGCGTCGAGTTTGAACAGCCGTTCGTCGACGGAAGCGGCGACCTCCGTGCCCTTTTTCTCCTCCGCCGCCAGAATCTGCGTTGCACGCTTGGTGCCAGCCAGCAGGTTCTTCCCCTCTTCGGCCGTGATGAATGCCGTCAGAGCTTCGACGCGCCGCGCGATCAGCAGCAGATCGTCGGCGTCCGATGTCAACACCGCGTCGATCAGATCATAGCGGGCTCCGAGATCGCGCAGGTAGACTTTCAATCGGTCGTGGAAGAAGGCGAGAAGGTCGGCAGAAACATCGCCGGCGACCTCCGGCCTCTGTGCCTTGAGCCCCGCGAGCGCAACATCGAAAGCCGGCCGAAGCGACAGCCGCGTTTTACCTTCCAGAATGAGGCGGATCACGCCGAGTGCGGCGCGGCGCAACGCATAGGGATCTTTCGAGCCCGTCGGCTTTTCGTCGATCGCCCAGAAGCCGACGAGGGTGTCGAGCTTGTCGGCAAGCGCGACCGTCACCGCAATGGGGTCGGTCGGCACGCGATCGGAGGGACCTTGCGGCTTGTAATGATCCTCGATCGCATTGGCGACGGCGGCCGTTTCGCCCTGCAGCACCGCGTATTTATGACCCATGATGCCCTGGAGCTCAGGGAATTCCCCCACGGCCTCGGTGCGCAGATCCGCCTTGGCGAGCACGGCGGCGCGGTCGACCTGAGCCAGATCAGCACCGGTGACATTGGCAAGTTCTGCGGCCAGCGCACGGATGCGGGCGACGCGTTCGCCCTGCGTTCCGAGCTTAGCGTGGAAGGTCACGTTCAACGCATCGAGCTTTGCCATGCGCTGATCGAGCGGCTTCTTGAGGTCGAGTCCGAATTTCACCGCGGACAGCGTGAGCGTGTCGAGATCCGGCAAGTTGCCCTGGTCCCGCTTCCAGAAATGCGCCGCATCCGAAAGGCGCGCGCGCACAACCTTGCCGTTGCCGTGGACGATTTCCTTGCCACCGTCCTTGGCCTCGATATTCGACACGAGGATGAACTTGTTCGACAGCGTTTCGGCGCCCGGCTCGCGCGTGACGAAGCACTTCTGGTTGGTTTTGATCGTCAGGCGGATGATCTCCGACGGGATTTCGAGGTAGCTCTCCTCGAAGCTCCCCATCAGCACCTGCGGCCATTCGACGAGACCCGACACCTCCTCGAGCAGGCCATCGTCCTCGACGAGTTCAAGACCGCTGGCAAAGGCGACGTTGTGGGCGTCGGCGGCAATGATCTCCTTGCGGCGCTCGGCATCGAGCACGACTTTCGCCTTATCGAGCTTCTCGGCATAATCGGCGAATCGGCGAACGGTGATCGCCTCCGGCGCATGGAAGCGGTGACCGTAAGTCACGTTGGAGGCGACGATGCCGTCGAGCTCGAACGGAATTATCGTGGTTTCCTCCGTCTCGGAACCGAAGGTGCAGACGATCGACTGGAGCGGGCGGACCCAGCGCAGGCTTCCAGGTCTCGCGGAGGCGGCACCGGAGCGCATCGATTTCGGCCATGGGAAATTGCGGATGATCGGCGGCATTGCCTCGGCGATGATCTCCTCGGCCGGCCGGCCCGGCTTGAGGATATGAGCGACGTAAAATTCCCCCTTCTTCGGGTCGCTATGGACATGGGCCTCGCTGATGGAGGAAAGGCCCGCGCCACGCAAGAAGCCTTCGATCGCCTTTTCATTCGCGTCGGTGCGCGGGCCTTTCCGCTCCTCGCGAATATCGGCGGAGCGCGCATTCAGGCCGCGGATGTCGAGCGTCAGCCGGCGCGGCGTCCAGTATTCGCGCGCGCCTTCATAGGTCAGACCTGCTTCAACCAGCGCGTCCGTCACAAGCTTTTTCAGGTCGCCCGCCGCCTTGCGCTGCATGCGAGCGGGAATTTCTTCGGAGCGCAGTTCGATAAGAAGATCGGGCATGGGACTCTAGACTTTGTTCTGTTCCGGACGGTTGCGGCGGACTTAGCAAGCTCCGATGAAAAAGTCACCAAGCCCGGCAAGAAATCGGCCGCTAATCGGCACTACCAGCCGCCACCGCCGCCGCCACCACCGCCGCCTCCGGAAAAGCCTCCGCCGGAGGAAAAGCCCGAGGACGAGCTCTTGGGCGGCGGCGGCAAGGACGCGGTCATGGTATCCGCCATCGAACCGGCGAAACCGCCGATCCTGTCGCCGAACGAACCCGGGCCAAAGGAGTCGCCGTGATACCAGCTCGGTTGGTAGGCAGCGGCAGCAGCACCCGCGGACGCGGCAAGCAGCCAGCGGTCGAACGTCTCCGTCCATGGCTTTTCGACGCCGAGCGCCACTGCGTAGGGCAACAGTGTCTCGAAATGGCGGGGCGACATTTCCGGCGCGCCCTGAAGGTTCATCCGATCCTTCTCGGCGAGTGTCATGTACTGCCGGAGCCCCTCGATCCCGTCCATCATCCGTGCGCCAAGCGGGGTCGGCGCGCCCATAAGGAAGAAGAAGAGCACATTGACGAGCACGATGCCGCCAACCGCGAAGAGCAACGGCAGGTCGTCCGCGCCAGTTGCCGAGAAGACGATGGCAGCTAGGACTCCGGAAAATATCGTGAGGAACACGAATGCGAAGAAGGCCAGGACCACGATCGACATGATGCGGCGTGCGAGGCTCGATCCGCGCCGGAACGACTTGCCGAACGAGACGGCGAAAATCGAGACGAAAAAGGCGATGAAAACCGGCACGATGACCAGCGGAATGCTTTCCTCGCTCAGATCTCCGAAGATGAAGAGCGCCGCCAAGGCAAGCACGGAGAGCAGAACGCCGCCGACAATATAGGCTGTGTTGGCGCGATAGTACTTGCCGCGATGCTCCCGCTCGATCGAACTGCGGAACGCGGATCCCGCCGCCTCGACTTTCGTCCCGTTCGCCCGATCGATCGTGAGCTTGCCACCGGCCGTCCCGATCGCCTTCATCAACGTGGCCTCGCCGGTCGGCAGCTTTTCCGCTCCCGCCTTGCCCGTCGCGGTGATGACGATCGCCTTCTTCAGGTCCTCGAGAACGACGTGTCCCTTGACCGCCAGGCTGAGCGCAGCGGCCGACAGCGCCGTCCACCCCTCTCCGGAGAAACCCTTGTTGTCGACGTAATTTACCAGCGCCGGCGAAATGCCGTCCGGCGCATCCCAGCGCGGCACCATCACACCGCGCGCAGGATCCCGACCGACACGCACCCAGGCGCGCCCATAATAGAGCGTAACGAGGACCAAGCCTGCACCGGCAATGACCAGGGCCAGGTGATCACGCAGCCACCAGATGTTTTCCCGAGAGGCGCTTGGCCGGTCGATGCTGCCCTTCGGCAGCTTGACCGCGATCGTCAGGCCCTCCTGCGGGCGCAGCCGGCGCGTGGTGGCGAAGAAGATTTCGTCGCCCTCCTCCACCGCCCGAGCATCCTTTCCTGTCGCGCCGTAACCGCCAGTGAATACGTCGAGCGCTTGCGACTTCACGCCTTGCGGCAACGTCACGGTGGCCGTTGCCTCCTCTATCGGGAAGGCCCATTCGGTTCCTGTCACATTCCAGTAGAGTTCGTCGTGATCGTCGAAGAATCGTATTTGCCGACTGGTCTCGTAGGTAATCTGAAACGTGTGTTCACCACGTGGCAGAAGCACTTCGGCCTTGCCCGTGTAAATGCGGATGCCGCCGCTGATCGCCTCGGTACGGTAGGCTTCTTCCTCGCCGTCGCGCTCGACCGAGACGAGGTCGAAATCCACCTTGCTGTGGCGTCCGTTCGCGTCGACGAAGGTCAGCGGGAAATCGCGATAGATGCCGCGCTTTATCTGGTTGCCCTCGACATTGGCCGTGATCGTCTCGGTCACGGTGAGCGTGCCGTCCTTCGCGACCTCGATGACCGAATGGTAGGACGAGATAATCTCTTCCGCGGATGCAGCCGACGGCCAAGCAAACACGAGAAGAACAAGCGCAAGGGCTGCGGAAAACCGCTTCATCGCAATTTCCTTTTCCGCACCGTCAGAATTTGACCGATGGCACTGCCCGATCCGCTTCGTTGGTGATCTCGAAATAGCTGGCCTTAGCAAAGCGGAAGGCGTTGGCGATCAGATTGGACGGGAAACTCTCGACCTTGACGTTGAGGTCACGGGCTGCGCCGTTGTAATAGCGCCGCGACATCTGGATCTCGCCCTCGATCGTCTCCAGCGAGCGCTGGAGTTCCACGAAATTTTCGTTGGCCTTGAGATCCGGATAGGCTTCGGCGAGAGCAAAGAGCTTGCCGAGCGCCTGCGAAAGCGCCCCTTCCACCGCCGCACGGGCGGTGACATCGCCCTGCGGCAACGCTTGGGCTCGATTGCGCAATGCGACGATCTCCTCGAGCGTCGACTTTTCGTGCGCCGCATACCCCTTCACAGTCTCGATCAGGTTGGGGATCAGATCGGCGCGCCGCTTCAATTGCACATCGATGCCGGACCAAGCCTCTTCGGCGACCTGCCGCGCCTTCACGAGGCCGTTATAGACAAAAACCAGATACAGGATCACCGCGACGCCGATTGCCAGCCCAATCATGAAAGCCCCTCCTTGAGAATCCGCCAGAGATTAGCCGCCGGCTTTTCAGCTTGAAAGGCATTTTTGCAATCAAAGCAACGAGTGAGCGCGAAGTTGGGAAGCGGCCCGTCGGCTCGACGCCGAGTGCAAAACCCTTCAATCGGGATATTCACGGCCGGCAGAAATGAAGCTGTTCCGCCGGGAACGGCGGCGAAACCAGCGATCGGCGAAAGTCGTCTTATCGAAGAACTCAAGACGCAAAGCCCACGGCCATGAATACGCTCTCTACTCTCATCAACGCGATCGCCTTCACAGCCCTCTTCGTTGCGTACGAGGGCGGAAGCCATAGCGACAGGCCGAGCGGCGTGCGTCGGGCGCTACAGACCTACGCCGGACAAGGATCCTCCGGTGCATTTCCAGTAACGGGTTTTCTGTGGTCGGATTCGCGCCCTTGCGAGCGATCTGATCGCTCGCCCGAATGCCCGGAGCTGGCCGCCCGCACGAACGAGATGGACGAAATCCGGCAGCCCACCGACTATGCTGCTTCCCTGCTCCAGTTGGCGCCGCCGGCGTCAGTCAGCAGGAACGCCTCGCCGCAGGCCTTTGCCAGCGTGCGAACGCGCAAGATATAGCTCTGGCGCTCGGTGACGGAGATCACGCCCCGCGCATCCAGCAGATTGAATACGTGGCTCGCCTTGATGCACTGGTCATAGGCCGGGAAAACGCATTTATGCAGGCGGTTATTGCTGCTGTCGCCGGGCGCGCCGGCGGCAAGCAGAGCCAAACATTCCTTTTCGGCGTCGATGAAATGCTGGTGGAGCATCGTCGTGTTGGCATATTCGAAATTGTGCCGCGAATATTCCTGCTCGGCCTGCAGGAAAACGTCGCCATAGCTGATCTTTTCGGCACCCTCGCGACCGTTGAAATTCAGGTCGTAAACATTGTCGACACCCTGGACATACATGGCCAGGCGCTCCAGACCATAGGTCAGCTCGCCGGCAACGGGCGAGCATTCGATTCCGCAGACCTGCTGGAAATAGGTGAACTGCGACACTTCCATGCCGTCGCACCAGCATTCCCAGCCGAGACCCCAGGCGCCGAGCGTCGGGCTCTCCCAATCATCCTCGACGAAGCGGATGTCGTGCAGCAGAGGGTCGAGGCCGATCGCCTCGAGCGAGCCGAGGTAGAGTTCCTGCAGGTTGGACGGATTCGGCTTCAGAAGCACCTGGTACTGGTAGTAGTGCTGAAGCCGGTTCGGGTTCTCGCCGTAGCGTCCATCGGTCGGGCGACGTGACGGCTGAACGTAAGCCGCACGCCACGGCTTCGGCCCGAGCGCGCGCAGCGTCGTCGCCGGATGAAATGTACCGGCGCCAACCTCCATGTCGTAAGGCTGCAGCACGGCGCAACCCTTGTCGGCCCAGTAGTTGTGCAGCGTCAGGATCAGGGCCTGAAAGGAGCGCTTCGGGTTCATGTGGTCCGGAAGGGAGGCGGTGGTCATGGGATCGTCCGAATTCTTCGAAATTTGCCGGACAGGTGCCATGCCGCACGGCAAGGGTCAAGCGTCTTGCCCGATCCCGTGTCCTGGTCCAGTCAGGGATAAGGCGTGAACCTTCACTCGTCGTCGCGCTTCAGGCGGTATTCTCCGGTCTTCGGGTCCTTGACAAGGGTTCCATTGGCACCTGTCTGTTGCTCGCGGCGCAGCCGCTCGCGCTGCCGCGCCAGCTTCTCGGCGTCGGCAATGAATTTCCGATATCCGATCCAGGCGATAATACCGACAATCAGGAGCAGGATAATCTGCGGCATCGTTCCTCCTCTGCACGCTTCATCCGATCGAACGCGGTGCCGGCGAAGCAATGCAGCCTTTCAAAGTGTAACAGCGACCCTGTACGCCTGACCAGATGCGAGGGTGGAGGAGCCGGATCTAAAGCCCGTATCGCGCCCACAGCGCCCTTTCTTCGAGTGCGTCGGCGAGGCCCGCGGCGGCCGACGCGGCCAAGGGCGCCGCGATTGCACCGGCGACGGCCGCACCCGGTTGGCGGCGGCCGAAGAGACTGCGTGCCGGCTGGATCAATTCGAGCCGCGCTTTTGCCCCATAACGTCTCTTCACCTCTCCGCGCATGTCGCCGAGAGCGTCGACGAGACCGAGTTCCTGCCCCCGCCGGCCTGTCCAGAAAAGGCCGGAAAAAATATCGGGATGATCTGCGAGAAGGGTCCCCCGGCGGGTCTTCACCATCTGGATGAACGTGTCGTGGATCTCGATCTGCAAGCTCTTGAGGAACTCGACGTCACGCTCCTTTTCCGGCTGGAACGGATCAAGCACCACCTTGTTTTCGCCGGCCGTGTAGACACGCCGTTCGACGCCGATCTTCTTCAGGAGTTCCGGGAAACCGAAGCCGCCGGAGACGACACCGATCGAGCCGACGATCGAAGTCGGATCGGCGATGATCTCGTCGCCGGCAAGCGCGATCATGTAGCCGCCGGACGCGGCCACGTCCTCGACGAAGATCAGAACGCGTTTTCTCTTTTCTTCGGCGAGGTCGCGGATGCGCTGGTAAATCAGGCGCGACTGAACCGGCGAGCCACCAGGCGAATTGATGGAGATGGCAACGGCCGGCGCGTCCTTGAGCGAGAAGGCCTTTTCCAAAAGCGGGGCGACGGTCGCGAGATTGAGGACCGGGCGAAACTGGCCGCCGCCGGCCATGATCGCGCCGTGAAGCCGAATCGCCGGAATCGTCACACCGTCCCTGCGAAACCGTCTCGGCATCAGCCTTTTAAAGAATCCGGCCATTTCAACTCCTGCCAGTCACAAACCTGATCTGCATGTATGCACTGCCGTCACAAACGCAATGCCCGTTTTCGCGCCTTGCGTCTTATTGCCGGCGGCGATAGGCAGCGCGCCCATTGTTGAGGTCATCCACCTCCTGAGAAAAGCGGTGTGTTCCCTCGTCATGCATCACGAGCGGCGCGCGCAGGGCCAGTCGCTTGCGGCTCTGCTTGATCGCCGTCACGAGGATGCGTACGGCATTCTCGCCCGCACGTGGAAGAAGCGGCGTGATCTCTATACCTCCGAAGCGCCGACCGCATGCCGCGATGATCTCGGCGATCGATTCCGGCCGGGCAATGAGAGACAGCTGTCCGCCCGGCTTCATGATCGCCCCGGCGGTCTTGATCCACGCCTCGAAAAGATCGTCGGTCATCGCGTGAGCCTCTGCCTTGAGACTGTCCGGCGTCTTCCGGTCCGCGGCGTCGTTGAACGGCGGGTTCATGATCACGTGATCGAAGGCGTCATCCGGCAGGCCGGCGGCGGAGCGTGCCTTGCCGCTCAGCGACACGTCGGCCTCGAGCACCGAGACTCGTGATGCGAAGTGTGCATTCTCTGGCAATGCGAGGCTGCGGCGGGCAAAGCCGGCCATGATGGCCGAACGCTCCACCAGCAGCACTTCAGCCTCGTCGATCCGCGAGGCGACCGCCATGCCGGCGGCGCCCGCACCGGCGCCGAGGTCTGCCACGCGGCAACGGTCGCGGCAGGACACGAGGGAGGAGAGCAGCATCGCATCCATGCCGGCTCGATGGCCCTGGCCGAGCGGCTGAATCAGGTGGAACCTACCCCGATGGAACGCATCCACCGTTTCCGGCATCGTCGTCATTGCCCCGCCCTTCCAAAGGGAAGGTCGCGAGCGGTTCGCAGAAAGGCCAAAGTCACTGCCGCAATTCCCTCTCCAGGCCCGCATCGATCAGGATCCGCCGCGCCCTGTCGGCATCATCATCCGCAACCAGGAAACGGCGCGGCAAAAGTCCCAGCGAACCCTCCAGGATGCTCATGCCCTGATCGGCAATAAAGCAGCCAATGCCGGCGTCCTTCATCAGGCTTTCGGCAAAGGAGAGAAGTACGGCGTCGTTCGTGCGGATCAGTTCCTTCATCCGGCTCGGTTTTCCTGTCTTATTTCAAGCAAGCGGGGCAATTCGCCTCTTGCCGCCTGAAAGCCCTCTTTCTATTGTCCAAATCGACAACGAAACAGGAGTCCGGGCGTTGGGCGTAGTGATACCGCTGGAAGACAAGAAAAACAAACAGGCGTCTGTGAAGCCGCTCGTCGACCTGACCATGTCCGACATGGAACGGGTCAACCAGCTCATCCTGTCCAAGGCCGGCTCCGATGTCCAGATGATACCGGAGGTCGCCAACCATCTGATTTCGTCCGGCGGCAAACGCCTGCGCCCCATGCTGACGCTCGCCGCCGCCTCGATGTTCGGCTACGAGGGCGACGCCCACATCAAGCTCGCGACCAGCGTCGAATTCATGCACACGGCAACGCTGTTGCACGACGATGTCGTCGACGAAAGCGATCTCCGGCGTGGAAAATCGACGGCACGCACGATCTGGGGCAACCAGGCAAGCGTGCTCGTCGGCGACTTCCTGCTCGGTCAAGCGTTCCGCATGATGGTCGATGTCGGTTCGCTCGAGGCGCTCGACGTGCTTTCGACGGCAGCCTCGGTCATTGCCGAGGGCGAAGTCCTGCAGCTTTCGGTCGCCAAGAACATGGAGACGACCGAAGACGACTACCTGCAGGTCATCCGCGCCAAGACGGCGGCACTCTTCGCCGCGGCAGCGGAAGTCGGACCGATCGTTGCGGCAACCAGCAAGGCGGACCGCAACGCGCTGAAGTCCTACGGCATGAACCTTGGTCTCGCCTTTCAATTGGTCGACGACGTCCTCGACTACGGCGGCTCCTCGATCGATCTCGGCAAGAACATCGGCGATGATTTCCGCGAAGGCAAGATCACGCTGCCGGTCATTCTTTCCTATCGGCGCGGCACGCCGGAGGATCGCGCCTTCTGGCGGGAAGCCATCGAAGGCGGCAACAACGACGGCCCAAATCTGGAAAAAGCGCTCGGCCTCATCCGGCGCTATGGCGGGCTTACCGACACGATTGCGCGTGCGCAGCATTATGGCACGATCGCGCGTGACGCCCTTGCACCGTTGCCGGCGTCCCCCTGGAAGTCAGCACTGGTCGAAGTGATCGATTTCTGCATCGATCGGGTAAGCTAGACCGGCAGGCAATTCACTTTAGGAATTTCTTGCCGCATTGCGCCAAAAAAGCCATTCTGTTCCTCAAAACTTGCTTCCGGCAATTTCCGATCGATTTCCGGAACAACCAGCGATGGTGTGGCAAACGCACCGTCGGCAATGAAAGGTTTGATATGCGGCAAAATACACTCCTTCGCCTTCTTGGCGGCGCGGCACTGCTGGCCCTTGCATCGGCGACCGGCAGCTATCAGGCCTTCGCCGAGGAAAAGGCGGCGGTCGAAGACGCGAAACCTTTCGACATCAAATCCGTCGACACGTTTTCCGGCGCCTTTCTTGCCGCCCGCACGGCCGATGTGGATCGCGACTTCGCCTCAGCAACCGAACTTTACAAGATCGCTCTGCAGTTCGAACCGAACAACAGCGACGTCAAGCAGCGGCTGATGATCACGCTGCTCATGGCAGGCAAGCTTGACGACGGCGTCAAGATCGCGGAGGACCTGAAGTCCGACCCGGCCGTCGAACGCATCACGACGGTCGTCCGTGCGATCGAAGCGATCCGTAAGCGCGAATACCGCAGCGCCCAAAAGCTGCTGGCCTATGACGGCCCGAACGATCTCGACCGGCTGATGAATACGCTTCTGTCCTCATGGGCGAAGTTCGGCCAAGGCCGGCCGAAGGAGGCGCTGGCGCAGATCAAGGCGCTTGACGGCCCGGAATGGTTCCGTGTTTTCAAGAATTATCACGCCGGTGCGATCGCACTTGCCGCCGGCGACAAGACAACGGCCCGCGCACGCCTCAACGACGCCATTCTCGACCGCGAAGGCGGCAGCGCCGCCCCGGACACGTTCATGCGTGCGGTAGAGGCGCTCGCCCGTTTCGAAGCTCGTGAGGGTAACAAGCAAAAGGCCCTGGATACGATCGCCGTCGGCGAAGGCATGGTCAACAACTACACGCCGCTCGAGGCGCTGAGAAAGAGTATCGAGGAAGGCAAGCCCCAGGAGCAGCAGGTTCGCAACGCCGTGCAAGGCGCCGCAGCGGTGCTCTTTTCGATCGGAGGCGCGCTCAACCGCGAAGGCGCCGAAGACGTCGTCTCGCTCTATTTGCAGACCGCACGCCAGCTTGATCCGGAAAGTGCCGACATTCTCGTCATGCTCGGCGGGATTGCCGAAAACCTGAAGAAGGACGAGGAGGCGATCGCGCTTTACAAGAGCGTGCCGGAAGGCTCGCCGATGCGCCGCCTCTCCGAGCTTCAACTCGGACTTAGCCTTGCCAGCATCGGCAAGGTCGAAGAGGCAAAGAAGCACCTGAGAGCGCTGATCGACGTCGATCCCAAGAATATCCGCAGCTATCTCGCCTATGGCAGCGTTCTGTCGGACGCCAAGGACTACAAGGAGATGGGCGAACTTTACGACCGAGCCGTCGCGGCCATCGGTCCCGTGCCGAAGCGCGGCGACTGGACCGTATTCTTCCAGCGCGGCATCGCCTACGAGCGGCAGAAGATCTGGGAGAAGGCGGAACCGAATTTCCGCAAGGCGCTGGAGCTCAATCCGGATCAGCCGCAGGTCCTGAACTATCTCGGCTACTCCTGGGTCGACATGAACATAAACCTCGAAGAGGGCCTCGACATGATCCGCAAGGCGGTCGAGCTCAAGCCCGATGACGGCTACATCGTCGATTCGCTCGGTTGGGCGTATTTCCGCATGAACCGGTTCGATGATGCCGTGACCGAACTCGAGCGCGCCGCCGAACTGATGGCTGGCGACGCCACGATCAACGACCACCTCGGCGATGCTTACTGGCGGGTCGGGCGCAAGCTCGAAGCGGTGTTCCAATGGAACCAGGCACTTGAGCTGAAACCCGAGGAAGCGGAAATTCCGAAGATCAAGGCGAAGATCGAAAACGGCTTGCCGCCGCTCAAGGCGCGGGTTCCGGCCGCGGCTGACGCCAAGGAAACATTGCCGAAGAAGACAGGTCCCGGGACCGCGACACCGGACAAGAAATCCTGAGGATATGCGGCTGGACGGCATTCCGGGTTTCGCGCTGACATGCGCGGCGCCTGCCAAAATCAATCTGGCGCTGCATGTAATTGGCCAGCGTGCCGACGGCCACCATCTTCTGGAAAGCCTGGTTACGTTCGCGGATTGCGGCGACCGGATCGGCCTTGCGGCGGCGGACGCCGACCGTTTCACCGTGTCGGGGCGCTTCTCGGGCGGTCTGCCGCTTTCGGCGGAAGGCAAGGACGGCAATCTGGTGCTGCGGGCGCGCGACCTGTTGCGGCGGGAGCTCGCGTCGCGCAGCATCGCCGCCGGCCCGGTTCATCTCCATCTCGAAAAAAACCTGCCCGTCGCCTCCGGTATCGGCGGCGGCTCGGCAGATGCGGCAGCCACTCTGTCGGGTCTGCTGTTGCTATGGAGGGCGTCGGTCGAGCCGCCAACGCTCGATGCCATTGCCCTCGAACTCGGCGCGGATGTGCCGATGTGCCTCGATGGCGGGCCGCTTCTTGCCAAGGGAATCGGCGAAGAGATTAGCCCCCTTCCCGATCTGCCGTCCTTCGCGATCGTCCTCGTCAATCCGCTGGTCGCCGTTTCGACGCCAGTGATCTTCCGGACACTGGTCAACAAGACGAATCCACCGCTCATCCTACCGCAAGGAATAGCCACAGCTGCGGACTGGTTGTCGGCCATGGCCGATATGCGCAACGATCTGGAGGTGCCCGCGCGCAGGCTCGCTCCGGTGATCGACGACGTGTCGGGTGCCCTAAGCGCGGCGGGCGCCACGCTTGTGCGCATGTCCGGCTCTGGCGCCACCTGCTTCGGGCTATTCGAGAGCGACGAAAGAGCGCAGCAGGCCGCTGACCGCATTTCCGCCAGCCAGCCAGAGTGGTACGTTTGCGCCGCTCGAACCACGGGGGAAGGAGGATAACACCCAATGCCTGTCATCGATGAAAGCCGCCCGTTCATTCCCGTCGGCATTGCAGTGCTCACGGTATCCGACACGCGCACACGCGCGAACGACAAGTCGGGAGATACGCTCGAGGCACGCATACGCGAGGCCGGCCATCGGGTTGAAGCGCGAGCGATCGTCCCGGACGACCGGCAGAAGATCTACGACCAAGTTAAGACCTGGACGCTGGATGAGGCAATCGACGTGGTCATTACCACCGGAGGCACCGGCTTTACCGGCCGCGACGTGACGCCGGAGGCGCTGGAGCCGCTCTTCGAAAAGCGCATGGACGGCTTTTCCGAAGTGTTCCACCGGATCTCCTACGAGAAGATCGGCACGTCGACGATCCAGTCGCGGGCTACTGGCGGCGTCGCCAACGCGACTTTCGTCTTCGTTCTGCCCGGATCGCCGGGCGCCTGCAAGGATGCCTGGGATGGCATCCTGAAGCAGCAACTCGACTATCGGCACATGCCCTGCAATTTCGTTGAAATCATGCCGCGCTTGGACGAGCACCTGCAGCGCGGCTGACGCGCTCGCCGGACCCGCCTTGAGATTTTCGTCGTCCAGCCCTGAGGTTGTTCCCTTCGAAACAGCGGGCCTCAAACGGACTCGGTAAATTCCTCACCGTCAGTTGGCGCGAGATGGTCAAAGGGCACACTGATCATGCATCTCAAGCGCAGCGAAGACAAATCTTCCCGACCACGCTGGCGGGAAGAGCAGGAGGCATACGACGTGCCGTCCATTGGATTGCATGGCCATTCATTTAGCTAGCAAGGTCATTTGAGAGCCGCTTCCGGGGGGTGCCGCTGACAAGACAGGCACCCCATTCTCGCGGCCGATAGATGGTCTGCCGCTACTCCGCAGCCGGTCTGCTGGCGGCCGCCACCCATGCGGGAACAAGCTCGGTCGCCAGTTTGCGCACTGCACGAACATTCACCATGTCGCTCAGCCGCATGTTCGCGCGGGCAACGGCGATCGCATCACGCTTTTGCATCAAAAACCCTGTCTCGAGCGGCCTGGCTCTGCGCGACAGGCGGCTTAACAGCGAGCGACGATGGATTCGCGAAGGAGAAAATCGCGCCGGGTTTTTGTTGAGCGACACATATTCGAGAAGTTCGTCGACCCATCTCCCCGTTGGCCGTGCGCCAGGTTCCAGGAACATCAGCCACTCCCCTCGGGCCGAACGGACGATTTCGCCCAAGTCCCAACTGACACAGAAGCGGCATCCGGCAGCATCCGCTACACGCAGCGAACCGTCTTTCGAACCGTGATCGAGAATGATGACGTCGCTGACGAGGCCCTCCACGGCGCCAGTAACAAGCACAGACAGCGTCTGCACGAGTTCGGCCTCGTTGTCCTGGGTTTCCATGATGATCGTCAGCATAGCCGTTCCTACCGCATTGCACTGCCAAATGCTACCCATCGGGCGTTGCCCCTTCGGCGCTCTCTATGCCACTCCCCGTTCGCTTCACATTCGCGAGTTTTGTTCTTGCTTTGTTCTGTTTTCTGCGATAGGAAAATAATCAGGACGAAACGGAGCACCGTCTGTTTCCGAGGAGATATCGATGACCGAGCTGTCTCAACTGAGGCAGGGTGCCTTTGCACCTGCCAACACCGCGGATATGGCCGAAGCAATGATCAAGGGAACGGGCCTGAGGATCGAGGTCGATCGGCGGCGTGGCCGCGGCGCTGGACTTAACATGTCCGGACGCTTTGAACCGAGAACGCGCGAGGTCTTCGACGACGGCTGGGAGAGCATCGAGGAATTGCCGCCCTTCAAGACGGAAGTCCAGGTCGAGAAGCCGCGGGCGGTCATCACGCGCAACGATTCCCCGGATATTTCCTTCGACCGTTCGATCAATCCCTATCGCGGTTGCGAGCATGGTTGCATCTACTGTTTTGCACGGCCGACCCATGCCTATATGGGACTCTCGGCAGGCCTCGACTTCGAGTCCAAACTTTTCTCGAAGCCGGATGCGCCGCGTTTGCTGGAACGCGAACTGGCAAGGCCAGACTACAAGGTTCGACCGATCGCGATCGGCACAAACACCGATCCCTATCAACCGATCGAGAAGGAATGGCGCATCATGCGCCAGATTCTCGAGGTGTTGAAGGCGGCAAACCACCCGGTGATGATCGTCACCAAATCGGCAATGGTGACCCGCGACATCGATCTGCTTGCTCCGATGGCGGAGAAGGGTCTCGCGCGCGTCGGAATTTCGGTGACCACGCTTGATCGAAAACTGGCGCGTACGATGGAGCCGCGGGCATCGACGCCGACTAAGCGGCTGGAGGCGATCCGCGCCATTTCGGAAGCGGGCATTCCGGCCGGTGTGCTGGTTGCGCCGATCATTCCGGCGCTGAACGACCACGAGATCGAACGCGTGCTCGATTCGGCAAAGGCGGCGGGCGCATCGGAAGCGAGCTATGTGCTGTTGCGGCTGCCGCTGGAAGTGAGCCCGCTCTTTCGCGATTGGCTCCTGCGGAATTATCCGAATCGCTATCGCCACGTGATGTCGTTGATCCGCTCCATGCGTGGCGGCAAGGATTATGACGCCGAGTTCGGCAAGCGCATGAAGGGTGCCGGTCCTTACGCCTGGCAGATCGGCCGGCGTTTCGAACTTGCCGCCAAGCGGCTAGGACTCAACCTGACGCGCCGACAATTGCGGAATGACATCTTCGTGCCCCCGCTCGGCATGGGAGTGCAGCTGTCACTGCTTTAGGATCGCCGACTTTTTGAGATTCCTCGACAATACGGGCCGACCTGTCTCCACGACAGGAACTCGATAGCATTCTTCACGCAAAATTTCGGTTCCGGCGCCCTCCCCCGCCTCAGGATGGCGCTGGTTTTCCTCCCGGTCACCGCCGCACTCGTACCGGGGGGCTTGAAGGGAATCGGGCGAATATGCGAGGGTCCCCCGCATGTCACGTCGCAAATCGCCCGATTCCCCACTTTTTCCCGTCGAACTCCCGGTTCCGGATTTCGGCTTCGAGCTTGCCGCCCGCAGAGATGGCCTTTGGCCCGTCGCCGGCGCCGACGAGGCCGGCCGTGGTCCGCTTGCCGGTCCGGTCGTCGCAGCTGCCGTCATCCTCGACCCGGACTCCATTCCGGCCGGCCTCAACGACAGCAAGCTGTTGAGTGCGGAACAGCGCGAGGCGCTTTTCGAGCAAATTCTCGCGACGGCTACAGTCTCGATCGCCTCATCTTCGGCGACACGCATCGACACGACCGATATTCTCAAGGCGAGCCTCGATGCGATGCGACGTGCCGTCGATGGTCTTTCCACGTCCGCGCGTTTTGTGCTCGTCGATGGCCGTGACGTTCCTCCGGGGCTTTCCTGTCACGCCAAGGCGATCGTTAAAGGCGATTGCCGATCGATGTCGATCGCCGCCGCGTCGATCGTCGCGAAGGTCACCCGCGACCGGATGATGGCGCGCGCCGACATCACCTTTCCGGCCTATGGCTTCGCCGTTCATGCGGGCTATGCAACGGTAAGGCATCGCGACGCCATCGACAGTCACGGTCCTTGCTCGCTGCATCGGATGAGCTTCCGTCCCTTTCGCCAGATTTAACTCCGACACGGCCGCCCACGCATCGACAGCATAGCGTGCGCGGACCGTGCGAAGTATCCGGCCCGTGTCCATCCCATTGCCGCCCGGCGACCGCCGCATGGACAACAAAAAAGGCCCCATGGGGCCTTTTTCGATTTCCGAGAACCAGTCATCGTCTCAGTTGAGCCGCGACTTGACCTCACCGAGTGCCTGCTTGAAGAGCGCTTCCTGCGCACCGGCATCGGTCTTGGCGGTCAAGACCTTCTCGGCAGCGCTGATCGCGAGATCAACGGCAGCCGAGCGGACGGCGTTGATCGCATCGTTTTCGGCCTGTTTGATCTTCTGCTCGGAAAGTGCCGTGCGGCGCGCGACATAGTCTTCAGTCTTCTGCTTGGCCTCCGCAGTCAGCATTTCCGCTTCTCGTTGCGCGGCGGCAACGATGCTGGCGGCCTCCGCTTCGGCGTCCTTGCGCTTGCGCTGATATTCAGCGACCAAGCCCTGGGCTTCTTCGCGCAGGCGCTTGGCTTCCGCCAGCTCGTTCCCGATCTTGTCGGCACGTGCGTCGAGTGCCTTGCCGATCATGCCCGGAACCTTGAGATAGGCGATGAGGACAAAGAAGAGAATCAGGCCGACGAGGGCGTAGAAAGTCGCATCAAGAGCCATCGTTCATTGCTCCTCAGTTGCCTGCAGATGCCTTGACCGCTGCAGCGATCTCGGCCTTGGTAACGGTTCCACCGATCAGTTGCTTAACGACGGCGGTTGCCGTGTCCTCGGCAATAGCGCCGACATCGGCGAGCGCCTTGGACTTGATCTCGGCAATGCGCGCTTCCGCAGCGGTGATCTTCTTCGTCAGATCGGCCTCGACGGCGGTCCGGTCAGCCGTCGCCTTTGCCTTCGCAGCCTCGCGCGCGGTATCGGCGATCGAATGGCCCTTGGCCCTGGCGCTTGCCAGTTCCTGCTCGTAGGAAGCGATGGCAGCGTCGGCTTCGCCCTTCAGGCGCGACGCTTCATCCAGATCCTGCGCGATCCGGTCGTGACGCGTTTCGAGAATGCCGCCAATGCGCGGAATGATGACCTTCGACATCAGCAGATAGAAGAGGCCGAACGTGATCGCGAGCCAGAGCAACTGCGATGCGAAATGGGTCGAATCGAAGGGCGGGAACACGCCCGTGCCGTGTTCGCCTTCGTGGGCCACACCCGTTTCGGTGTGCACCTCGCCGGCCGCAGCGGGATCGTGTGCTTCGCCTTCAGTGGTGGTTGACTGGGCATAAGCCGCGGTCACAAACATGCTCACCTCCAGGTGCACTCAAGAATATGCGCGGCCGCGACCCCTGAACGAGGCCGCGGCCAAAACTTCGGTCCTTATTAGACGGCGAAGAGGAGGAGCAGGGCTACGAGCAGCGAGAAGATGCCCAGAGCTTCCGTAACGGCGAAGCCGAATACGAGGCGGCCGAACTGGCCGTCAGCAGCCGACGGGTTGCGCAGCGCGCCGGACAGGTAGCTGCCGAAGATGTTGCCGAGGCCGAGAGCCGTGCCGGCCATACCAAGGCATGCAAGACCTGCGCCGATGAACTTTGCTGCTTCCGCTTCCATGATTGAACTCCTTCGAAATGGTGTTGCGGCTAGGATTTGTGCTTCCACCGGAGGAACCGGGCGGAAGCCAGCGACTGTGATTCCTTAGTGGCTTCCCGGATGGACAGCGTCGTTGAGATACATGCAGGTCAGCACCGCAAAGACGTAGGCCTGGAGGAAGCAGACGAGGAACTCAAGACCGGTAATGGCGACGGTCATGATGAGAGGCAGGATCGCACCGCCAATGCCGAGCGCGCCGAGGGCGCTCAACGAGGTGACGAAGCCCGCGAAAACCTTCAGCGTGATGTGGCCGGCGAGCATGTTGGCGAACAGTCGGACCGAAAGGCTGATGGGACGGGAAAGGAAGGAAATGATTTCGATCGCAACGACCAGCGGCAACAGTACCCCCGGCACACCGTGCGGCACGAAAAGCTTCAGGAAGCCAAGGCCGTGCTTGTAGAAACCATAGAGAATGACGGTCCCGATGACGAACACCGCCAGGGCGAAGGTGACGATGATCTGGCTGGTTACCGTGAAGAAGTACGGAAACATGCCGAGCAGGTTCGCCGTCAGGATGAACATGAACAGCGAGAAAACCATCGGGAAGAATTTCATGCCGTGGTTGCCCGCCCCTTCGCGAAGCATCGAGGCGATGAATTCATAGGACATTTCCGAAACCGACTGCAGGCGAGTCGGGATCAGTCCGCGCTGCGACGTGGTCAGATAAAGAAAGCCGGCGGCCACACCGACGGTCGCGACCATGAACAGCGACGCGTTGGTGAAGGAAAAGTCAATTCCGCCAATTTCGATCGGGACAATCTTGTTGACCAGGAACTGGTGGGTCGGATCGTTTGACACCGCGCTTCTCTTTCATTTTGCCCGCCCGCAAGCGGAAATCGTGTTCTTTCAGGCGGCGCCTCAGGCGCCATCCCCGTCCTTCTTTTCATTTCCAGGGCCGCGTTTGCCCGATTCCGGTGTCGCCACCATTCCGGCCGACCGCAGCACGTTCAAGACGCCGGCACAAAACCCGAGGAGCAGCAAGACGATCATGCCCCACGGCCCTGTACCCGCAAAGTGATCCAAAAGATAGCCTAGAAACGCCCCGACAAGGATCCCGGCGATGAACTCGCTCGAGAGCTTCATTGCCGCTGCGTAGCCTTGTCGGCTTTCTGCGGCGCGCGTCTCGGCATCGTCCGACTTGTCCGTCCGCTTGGACGCGATGTCGTCGCCAAGGCGCTTCAGCCGCGCTTCCAGACTTTCTTCCGGTTTCTCCGTCACATGGCTCCCCTTTGCAGCCCCACGCGGTCTTAAACGCGATTTCGGTCATACAAACGGCCGGTGTTCAAGCCACGCTTCGGCCCCCATTTGAAGTCGCGCGCAACATAGTTTTAGGCACCCTCATAGTCAAGGCATCAGAGCACGTTGGGCGTGGACAATATTTACCTTTAATATCATAATGTTAGCCGTAATCTCGGCAAGCTGCGGCAAAGCGGCAACGGGAATCGGCGACGGCTGAACGAGGTTCGCCTGCTGTCCGGCATCCTTTCATCCATCGGAACTGAGCTCGTCGATCAGCTCCAGCCGCCACCATAGGTGCGATAGAAGATGTGCAATCCGATCTTGCCGACGCGTTTCATGGTTTTTGCCCAGGCCGGCTTCACGTAGGTCGCGTGATAATGCGTTGCCGACCCCACTTCCGGCAGCCAGATCTTGCCGGCAGTCACGGCCATCGCGATTTCCCTGGCGGTCTTCCAGTGCGAGCGCGAGTAGATCAGGTCGCGGATCATGTCGCAGGCGAACGAGAATTGGCAGCGGTTGCGCCAGGCCTTGTTCTGGTAGACGACGCCGCAGATCGTCTTCGGGTAAGTGGGGTTGCGGACGCGGTTGAGAATGACCTGGGCCACGGCTGCCTGACCCTTTGCAGACTCGCTGCGGGCCTCGAAATAGATACCTTCAGCAAGGCAGGTCTGCTCCTCCTTGGTGAAGACCGTCGCTGGCAAAGCTGTTGCCGCCCAGGCATGGTCATCGGGCGCGATCTCCGGAATGAAGCGCCCCGCATTCCTGTCTTCCCGGAGGATGGAATCAAAGGGCGACTCACGCGCATAGTCCGGCTCGGGCCGGACATAGGCGGTCGCAAGAACATCGGCCTTGTCGTTGGTGATGAGCTTGGCGAGCATCGGCGAGACGCCGGGTTCAGCCTTCGGGGGTTTCCTTCTGTAGAAAGCCGTCGCGATCTCGATCTCCTTGCCCTTGATGCGCGGTTTGGCGAAAACCATCTTCTCAGCGCCGTCAAAGTCCGGCTCGGTCAGCGAACTCGTACGCTGGAGGATCGAACCGGCGGTAAAGTCCTTCGGCGGCGTCACCGGGCTGACGGCGACGATCCGACCCTTCTTCAGCTTGCGCGTTACGCGGTCTTCGTCAGGCGTGCCACCCTTGTGCTTGGTTTCCGCAGTCAGGGCCACATGGCTGCCGTCGGGCAAGGTGACGCCGGCGCCGCCATCCAAGGCACCGGTGGTGATCGGATCGGCGAACACCATCTCGACCTCGTGGAGCGAGCCGGCGGGCGATTGCGTCAGATACATCCGCCAGCGCTCGCCGCCATGATTGATGCCCGACAGAAAGGTCGCGAGGTCGGAATAGGCGACCGTGGACGGGAAGCTCATGAAAATGGCAATGCCGATAATCGCGGGCGCAGCCCAGGCCGGCAACGACATACGAGACTTGCTACGCAACTTCTGGCTCTTACGCACCAACCGGCTCCACGCAACTCTTACTCGGGCACGCGTTCTCGCAAGCCGGCAGAGGGCCAGCGGCAAGATTCCGTGCAGGAAGCTAAGATTTGGAAGCGGTCGGACGGCGCACCGGAACCGCTTCGTTCGAGCCTAGAAAATGAAGCATTAACCTTGATGTTTGGTTAATGCGGCACCACTACAGTGCCGTGCCGGCTCCGATTTTGGGGACAAAAACATGTGGTAGAGCCGGCGATGCTTGCGTCGGAGGCGGTACTTCTTCGCAGACCGTTCAGATGATCACGTGCGAGCCGAGTTCGACCACCCTGTTGGTCGGCAGACGGAAATAGTCCGATGGATCGATCGCCGCACTGGCGAGCGCGATGAACAGACGATCCTGCCAGTGCGGCATGCCGGACTGGGCGTCGGGCACAAGCTTGCGGCGACCGAGATAGAACGACGTCGACATAATGTCGAACTTGAGCCCCGACTTGCGGAAAAGTCCCAGCGCCTGCGAGACGTTCTGGGTTTCCATGAAGCCGAACTTCATCTCGAGCAGCGTGAAGCGCTCGGACAGCGGTTTCACGCTGACCCGCTCTTCCTTCGGCACTTTCGGTGTATTGGCCGTCCGGATCGTCAGGACGAAGTTCTGCATGTGCAGGACGTGATTGTGCTTGATGTTGTGGAGCAGGGCGGCAGGTGTCGACTCGGGATCGCTTGTCAGGAAGATCGCCGTGCCGGGTACGGCCACCGGCGCATGCTCGCTCTTGCGTTCGATCGACTTGATGAAGCTCGCCAGCGGAATGTCGATATGCCGCGTCTTGGCATGCAGCAGTTCCGTGCCGCGCTTCCAGGTCCACATGATCACGATGAAGGTCGCGGCGATCAGTATCGGCACATAGCCGCCATCATGGATCTTCAGCATGTTGGCGCCGAGAAAGACGCATTCCAGCGCGAACAGCGGCAGCAGCGCGCCGATCGCCCACCAGACCGACCAGTTCCAACGGACACGCAGGAACTCGAAGGCGAGGATCGTCGTGACGACCATGGCACCGGTGACGGAGATGCCATAGGCAGTCGCCAGCGCCTCGGAGGAACCGAACACGAAGACCAGAGCCATGACGCCGAACATCAGCAGCGTGTTGACGTTCGGCAAATAGATCTGGCCGGTATGGGTCTCGGATGTGTGGAAGATCGCCATGCGCGGCAGGAAGCCGAGATGGATTGCCTGGCGCGTCAGGGAAAAGGCGCCGGTAATCACCGCCTGGCTGGCGATGATCGTCGCCGCGGTCGCAAGAATGACGGCGGGAAGCAGCGCCCATTTCGGAAACATGAGGAAGAACGGATCGGACATCGCGTCCGGGTTCTTGAGCACGAACGCGCCCTGACCGAGATAGTTCAAGGTGAGCGCCGGAAAGACGACGGTGAACCACGCCCATTGGATCGGTCGCCGACCGAAATGGCCGAGGTCTGCATAGAGCGCCTCCGCGCCGGTGACGGTCAGAAAGACCGCACCGAGCACGACGATACCGACGAAGCCTTCGTTAATCATGAACGTGGCGGCGTAAAGTGGATTGAACGCCGCGAAGATCGACAGATCGTCGGCGATGTGCATCAGACCGACCGCGCCCATCACCAGAAACCAGACAAGGGTGATCGGTCCGAAGAAATTGGAAACCGCAGCCGTACCTTTCGACTGCAGTGCGAAGAGCAGCAAGAGAATGACGACGGCAATCGGAACGACATAATCCGAAAGGGCCGGCGTCACCAGCTTCAGTCCCTCCACGGCCGAAAGAACCGACAGGGCCGGCGTTATCATCGCGTCGCCGATGAACAGAGCTGCCCCGGCGATCCCCATGAAGAAGAGGATCGGCGTGTGGCCGTTGGCGGTCTTCATCAAAAGAGCAAGCAGGGAGAGCGTGCCGCCCTCCCCCTGGTTGTCGGCCCGCAAGAGAAACAACACGTATTTGATGGTGACGATGATCGTCAGCGCCCAGATCATCAACGAGATCAAGCCGATGATCTCGGCGTCCGTGACGCCGTTATCCGAAACGGGCCGCAGCGCTTCACGGAAAGCGTAGAGCGGGCTTGTGCCGATATCGCCATAGACGACGCCGATCGATCCGAGTCCCAGGACCAGCAGACGGCGCAAATTTTCGGACGCGGGTATGGCAGGGGCAGACAATTGAGACATGAGTGTCCAACAGGCTCTTAAAGCCAGCCTTTCCAGCGGAAGAAGAGGAAGGGGATCACGGCCGAAATCACCATAGCCGCAAGTGCCCACGGATAGCCGAGCTGCCATTCAAGCTCAGGCATCACGCGGAAATTCATGCCGTAGATGGAAGCGACGAGGGTCGGCGGCAAGAGGACCACGGATGCTATCGAGAAGATCTTGATGATCGCATTCTGCTCGACATTGATAAGGCCAAGAGACGCATCCAGCAGAAAGGTGATGTTTCCCGAGATAAACGCCGCGTGCTCGGAGAGCGATTGTATGTCCCGGGAGATCGAGCGGCAGAGTTCGCGGCTGTCCTTGTCCTCCTGCACGTCCGGAACAGTGTAGACGAAGGTCAGGAGCCTCGAAAGCGAAGCGAGACTGTCGCGGGTTTTCGCAACCAGTCTGTGGTGACCCGCGACATCACGCAGGCGAGCCTCGAGCAATTGCGGCGGGCGGCGCCTGGCTGCAGCCTTGTCACCAAAGACCTCGATCGACAGGCCATCAATCTTGTCCACGGCCTGCTCCAGAATTTCCGCTGTCCGGTCGGCAATCGTCTCGAGCAACCGGGTCAGAAGCACAGCGCCGTTGCGGCAGCCGCCGGGAATCCGATGCATGCCCGCCTTGAACAGCGCGAAAGCCCTGGGTTCCGCATAACGGATCGTCACCAGCCGTCCGCGCGAAAGAATGAAGCCGACATCGGTCAACCCGGGAATATCCGTATCGCTGCGGTAGACCAGCGATGCCGTCATGAACACGGCGTCGTTCTCGGTATAAAGACGGCTTGACGGCTCGATATCCTTCAGGTCTTCCCGCGTCGGGATGGAAATCCCCAGCAGTTTCTCCATCATCAGGTCTTCGGCCTTGCTCGGGTCGAGAAGATCGATCCAGACGACATCAGGCCGCAACAACGCTGGCGGCTCTGCCGCTGACAAGGCGACGGCCTCGCCGTTGGCACAATAGCCTACGATCATGCCGCTGCCCTTTTTATGCGGCGAGCAACGGTAACCCACGAAGCTCTGGAGCGATCAACCGCCACAAGAATTCCACGATGCAGATTCATCAGATGAAGGTTCCGCCCGGCACGACAAATCCTCAATCGTTTGTCTCCGGAGGCCACAGTCTCCGGTGAGAGGCACAGTGCCGATCATCGTGCACGAGTGCGGCACGGCATATGGCGCAACGGCCACGCAAAATCAATGCACCTTTGCGCATGCCTGTCCCCACAGGATTTCATTTTCGCCGCAAGCTAGCCTGCGAGACCGAGTGAAGCAAATCTATTCGAAGACGATATCGGGCATCGCCCTGCTCTTGTTCTGGCGAGCCGAGGAGACCTGCTCCCAAACCTTCGCTGCGATATCCCGGTAGATACGCGCGACCTCACCGCCGGGTTCCGAAACCACCAACGGAGTTCCCGCATCGGAGGTTTCGCGAATGCCCATGGTCAAAGGCACCTCGCCGAGGAAGGGCACCCCGATGCGCTCGGCTTCCTTGCGCGCGCCGCCGTGACCGAAGATATCGTAGCGTCTGCCGGTATCGGGTGCCACGAAGTAGCTCATGTTCTCGACAATGCCGAGAACGGGGACTTCCACCTTCCGGAACATCGCAAGACCTTTGCGCGCATCGACCAGCGCGAGATCCTGCGGCGTCGAGACGATGACGGCGCCGGCCAGCGGCACCTGCTGGGCCATCGTCAGTTGCGCGTCGCCCGTGCCCGGCGGCATGTCCACGACGAGAACGTCAAGATCACCCCAGGCCACCTCGCGCAGCATCTGCAGCAGGGCCGACTGGATCATCGGACCGCGCCAGATCATGGCGACCTCCTCATCGACGAGGAATCCCATCGACATGACCCTGAGCCCGTAGTTCTCCATCGGGCGAATAAGCCGCCCTTCGATCTGTTGCGGCCGGCCGCTGATTTTCAACAGGCGCGGCATGGAGGGGCCGTAGATATCGGCGTCAAGCAGACCGACCTTAAGGCCGTTCGCCTGCAGTGCGAGTGCCAGGTTCACCGATGTCGTCGATTTGCCGACACCACCCTTGCCGGAGGCAACCGCGATGATGGCGCCAACGCCCGGGATACCTGCCTTTGCCGGAATGCCGCCGGCCGGACGCTGAGCGTGCCCGTGTGTCGTGGGCGGAACCTGCCGCGGTCTTTCCACTGGCGCCGCCTGCGGTGCCGCCCTGCGGTCAGCCGTCAGCGCGACCATCGCCGCCTTGACGCCGGGTATTTCGCGCACGACCCTCTCCGCCGCCGCACGCATCGGCTCAAGCTCCTTCGCCCGGTCGGCCGGCACCGTGATCGAAAAATAAGCCTTGCCATCGGAAATGAAGACATCGGAGACGAGACCGAGGTCAACGATATTGCCTTCCATATCCGGACCGCGCACGCTGCGCAGCTTTTCAAGAACCGTTTCCCTGGTTACGTCCGGCATATCGCCCTCTTCATCTGTCTGTTCGTGCCACCGCGCCTGGCGCCTTTCGGACGATCGCAGACGGTAACGCTTTGAACCACCGGATAATTTTATCCTCAAATCAGAACCGATTTAAGGAATTATGCAGTGATAATTGAGGCGGAGCGGTTCGCCAATGCGACAGATAGGAAAAAACAGAGCCGCCAGCCGATCGTCATGTCCGTACATCCGGGATCACGAACGATCGGCGGCGGCCCTGCCCTCGCAACCTTCTTGGGCGCTGTCTTATTGTAGTCCCCTCTGGACACGACAATGCATATGCACAAGGCGTGCCAGACTCAGACCATTCTGGAAAAGTTATTAATTTCAAGAGGATGAAGCCGCCACGCATTAACGTTGCAGATGAAGATGGTTGCACTATTTCTGGGCAAACGTACTATTTGCGTACAAAAGGTGCGGCACCGACAGTAATCCTTGCACGCATGAAAGACATGGGCGGAGCAGGGTCGGAATGCCGCCTCAGTGTTTTTCGCTGGCGCCGGCGATCAGCTGATGTAGCCCTTCTTCATCGCCTTCACGACCGCCTGCGTGCGGTTTACGGCGTCGAGCTTCTTGGTGACGTGATTGAGGTAGTGATTGACCGTGTGCTCGGAGAGACCGAGGATCCCGGCGATTTCGGCGCTGGTCTTGCCAGCCGCCGTCCAGCTCAGGCACTGGATTTCCCGCTCGGACAGCGCGGTGTTGGTGCTCTTCCATACGGAACCGATCTCCGCCAACCGATTGTAGACGTGGATCGCGATCATCTGCAATTCCATGGCGGCCGTCATCGGCAAATCGGCTTCCGGCCCCATGAGGATCACCGCGCCCCGTCCGCCTTCGGCGTCGTGAACCGGGAAATAATTTGCCTGGAAGATGCCGTTTTCGCGCAGCATTGCAATGTAATCCGCGGCCGTGGCCGGCTTGCCACCCTCCTTCTCCCAGTCGTCGAGCATGATCTGGAACGGCGTCGTCGTCTCCCTCAGTCGGCGCACTCCGGTGCTGAAACGCAGCATTGACAGGCTGTCGTACTTGCTGAGGAGCTCGGCCGGCATGTTGGAGATAACGGTGGTCGCCGCCAGTCTCTCCACTTCGATCGCCGGAATCGAGCAGATGAGGAATGCCTTGAAACCAAAGATCTGCGTGACCCGCCGCATGTAGCGGATGATATCGAACTGGGTCTCAAGCTTTGCGATTTCAGACGCGAAATCACCGCCCCGGGGCAGATCGGTATCAGTCATCCCGGCCGTCATCGTATCTTGCATTCGCGCGTTCCATGGCATTCATCAATTATCAAATAGCCCGAGCGGTCGACCAATGCCAACAGGTGATCGACGTTCGGCGCTATTCATGCGCAAAAGGCTGTGTATTTCCCCCGGTTGGCGGGCTGCATATTCGGTCTGCCCCTCCGAAGAAGCGAAATTCAGTTGATCAGACCGGCGCGCATGGCTTTTGCAACGGTCTGAACACGATTGACCGAATCCAATTTGCGCGTTGCGCGATTGAGATAATGGTTCACCGTGTATTCGGATAGCGCCATGATCCTCGCCATCTCCATGGTCGTCTTGCCGGCAGCCGCCCAGCGCAGGCACTCGATCTCACGACGCGAAAGGCTACCGGGTCCTCGCCTGTCACGCCCCCGCACTTCGCTCAGCCGGCTGTAGAGAAGACCCGCCCAAAGATTGAGCGCCTGCATCTCATCATTGGACACAAGCTCCCTGCTCCCGCCAAAGGCTATGGCAGCGCGGCGTCCCGAAGCGTCGTGAACCGGCAGATAGAGGCCTCTCGGCAGCCCGGCCGTTTCGAAGACGCTAACCGCGGCATCACCCTTGCCGTCAAGCCGCCTGCGCGCAAGCTGGTGGGCATCGTAGGTGAAGGGAATTGTGCTGCGCCGCAACCGCTGGACGACAGGGCTGCCGTCGATCAGGCCGGCACTGTCGTAGCGTCTCAGGAACTCCGACGGCCAGGTCGTCATCAGCGCCTGCGTGGAAAGACTGTGGCATCCGGTTTCCGGGATGGACAGAACCAGGAATCCGCGAAAGCCGTAGGCATCCGATATCTGGCCGAGAACCCGCCTGATATCGTCTTCGCTGCCTAGCGCTTCGGCGATAGACCGCCCGCCAGGGAGAACCAATGACGATATGCCTGCGCTGAAATCTACCACCCGCTCGTCTCCCACATCCCGCGCCCGATCGAGCGAGGCCGCTCTCGCCATCATGAAATTGCGTCAATGCTTTCGCCAAAAAGCAAATTTCGCTCCGGCCCTTGCAACCGGCCGTAGCGGCGGGCCTGATATATCGCAAGCTAACGTTCTTGGAACACCTCGTCCAGTCGATGTTCCTAATTTACCGTAAAGCGGAGTTAACGTCCATTGCGCCCGGGGCCAAGGCGCATCCGGACCTCCTCCTCGATCTTTCCCGCCGCCCCGCGCACGACCTCGGCCCAAGACGCCAGTTGCGCCATGTTGACGCGATAGGCAGGCCCGGTGACGGACACGCCCGCAACCAGATCGTGTTCCGGAATGGCGATCGGCGCGGCGACGCAGCAGATTTCTGCCTCATGTTCCTCCCGGTCGAAAGCGTGTCCCTCACGGCGAATTTCATCGATTTCGGCAAGCAGGGCCGCTGCCGAGCGATGCGTGTGCGCGGTGAATGGGTGGAACCTCATCTTTGCGGCTATGCGCTCCAATTCCGGCTGAGGCAGCGACGACAGCGCTGCCTTGCCTATGCCTGTGCAATAGGCCGGCGACGCCTTGCCGATCTGCGAGCTCATGCGCACTGTCTGTCGACTCTCGACCTTGTCGACATAAATGATCTCCGTCTCCCGCAGGACGCCGAGGTGAACCGTCTCGCCGGTCAGCTCGTGCAGACGCAGAAGGTGGGATTCGGCGATGTCACGAAACCGGTTACCTGACCACGAACGATAGGCGAGCTTCAGCAAACGAAGGCCCGGCTCGTAAGACAGGTCACGGCCCTGCACGAGCAGGCCTTCCTCGACGAGGTGGCTGAGCAGCCGGTGCACCGTCCCGCGCGGCTGGCCGATGGACTGAACGATATCCGTGAACCGCTGGGGACTGCCGGCGGTCACCACGGCCTCAAGGACCGCCATGGCCTTGCCGAGCGTGCCGGTACCGGCGATTTCAATCTCTGTGTCGGTGGTCTTGATTACGTTCATGTCACCCAGCTTCGATCAGGGGCATCGTGCCTTGACAGGATAAAAGCAATGGCGCGATAATTCCAGATAATAAAACATAGTTCCATATAATGGAACTTCTATCCATCCCAAACTCAGCAACAGGGAGATGCCATGCCATTGCCGAGCGGTCAGTTTCCCGACCTGCAAAACAACGGTGTGCTCGTGACCGGCGGCGGGTCCGGCATCGGCGCCGCCCTGGTGGAAGGCTTTTTGCGGCAAGGCGCGCCAGTGGCCTTCATCGACATCGCAGAGGAAGAGAGCCTTGCACTCTGCGAGAAGCTGGCCGCCCAAACTGGAAGAAGGCCGCAATTCATTCCTGCCGATCTCAGGCAGATCTCGACCTTGAAATCGGCGGTCGACACCGCTGCCAGCACACTCGGCTCGATCCGAGTGCTCGTCAACAATGCCGCTCGTGACGACCGGCAGCAATTCGAAGCGGTGACGGAAGAAAGCTGGGACGAAAGCCTGTCCGTCAATCTCAGGCACTTCTTTTTCATGAGCCAGGCGGTAGCGCCCCACATGCGCCGCGACGGTGGCGGGTCGATCGTCAATTTCTCGTCGATCGCCTTCATGCTCAACATGCCGGACGTTCCTGCCTATGCAACGGCGAAGGCCGGCATCATCGGGCTCACCAAGTCGCTCGCCGGGAAACTCGGGCCGGACAATATTCGCGTCAACGCGATCCTTCCGGGCATGATCGTCACCGAACGGCAGAAGCGGCTGTGGCTGGACGACGACGCAATCACGCGGATGCAAGAGAGGCAGTGTCTGAAACGCATGTTGATCGCGGATGACCTCGTGGGGCCTTGCCTCTACCTGGCTTCCGACTGCTCAGCGGCAATGACGGCCCAGACAATGATCATCGATGGAGGCGTATTTTGATGACGGCAGCCTATTATGCCGCGGTCGACTGGGGAACCACGAGCTTCCGGCTGTGGATCATCGGGGAAGATGGAGCCGTTCTTGCGGAACGTCGCAGCGCGGAAGGCATGACGACGGCGGCAAAGGTCGGCTTTCATACGGTTCTAGACGCGCATCTCGCCGCGACAGACGCTCCCGGCCACCTCCCGATCATCATTTGCGGCATGGCCGGTGCCCGTCAGGGCTGGAGGGAGGCAGGCTATCTCGATACACCCGCCGCACTCACTGCAATTGCAGGGAGTGCTATCTCCGTTCCAGACGTCGATCGCGATATCCGGATACTTCCGGGCCTCGCCCAACGCGGCCTGCGGCACCCCGACGTGATGCGTGGTGAAGAAACGCAGCTTCTCGGCGCCGCCAGCACGCTTGGCAACGGGCGGCACCTCGTCTGCATGCCGGGCACCCACAGCAAATGGGTCCGCCTCAGCGGCGAGACGGTCGACGGTTTTTCCACCTTCATGACCGGCGAATTGTTCGATGTCGTTTCGCGCCATTCAATCCTCAGTCATGCCGTGTCGGGCGGAGGCACCTTCACCGGCAGAGAGCCGGCGTTCGTCGAGGCCGTGTCAAAAGCGACGAGGAATCCGGCGCTTGCCACAAATCTGCTTTTCTCCGTCCGCGCGGGACAGCTTCTCAACGGGATCAGCTCGACCGACGCCAAGGCACGGCTCTCCGGCACGCTGATCGGTATCGAGATCGCCGGCGCCCTTGCCACAGCCGGATCGATCGACGGAATTTGCCTCGTCGCCTCAGGCCCGCTTGGCGCACTCTACCGTGCGGCCCTGGAAAGCCAGGGTCTTAAAATTCAGCATGTTGACGCCGACGATGCGGTACGGGCGGGCCTTTCCACCGCCGCCTGCGCGATTTGGCCTCTTTGACAGAAAGAAAGAAGATGAACCGCATCCCCTGGCCGCCGATGAAATATCCGCTGATCGCCATCCTGCGCGGGCTGAAGCCCGCAGAAACGGAAGCCGTCGTCGGCGCCCTGATAGAAACGGGCTTCACGGCAATCGAAATCCCCCTGAACTCGCCCGATCCGTTTCATTCCATCGAAATCGCGGTGAAGATGGCACCGGCCAACTGCCTGATTGGCGCGGGAACCGTGTTGACGACGGCGCAGGTGGAACAACTGGCCGACGTCGGCGGGCGGCTGATGGTGAGCCCCAATGTCGAACCGTCGGTGATCAAGCTAGCCGTGACGAAAGGCATGGTGACGATGCCGGGCGTCTTCACGCCGACCGAGGCTCTTGCCGCCGCCGGCGCGGGCGCGACCGGTCTCAAGTTCTTTCCGGCGAGTGTACTCGGCCCCTCGGGCATTGCGGCGATCCGCGCCGTTCTTCCAAGCGACATCGAGATCGCAGCCGTCGGCGGCGTGTCCGAGAGCAACTTCTCCGACTATGCCAAGATCGGCATTCGCAGCTTCGGCCTCGGTTCGAGTCTCTACAAGCCCGGCATGACCGCCGCGGAGGTCGGAGAGCGAGCGAAGGCGACGCTCGAAGCATACGACGCCGTTTATGGGGGGCAATGATGATCGATCCCGTTCCCTTCTCCGGCCGCATTCTTTGCAATCTCGACTCCGCGCTCGGCGAAGGGCCAACCTTCGACCCCGGCAGCGGTACCGTCTGGTGGTTCAACATCACCGGCCAGGAATTGCACGAGCTGCATATCGAAAGCGGCCGAAAGACGGTTCACCCCCTGCCCTTTCTGGGAAGCGTGCTTGCCGTCATCGATCCCGCACGCCAGCTGATCGCGTCGGATCAGGGTCTCTTCCTTCGCGATACGAAAAGCGGCAAGCTCTCCCCTTTCGCCCTGCTCGAGGACAGCCCTGTCAACCGCTCCAACGATGGTCGCGTCCACCCTTCCGGCGCTCTCTGGATCGGTACGATGGGGCGCGGCGCGGAAAAACATTCGGGTTCGATCTATCACGTCGCCGGCAACCGTGTGACGAAGCTCTACGGCAACATCAGCATTCCGAACGCAATTTGCTTCTCGCCCGATGGAGCCACGGCGTATTTCGCCGATACGGACGTCAACCACCTGATGCGCGTCGATATTGATCCCGCTACCGCACTTCCGACCGGCGACGCCGTCGTTCTTGCCGACGAGAGTTCGTCACCCGGCGGTCTCGACGGCGCGGTTTGCGATGCCGACGGGCTGATCTGGAACGCGCGCTGGGGCGCAGGTTCCGTCGACGTCTATAAGCCGGACGGCCAAAAGATCGCCCGCTACGCCGTGCCCGCGACGCAGCCCAGCTGCCCCGCCTTCTTTGGAGCGAAGGCCGACCGGCTGCTGGTGACGTCAGCCTGGCAGGGGATGGACGGGACCGCGCGGGCGGCCGATCCAGATGCCGGCAAGACTTTCGACCTTGGCATCGAGGTCAAAGGTCGGTTCGAGCCCGCATTTCTGCTCTGATCACAACAAAGGCTGGCATCGGATCGCCAAAAAGTCATACAATTGCACCATGCGATGAATCGTCATGGTACGGGAGGGATTCGGATGAGCGAAAAGAAAAAGGAACTGAGAAGCCGGCACTGGTACGGCGGAACTCACAAGGACGGCTTCATTCATCGGTCCTGGATGAAAAACCAGGGCTTCCCTGACCATGTTTTCGACGGGCGACCGATCATCGGCATCTGCAACACCTGGTCCGAGCTCACGCCCTGCAACAGCCACCTGCGCGTTCTGGCCGAAGGCGTCAAACGCGGCGTCTGGGAGGCCGGCGGCTTTCCCGTCGAGTTCCCGGTTTCCTCGCTCGGCGAAACGCAGATGCGCCCGACCGCCATGCTCTTCCGCAACCTCCTGGCGATGGACGTCGAAGAGGCGATCCGCGCCCACGGGATCGACGGCGTCGTGCTGCTCGGCGGCTGCGACAAGACGACGCCGGGTCAATTGATGGGCGCTGCCTCCGTCGACCTGCCGACGATCGTCGTTTCCTCCGGACCGATGCTGAACGGCAAATGGAAAGGCAAGGACATCGGTTCGGGCACGGATGTCTGGAAATTCTCGGAAGCCGTGCGGGCCGGTGAAATGAGCCTGCAGGAATTCATGGCCGCAGAAAGCGGCATGTCGCGCTCGCCCGGCGTCTGTATGACGATGGGCACCGCAACCACGATGGCCTCTGTGGTGGAAGCCATGGGCCTTTCGCTCCCGACCAACGCGGCACTTCCTGCGGTGGACGCCCGCCGCATGGCGCTCGCGCACATGACCGGCAAGCGGATCGTCGATATGGTGCACGAGGACCTCAGGCTGTCCAAGATCCTGACGAAGAAGAATTTCGAGAACGGCATCATCGCCAACGCCGCCGTCGGCGGGTCGACCAATGCCGTCGTCCACATGCTCGCGATTGCCGGTCGCGCCGGGGTCGACATCTGTCTGGACGACTTCGATCGGGTTGGGGGTCAGGTTCCCTGCATCGTCAATTGCATGCCGTCGGGCAAGTATCTCATCGAGGATCTCGCCTATGCCGGCGGTCTCCCCGCAGTGATGAACCGCATTCGGCATCTGCTTCATCCGGACGCGCCGACCGTTTTCGGTGTTCCGATCAGCAAATATTGGGAGGGTGCGGAAGTCTATAACGACGACGTGATCCGGCCACTCGACAACCCGCTGCGCGCCGCGGCCGGCATCCGCGTGCTGAAAGGCAATCTCGCTCCCAACGGCGCGGTCATAAAGCCATCGGCTGCGAGCGAGCATCTGCTCGCGCACGAAGGCCCTGCCTATGTCTTCGAGACGATCGAAGATCTCAAGGCCAAGATCGACGACCCGGATCTGCCGGTGACCGAGGATACGATCCTCGTTCTCAAAGGCTGCGGCCCGAAGGGCTATCCCGGCATGGCGGAAGTCGGCAACATGCCGATCCCGCGCCGGCTTGTCGAAAAGGGCGTTCGCGACATGGTGCGCATTTCGGATGCGCGCATGTCCGGCACCGCCTTCGGCACCGTGGTTCTGCATGTCAGCCCGGAAGCCAACGCTGGCGGTCCGCTTGCGATCGTCAAGACCGGCGATCGTATCCGCCTCGATGCCCTGAGGGGCGAGTTGGACCTTCTGATCAGCGAGGAGGAGTTCCAGACGCGCATGACCGCTTGGCAGCCGCCGGAGCAGAAATGGCAACGCGGCTACTACAAGCTCTATTACGAGACCGTACTGCAGGCCGACAAGGGTGCCGACCTCGATTTCCTCGTCGGCAAGAGCGGCAGCGACGTGCAACGCGAAAGCCACTAGAGCATCCCGCTTTCGGGTGGAATCACCGAAAGCGGATAAGATGCTCTAGAATCAAAGTGCTAGGGCGCCCTTTGTGCGTTCATTTGAACGCACGGCGCTCTAGGATCACTTCGTTGTTCCATTGAAACATGGAAGTGATCCAACCCTTTGAAACAACGCAATTTCGGATGGAACACACTGCTCCTGGACTTGCTCAAGGACGTCATCGGCGCTCCATGTAAACCCACTGATGATGGAACAAGAAGGTCCCGGATCAACTAAGATCGGGGACCTTCATTGCGAATTTCGTCGCTCGCTCAAAGTATTCGCCTGGGCCGATCCGAGAAGACCTGGCTGCCGGCCTAGATTTAGCTACACCTAAACAAAGAAACGACTTCGTTAGCCGACTTTGCGTGACACGGCGACCAACCGCTTGATCCTGCCAAGACAAAGCATCCAAAGGTAGAATCGGCGCCATTGGCCCGGGCAGACACTTGCATTTTTTACGGAACAGATTTCGCTGCCGGACGTTGCTTGAGTATCACCAGCGCGGTGGGGAGGCCGATTCCCAACGCCGCGGGGGTGATCGACAACGTCAACGAAAGGCAGTCTGATATGACAAAGAAACTTGTATCTTCCGTTGCGGCTGGCGCGCTTCTCGTGGGCGTTACCTTTGCCCCGACAAGTTTCGCGCAGCAGACCACAACTCCCCCGCCTCCGTCGGAACCGGCACCCACGCAGATGCAGCCGGGCGGGACAACTCCGCCTGCGACAGAGCCTCCGGCCGCCGATCAGGCCCAGAAGCCTCCTGCGGCTGGTACTGAAGCGCCTGCTGATACGACCGCTGAAGCGGACTATCTGACCGAGCAGAAGGACGACCAGATCGCCACCAGCACCTATGTGGGCCAATCGGTCTACAATGCCGCCGATGAAAGCATCGGCGAAATCAACGATCTGATCATCAAGAAGGACGGTGGTGTCGAAGCGGCAGTGATCGGCGTCGGCGGCTTCCTTGGTATCGGCGAGAAGAACGTCGCGGTCCCGTTCGACCGGATCGAGATCGCCGAGCAGGCCGACACGGCAGCGTTGAAACTGACGACGACCGAAACGGCCGACACGCTGAAGGCGGCGCCTGAGTTCAAGACGAAGGCGCAGCTGATGGCCGAGCGCCAGTCCTCGCAGCCGGTTGACACATCGACGACATCGTCGACGGGTACGACGCCGGCAACGCCGACGCAGCCGGCACCTCAGCAGTAAGTTGACACCGAGCGGACTTCCGCTCCCAACAGAAGCGGCGCGTGATGCGCCGCTTTTTTTGCGAGTCAGATCATTTCATGATCTAACTTTTTGAAACCACGCAATTCCGGACGGAACCCGTTAGACTTTCCGGACTTGCTCTAGAACAGAACGCCGTATCTCAGCGCATCGTAGATGCCCGCATGGATGTTGCGGCTCGCCACCGCATCGCCGATCCGGAACAAGTCGAACGTCCCTTCGGGATTGCGAACGGCAATCGGGTTTTCGCGACGGATAAGAGCCTTGTAGTCGACCGCGCCCAGATTGCGGGACAGCGGCTTGAGCTCCAGGTAGAGTTCGGCCATCGGCACCGTTCCATGCTCGACGACCACTTGCGCGACTCGCCGCTCGACGGAAGCGGTCTCGGAAAAATCGGAACCCAGCGTCGCAACAAGCGCGTTGCCGTCGCGTCTCACCGATTTCAGCCGGGTGTTGATCGTTACCCGCACATTCTTCTCGGCAAAGGCCTTCGCGTAGGGAACATGGTTCATGCCGCCGACCTCGGGCGCGAACATGCGCTCGGGCGAGACGATTTCGAGCTCGATGCCGGCTCTGGCTATCAGCTCGGCTGCGGTCATGCCGCTATGCGCGCCGTTGTCGTCATAGAGCAGCACCGGCCCCTCGGCTTTCACCGTGCCGGCAATGATATCCCAGCTTGAAACGACGAGGTCGTCGCCTGTCCCGAGCGTGGGATTCTGAGCGATGCCGCCGGTCGCGACGACAACAAGATCCGGCTCACGCTCCAGCACGTCCTCCACCCCGGCAAAGACATTGTAGTGGATCGGGACACCCAGCCGTTCGAGCTCGGAAAGCCGCCAGTCGACGATGCCGATCATTTCCCTGCGGCGGGGGTTTCGCGCCGCAAGCAGGATCTGGCCGCCAGCTTCGCCGGTCGCCTCCAGCAGCTCGACCGAGTGACCGCGCTCGGCGAGCACGCGCGCGGCTTCGAGGCCGGCGGGTCCCGCCCCAACGACAACCGCACGCCGGCGGGGTCCGTCGCTCTTCGAAATGACGTGCGGCACGATCGCCTCGCGCCCGGTGGCCGCATTGTGGATACAGAGGGCGCCTCCGCCCTCATAGATGCGGTCGAGACAATAGGTTGCGCCCACGCAGGGCCGGATCTCGGCCTCGCGTCCCTCCTCGATCTTCCTGACGATATGCGGGTCGGCGATATGGGCGCGGGTCATGCCGACCATGTCGAGCTTGCCCTCGGCGATCGCGTGGCGCGCCGTCGCGACGTCGGCGATGCGGGCGGCGTGAAAGATCGGGAATTTTGTCGCCGCCCGAACTTCTCCCGCGAAGTCGAGATGCGGTGAAGCGGCCATGCCCTGGATAGGGATAACCTTGGTGAGCGGCGCGTCGTGATCGATATGGCCGCGAATGATATTCAGGAAGTCGAGCTTGCCGGAACCGGCGAGCCGCCTTGCGATCTCGACGCCTTCTTCCTTCGATAGGCCCTGGTCCCAGTCTTCATCCGCAACCATGCGCGTGCCGACGATGAAGTCAGGACCGACCGCCTTGCGCACGGCGTCGAGCACCAGATTCATAAAGCGCAGACGATTGTCGAGCGAGCCGCCATATTCGTCGTCGCGATGATTGGTGGCCGGCGACCAGAAGCTGTCGATCAGATGGCCGTAGGCCTCGATCTCGATGCCGTCGAGGCCGGCGGCCTGCATGCGACTGGCGGCCGCTGCATAATCGCTGACGATCCGCTCGATGTCCCATTCCTCGATTTCCTTCGGAAAGGACCGATGCGCCGGCTCGCGGATCGGAGAGGCGCTCAGCACGGGCAGCCAGTCGCCCCTGTTCCAGCTCGTGCGACGGCCAAGATGGGTCAACTGGATCATGACGGCGGTGCCGTGCTCATGACAGTCGTCGGCGATCTTCTTCAGCCACGGCACGATTTCATCGGCGTAGGCGTAGAGATTGCCGAAAGCCGGCGGAGAGTCCTCGGAAACGATCGCCGAGCCGGCCGTCATCGTCAGCGCGATGCCCCCCTTGGCCTTTTCCAGATGATAGAGCCGATAGCGGTCCTTTGGCATCCCGTCTTCCGAATAGGCCGGCTCATGGGCCGTGGACATGATCCTGTTCTTGAGAGTCAAATGCTTTAGACGGTAAGGCTGGAGCAGCGGGTCTTTCGAGAGGGTCATTCAACGGTCCTTGGGCTGTCGTGCCGGTCAGTACCAGGCGTCGGGCATGCTGTTCTTGCGTCTGGTGACATAGTCCATCAGAGCCTCGTCGATTGCTACATCCAGAGGCGGCGCTTCGTATTCGGCCAGCGTCTTCTTCCAGCTTCGGTTGGCGCGCGTCGCCATGTCCGTCTCGCCCTGCTCGACCCACTTCTCGAACGGTTCGTTGTCCGAAAGCGCGCTGTCCCAGAAAGCGGTCTGATAGTTGCGCATCGTATGATCGCATCCGAGAAAATGGCTGCCCGGCCCAACCTCCAGAAAGGCATCCATCGCAAGCGCATTGTCGTCGACGACCACGCCGGCGAGATACGAGTGGAGCGCTCCGCAGAAATCGGTGTCCATCACGAACTTCTCGTAGGACATCGCGAGCAGACCATCGACGAAACCCGCCGAATGCAGGATGAAATTGGCGCCGCAATGGACTGCCGACAGCATCGACATGACGCCCTCTTGCATCGCCTGGGCGTCCGGCAGCTTCGAATTGGAAAAATTGCCGGCGCAGCGCAGCGGCAGGCCCAACCGGCGGGCGAGCTGCCCGACGACCATGCTGCCGATCGCCGGCTCCGGCGTCCCGAAAGTAGGCGAGCCGGAGCGAAGCGACATCGAGGAAAGGAAGTTGCCGAAGATCACCGGCGCTCCCTTTCGTTCGAGCTGCGTCAGCGCGCAACCGGCAAGCGTTTCGGCATAGGACTGGGCGATGGCGCCGGCATTGGTCACAGGCCCCATCGCCCCGCCCAGGATGAAGGGCACGATGACCGCCGCCTGGTTGGCGCGCGCATAGGCGCGCAACGACCTGGTCATCGTTCCGTCCCAGACGAGCGGCGAATTGACGTTGACGTTGCCGAGAATGACGCAGTTCTTGTCCACGAAATCGGCGCCGAAGAGGATGCGCGCCATTTCGATCGAATCCTCGGCACGCTCCTCGGCCGTAATCGAACCCATGAAGGCGCGATCGGAATATTTGATGTGGCTGTAGACCATATCAAAATGGCGCTTGTTGACCGGCACGTCGACCGGCTCGCAGATCGTTCCGCCGGAATGGTGCAGCCAAGGGCTCGACTGGGCGAGTTTGATCAGATTGCGGAAATCCTCGATCGTGCCGTAGCGCCTGCCCCGATCAATGTCGGTCACGAAGGGAGAGCCATAGGCTGGAGCGAAGACGACGTTGCGGCCGCCAATCTCGACATTGCGGGCGGGATTGCGGGCATGCTGGGTGAATTGCGCCGGTGCCGAACGGACGATTTCATTCAACATGCCGGGTTCGAAGGTGACCCGGACGCCATCGATCCTTGCGCCAGCCCGCTTCCAGTGATCAAGCGCCGCGGCATCATCGCGAAACTCGATTCCGACTTCGGCGAGAATACGATCCGCGATCCTCTCGATCCGCTGCAGGCTTTCCTCGCCGAGAATATCGTAGGTCGGTATGTTGCGGACGATAAAGGGAACGCCGAGATTCCTGCCGGCTTCCCGTCGCTGCGATCTGGCACCCCGGGTTCGCCGAGACGCCTCTCCCGTTGCTGCCGACGATGCTTCCATTTGCCAACCTCCCATCATTTTTCATGATGCTAGTGACGATCAAGGTGATTGTAACGCTGGAAAAATTTGACGCATTCTATAAGCTGCATTTATGGAAAATCTGCGCCGCCTCCTTCCTTCCGCCGCCAGCCTCATCGTTTTCGAGGCGGCCGGCCGCCATCAGAATTTCACCCGCGCCGCAAATGAGCTCGGAATGACGCAAGCGGCGGTATCTTACGCCATCCGAGGTCTCGAGGACCAACTCGGCGTACCGCTGTTTCACCGCGTGCACCGCGCGGTCCAATTGACGGAGGCAGGCGAAAAATTCCATGCGGACGTCTCGGTTGGCCTGTCGCGGATCCAGAAATCGGCTGAGGATATTCGTGCGAAAGGTCGCGAGACGAATGTCACCCTCGCCGCTTCGACCGCCTTTGCCTCGATGTGGATGCTTCCGAGGCTGACGCGGCTGCGCGAAGACCTGCCGGAGATCGATCTTCGCATCCAGACCAGCGTGCGCGACCTCGATCTCGACGAAGAACCCATTCCCTTGGGCATTCGAGGCGGTGATCCCAGCCATTGGCCACGATATCATGCGGCTCTGCTGGCCGAGGAAGTGGTCAACGCCGTTGCGACGCCCGCCTATATCGAGGCGCATGGCCTGCCAGAAACGCCGGCCGACCTCTCACGACACAATCTCATCCATCTCGAAGAGCCCGTGCGGCGAGCTTGCGACTGGACGGAGTGGTTCGCGAGTGCGGGCCTTGCTTATCCTGCGCAGGGGCGACGGCTTACGATAAACGACTACGTGCTGGTCATCCAGGCAGTGCTTGCCGGGGAAGGAATCGCGCTCGGCTGGGAACACCTGATCGAGCGGCAGGTCCGCTCCGGCGCACTTGTTCCGGTGGGCGGGCACGTGTTGAGGACCGGACACGCATTCTATGTCGTCTGGCCGCGGTCGCGCGAACTCAACACGCAAGCACGGCGCATCAGGGACTGGCTATTAGACGAGGGGTTGCGTGACCGTTCCGCGGCCGGTGCCGATGAAGGCGACCATCAACGGGATGCCGCTACTTCGCGATAGCGATCGGAAAGATAACGCATCGTCGCAACGGCGTCCGCCGGCTTGCCGTAGAAATAGCCCTGCCCCATGCCGCAGCCGAGCGCCTTCAACTTCAGCGCTTCGGAAAAATCCTCGATGCCCTCGGCGACGACCTCAAGCTCCAGCCCTTCGCACATCGAGACGATGGCCTTGATGATATGTTCCGACGCGCGATCGGCGGAGATCCGGGAGACGAAGGCGCGATCGATTTTCACCTTGTCGAAGGAAAAGTCCCGCAGCCGGCCGAGGCTCGATTGTCCCGTCCCGAAATCATCGAGCGACACGCGCACGCCCGCCGCCCGCAATTCGGAAACGATCTTCTGCGCCACGTCGGCATCCGCCATCACCGCTGTCTCGGTGATCTCAAGCTCCAGCCGGCGTGGGTCGAGCCCGACCTGATCAATGATCGACAGCAGACGCGCGCTGGTCGCGGTATCCATCAGCTGCGCAGAGGAGAGATTGAAGGAAAGGAAAAGTTCCTTCGGCCACGACAACGCGGCCTGTGCCGCCTTGCGCAAAAGCGTTTCCGCCAGCGACTCGATAAAGCCGCGCTCTTCGGCAAGCGGCACGAACACGGATGGCGAAACGTAGCCGAGATCCGCGTCACACCATCTTGCCAGCGCTTCGAAGCCGACGACCGTGTCGCTGCGAAGATCGACGATGGGCTGGAAATGCACGTCGACCTGATCGGCTATGATCGCGTTGCGCAGCGCCTGTTCGAGCTGCGTGGCGCGCTTCATCTCCTGGGCGATCTCCTGCGAATAGACGGTGATCTGGCCACGACCGCGCCGTTTCGACCGATAGAGCGCTGTGTCGGCGCTCTTCAGCAGGTCTTCAAAGCTATTGCCGGCGAAAGGATAGACCGCGAAGCCGAAGGACGCCGACAGGCGGACGTTGCGATCGCCGAGATCGAAGGGCGCCGACAACACTTCCTTCAGCACGCGGCCAAGCTTTTCGGCGCCCTTGCGCTCGAAGATCAGCGGCAGGACGAATGCGAACTCGTCGTCCGAGGTGCGTGTCACGGTCGCACCTTCCGGAACGCAGGCTTTCAGGCGGTGTGCGACCTGGCAGAGGATCTGATCGCCGGCTTCCGGCCCGAACAGGTCGTTGATCGGCTTGAACCCATCGAGATTGGCAAGGCCTATCGTGAACGGCGCCGGGTCGCTCGCGCGCTCCGCGGCAAGCTCGCAGACCTTTTGCCGCAAATGCCGGCCATTACCCAAGCCAGTCAGTTGATCGATGAGCGGAACGGGAGGCGGCACCTCGACAATCTCATGACCTGCGGCCTGCCTCCACATCATGGCCGCAAGCTCTCGCGGCGGGCTGGCGCAGGCGCTAGGAAACGGCCGCGGCGCAGCGACCCTCGCCGACGGAGATGGATCTCCCGCGTCGGCGAAAGCAGTGGCTGGGCGGCTGGACGAAGCGCATTCATTGCTGCGAGGCTCTACACTTTCTGGCAGTTCGATGCAGACGATGACAATCGGGGGTTAACAATCCCATATCGCCTCGCTATCAAATCTTCCGTCGGCATCCCTAATTCTGGCGAATTGACAAGATTGGAGCCTCAGCCGACGGCACGCATGTTCCCCATGGGCATGTATTTTCTGAGGATCGCTTCGATCATGTCCGGGCTGACCGGTTTCATGATGTGGTCGTCCATCCCGACCGCTTCACATTGCCGAAGGTCGATATCGAGCGCCTGCGCGGTCACCGCAATGATCGGTGTTCGCCGGTCGGTCCCCTTTTCGGCATCGCGGATGGCCGCTGCGGCATCGAAGCCGTTCATGACCGGCATCGATACGTCCATGAGGACCAATGCCGGCTGAAGTTCGTGCCAGAGCTCTACCGCCTCCCTGCCATTCGCGGCGATCCGATGGGAAACCCCGAGCCCCTCCAGTATCTGGGCGAAGACGAACTGGTTGATCTGATTGTCCTCGGCGACCAGCACTTCAATGTCCGGCGCGTGCGTTCCGGGCGCAACATCGCTTTCAAAGGAGATTTCCCAGTCCGCCTGCGAAAGCGACGCCCGCGCCTGTGGACGCTCGGCGCAAGCGCGAAAGATCTCCGCGAGCAGGTGGCCGGCATCGATGTCGCCGGAGATCTTGAGGACAGGGCTTGCATGCCAGCCGGCAAGGACACGCCTGAGCTCCGAGAAGGCGCCATCGAGCACCAGGATATCGAGCTTTACCCCGGAATGTTCGGCAGCCGATGCGAAAGTCTCGAGTTCGCCGATGTTGCGCACAGCACAAGCATCGAGACCGGAACCGCGCAGACGCGCAACGAGCCGTTCCTCCACGCTTCGGTCGCCGGTCGCCAGCAGCACGCGCAGTCCACGCGCGGGCAGGGTCTCGATCATCGATCCCGCTTCGACCAGTTGCTGAACATTCAATGCACGAAAGGGATCGTAGAAATTCTGTGCCGGCGTAAAGATGCTGTAGTCCAGAATCTGCAGGCCGCTGCCGCCCTTGTTCTCACCCGTGCCGTGATACCAGGCCGCGATATCGGTGACGTCGTTCATGCAGGTCACGACGAAATGGCGGCCGGGCATGCCGATGCGATATTTGCGCGTCACGACCCAGAGATCGCTGCCATCGGCGCGCACGATATGTTCCGCTTCCGAATATGGCTTGCCGGTTTCGAGCACCAGTCGATCCGACTGTTCGAACCGCTCCGCCAGTTCGGCGTCGACGAGATCCCAGGCGGAGCGCCCGAGGATCGTCTCCTGCGTCAGATCATGAATTGTGCAGAACGCCTTGTTGACGGCGATGTAGTTGAGGTTTCGGTCTTTGACGCAGATCGGATTCGGCTGCGCGTCGAGAATCTCTTCCGTCAGTTCCACGCGTTCGAGGTCGGTCTGAACTTGTTCGTCGCGCTTCTTCTGTTCGGAAATATCAGTGACCGACAATATGCCGATACCGCTCGACAACCGGCGCTTGCGCAGAGAGACCCAGCGGGTACGGCCCGCCCGCTCGACATTCTCGTAGCGCTCGCGCCAATGCAACGCCATATGCTCGGCGATCCAATCTTCCCTGTTGGCCCGGCGGCGGCTGTTCTCAGGCAATGTCCCCGGGCGCACACCGGTATCATAGACGGCACCGAGAAAGTCGCGAAGCCGAGTGCCGGGCGCCAAAAGGCGGGCTGGAACCGGAAAGAACTGCAGCATCGAGGGGCTGGCGAACAGGATCGTGTCGTCTCGACCGCAAACAAGCAAAGCAAGACCAAGCGCGTCGCAACTCGACTCGAGAATGACCCTGTTGATGTCTGCGCCGCCCGACGCCACATCGTTCATCGCGCTGTCCTCATTTCGCCCTCTGCATGATTCCTTAAATCGGAAACGATTTAGGGACAAAACGATGCAGCAATCCAAAGTTTTACAGCGGCCTTTGTGAGTCTGAAAAGACACACGGCGCTGTGGCGGCGGTTTCATTCCGGGACATGCTGGTTGGCCTCGGAAGGCGTCTCTTCGGGCGGAATGCGTGACGGCGTCCAGCAACGCCGCGGAGCTCCAAAGATAAAACCCGTTCTCATTCAGGTTGTTGTGGAAAATCGCAGCAGAACGTTAAAGCGGAATTAAATCATGGCCGCATTTTCCACGCCGATCGCCTCGTGATCGCTCCGTCTGCGGCGGCACCGCCGCACAAGCCCCTTTCCCTCGCGCGCCGAATCCGGGAAAATGGGTCATGATCATCAAACAGCTTTCAGAAACACTCATCAACCAGATCGCCGCCGGTGAGGTCATCGAGCGACCCGCCAGCGCCGCAAAGGAGCTGATCGAGAATGCGCTCGACGCAGGCGCGACCAGAATCGAGATCGCAACTGCGGGCGGTGGCAAGACACTGCTCAGGGTGACCGACAACGGCAGCGGCATGTCGCCGGGCGATCTCGCTCTGGCGGTTCAGCGCCATTGCACTTCCAAGATCAGCGACAGCCTAACCGACATCCGGACTCTCGGCTTTCGCGGCGAGGCCCTGCCCTCGATCGGATCGGTCGCGCGACTGTCGATCACGACGCGGACGGCCGGCGCGAATGAGGGCGCGGCGATAACTATCGCCGGCGGCAGGACCGAAACCGTTCGCCCGTCACCTGCCAATGCGGGCACCGTCGTCGAGGTGCGCGACCTTTTCTTCGCAACCCCTGCCCGGCTCAAATTCATGAAATCGGAAAAGGCGGAGGCCGCCGCGATTTCCGAGGTCGTCCGCCGCATGGCGATCGCCTTCCCGAAGGTGCGGTTCGTGCTCTCGGGCTCCGACCGCACGACCCTGGAGTTCCCCGCCACTGGCGAAGACCGCTTGGCCCGGATGGCGCAGGTACTCGGCAAGGATTTCCGGGACAATGCAATAGAGATCGACGCCGAACGGGAGGACACCCGGCTTACGGGGTATGCCGGCGTGCCGACCTTCAACCGCGGCAACTCGCTTCAGCAGTACGTCTTCGTCAACGGCCGGCCGGTGCAGGACAAGCTCATCCTGTCCGCCATCCGCGCCGCCTATGCCGAAACCATCCCCCAAGGCCGTTACCCGGTTGCCGTCCTTTCGATCGTCCTCGATCCGGCGCTCGTCGATGTCAATGTACACCCGGCGAAGTCGGACGTCCGGTTTCGCGATCCGGGCCTGATCCGCGGGCTGCTCATCGGCGCGATCCGCGAGGCCTTGGGGCGCGACGGAGATCGCGCAGCCACGACCGGCGCGAGCGGAATGGTGCGCGCTTTCCGGCCGGAGATGCAGAGGCCATCGGCACCCTGGACGCCAGCGGCCTCGCCCTACCGCCCGGTGCATTTCGACCGAACGGAGAATGGCTTCGCCGAGGCTCCGCAGCAAACCTTTGCGGAATTCTCCCAACCATCGGCACGCTCCGCCGCTCCGACCGAAGAAACACGCCTTTCCGATGCATCTCCTTCGTCTTTTCCACTTGGTGCCGCGCGCGCGCAGCTCCATGAAAACTACATTGTCGCGCAGACGGACGATGGTCTCGTGATCGTCGACCAGCACGCCGCGCATGAGCGACTCGTCTTCGAGACCATGCGAACCGCGCTCCATTCCCGCCCGGTGCCCGCACAGACGCTGCTCATCCCCGAGATCGTCGATCTCCCCGAGGACGATTGCGATCGACTGATGACGCATGCCGATGAATTCGCCCGTCTCGGCCTCGCGATAGAGCGCTTTGGGCCGGGGGCGATCGCCGTGCGCGAAACGCCTGCCATGCTGGGCGAAGTGGATGCGGCGGGCCTGGTGCGGCAGCTCGCCGACGAGCTTGCGGAATGGGATACTGCAACGGGCCTTGCGGGGCGGCTCGAATATCTCGCGGCGACTATGGCGTGTCACGGTTCGGTCCGCTCCGGCCGCCGCATGCGGCCGGAGGAGATGAATGCGCTGCTTCGCCAGATGGAAGCGACCCCGGGCTCTGGCCAGTGCAATCACGGCCGGCCGACCTATATCGAGCTGAAGCTCTCGGATATTGAACGCCTCTTCGGTCGCAGCTGACGAGCGATCGACGGTCCGCAGTTGCACGCCGGGCGCACTGGTGTTTTTTCGGGCACTGGGATAGATCAGGGAAACGATCGAGTGAGAAGGCAGACGCAGGCAATGATGAACCGCTTTGAAGGAAGTTCCTCGCGCGAGGCGAAGATCCGCTATCTCGATGGCGACTTCCAGATCGTGCTTGCCGGATCGCACGTCGTCTGTGCCATGACGGGCAAGGCGATTCCCGTGGACGAGTTGCGCTACTGGAGCGTCGCCCGGCAGGAGCCCTATGTGGACGCCGCAGCCTCCCTCGAAGCGGAAAAACGTGCCGGCGCGCTCCCCAACCAGCGGCGCTGAAGAAGCCGGTTTCGCTATAGCCGCCCAGTCAGAGAGTAACTGCTTTCGCCTCCCGCAGCTTGCGCGATCGCGCGGCGGCAAGCGTCCGGTCGATGACTTTGCCGGGGATTGACGGGTCGTCGAAGCGCACGTCGATTTCGATCACCTTGCTCTTGGCTGCCAGTTCTCCCGCCCGGCCATGTCCGGGTTCGAGACGGACCATGTCCTTCGATGTGGTCACCAGCGTATAGCCCTGGCTCGCGGCGCGATCGAGCAGATCGGCAATTTCATCGTCGGAGAAGTGATGATGATCGGGAAAGCTCCGCGTCTCCTCGATGATCGCACCCGTCTCGCGCACGGTCCGGAAGAACTTCTCCGGATCGGCGATACCGGCCCAGGCAAGAACCTTGACGCCTGCAAGCTGCCCGTCGTCGATCCGGATGGTTTCCGCCGCATAGACGGGCTTGCCTGCCCGGGCCGCGCGGCGGACCAGAGGATCGGCCGCAGATCCGTTACCGATTTTCAGAAGCGCCGTTGCGTGCCGCAACTGGTCGCCGATGGGTGCGCGAACCGGTCCCGAGGGCACGAGGTGTCCATTGCCGATGCCTCGCCCGGAATCGACCACGAGCAAGGCGAAGTCGAATGCAAGCCGCGCGCTCTGAAAGCCGTCGTCCATGATGATGATGTCGGCGCCTTCGGCGGCGAGCTTGCGCGCGCCCTCGACACGGCGGCGACAAACGACGGTCAAGGCTTCACGGGCAAGCAGCAGCGGCTCGTCGCCGACGTCGCGGGCACGGTGGTGATGCGGGTCGACGATCGTCGTGACGTCCAGCGAGCCGCCATAGCCGCGGCTTAAGAAGCCCGGCTTCAACCCCTTCGCCTTGGCGGCTCGCGCAAGCGCGATGGCCGTCGGCGTCTTTCCAGCCCCGCCGACGGTGAAGTTGCCGACACAGATGAGCGGCACCGGCGCCGAGGCGCGGCGGGCGCGATCCATGCGCATGCCGGCGAGGCGGCCGTACACCCAGGAAAACGGCCAGAGCGCATAGGCGCGCCAATCAGCCTTGGTCCACCAGAACGGTGGCGCTTCGGAAACCATTCTGTCTAATCTGCCTCCACGACCTGCCCTGCCCCCAAACCGGCCAGGAAAGCGCACCCCCTGCAGCGCCGTGCGCCCGGAAGACGCGCAGGGGTCGCTGCAGCACTTGAATTGCTGCATGTTCCTATCCTCCAATCGGTTCCGATATAAGGGAACATGCAGTAGCTCCGCCGCAGCCGCGCTGGGCTGAACGACGCGACGGACAAAAAACGTCAGAACGGGAAAAAAGGCAAGCCGGAGGGTGCCAATAGCTAAAGCACCGCCTCCAGTTCGGTTATGTCGGTGAGGCAATGATCCGAGGCGGCGGCAAGGGACTGGCGCGAGCCTGTTCCGGTCAGGACGGCGACCGTCAGGCCGACACCGGCATTGCGACCCATGTACATGTCGTGATTGTTGTCGCCGACGACCGCCACCTGACACGGCTCGAGCCCAGTCGCCGTGCAGAAGCCGAGCACCATGCCCGGCTCCGGCTTGACGCCATGACCGCTGTCATAGCCGGCGACGTAATGCAGGTAGCCGTCGAAACCGAAGCGTCTGGCGGTTTCCCGGATGGATCGTTCATTGTCGCTCGAGGCGACGCCCAGACGATAGCCCTTCGCATGCAGGTCGGCAAAGAAGGCTCCGAGATCGGTCACCGGAACGGCATAGTCCGCGGACTGCGCAAAAAGGCCGTCGAAAAGCGTCGTCAATTGCTCGACGGTGAAGGGCGCACCGGCACAAACCATGCCTGTCGCGATTTCCACCGTGTTGCCGGCGGCAAGCAGGCTGTCCGGTGCAACATACCCGCTGTCCGGGTCCATTCCGCCAGCCTGAAGCAGCACTCTCGCCAGTTGCTCGTCGCCCTTTGCCGCGATGCGCGCCAGTTCGTAGTTCACGGGCACCCAGCTTTTCACGTAGTCGAGGAGCGTGCCGTCCTTGTCGAACAAAATGCCGGCGATTGTTTTCGAGGCCACCATGATCCGATCCGCAAATTGGCGCTTCAGCCTTCGATACGCGGCTCCAGCCGCGCCTTCACGACCAGCGGGTTGATATAGGGCTCGAGTCCCTTGACTGTCGCCGTCAGCGCGCCACGCATCTGTTGCACGCTTTCGAGACCGGCGTCGATCATCGAGCGACGCATGTCGTCGTTGCCGAGCAGATAGTTGACGCCTTTGGCCAGCATTTCGACATCGCGCACGATCTTGGCGCTGCCGTTCTTGGCAAGCATCTGGTAGGTCTCGCGAAAATTCTGGACGTTGCCGCCGGAAAGCACCGCGCAGCCGAGCATGGCCGGCTCCAGCGGGTTCTGTCCGCCTTCGGCGAACAGCGAACGTCCGACGAAGGCGACCTCGGTCAGCCGCAGATAAAGACCCATTTCGCCGATCGTGTCGCCAAGGAAAATGTCGACATCCGGTGTCAGTGGGTCGTTGCGCGTCCGCCGCGCGACCTTCAGGCCCTTGGCGACCAGCGCCGCCTCGATCGCGTCGCATCGCTCAGGATGACGCGGCACGATAATCGTCAAGAGACCCGTCCTGTCCTTCAATGCACCATGAACGGTCGCCGCGGCATTCTCCTCGCCCTCGAAGGTGGAGATCGCCGCCCAGCTCTTGCGGGTGCCGATCTGCTGGCGATACTCCTTGAGCGCCTTCGGATCATGCGGCGGTGCGTCGGTATCGACCTTGAGGTTGCCGGAGACCATGACCGGGAGGGCGCCGAGCGTGCGAAACCGGTCAGCATCCACGTCGGACTGCGCGATGACGAGCGCCAGGTTCTCGAAGAGTGCATCGGCAAGCGACGGCCGCTTTTTCCAACGTGCGAAGGTCCGGTCCGAAAGACGACCATTCACCAGAACCTGCGGAATGTGCCGCTTGCCGAGTTCGATGATGGTCATCGGCCAGATTTCCGATTCAGCGATGATCGCCAGATCCGGTTCCCAATAGTCGAGAAAGCGGCTCACCGCCGGTTTGAAATCGAGCGGCACATATTGGTGGACGACGGTAGAGCCCAGCCGTTCCGCGGCCACTCGGGCCGACGTTGTCGTGCCGGTCGTCAGTACCACCGCAATGCCGCGACGGCGGATTTCCTTGATCAGCGGAGTGACGGCTGCCGTTTCCCCGACGCTCGCGGCATGAAACCAGACAAGCGGCCCCTGTGGGCGCGGCGCACTCGCATAACCGTAGCGCTCGCGGCGGCGCGCCGGGTCCTCCTTGCCCTTCGCTGCGCGTATGGCGAGATAGGACCAGACCAGAGGATAGATTGCCGTCCCGATCCAGCGATAGCTGGAGAGCGCAAGCCGTGCACGAAGACCGCTCATGAAAACGCGCCCTCGCCCATGCGCAACTTCACGCTCGTGTTACTCACAGCCCGGGCGCAGGCACGCCGCATGCGTCCCAACGATACCGACATCAGTCATTTTCCGGATCGAGCAGACGATGCATATGGACAATGAAATAGCGCATATGGGCGTTGTCGACCGTCATCTGCGCCTTGGCCTTCCAGGCGGCAAGAGCGCTTTCGTAATCGGGAAAGATGCCGACGATGTCCAGCTTGTCCAGATCGCGGAACTGGACGTTCGTGAGCGTCGTCAGCTCACCGCCGAAGACGAGGTGCAAACGTTGTTTTTTCACGGAATCTTGAGCCATCGGGAGTCCATTTTTTTGAAGCGTGGCGTTGATTTGCGGCATTCGCCCCCAAAGGTCAATGGGGCTCCAGCAAGCGCGAGGCGGCCAGCAAAGCCGGGAGCGCCGGCCTCGAGGCTGCTCCAAGAAAGCCGTGCGTGACAATGGGGCGATTATAGGACAGGGGCACGCCGTCGAGCCCACAGAGTACGCCGCCTGCCCGCGCGAGAATGAGGTCGGCAGCGGCCAGATCCCAGTCATGCGAGTTCTTCTTGACGATGGTCCCGTCGATCCGTCCATCCGCGATCATCGCCAGCCGGTAGGCGAGCGACGGCACATGCGGCACGCGCACGACTTTTTTGCGATATGCCGGAGCCAACTTGCCGACCAGATCCTCGGCCATCGCGACCTTCAGCGTCCCTTGAGGCTCGAGCGCGCGCACAGCGATCGCGGCGCCGTTCTTTAGCGCCTCGCCGTCGCGGGTCGCCTGAAAAACCTCACCAAGCGCCGGCGCATAGAGCACGGCCGCAACGGGCTGCCCCCGATGAACGAGAGCGACGCTCACACACCAGAGATCGCGGCCGGAGATGAAGGCGCGCGTTCCGTCTATGGGATCGACCACGAAGACGCTTTCACGGGAGAGGCGGCTCTCGTCGTCATCCGTCTCCTCGGAAAGCCAACCATAATCGGGGCGTGCACCAAGCAGCCTTCCCTTGAGGATATCATTGGCGGCGAGAGCAGCCTCGCTCACCGGCGAACGACCCTCGTTCTTCCAGCGGACGTCAAAGGTCTTGCGAAAATATCCGAGCGCCGTGTCGCCTGCGGCGATCGCCGCGGCGAGGATCAGCTCAAGGTCCTCGCTCCAGACGGACGCGAGCGGTCGGGCTGTTTCTGACATTCAACTCCATACGCGCGAGACCGGCCCGCGCGCCTCAATAGTTAGAGGAACACGGCACTCGCGATCAGGTTCCGGCGAGCGTCATGCCTTCAATGGCAAGTGTCGGCGCGGCAATGCCGAATTTCCTGTCGATGTCGTCGGCAGGCGTCAAGGCCATGAACATCTGCTTGAGATTGGAAGCGATCGTTACCTCGGACACCGGAAATGTAATTTCGCCGTTCTCGATCCAGAAACCGGAAGCGCCGCGGCTATATTCTCCCGTCACCATATTCACGCCCTGGCCGATGAGCTCGGTGACGTAGAAACCCGTTCCGACGCTCTTTATCAGATCGTCGGGCGAAATCGCTCCGGGTTCGAGGGCGAGATTGGTCGACGCGGGATTGACTGTGGGGCCGCCGCGAACGCCGCGTCCATTGGTTTCAAGACCGAGTTCCTTGGCCGCCGAGGTCGACAGGAACCAATGCCGCAGCACACCGTCCTCTACCATCGATAGCTTCGAACCGCTGACCCCCTCGCCATCGAAGGGCCGCGAGGAGGCGCCGCGAACGATCACCGGGTCATCGGTGACCACGATCCCCGCCTTCATGATCTGCTTGCCCATCATGTCGCGCAGAAAGCTTGTCTTGCGCGCCACCGACGCGCCGTTGATCGCGCCCGCGAGATGACCGACGAAACCGCGCGCAATGCGCGGGTCGAAGACGACCGTGACATTCTTTGCAGTCGGCACCTGGCGCGGGTTGAGGCGCGCGACCGCCCGTTCGCCGGCGACGCGGCCAATGTCGTCGGCCGTGCGCAAATCATCGTAGTAGAGGCGACTGTCGAAATCGTAGTCACGCTCCATCTTCGTGCCCTCACCCGCGATCGCGCTGACGGAGCGGCCAAAGCGGGTCGCCATATAGGAGCCCGAGAAACCATGCGACGTGACCAGAACGAGCCCGCCCATGCCGGCAGAAGCACCGGCACCGCTTGAATTAGTGACGCCGGACACGGCAAGCGCTGCCTCCTCGGCGGCAAGCGCGGCCTCGGTCAATGCTTCGGTCGACACCGCGCTGGCATCGAAGAGATCGAGGTCCGGATAGGATTTCGCGAGTCGGTCGGAGTCCGCCAGGGACGCGTATGGGTCTTCGGGCGAAGCCTTGGCCATCGCTACCGCCCGCTCCGCAAGCAGCTTCAGATCGAAACCGGGATTGGCGGAGACGCTTGCGACACGTCGCCCGACGAACACCCGCAGCGAAAAGTCATCGCTTTCCGAGGCTTCCGTCGCTTCGACCTTGCCAAGCCGGACCGAAACGGAACGGGAGCGGCCGCGCACGACGACCGCGTCCGCGGCGTCTGCACCGGCCCGGCGTGCGAGTTCGACGAGCTCGGCGGCTTGCTTTTCCAACGCAGCGGAATTGATCATCTCAGACATGATTTGGCCTTTCATTCCTGTCCCATTTATTGTGCACTGGACCATGCATCAAGGGCATCATCTTGATTCCCGTCCCAGCATCCAAATGATATCCGGCAAAAGGCCCCGCGTGTGGGATCCCTGAAGCCGTCACAACGAGAACATCGAGCATGCAAACGACACCGTTTCTTTATACCCAGGCGCTGATGCTGCTCGGCGGCGCCGTGCTCGCGGCGCCGCTCTTCAAACGCCTGGGGCTCGGCACGATTCTCGGCTATCTCGCCGCTGGCATACTGATCGGTCCGGTCGCGCAGCGGATTACCGAGGGAGAGGAGATTCTGCACGTTTCGGAACTCGGAGTCGTGTTCCTGCTCTTCATCATCGGCCTGGAATTGAAGCCGTCGCGTCTGTGGCAGATGCGGCGCGACATTTTCGGGCTTGGCACGGCACAGGTTGTCCTGACCGGTCTCGTCCTGTCTTTGCTGATTTCCTTTGCCGGTCTTCTCGAATGGAGGGGGAGCGTTATCGCGGGCTTCGGCCTCGCGCTTTCCTCCACGGCCTTTGCGATGCAGATTCTCGACGAAGGCAACGACACCAACACCCGCTACGGCCAACGCGCCTTCTCCATCCTGTTGCTGCAGGACATGGCGATCGTTCCCTTGCTCGCCGTGATCCCGTTGATGGCGGCGCAGGCACCGGAAGATGCGACGACGCCGCTTCAGGATTTCGCGATAGCCGTTAGCGCCGTGGCAATCCTCTTCGCCGCGGGTCGGTACCTTCTCAACCCGCTCTTTCAGGTGATCGCCCGCACCGGTGCGCGCGATGTCATGATCGCGGCAGCGCTCCTCGTCGTCATGGGTGCGGCAACATTGATGCAACTCGCCGGTCTTTCCATGGCGATGGGCGCCTTTCTTGCCGGCGTGCTTTTGGCGGAGTCGTCCTATCGCCATGAACTTGAGGCCGACATCGAACCCTTTCGCGGCATCCTTCAGGCCTTGTTCTTCATGGCCGTCGGCCTCTCGCTGCAACTCAACGTCATAGTCGAGAACTATCTCCTGATCATAGTGGCGGTGCCGTTGCTGATGCTGGTGAAGAGCGCCGTGCTCTACTGGCTTTGCCGCATCACCGGCTCGCGCCACAATGACGCGCTCCGCATCGGCCTTCTTCTGCCACAAGGCGGCGAATTCGGCTTCGTGCTCTTCACCGCGGCGGCCGCGGCAGGTGTGTTTTCGCATGGAATCTCGTCCCTACTCGTCGCCATCGTGACGCTTTCGATGGCGCTGACGCCTGTCGCGGCAATGCTCTCGAAGCGGCTGATGCACGAACAGGACGAAATGGCCGACGAGATGGATGAGGATTTCGAGGGCGCCGGCGCCGACGTGCTGATGATCGGCTTCTCGCGTTTCGCCCAGATCGCGGCGCAGATCCTGCTCGCCGGAGGGCGCGACGTGACGATCATCGATCACTCCGCCGCGCGCGTGCGCCAGGCGGCGACCTTCGGCTTTCGCATCTATTTCGGCGACGGCACGCGGTTGGACGTGCTGCGGGCCGCCGGTATCGGGCGCGCGAAGCTCGTCGCGATCTGCACGCAAAAGAAGGAAACGACCGACAGGATCATCGGCCTCGTCCAGGCGGAATACCCGAACGCGCGCATCTTCGCCCGCTCCTACGACCGGCTGCACACGCTGGAACTGCGCGCCAGGGGTGTCGACTATGAGTTGCGCGAGACCTTCGAATCCGGCCTGCTCTTCGGTCGCAAGACGCTGGAAGCGCTGGGTGTGGGCAACGATGAAGCAATCTCCATCATGGACGATATCCGCCGCCGCGACGAAGCGCGGCTCGTTCTGCAGGAGGCCGAGGGCATTACCGCGGGCCGCGACATGCTGCACTCGAGGCCGGTCCGGCCGGAGCCGCTGGTCAAGCCGAAGCGCGAAGTGAACCACTCGGCCGACACCGAGGAGCGGATTCTGCCGACCCTTCCCGCGGAGGATCGGCAACGGCGGGACGAGACGCTGGCGGGGACGGACTGAGCAGCCTCAGCCGATATTCCTCCAGCTCTCGATCCGTTCGGAGAGTGCACGCTTGACCTGTTCCCTGGTGCCGGTCGTGGCCGCCAGTATCTCATGAGCACGGAAGAAATCGAGGACGCGGAACCGGCCGACATCGGGGCGCAGCAGAATGTCGGGTGCGCCCGCCTTCATTTTCATCGCGATGATGGATTGCATCATGAGCTGGCTCGCTCCGAACAGACTGTCGATGCGGCTCGGGATCGTCCTGCCGTCACCATCAGGTCCGCCGACTACATCGATGGCGAGTACGATGTCAGCCAAGCCACGCAGATGATCGAAAGGGATGGGATTGTAGATGCCGCCGTCGATCATGACGCGGCCATCGATCTTCACCGGCATGAAAACGGCCGGCAGGGCGCAGGAGGCCGCAAGTGCCTGGTGCAGATCGCCGCTTTCACAGACGTGTTCCGTCTGGCCGTAATAGTCCGTCGCCATGATTTTCAGCGGGATGAGCAGATCGGAAAAACGGTTAGGGAGCGCTTCGGGCAGGAAGGCTTTCAAGACTCGTTCGATGTTGAACTGGCCGAAACGGAAACCAGTCGACATCGCCTCGGACAGGCTGGCCGGCCTCAAGCGCCAGAGGCGGTTGAGCACTTCACCGCGGTGACCGACGGTCGAGAGGACGTGCTGGCGGATTTCCTCGCCGCTCATGCCGGCCGCCATTCCCGCGCCCATGAGCGCGCCGATTGACGAACCGGCAATCGCCACGGGCCGGATGCCCATCTCGTCGAGGGCCTCGATAATGTGAATGTGCGCCAGGCCGCGTGCGCCGCCGCCGCCCAGAGCCAGTGCGATCGTCGGTCGGCGGTCGGTCGCGGGTGGCATCGTCTCAGACAGGGCTTCCTGTTTCATCAAGGTCTCCGTTCATCCGCCGACCACTCGACCCGCCGCCCGTAGGCGAGCGAGTCAATCGCCACGGAAGCGGTAGAAGTGCATCCGCGTATCGCCAAAGGCGCGCACATCGAGCCGTTCGAATTGCTCGGGCGGCTGAGGCTGCACGTCAGCGCGTTCCTCCAGAATAGCCAAGGCCCCTGGGACGAGCCACCTGCCCGCCGCGGCCGCCGCAAGCGCGCGCTCACCGAGTCCCTTGGCATAGGGCGGATCTGCGAAAACCAGATGAAACGGCTCCATCGTCCCGACCGGCCCGAGGTCGGTCGCATCGCGACGAAAAATCTTTGCACGCCCCTGAAGGCCGAGCGTCTCGATATTGACCCGTAGCAGGCCTCTGCCCTCGACGCCCTGCTCGACGAAGAGCGCCTGTCGGCAGCCACGCGACAGGGCTTCGAGCCCGACAGCGCCGGTACCGGCAAAAAGATCGAGCATCCGGGTGCCGTCAAGCGCCTCCGGATAGGCGTGGCTCAGAATATTGAACAGGCTTTCGCGCGTCCGGTCAGTTGTCGGACGAATATCGTGGGACTTGGGCGTGGCCAGTGCGCGGCCGCGAAACTCTCCGCCGACGATGCGCACGCTCGGTCACTTTCCCTTGCCGCGGGGCTTGCCGCCGCCAGGGCGGCCGCCTGATTTGCCGCCACCCGGCTTACCGCCACCGGGCTTGCCGCCGCGGGGACCACTGGAGCGCTGACCGAAGGGCTTTCCGCCGGCCGGCTTGCCGCCTGCCGGCTTCCCACGAGACCGATCGCCAAAGGAGCGGTCTCCACCTTCACGGCCTTGGGGCCGATCTCCCTCGCTGCGATTTGTCCGTGGCTTTCCGGAAACTGCACGACTGTCGCCTCCAGCCCGCGCCGGACGCTCGCTGCTTTCCCGACGGGGCGGGCGATCGCCGTGGTCCCGTGATTTCCGTTCCGCAGCATCGAAGGATCGGCGCCGCTCGAAGCCGCCTTCGCGCGAATCGTCCTTGCGGCCGACCGGTTCGCTGGCGCTGATCCAGTCCCCATCTTCACCCCCGCGCCTGACGGACGGCCGCGGAGCACGCTCCGGGCGGGCAGCGCCCTTGGCTGCCCCACCTTTGCGGTCGGGGTCGAACTTTCCCGATGTCTTCGTCGCCAAGCCGTCCTTGGTGCGGCCATAGCGTTTTGTCTTCGGCGCGCCTTCCGGACGTTCGCGACGAGCCGGCTTCGCGGAAGCTTCCTCTTCCGCCGATTTCGGCTTCTTTTCGGCTACCGGTCGCGCGCCCGGCGCCATCCAGACATTGGCGGTGCGGCTGCGTTTCGCCGGTGCCCGGGCGGGACGGTCTGCGGACCTGCCGGCGGAACGCTCACCTCGGTCGCGGGAGCGGCCTTCATCGCGCCGCGTATCAAGGCGGGCAAGCGCACGCTCGCGCTTGTCCTCCGGCTTTTCTCGCCGTCCGGCGCGTTCCGCCTTGTCGGCATCCCCGGCGACCTCATCGTGATCATCCTTCTCGGCCGCGGGCTGGTCATTGTAGAGAGGCGCGTCGAAGTTCGCCTTCGCGTCCTCAATGAGGCGCGGACCGAGCTGGTCCCTGAGCGTGCGGCCGCGAATTTCCTGAACATGGCCTTCCGGCAGGTCGCCCAGTTGGAAGGGACCATAGGAAATGCGGATCAGTCGATTCACATCAAGGCCAAGCGCGCCGAGCACGTTCTTGATCTCTCGGTTCTTGCCTTCGCGCAGGCCCATGGTAATCCAGACGTTCGATCCCTGGACCCTGTCGAGCGTAGCCTCGATCGCCCCGTAGAGGACGCCATCAACGGCGATGCCCTCCTTCAACCGGTCGAGCGCTTCCTGGTCGATCTCGCCATGGGCGCGGACGCGGTATCGACGCAGCCAGCCGGTCGAGGGCAGTTCGAGCACGCGAGCGAGACCACCGTCGTTCGTCAGCAGCAGCAGGCCCTCGGTATTGATATCGAGGCGGCCGATCGAAAGCACGCGCGGCAATCCTTCCGGCAGTCTCTCGAAAACCGTCGGTCGGCCCTCCGGATCGGCATTGGTCGTCACCAGTCCGGCCGGCTTGTGATAAAGCCAGAGCCTCGTGCGTTCGATGCCGCGGATCGGATGACCGTCGACCTCTATGCTGTCGGCAAGCGTTGCGTTGACCACAGGCGTGTCGAGCACGACGCCGTTGAGCTTGACGCGCCCTTCCATGATCATCCGCTCGACGTCGCGGCGGGAGGCAACGCCGGCGCGCGAGAGGATTTTCGAGATGCGCTGCGGCTCATCCGCACCGGGCGGCGCGCTTGCAGCCGGCCGAGCCTTGGCGGACCCGCTGGCGCCGGCCTTCTTGTCACCGGAACGAGGCTTCTTTTCCCGGCCGTTGGTCTTGCCGCCGGGCCGCGTGAACTTGTCTTTGGATGTCATTTGTGTTGCCTGCCTTTTGCGGCTGTCCTATCAGGTCAAGCGCCGTGGGTTAAGAGAAATTATTATCGAGCGATGACGGATACGACGCGCTTCATGGATTCGGCCCTCGAAGAGGCCAGGAAAGCGGCGGCACGCGGCGAAGTGCCGATCGGCGCCGTCGTCGTGCTCGACGGCCGGATCGTCGCCGCCGCCGGAAACCGAACCCGCGAACTCAACGACATCACAGCTCATGCCGAGATCGAAGCGATCCGTCAGGCTGCCGCCAGCGTCGGCACCGAACGGCTGACGGGAGCAGATCTCTACGTCACGCTGGAACCCTGCACCATGTGCGCGGCGGCGATCTCCTTCGCCCGAATACGCCGCCTTTACTACGGTGCGGAGGACCCGAAAGGTGGCGCGGTCGACAGCGGCGTGAGATTCTATGCGTCGCCCACCTGCCATCACGTCCCGGATGTCTATTCCGGCCTCGCCGAGCGGGAAGCCGCCGATATCCTTCGCGATTTCTTTGCCGGCAAGCGTTAGATCATTTCATTGTTCCGTTGAAGCAATGCAATGAACCAACCCTTTGAAACTGCACAATTCCGGACGGAAAACCGTTAAACACTTTCCCTGGAATTGCTCTAATCGCCGCAGCGGTCAATTCTCGGCAAATGCCTTCAGCGCCGCCCCCGCGAGCCGGTAACGCTTCCATTCCGACATGGGCTCCGCGCCGATCGCCTCATAGACCCGGATGGCCGGCTCGTTCCAATCGAGAACGCTCCATTCGAAGCGATCGCAGCCTTCGGCGATGGCGGTACGCGCCAGATGCTTCAGAAGCAGCTTTCCAGCACCAGACCCACGGTATTCAGGCGTGACATAAAGGTCTTCGAGATAGAGACCCTTGCGCGCCTGCCAGGTGGAGTAATTGTAGAACCAAATGGCGAACCCGGCAGGTATTCCGTCGACCTCGCAGATGATCGCACGGGTAATGGCGTCCGGACCGAAAAGCGAAGCTTGCAAGCGTTCGACCGTCGCCTCGACTTCATGCTCCGCCTTTTCGTAGATCGCGAGTTCCGTGATGAAGCGCAGAATCGTTTCCGCATCTTCCGGGACCGCGTTGCGAATGCTGGCTGCCATGGCTTAGAACGGCCACCACCATTTGCTGCCGCTGTTGGCGATCTGCGCCTCCTTCTTGCGGCGGCGCTCCTTCACCTTTTCCGGCTCGCCGAGATCCGCTTCGGCGCCCTCCGGAAGACGGCGGTATTCGATCGGTGGATCGCTCAAGAAACGGCGCTTGTCCGAATACGCCCCCATCTCGAGCTTGCGGGCCTCCCGATAGGCCTCCTGTTGCTCGTTGGCCGAAAGACGGCGGCCATTGGCGCTCGCCTTCGCCAGCGGCGAGACATAGTTGGGATCGTTCTTGTTGGCCTCGGCCTCTTCACGCAGGCGCTGGCGGACTTCCTCTGGCGACTCGACCCACTCCGGGTTGGCTTCGCGGCTTGCCAGCGACTTCTGCGGCTCGATCAAGGCAGTCTGCTGTCCTTGCGGCGGCAGCACGAGCGCCGGGCGGGGTTGATATTTGACCGGATCGCGCTTCGGCGGGGCGAGGCTCACGGCGCTGCCGAGGTCGTCGAGCAACTGTTCGCCGGCCGTCTTGTCCGTGCCGTAGGTTGGACCGCCGATGCAGCCCGACAGCACCAGGCCGCCCGCCACGATGGCGGCAATGCTGGCAACAACTCGCAACTCTCGCGTCATTTCCATGAATTTCCTTCCAGCCAGCCGCACATCACATGCCGCGGCCACTCAGCGCCCCTTGGCCGAAAAATCCGCCAAATTTCGGGCAGGGTTGTACCGGATGAACGCGGCAAGCGCAATTCATCCGGTAAAACGATACGTTAAGGCTTGAAACCGAGTTCCCTCAGGGCACCTGCATCGCGGGCGGAAACGTCCGGATAGAGCGGGTCGGACCCGACATCCCTAGTGATTCGCCAGGAGCGGGCGCACTTCTGGCCCTCGGCCAGTCTCGGCACGACACGGACCCTGGCAACCTCGGGCAAGGCGAAGGCATCGGCCGGTCCTTCGGAGCCGACGATCTCGATCGCCGATGTGATGCAGATCTCGGCAAAGTCCTGACCCTCGAGCGCCTGGCGCAAATCGGCGTCCGCCACATGGACGACAGGCGCCGCTTCCAGCGACGAGCCGATGCGCTTGTCCTTGCGTTCGATTTCCAGTGCACCGGTCACGACCTTGCGGACCTCGCGGATCTTGCGCCACTTCTCGGCGAGCGCATCGTTGCGCCACTCCGTCGGCACGGCCGGGAACTGCTCCAGATGCACCGAGACGGCTTCCGGATTGCGCGAAAGCCAGGCTTCCTCGGCGGTGAAGGGCAGCATCGGCGCAAGCCAGGTCACCAGGCAATCGAACAGCGTGCGGATGACATGCAGCGCGGCGCGGCGACGGATGGAGGACGGTGCGTCGCAGTAAAGCGCGTCCTTGCGGATATCGAAATAGAAAGCGGACAGCTCGACATTCGAGAACTCGATGAGCGCACGGGCGATCCGCTTGAAGTCGAAGGCGTCGTAGCCTTCGCGCACCAACCGGTCGAGTTCGGCCAAGCGGTGCAGCATCAGCTGTTCGAGTTCCGGCATGTCTGACAGCGCGATCACCTCGCCCTTGTCATGCGCGAGCGTGCCGAGCATCCAGCGGACAGTGTTCCTGAGTTTGCGGTATGCGTCGATGTTGGTCTGGATGATGGTCTTGCCGAGACGCTGGTCTTCCCAGTAGTCCGTCGTCATCACCCAGAGGCGCAGGATGTCGGCACCGGCATCCTTCATCACCTCCTGCGGCGTGACGGTGTTGCCCTTCGACTTCGACATCTTCTCGCCCTTCTCATCCATGGTGAAGCCATGGGTGACGACGGCGTTGTAGGGCGCGCGGCCCCGCGTCGCGCAGCTTTCGAGCAACGACGAGTGGAACCAGCCGCGGTGCTGGTCAGAACCCTCGAGATAGACGTCGGCCGGCCATTTCAGGTCGGGCCGATCCTCCAGCGTGAAGGTGTGGGTCGAACCGGAATCGAACCAGACGTCGAGAATGTCCATGACCTGATGCCACTTGGCATGGTCATGATCGTTGCCGAGGAAACGCTCCTTGGCGCCTTCGGCAAACCAGGCGTCGGCGCCCTCCTTCTCGAAGGCTTCGAGGATGCGCGCGTTGACGGCGTCGTCGATGAGGATTTCGCCCTGGTCGTCGGCAAAGATCGCGATCGGCACGCCCCAGGCGCGCTGGCGCGAAAGCACCCAGTCGGGCCGCTGCTCGATCATCGCACGCAAGCGGTTCTGGCCGGCACCGGGCACGAAGCGGGTGCCGTCGATCGCCTTCAAGGCGCGCGAGCGCAAGGTCGTGCCATCACCGAAGTCCTTGTCCATGTAGACAAACCACTGCGGCGTGTTGCGGAAGATGACCGGCTTCTTCGACCGCCAGGAATGCGGATAGGAGTGCTTCAAGCGACCACGAGCAAAGAGCGCGTGGCGGGCAATCAGCGCCTTGATCACGCGATCATTGGCGTCGCCCTTCTTGCCCTTGTCGTCGATAACACGACCTGCGCCGCCTTCCGCGTCCGGCCCGAAGCCCGGTGCATCGGCGGTGAAATAGCCGGCATCGTCGACCGTGAACGGGATCGCAGAGGAGATGCCGCGCGCCTCGAGGGCCCGGGCGCTGTCCATCCAGGCATCAAAGTCTTCGCGGCCGTGACCGGGAGCCGTATGAACGAAGCCGGTACCGGCATCATCCGTCACGTGATCGCCGTCGAGCAGCGGCACATGGAAGGCATAGCCGCCGCCGAGACCGTGCAGCGGGTGGGCACAAGTGACTGCCCTGAGCTCGTCTGCCTCGATATCGCGGACGAAATTGAACGTCACCTTCGCCTTGGCGGCCGATTCGTCAGCAAGACGCTTGGCGAAGATCAGTCTTTCGCCCGGCTGCGGGCCGTAGTCGTTTTCGGCCGTCGCGACTTCATAGAGACCATAGGCATAACGGGACGAATAGGCGATCGCCCGGTTGCCGGGGATCGTCCAGGGCGTGGTGGTCCAGATGACGACGAAGGCGCCGGCGAGTGCATCCGGACCTTCGACGACCGGGAACTTCACCCAGATCATGTCGCTTTCGACATCGGCATATTCGACTTCGGCCTCGGCGAGCGCCGTGCGCTCGACGACCGACCACATGACCGGCTTCGAACCGCGATAGAGCTGGCCGGCTTTGGCGATCTTCATCAACTCGCCGGCGATGCGGGCTTCCGCATGGAAGTTCATCGTCGTATACGGCCGCTCGAAATCACCTTCGATGCCAAGGCGCTTGAACTCCTCGGTCTGGACCTCGATCCAGCCGCTGGCGAAGTCACGGCACTCCTTGCGGAACTCGTTGACCGGGACCTCGTCCTTGTTCTTGCCCTTCTCGCGGTACTTTTCCTCGATCTTCCACTCGATTGGCAGGCCGTGGCAGTCCCAACCCGGGACGTAGTTGGCGTCGAAGCCACGCATCTGGAACGAGCGGTTGATCACGTCCTTCAGGATCTTGTTCAACGCATGGCCGATATGGATGTTGCCGTTGGCGTAGGGCGGGCCGTCATGCAGCACGAACTTCTCGCGCCCGGCAGCCGATGCCCGGAGTTTCTTGTAGAGGCCCATCTTCTGCCAACGGGCAACCGTTTCCGGCTCCTTCTGCGGCAGACCGGCGCGCATCGGAAACTCCGTCTGCGGCAGATAGAGGGTGGAAGAATAGTCGATCTTTTCAGCGGTCTCGGTCATGGTTTTCGCAATCGTCTTTTCCGCGCGGATCCGTCACGCATGCGGAAGGGTTCGGTCTTTCGAAGATGATGGGGGCGTTGAAAACGCCAAAATCCCGGACCTTCCGGCGCTGCCTAGTGCGCGCGGAAAGCCGGGCCAATAATTCGCAGATCGATGATCGCTCGATGGTGCCGGATCATAGTGGCGGGTTCTTTAAGGCGTTTTCGGCCTTTTGAAAAGGTCCGCCAACGTCGCGCGACCAAATTCTTTGACAGCGGAAAGGCAGCCTCTTCCAGAGCACTCAGGAGAAGTTGAGCCTTTGGTCGATCTCGCTCAGGGGGGAAACGCCGGCAAGAAGGCGTCGCGCCTCCTCGGCATCGCGCTTGATCTGTTCCATCAGCGGCTCCAGTCCATCGAACTTGAGTTCGTCGCGGAGATAACCGAAGAAGGAAACGCTGCAGACTTCGCCATAGATGTCATCGGAGAAATCGAAAACGAAGGTCTCCAGCAGAGGTTCCCCGTCGCTGTCGACGGTCGGGCGGCGGCCGAAGCTTGCGACGCCGTCATAGAGAGAGCCGTCCGCCCGGCGGAACCGCACGGCGTAGATTCCATTCTTAAGCTCCGCTTCCGGCTGCAGTCTCATATTGGCGGTCGGATAGCCGAGCGTGCGCCCGAGCCGCTTGCCGCCGATCACTTCCGCCTCGACGAGATAACGGTAACCGAGGAGTCCCGCCGCATGCGAGACGTCCCCTTCCGCGAGCAAGGAACGAATGAAGCTCGACGAAATGACGGAAGCGTTTTCGTCGCGGAAGGCATCGACGAGCGTGACGCCAAAACCCTCCCGCTCACCGGCGGCCATCAGGAAGGCCGGGCCGCCTTCGCGCCCCTTGCCGAAATGGAAGTCGAAGCCGGTGACGACATGGGACGCATGCAGCCATTCCCGCAGGATCCGATGGATGAAATCGGACGCAGAAAGCTCGGAAAACGTCCGGTCGAAGGGATATTCGATGACGGCGCCAAAGCCCATGCCTTCGAGGATGCGGGCCTTGAGCGGCGCCGGCGTCAGGCGGAAGACCGGCGTGTCCGGCCTGAAGACCGTGCGTGGATGCGGCTCGAAAGTCAGGACGAGCGCGGGAACGCCGCGTTTCGCCGCCTCATTCAGCGCCCGGTTCAACACCGACTGATGGCCGCGATGAACGCCATCGAAATTGCCGATCGCGATAACGCCGCCGCGCAGGCGCTCCGGAAGCGGATCACGGGTTTCGTTGCGATGAAAAACCGTCATGTCCGTCTTCCCGTCAGCCGAGCCGCGGCATCCACCACTTCGGCGCAGCCCCTTCCCTTTTCAGGAAGGCGGCGAGTTTCGCCTCGTCGGTGCGGCTCTCATGCATGTATTCCTGCGCATGAATGCCTGCGCTGATATAAAGCAGGTCGAAACCCGCGTCCTGCGCGCCCTTCACGTCGGTCGGCATTCCATCGCCGATCGCGATGACGCGGGACAGGTCGAATGCGCCGCGCGCAGCCTTAGCTTCAGCCAAGGCGGCGCGGTAGATCGCGATATAGGGCTTGCCGGCAATGCGGGCCTCGCCACCGAGCTCCTCATAGAGCTTGGCAATGGCACCGGCGCAGGGAATCAGCCGATGCCCGCGCTCGACGACGAGGTCGGGATTGGCGCAGATGAACGGGACCTTCCGTGTGGCGAGCCCCGTCAATGTCGCACGATAATGTTCCGGCGTTTCGGTTTCATCGTCATAAAAACCGGCGCAGACGATGGTCTCGGCATCCTCCGCCGCAACGATCTCTGTGCCGAGGCCTTCGAGCAGCGGAAGATCGCGGTCAGCCCCGATGAAGAAGATCCGTTTCGCCGCGGCCGAGATCAACGCGCGGGTGACGTCGCCGGAGGTAACGATACGGTCATAGGCCTCGTCGGGAACCCCAAGGCCGCGGATCTGCACCTTGACGCCCGGATGCGGCCGCGGCGAATTGGTAATCAGGACGACGGTCAGGCCTCGTGCCCGCGCCTCCGCAAGTGCTTCGCACGCCGAAGCGAAGGCCTGGACGCCATTGTGAAGAACGCCCCAGACATCGCAGAGCACCACATCGTATCGGCTGGTGATTTCCCGAAAACTGTTGATCCTTACGGCCATATCGGCTTCCCGCAAACTCGGCTTCTCGGCTCACATCGCAAGGAAGGGCAAAGAATACAAGCCTCGCGTTCAGAAAAACGCGGCGCTTCCCAAGAATTCGGCCGCACAATGTTGCCGGCAACTCAGAAAGACCTTCGCGGCCTCGGCAAAGAAAGAGCGGGCGTGGGGCCCGCCGGTATTTTCTCGTTCACGTCCGCTTCCCCTTGCCACCGTGCGAGACCCAATCATGCTTCTCCTGGGTGGCATCACGTGCCCAACGGTAAAGCGCATCGTAAAGCGTCATTCCCGCTTCAAGCTGCTCCAGGTCGTCGGAGTACATCCGGGAAAGCCCCAGCGAGACGGCCAGAAGGCCGGCTGCTTCCGCTTCGAGATCGTGCCTGTCGGTGTCCGCTCCACGCACGATCCGCGCGACATGTTCGAGGGCTGGGAAGGAAAGACCGAATTCCTTGACCATCGTATCGAATGTGCAGTCCTCGCCGCGATGGCTCCAGAAGACGCCTTCGATATCGAAAGGTGTCGCGCCAAAACGCTCGCCGACGGCCGAGACCTCCGACGCCGTGACGTAGAGGAAGGTCGCATGCGGATCGACGAAACGGCGGATCAGCCACGGGCAGGCAATGCGATCGATCTTCGGCCGGGACCGGGTGACCCACACGGAGCCACCCGACGGATCGGCGTTCGGCAGGCTCGCGACCGGCACGAGCGGCAGACCTGCCTCGCGCCATGCCTCGACACCGCCTTCCAAAATCTCCGCGGTTGCGCCCGCGTGCCGGAGCCAGGCTGCAACACCCTCGCTGAGCTTGCCGCCGTGCCGGCAGAGGGCGACGACGTTTTGCCCACGGTAGAGCTCCGTCCATTGCCGGGCGCCCGCCTGGGCGCGATGGAAGGAGCCGGGCACGAGATAGGGATCGGCGGCGAGGTCGTCGTCATCGCGCACGTCGATGAGGACAGGTGCTTTAGCGGTTCCGAGAAGCCTGGCCAATTTGTCGGAAGAAATGGAGCTGAAGGATGCCATCGTTTACGTCCTTTAGATGGTTGCTATTGGACGCGAAATTCCGGCATGACGCCTCGTGGGGCATTCGCTTACCCCATGTGATGGTTAAACCAAAAAAGCCCGCGGCGTGTCAACGATCATGGGCAGCAAAAAATCTCGCGCTCGATCCTTGACTCATTTGGCGCACGGTCCTATCTCGGCTGGCGCTAGCACTCGTGAGATATGAGTGCTAACACCCATCCAGTGGATCCATCAGTGATCCGCAGTGTCATTTGATCGAGGGATTAGACAATGGCAAGCACCAATTTCCGTCCGCTGCACGACCGCGTCGTCGTCCGCCGCGTCGAGTCTGAAGAAAAGACCAAGGGCGGCATCATCATTCCGGACACCGCAAAGGAAAAGCCGCAAGAAGGCGAAATCGTGGCTGTCGGTTCGGGTGCCCGTGACGAAAGCGGCAAGGTTGTTCCGCTCGATGTCAAGGCTGGCGACCGCGTCCTGTTCGGCAAGTGGTCCGGCACCGAAGTCAAGATCAACGGCGAAGACCTTCTGATCATGAAGGAAGCCGACATCATGGGCATCATCGGCTGATCGGCCGACACCCTTCAACTTCCGTAATTTGAAACCGGGCACGTCCCGGAACTTCGAAACCAGGAGCTTTCAAAAATGGCAGCTAAAGAAGTCAAGTTCGGCCGTTCCGCGCGCGAGAAGATGCTGCGCGGCGTCGACATTCTCGCCGATGCAGTCAAGGTGACGCTCGGCCCGAAGGGTCGTAACGTCGTCATCGACAAGTCCTTCGGCGCTCCGCGCATCACCAAGGACGGCGTTTCGGTCGCCAAGGAAATCGAACTCGAAGACAAGTTCGAGAACATGGGCGCCCAGATGGTCCGCGAAGTCGCTTCGAAGACCAATGACATCGCCGGCGACGGCACGACGACCGCAACCGTTCTCGCCCAGGCAATCGTTCGCGAAGGCGCCAAGGCCGTTGCTGCCGGCATGAACCCGATGGACCTGAAGCGCGGCATCGACCTCGCCGTCACCGAAGTCGTCAAGGACCTGCAAGCCAAGGCCAAGAAGATCAACACCTCGGAAGAAGTTGCCCAGGTCGGCACGATCTCCGCAAACGGTGAAAAGCAGATCGGCCTCGACATTGCAGAAGCAATGCAGAAGGTCGGCAACGAAGGCGTCATCACGGTCGAAGAAGCCAAGACCGCCGAAACCGAACTTGAAGTCGTCGAAGGCATGCAGTTCGACCGCGGCTACCTTTCGCCCTACTTCGTCACGAACCCGGAAAAGATGGTCGCCGACCTCGAAGACGCTTTCATTCTCCTGCACGAGAAGAAGCTCTCCAACCTCCAGGCGATGCTCCCGGTTCTCGAAGCTGTCGTCCAGAACGGCAAACCGCTCCTCATCATCGCTGAAGACGTCGAAGGCGAAGCGCTCGCAACGCTCGTCGTCAACAAGCTGCGCGGCGGCCTGAAGATCGCTGCTGTCAAGGCTCCGGGCTTCGGCGACCGCCGCAAGGCCATGCTCGAAGACATCGCCATCCTGACGGGCGGCACGGTGATCTCCGAAGACCTCGGCATCAAGCTTGAAAACGTCACGCTCGACATGCTCGGCCGTGCGAAGAAGGTTTCGATCTCCAAGGAAAACACGACGATCGTCGACGGTGCCGGCCAGAAGTCGGATATCGAAGGCCGGGTTGCACAGATCAAGGCCCAGATCGAAGAAACCACTTCGGACTACGACCGCGAGAAGCTGCAGGAGCGCCTGGCCAAGCTCGCTGGCGGCGTCGCCGTCATCCGCGTCGGCGGTGCGACCGAAGTTGAAGTGAAAGAAAAGAAGGACCGCATCGACGACGCACTCAATGCGACGCGCGCTGCCGTTCAGGAAGGTATCGTACCGGGCGGCGGCGTTGCCCTGCTGCGCTCCTCGGTCAAGATCACCGTCAAGGGCGAAAACGACGATCAGGAAGCCGGTATCAACATCGTTCGCCGCGCTCTGCAGGCTCCGGCCCGCCAGATCGTGGAAAACGCTGGTGATGAAGCCTCCATCGTTGTCGGCAAGATCCTCGAGAAGAACACCGACGACTTCGGCTACAACGCACAGACCGGTGAATATGGCGACATGATCGCCATGGGCATCATCGACCCGGTCAAGGTCGTTCGCACCGCCCTGCAGGACGCAGCCTCGGTTGCTGGCCTCCTCGTCACCACCGAAGCCATGATCGCCGAGCTGCCGAAGAAGGACGCTCCGGCAATGCCTGGCGGCATGGGCGGAATGGGTGGAATGGACATGATGTGATAAGGCATCAGCCTTGTCACAGCGATGTTTCAAAGAGCATCGCGTGATCCATTCCGGTACCGGACTGAAAGGGCGGCTTTCGAGCCGCCCTTTTTGTGTTTTGTCAAACCACGCCGCTGATCTCGAACAGGGCGCACGGTAAAAAGAACCCCCGCCCAAATCAGCGCAAAAAATCGTTGAAGTAGGCAAAATACGAACTATAAGGGCGCCCAAAGTGACGCTTGACGCGAGACCGGAGGGCAGACACAACTGAGCGCGCATGTGCGCGTTTTCTTGATGCCGGCTAGTGCACCCGTTTTCGCAGAGAGCATCACCAAGCCTATTGGATATCTGATCGCAACATAGCCGACCTTCTTGCGAAATGACTTCGCTTGGCGGGCTGTCATTTCTGCGCCGGAACTATCGACCAAGTAATCAGCATGGCCGAGGAGCGCGTTCGCCCTCGGGCCAGGCATAGCGGTCTTTCGGAAATGCGTCTGTCCGGCTTGGACACGGATGGTTCGCTGAGGCACATTCTGGGGTAAGCCGTGTTTAAGATCGCAAGAACAAATTCCCTCTCCTCAGGCGTTTACGGGCTCCCGCATCAGGAAATACTTGCGCAATTCTGTGTTTCCGAAGGCTGGTCGGGCGATCTCACCACAGGTCTCTTCATCCTCGGTGACAGGGCTGCGGCCATTCACGGTCTGCGCGACAACGAATGCGGATTGCTCAATTTCGTCCGCTGTTACGATCCGGCCGATCGCAATCACGTGCTCGAACTTTTCGAGCAGGCGGCAACGTCCTGCTCGACCTTCTGCTTTTCCACGACGATCGTCCTGGAAACAGGGCAAAAGCAGCCGGTCTTCTGCATCGGTGAGTCGTCCGGTCTCGAAGAGCGCTATTCAGGCTCGATGGCAGGGGTCTTCTTCTTCCCGCGTTTTATGGTGGAAGGCGCGCAGGTTGTGCTGAGGCAATAGATCATTTCATTGTTTCATCGAAACAGTGAAATGATCTAGTCGCATCAAGCGACAGCGGCTTGCACCCGAGTGCCGACGACGGCGCTGATGGGCGCGGGTCGCCCGAGCAGGTAGCCCTGCGCCTCGTCGCAACCCTCCGCTTGAAGGATCTCGAGCTGGCTCTGCGTTTCGACGCCCTCGGCGAGGACCGGCACGGAAAGGCTTTGTCCAAGGGCGAGAATGGCCCGGACAATCGCTTTCGCCTGAGGACTGCCCTCGACCTCCCACATGAAGCTCTTGTCGAGCTTGATCTTGTCGAAAGGAAACGACCGCAACGTCTCCAGCGACGAGTAGCCGGTGCCGAAGTCATCGATGGCGATGGTGACCCCAAGCTCCTTGATCTGGCGCAGCGTCAGCAGCGCGCGTTCCTTATCGTCGATGATGGTAGACTCTGTGATCTCGAGTTCGAGCCGCTTCGGGCTGAGCCCGGTTTCCGCGAGCACCTGCTGGACGAGGCTGACGATGTCGCCATTGGCCAGTTGCACCGGCGAAAGGTTGACGGCAATCTTGTGTTGGCTGTCCCAGCCGACGGCCCCGCGGCAGGCCTCGCGCAAGACCCATTCGCCGATCGGCAGGATCGCGCCGCACTCCTCCGCCAACGGGATGAATTCGTTTGGCGGCACCATGCCGCGCTCGGGATGGTGCCAGCGCAACAGCACCTCATAGCCGGTGACGTCGCCCGTCATCACCGATTTCTGCACCTGATAGTGAAGCGCCAGTTGCTTCTTTTCGACGGCGTCCCAGAGGTCGTTTGCGAGTGCCCTGCGCTTGCGGGCGGCCTCGTCCATGGAAACCTCGTAGAAGCAGACCGTCTGGTTCAACGCCGCCTTGGCGCGATACATGGCGAGATCGGCATTGTTGATCAGTGTGTCGGCGGTCTCCGCGTCCTGCGGATAGATCGCGACGCCCATGCTGCCGCCGGATTTCAGCTCGAAATCGCCGAAGCGCATTTCCTCATGCAGGCAGTTTTCGATGCGCCGCAGGAAATCATTGAGTTCGGCAAGCTCTTCGAAACGCTTTACTGCCGCGAACTCGTCGCCCCCAAAACGCGCAACGAACTCGCCATCCTGAAGAAACGCCTTCATCCGTTGCGCGAGCGTGACCAGCACGAAGTCGCCCGCCGCGTGGCCGTGCAGATCGTTGACTTCCTTGAACTTGTTCAGGTCGATGCCGATGACGGCCACCTTGCGCGAGAACCAGGCAGCGGCGTCGAGCTCCTCCTCGAGGTAGCTGTTGAACTGCAACCGGTTGGGTAGCCCCGTCAGGCTGTCGTGTCGGGCGAGGAACGAAATCTGTTCCTCAGAGTCCAGTCGCTCGGTGATGTCTTCGTAAGTGGAGACCCACCCGCCGTCCGGCAGCATGCGGTGCTTCGTCAGGATCGAGCGCCCGTTCGGCAGTTTCTCGACGAGATCGGCTCCGCCCTTGCCGACGATGTCGATCCGATGTTTCTGATAGGCTTCCTCCGCCTTGGCCTTCGCCACCGCAGGATCGGGATAGGCCCGGGCAAATGCCCGATCGAGAATTTCCCGGAATGTCAGCCCCCTTCCGGCGAGCGACTCGGGGAGGCTGAAGATTTCGAGGCAACGCCCGTTCGAAACCAGCAGGCGGTCGGCACTGTCGAACAGGCATATGCCCTGCGTCATGTTCTCCAGCGCAATGTCGAGATTCTTGCTGACCTCGGCGATGCGGTCGGCGTTCGCCTTTTCCTTGGTGATGTCCTTGGCAATCTTGATGAAACCGGCGTGCCGTCCGCCTTCATCGATGATCGGTTCGATAACCACATGCGCCCAGAAGCGCGTACCATCCTTGCGGAAGCGCCAGCCTTCCGCCTCATATTTCCCGTTGAGAAGGGCGAGGTGCAGTGCCTGTTGCGGCAGCTTCGCCTCTCTTTCTTCCGCTGCGTAGAAGCAGGCGAAGTTCCTGCCGATGATCTCGTCGGCAGTGTACCCCTTGTTCGCCTCGGCGCCCGCATTCCAGCTGGCCACATGGCCTTCGGTGTCGAGCATGCAGATCGCATAGTCCTTGACGCTGCGGACGAGGCGGGCAAAGTCCATATCCGAGGCGGCGGCCAGGCTCTCCGCCTGCCGGGCGAAACCGGCGGCAATCAGAACGATCGACAGCAGGAAGAAAACCGTTCCGGCAATGACGAAGGCCAAGAGATGCGGCTGTATCATGCCTCGGCTCGCCTCGGCCGCCGGGCCAGCCTCGATCGTCACCGCGCCCATCGCGGTGAAATGCAGTGCCACGATGCCAAGGGTCATTGCCGCCGTGGCAAGGAGCTTGACCCTCAGCCGCTGATTACCGTGGGCGACCGCGAAGAGCGCTGCCACGTCGAACAGCGATCCGGCAAGGATCGAAACGATGACGAGCGTCGCGTCCCAGCGGATGGAGCCGTTCACTTCAAGTGCCGTCATGCCGAGAAAGTGCATCGAGGCGACGCCGGCGCCAAGCACCAGACCGCCGAACAGCCAGCCGCCGCGCCCCGCCACATAGGTCGCGATGCCCAGCGCCGATGTGGTCAGGACAATTGCCACCGCCAGCGACAGCGTCGTGAGGTCGACCTGATATCCGACCACGACACCCGGATCGTAGGCAAGCATGGCGATGAAATGGGTCGCCCATATCCCGAAGCCGCTGGCGATACCGGCGGCGGCGACCCAGACTGCGCGTGGTCTGCCGGTCGCAGCGCGCGCATGCTGAAGCAAGGTGACCGCGCCGAAACTCGACAGGAAGCAAATCAACGCCGCCAATACAACCAGTCGCGGATCGTGTTCCACCGCGAGGCATGTCAGGATCTTGAACATCACGGATCGCCCAAACAAAGCAGTACGCGGACGCAGATCGCCCGCGCCGCCTCGTCGTATCTGTTGGCGTTTGGCCGTTTAAGGAAGCGTGAAGATCCGTCGAAGGCCACTGCTCTGAAACGGAACAGTGCTTTCTTCGTTAACGGATCCCGAAATCCGAGCGATGTCGCCGCCTAAAGCGCGTCGCATGCGACGCGCTTTAGATCATTGCTTTTATGCATGTCGTTGTCCCAAAACCGCTGCCCACTTTTGGGCGACATGCATTAGGCGAGCAGCGACTTGAGGTCAGTGTCAGGGTCGGCAAGTTTCGCTCGATCCGGCGTTATCCCCGCTTCGAGCAGCTTCTTTCCCGTCACATAGGCCTTGGCATCGTTGATGGCATCGACGGCGACGAATTTGCCTTGTCGGAAGTACCAGACCGATACGCTGCCTTCACGTTGACCCGGTCGAACAAGCGTTTCATCGTGACCGAGCCCAAAGCCGGCGATTTGGAGCTTCACGTCATACTGGTCCGACCAGAACCAGGGCTTCGGATCGTAGGGCTCGGAGCTGCCGGCGAGGATGGCAGCAATGGCCTCCGCCTGGTCAACGGCGTTCTGTACCGATTCCAGGCGGATCCGCATGCCCTGCCACGGCAGGACAGCGCAGTCGCCCATGGCAAAGATCGCCGGATCGGAGGTTCGGCCGTGGCTGTCGACGATGATACCATTGGCGGTCTCCAGGCCCGCCTCATGCGCCAGCGCGTCGTTCGCGATAATGCCGATGCCGACGATCACCACGTCGACTGCAATCGTCGAGCCGTCAGCAAGCTCGGCGGCAGTTACGCGACCGTTGTCGCCGATCAGGCGGTGGAGTCCCATGCCTTCACGGATATCGACGCCGCGGGAGCGGTGAATCCCGCGAACGATCGCGGAGGTGGCAGCGGAGGCGACGCGCTGGAGGATGCGGTCCGCCATTTCGATGACGGTTACGTCCATGCCGCAGGTCCGGGCGACTGCCGCAGCCTCGAGACCAATATAGCCTCCGCCGACCACCAGCGCGCGGCGCCCGGGCTGCATCTCCTCGGCCAGCAGGTCGGCATCCTTGAAATCGCGCACGACGTAGACGCCGGCAAGATCGCCACCGACCGAGGCGGGCAACCGGCGCGGCGTCGCCCCCGTTGCGAAGGCGAGCGTCTCATAGCCGAGCACCGATCCGTCGCTCAGCGTTACGTGTTTTGGCCCGCGGTCGATGCGTGTGACCGTCGTCGACAGGCGAATGTCGATGTCGTGCTCCGAATACCAGGCCTCCGGCCGATAGAGCAGCCGATCGAGAGTCATTTCGCGGAGCAGATATTTTTTGGAAAGCGGCGGCCGCTGGTAAGGAAGGCTTTCCTCCGAGGCGACGATCGTCACCGGCCGCTCGTCCTTCAAAGCGCGAAGTTTGGCAACCAAGGCAAAAGCGGCCTGGCCGCCGCCGACAACAACAAGTCTTCCCGACACCTGCTCCACCCGTCAGTTGATGCTCGCGTTCCGCCAGCCGTACCCTCTCCGCCCGAGCTTCGTCAACTCGGACGGAACGGCAAGACCGCCTGCAGGATCAGGGCTTCCGCGGGATTTCCATGCCCTTTTGCGCAGCCGGTCGGGCGAGACCGCGGTCGACCCAGGCCATGACGTTCGGGAAGCTCTCATAGTCGAGCACTTCCTCACCGCCGTAGAATCTGCGGGCCCCCTCTACCCACGGATAGGTGGCAATGTCGGCGATGGTGTACTCGTCGCCCATCAGCCATTGCCGGCCTTTCAGGCGCGTCTCGAGAACGCCAAGCAGGCGCTTCGATTCATCGCGGTAGCGTTCCACCGGATAGGAGTTGTTGGCGACCTTTTCGGCCGCGAATTTGAAGAAATGCCCGAACTGACCGAGCATCGGGCCAACCCCACCCATCTGGAACATCACCCAGCAAAGCGTCTCGTAGCGGCCGGCGGCATCGGCCGGGATAAGCTTTCCTGTCTTTTCTGCCAGATAAACCAGGATCGCACCGGATTCGAAGAGACCGATCGGCTTTCCGCCAGGTCCGTTCGGGTCGATGATCGCCGGGATTCGGCCGTTCGGGTTGAGCGACAGGAATTCAGGCGACTTCTGTTCATTGGCATCGAACGCAATGCGATGCGGCTCGTAGGGCAGGCCCAGTTCTTCCAGGGCGATAGAGATTTTCACGCCGTTCGGGGTCGGCAGCGAATAGAGCTGGATAATGTCCGGGTTGGTCGCCGGCCAGCGGGTCGTGATCGGGAAAGAGGAAAGATCAGCCATAAGGATGCCTCAAGGTGGGATGCTGAAGGTGAGACGTGCCGCCCCTACATAGGTCGTCGCAATTCCATTTGTTAGGCAAAATTTCCGCGAGCGATTGCATCGCTCCGTCATTTCTCCCGAAAGAACCGTGTCAGAGCGCAGCGCGGATGGATGCAATGATCCGGTCGACAACAGGGTCTTCCGCATGGACAGCCTTCCGAGCCCTGACGAAGCAGGCTTCCGACCGTAGAATTACGCCATCCGAAAGGATCTTGAGGTGGTTCGCCTTAAGCGTCGAGCCGGTCGAGGTGATGTCTACGATAATGTCGGCCGAGCCGGAAGCCGGCGCGCCTTCCGTGGCCCCCAGGCTCTCGACGATGCGATAGAGCTGGATGCCATGGCTTCCGGAGAAAAATTGCTGGGTCAGTCGCCAGTATTTGGTGGCGATCGCAAGCCTGCGCCCGTGACGCGCCCGGAAGTCGGCAGCAACATCGCCGAGATCCGCCATGGTATCGACGTCATACCAGATTTCCGGCACGGCCACGACGACGTCGGCATGGCCGAAGCCGAGCCGGGCGCAGAACTCCACGCGTGCATCGGCATCGGCCAGGCCCTCGCGAACGAGATCTTCGCCGGTGACGCCGAAATCGACTGCGCCGCTGCCGATTTCGCGGGAAATTTCCGAGGCCGAGAGAAAGGCGATCTCGACGTCGTCCCAGCCCTCCACGCGGCCGCGATAGGAGCGGTCGTTGCCGACGGCGACGATCTTCATTCCGGCGCGCTCGAAGATCGCCGAAGCATCGTCCTTCATCCGGCCCTTCGAAGGCAGTGCAATCGTGATCGTCATTTCACGCCCCCCGCGGTAGCAACCGCATGCTCGATCCGGTCAAGCCAGAGGGAGAAGCCGACCGCCGGAATATGTTCGCGGGCGCCGAGCAGCGTCAGCAGGCGGTCGAAGCGTCCGCCACCGGCCAGAACTGCCGCCGTCCCTTCGATCTCGATCTCGAAGACGAGGCCGGTATAGTAGTCGAGCGGGCGGCCGAAGGCGGCCCGATAGCGGATGAGATCTATATCGGCGCCCGCACGCGAAAGGGCCGCAACGCGCGCGTCGAAGAGCGACAGCGCCGCTTCGATTTTCAACCCGGACTTCGCGGCGAAGCCGAAAAGCGCAGCTGGCGCGTCGGCCAGCGGCAAGTCCAGCGTCAGGAATTCGCGCATGACGGCGAGCGAGGTCTTGTCGAGCCGCGTGTTCGCCAGCTCCAATTTCTCCTTGAGGCGGCGAGCGATGTCGCGGGGCGACCGGCTGGTATTGGTCGAATAGCCTGTGGCTTCCATGGTCTGAGCTATATAGGCGACGAGCCGGTCTTCGTCCTCAAGCATGCCCATGATCGCAAGCCGCTCGACCTCATGGCCGAAGACGCCCGCGGATTTCGGATCGGCGAGCTCCCCCAGAAGCTTCTGCAGCTGTTTCGGATCGCCAAAGGCATGGATCAGCCGCTTCTGCCAACCGGCCGGCAGCCCGCAGGCGGCGATCACTGCTTCGAACACCGATTGGTCGCCCAGCGTCACCTTCAGCCGCCGTCCCGGCAATCTGTTGGCAAGAACCTGCATCGCGTCGCCGACGGCTCTCGCGTCCGCCCGCGCCGTGTCCGGCTCACCGAGGTCCTCGATGCCGGCCTGATAGAACTCGCCCGATCCCTCGCGTCGCTGGCGGAACACTTCGCCGAGATAGGCATAGCGCTGCGGCGTGCCGGTCGCGGTCTCGATATGTCGAATGCAGACCGGAATCGTGAATTCCGGACGAAGGCAAAGGCTCTCGCCCGTCTCGCTCTGCGTCATGAAAATACGCCGCCGCAGGTCTTCCCCGGCCATGTCGAGAAAGGGCTCGGCCGGCTGGATCACCGGTGTGTCGACACGCAGCGTCTCCATCCGCTCAAAATCGGCAAGCAGGTCGCCAGCAAAGGCGGGGAGATTGATCAGAGGCATCGCGGTCAGTTCGCCCTTGTTCGATCCTCGGCCTGTGCCGCCAGCATCTCGCGCACCTTCGCGACCAGATCAGTTTCCGGCACGGAGACCTGCGCCACGCGCGCCTCGCGCCAGGCGACATTGTCCTGGATTTCGCCCGAGAGGCGCTTGCCCTCGATCAGGTCCTTGATCTGCACGACGCCCGAGGCGCGCTCATCGCCGCCCTGGATGACCGCCAGCGGCGAACCGCGGCGATCGGCGTATTTGAGCTGGTCGCCGAAATTCTTCTTGTTGCCCTGGTACATCTCGGCACGGATGCCGGAATGGCGCAGCTCTTGGACGAAGCGCTGGTAGCGGCCCATGCTTTCGATGTCACGGTCCATGACGCAGACGACCACCGGCGCGATCAGGTCGTCGGTCCCGAGCTTGCCGAGATTTTTCAGCGCCGTCATCAGCCGCGACACGCCTATCGAGAAGCCCGTTGCCGGCACCGGCTGCCCCATGAAGCGCGAGACGAGGCCATCATAACGGCCGCCGCCGCCGACCGAGCCGAAAACGACCTCCTCGCCCTTCTCGTTCGTGACCGCAAATTGCAACTCGGCCTCGAAGACGGGGCCGGTGTAATATTCAAGGCCGCGCACGACCGAGGGGTCGATCTTGATGCGGTCCGCTTCATAACCCGCGCTGAGCACGAGGCTGCGGATCGCATTGAGTTCCTCGACGCCCTCCCCGCCCCTGGCAGTTCCGGCAACGAGATCGGCGAGTTCATCGGCGCTCTTCGCATAGTCGGTGATGCCGACGAAAAACAGGATCTTGCGGATCTGCTCGTCATTCAGACCCGCACCCTTGGTGAAGTCGCCGCTTTCATCCTTGCGGCCTTCGCCCAGCAGCAGCCGGACGCCTTCCGGGCCGAACTTGTCGAGCTTGTCGATTGCACGCAAAACCGTCAGACGCGCATTCGCGTGCTCGTCGCCACCGAGGCCGATTGCCTCGAGCACACCGTCGAGAACCTTGCGATTGTTGACGCGGATCACATAGTCGCCGCGCTGAATGCCGAGCGCTTCCATGGTGTCGGCCATCATCATGCACATCTCGGCATCGGCCTGGACGCCCGCCGCGCCGACGGTGTCGGCGTCGAACTGCATGAACTGGCGGAAACGTCCCGGGCCCGGCTTCTCGTTGCGGAAGACGTAGCCGGCCCGATAGGTCCGGTAGGGAAGCTGGATCTCGTTGAAGTTCTCCGCCACGTGCCGCGCGAGCGGTGCCGTCAGGTCGTAGCGCAGGCTCATCCACTGATCATCGTCGTCCGTCAGCGAGAAGACGCCTTCGTTCGGCCGATCGCTGTCGGGAAGGAACTTTCCCAGCGCGTCGGTATATTCGAACAACGGGGTTTCCACCGGATCGAAACCGTAGCGCTCGTAGACCTCCTCGATCTTGGCGAGCATTTCGTTGACGGCGCGGATATCCGCCGCCGAACGATCGACAAAGCCACGCGGAATGCGAGCCTTGAGCTTCTGCGGTTTCTTCGGTTTCTCGTTCATTGAAAGTATTTCCGGACTGTCAAATTTTATCGGTGCCTTCCCTACCGGATCACGTCAAGGGCGGCAAGGGCAGCCGGAATAAAGGGCGCGCCCGTGGTGGGCGCGAGAAACCTCCTCGACGCACGCTTCAGCTTTCTTTCGAGAGCTCCGTCGCTCCACAACAGGCGTCAATCTCGAATGTAACAAAGCTGTGATTGTACTTATGGCGATATTCTCCTATAGGTTAAGTGCTGGTCGACTGGGTTGTCCGGCAGCCCAATGCGATACGGCGGCAGAAATCATGCAACGCTTTGCCGCGGGCAGACCCCGGGCAATATTCTGCTTGAAAGCCGGAACAAAGGTCGGCGCGACGCGAGAGCGCGCGAACGACGCAAGGGCTTCAGCGGAGATTTTGGCGGCATGCTGAAATTTATGAGACCCGGTCGCGGCGCAATCAAGCCCGCCCATCTGGAGGCCCATGAGGGCTGGACGCGCGATCTGGCGCAAGGGGATTATCTCGTCGAGCCGTGGCACTGCAATCTCGCCAACGGCACCTTTCTTCTGGGGCCGCGGACGCTCGCGCTTCTCGGCGCACGGCAGAACCCGTGCGGTATCATCGACCTGCTGCGCGTCCACGACGGAGACGACAGGTCAATAATTCTGAACATTCTGGAGCAGGCGACCGGGACGCCGTCTTCCTTCTGTTTTTCCACGCGCGTGCGTAGTCGATCCGGACAAGCCTCGCCGCTTTGTTGCGTCGGAAACTCGACGCTTGCCAGTGAAGTCGGAGACGGCATGCTGGAAGGCATATTTGCCTTCCCCGACACCGGGAACTGTTGAGCAGGTGATTGGGGCGGCCTGTCCCTCTTTCACTGGCCGAAATTTATCTTATCTTACATGCATGCTGCGTCGCCTCGCCCTCGTTCTGCTGTTTCTGTCTGCGCCACTCATCGGCGCCCCGTCGGCCGTGGCACAGGCGCGGGATGTTGCCGCGACGGGAGTGGGCCATCATCACTCGGCAGCCGTTGCCGCCGATCATCACGCTTCAGCAAATCATGACGCGCGCTGCGAGACGACAGAGCGCTGCGATCTTCCCACGAAGCCTCTGCATCCGGCGCTGTGCTCGGCGTGCCTGGCAATCAGCCCCGCTCAGTCCAAATTGACGCGGCCCGAAACCCCGTCCACCCGCCTTTCCTTGCGGCATTACGCGAAACCTCTCGGCGAGAGCGTGAGGCCGCAGGTTCCGCCGCCCAGGCCCTTCCTTTCGATCTAGGGAACCACGCGGTCGCTCCGCGAGGAATGTTCCGAACGTTTGAAATGAAACATCTCTCCGTTTTTGGCGAAACCGCCCGGAAGCGAAACAATCCCGCATATCGCGGACAAGCGCCCGCGAATGCCGGATAGGATTTCGAAAGGAAAATATCATGTCCCTGAAAACGATCGCCGCCGCCCTCATGCTGGCAGCACTTGCGACCACCCCTTCCCTTGCGCAGGAAAGCGGCCACGGAACCATGCACGGCTCGACGGAGGCGGCAAACCCGGCCGGCGATGTTTCGCCGTCCAGCAAGGCCTTTGCCGCAGCAAACGCCAAGATGCACAAAGACATGGATATCGCCTTCACCGGCAAAACCGACCTCGACTTCGTGCGCGGCATGATCGCTCACCACCAGGGAGCGATCGACATGGCCAAGATCGAGCTGGAACACGGCAAGGATGACGAGATCCGCAAGCTGGCGGAGGACATCATCAAGGCCCAGGAAGGCGAGATCAAGATGATGAAGGAATGGCTTGCCAAGAACGGCGGCCAATGAACAAGATCTTCTCTCCCGTCAAGGCATTCTACTGTTGAACAAAGCAGGAGGCCCGACGGGAGAGGTTTTCCGGCTGGCGCCGCCGGTTCACGCGGACTGACGCGCCGGCCTTTTTAATTGCTGCCGCATATCCTCGATGCCTGCGCGGCAAAAACACCCTTCGATATGGTCGTTGACGAGGCCCATGGCCTGCATGAAGGCGTAGATCGTCGTCGGTCCGACAAAGGTCCAGCCGCGTTTCTTCAGGTCTTTCGAGATGCGCGTGGACGTTACGGTCGTCGGATTGGCGATCAAGGCCTCGTAGCTCACGACCTTCGGACGCTCGCTCTGATCCGGCTCATGGGACCAGAAATAGGAGGCGAGTGAGCCGAACTCCGTGCGCAGTTCCTTGGCCCGCCGCGCATTGTTGATGGTCGAGACAATCTTGCCGCGATGGCGCACGATGCCGGTGTCCGCGAGGCAACGCTCGATATCGGCCTCGCCGAATTCGGCGACACGGTCGAAATCGAAGCCGGCGAAGGCGGCGCGAAACGCTTCGCGCTTCCGCAAGATCGTCAGCCACGACAGGCCCGACTGAAAGCCTTCCAGGCAGATCTTCTCGAACAGCCGGTGATCGTCCGTAACCGGCCGGCCCCATTCCTCGTCATGGTAGCGCCGGTAGTCCTCGAGATTGCCGTGCCAGGCGCAGCGATCAAGTCCATCATCTCCGGTAATCAAGCCTTTGGCGGCCATTGTTTCATTCTCTCTCGGTTGCTCTTTTGTTCTGTTTACCACTCGCAAACCACTTTCATAAAGTGGCCGATAACCCTACCCAGAGCTTTATCCGCGCGCCGGCCTTTTAATGAATGGCCGTTTACCTTTCGGTGGCAACGCGATGCCACGATCAGGCCATTGCCAGGCGCGCCTGGCCGGCGAAAGCGCCGCTTTCCCGGCCATGGAGCCTTTCTTTGAAAATTTTCGGCGCAATGTAGCGAGTCCGCCCATGATGAAAAAATCCCTTTTTCTTGCCATATCCCTCCTCTGTGTCGTTGCCGGCGAGGCCGGCGCGCGCGACCGGTATCACAATCGTCCGCCCGTTATCGTCAGCCCGGATCTCACCGCCCCCTGGTTGATGCAGCTTGGCGGGCAGCAGGCGCGTCCGGTCGCCTACCGTCCGCAGATGCCGACGGCCACCCGAAAGCAGTTCGACGGACGTCAGGCAAAGCGCCTAACTGCGCCGGCATTGGTGCAGCCGGTTGCGGCCGTGCGCGCGCAAAAGCCGACGAAGACGAAGTTCGATCCGCAGTTCCTGCCGCAAACCGTGGCCTATGATGGTCCGGAGAAGCCTGGCACGATCGTGATCGACACCAACAACCGCTTCCTCTATCTCGTCACAGGCAAGGGCGAAGCCCGTCGCTATGGCGTCGGTGTCGGCAAACCTGGCTTCGAATGGGCCGGCGCGCACAAGATTACCCGGAAGGCGGAGTGGCCGACCTGGACGCCGCCACAGGAAATGATCGCGCGGGAAGCCGCGAAGGGGCATTATCTGCCGGCCCGCATGGAAGGCGGCCCCGGAAACCCGCTCGGCGCCCGGGCCATGTATCTCGGCTCCACGCTCTACCGCATTCACGGCACCAACGCGCCCTGGACGATCGGCTATGGCGTCTCGTCCGGCTGCATCCGCATGCGCAACGAAGATGTCGTCGATCTCTATGAACGCGTGAACGTGGGCACGAAGGTTATCGTGATATAAAACCGCCCTTCACCTGAATAACCCGCGTACAGATTGCGTTCGCCCTGGCAACAGTGCTCCAAACGCAACAGCTGTTCCCAGAGATACAAGTTACGCCGGTGCCTATGCTCTATCGGATATGGCGCAGGCTTGAGCTTGCAGGTAATTTGCCGAACCTGCACGCGATTAGGGTTGAGAGGGAATCGTTAATGAAATTTCATGCCAAGAAGGTGGTTGCGCTCGCTGTCGCGGCCACGGCACTGTTTGGTGCGACGAATGCATCGGCGTTCACTCCGGCGAATGCACTGGAGGCCACCGCCAAGCGTTCCGACATTCTGCTGGCCGCCTATCAGAAGCGGCCGCCGCAAAGATATTGGCGCACCAAGGTCCGTTTCCGGACGAATGAAGCTCCCGGCACCATTATCGTCGATACGAACAACAAGTACCTCTATTACATCGACGGCCCGAACCGCGCGACGCGTTACGGCATCGGCGTCGGTCGCGAAGGCTTCGGCTGGTCCGGTGTCGTCAAGGTCGGCCGCAAAGCCGAGTGGCCAAGCTGGACGCCTCCGGCGGAAATGCGCGTGCGAGAAGCCGCGAAGGGCCGCATCCTGCCAATCACCCAGCAAGGCGGCATCGACAATCCGCTCGGCGCCCGCGCGCTTTATCTCTACAAGGGCGGCCGCGACACGATCTTCCGCATTCACGGCACGAACCAGCCCTGGACCATTGGCCAGAACATGTCGTCGGGATGCATCCGGATGATGAACGAGGACGTCGAGCACCTTTACGACCGTGCCGGCATCGGGACGAAAGTGATCGTCATCGGCCCGGGCAACAAACACGGCGACGTCAATTACGACGATCGCGGCGTGGACATTTTCCGCCAGATCTTCGGCGGCTGAGTTTATCAAGGCAGCAACGTGACGAATGCCGGCACCGATCAGTGCCGGCATTCGTATTTTTGACGTCAGAGACCGGCAGGTTTCGGCCCGCCATAAGCCCAGTCCAGGAGTTCGACCGTGTGCAAGATCGGAAGCGCCGTTCCGGTCGCGATCTGCGTGATGCAACCGATATTGCCGGTCGCAATCACATCCGGTTTCGTCGCTTCGATGTTGCGCACTTTGCGCGCCTTGAGTTTCTCCGATATCTCGGATTGCAGGATGTTGTAGGTGCCCGCGGACCCGCAACAGAGGTGGCCCTCGGCCGGCTCGCGAACCGTGAAGCCGGCCCGCTTCAACAGCTCTTTCGGCGCCGCGGTGATCTTCTGGCCATGCTGCATCGAGCAGGCAGAATGATAGGCAACCGTCATCCCGCGCTTCTCCCGCTGCGGCAATTCGAGACCCGCCAGGTATTCAGTGATGTCCTTTGCCAATGCGGATACTTTCGCTGCCTTTTCCGCATATCCCGGATCCAGCCGCAGCATGTGACCATAATCCTTGATCGTGGTGCCGCAGCCCGAGGCGGTAATGATGACGGCATCAAGACCGTCTTCGTCTTCCGCCTTCAACCAGATATCGACGTTACGGCGAGCGGCCTCGAGCGCCTGTTCCTCCCGCCCCATGTGGTGGACCAGCGCTCCGCAGCAGCCCTCGCCGGCGGAGACGACAACCTCGATGCCCTGTCCCGTGAGCAGCCGGATCGCCGCTTCGTTGATCTCAGGCTTCAAGACCGGCTGCGCACAGCCGGTCAGGATCGCCACCCGGCCACGGCGCTCGCCCTTCGCTGCGTAGGTAGCGGGCCTGGTCCCTGCGGAGGCCGGTGGCACCGCTTTCGGAGCCAGGTCGAGCATGACGCCAAAGGTCTTCATCCAGGGAATTCGCTTCACCAGCCCCGCCAATGGGCGGGTAACGCCAGCCGCCCGTAGCGCGAACCGAAACCGCCTTGGGTAGGGCAGCACCGCGGCGAGAACGGCGCGCGCGAAGCGATCCTTGAACGGCCGTTTGTAGGTCTTTTCGATGTGGATGCGGGCATGGTCGACCAGATGCATGTAGTCGACGCCCGATGGACAGGTGGTAAGGCACGACAGACAGGAGAGGCAGCGGTCGATATGCGTAACGGTCTCGCGGTCCGCCGCCCGGCCGTTTTCGAGCATGTCCTTGATCAGGTAGATCCGCCCGCGGGGACTGTCGAGTTCATCGCCGAGGACGACATAGGTCGGACAGGTTGCCGTGCAGAAACCGCAGTGGACACACTTGCGCAGGATCTTTTCGGATTCGGCGACACGCGGATCGGCGAGTTGCGCGGGTGAGAAATTGGTCTGCAACCGAATACTCCAATTAGCGACGGTCCCGGATCAAGGCGACCCGGATTCGTTGCACTATTCCTATAACCTAGGGCGGGATCCGGGCGAAGACTTGCGCGCCCCGCCGCATTCCACCCTGCAATCCCGAGTCTAGACCAGCCAGCTCTCGGGATTGGTGATCGGTTCCTCCCGGGCCGCTTTCTGCAAGCCGACAACGCATCTGACGACGATCCATACCGCTGTGGCCACAAAGCCTAGAACGCCAATGACCATAACGGTAAGCAGCGCCGAAATTATGCAGAAAAGCAAGGCGATCCAGAAGGTGCGGATCGCCCAGGTATAGTGGGTCCTTGCCCATGGCTCCGCCTTTTCGCGGTTGAGATAAGCCAGCACGATCCCGATGAGCGCGGTGATGCCGATGGCAAAGCTGACGAGATAAAGCACATAGATGATCTGAATGTTGACCTTGCCCGGTTCCAACCAGCGATCGGTCTGGCGGGAAAGCGGTGTCCGGGGACCGGTATCGCTCATCGAGTTCTCCCATGGCACGTTTCGAACGGATCGCGCCTGTCGGCGAGATCGGCGGCAGAAGAAGTCTTTTCACTCACTCCCTACTCCTGCCTGGGCGCCTATTGCCATCCGCCCCGGGTTGAAAATCCGCGACGGATCGAACCTGGCGCGGATGCGCTCCGTCAATTGAGCGACGGCCGGCGCCTGCGGTTCGAAGGCCGGAACGCTTGCGCGCGCATCGTCGCTGGCCCTCACCAGGCTCGCATGGCCGCCGCCGAGCGCGGCGACATAGCGGCGCACGAGCTCCGCCTCAGCGTCCGCTTCCATCCGCAGCCATACAAGCCCGCCCTGCCAGTCATAAAACGCATCGACGCCGGTTTGCAGGCGCAGCGCGGCAACGAGCTGATGGCCGGCGGACGGCGCGACCGAGACCCGCCACAATGGTCGCCTGGTGCCATCGGCATAGGGCTTCACGTCGCGGATTTCCGCCCACAATGCATCCGTTGCCGCCGCGTCGAGTCGAGAAACCGGCCCGATCCGGGAAAGCGCCGCAGTGAGTTTCTCAGCACGTATGTCAACGGATTCCGCCAAGCCCTCCAGCCTCAGAACAGTTGCCGCGCCTTCGGGAAGCGCGCCGTCCAGGAAGCGTCCGCGCACGCTCTCCGGCAGATGGGCCGCGCCGGAAGCCTCCACCGGAAGCGCCATCGTCTCGGCCATGGCCGCCGCAGCTTCTGCATCATTGAGACCCGAGACGACCACCGTCGCGGCCGTTGGCGGCAGCGGCAGCACCTTGAAGGTGACTTCCGTCAAGATCCCGAGCGTGCCGTAGGAACCTGCCATGAGCTTGACGAGGTCGAGCCCGGTGACGTTCTTCATGACCCGGCCGCCAGCCTTGATCACGTCGCCGGCTCCATTGACGAATCGCACGCCGAGCAGGCTGTCGCGCGCGGCACCGGAGACATAGCGCCGGGGACCGGAAACATTCGCCGCGAACACGCCACCGATTGTCGGCTCGCCCGACGTGGCGAAGATCGGCCGATGATCCACCGGTTCGAAGGAAAGCATCTGGCCGTTGGCGCGAAGCGCGGCTTCGACCTCGGCAAGCGGCGTTCCGGAGAGCGCGCTCATGGTCATTTCCGCCGGATTGTAGCTGACGATGCCGGAGAGGCGGCGGGTCGAGAGCGTTCGGTCCGTCCGCACCGGATTGCCGAGGCCCGAGCGCGTGCCACCGCCGACGATCGCCAGCGTAACGCGCTCTGCCGCTGCGGAGCGCACGATCGAGGCGATCCCCTCCTCGCTGGCTGGTTCGAAGTGAACGATCATGCTGCCGGCCGCCCTTCGAGCGGAAAGACCTTCGACGGGTTGAGGAGCCATTCGGGATCAAAGGCCGCGCGTGCCGCCATCTGCTGGTCGAGATCGGCCCGACTGTATTGATGCAGCATCAGGTCACGCTTCTCGATGCCGACCCCGTGCTCGCCCGTCAGGCAGCCGCCGGCATCGACACAGAGCTTGAGGATGTCATTGCCGGCCGCCTCGGCGCGGGCGGCATCGTCCGGATCGTTGATGTTGTAGAGGATCAGCGGATGCATGTTGCCGTCTCCGGCGTGGAAGACGTTCGCGACACGCAGGCCATAGCCGGCGACGATCTCGCCGGTCTTGCGCAACACATGCGAGAGCTGGCTGAGCGGAACCGTACCATCCATGCAGATATAATCCGCGACGCGGCCTGTTGCGCCGAAAGCCGATTTCCGGCCTTTCCAGATCAGCGCCGCCTCGAGCGCCGATTGGCACTCCCGGATCGTGGTGACGCCATGACGGCGAGCGACCTCGATGATGCTTTGAAGCATCGCGTCCATCTCCGCCTCGGATCCCTCGACTTCCACGATCAGCAGAGCCTCTACATCGAGCGGATAACCGGCATGCGCGAAGGCTTCGCAGATCTCTATCGCCGGCTTGTCCATGAATTCGATCGCGACAGGAATGATGCCCGCTCCGATGACATCGGCAACGCAGGCACCGGCCGCCTCGGACGAAGCAAAACCGAAGAGCACCGGCCGCGCGCCTTCCGGCTTGGCGATCAAACGCACCGTTGCTTCCGTGACGATGCCGAGCTGGCCTTCCGAACCGCAGACGAGGCCAAGCAGGTCATATCCGGCCGCGTCCAGCGCCTTGCCGCCGACTTCGATCACGGTACCGTCGAAAAGCACCATCTTCACACCCAGGAGATTGTTGGTGGTGACGCCATATTTCAAGCAATGAGCGCCGCCGGAATTCATGCCGATATTGCCGCCGATGGTGCAGGCGAGCTGCGAACTGGGGTCGGGCGCATAGAAGAAGCCATCGCCGGAGACCGCCTCGGAGATATTGAGGTTGGTGACGCCCGCCTGAACCGTTGCCGTTCTGTTGAAGAGATCGATATCGAGAATGCGCGACATCTTCGAAAGGCCGATAACGACGGCATCCTCCTGCGGGATGGCGCCGCCCGAGAGCGATGTGCCGGCGCCGCGCGGCACGACGGGGATGCCGTAGCGGCTGCAATATTTGAGTACGGCGGCTACCTGTTCCGTCGTTTCCGGCAGAGCCACGGCAAGCGGCAACCGCCGATAGGCGAGGAAAGCATCAGTCTCGAAGGGCTTCAGCTCGCGCTCCTCGCTGATCAGACAGCCTTTGGGCAAGAGATCCTTGAGGTCCGCGACGATTTCCTGCCGGCGATCCAGAACGGCTTGTTTCGGTTTCAGAAACCCGATCGTCTCCGGCATGAGATACTCCCAAACAAAACTGCCACAGAGTGGTATTTTTTGTTTACCACTAGATCGCCACGCATTCAATGAACGCGCAAGCGCGTTGGCAGTTTGAATCTAGAGCATCTTATCCGTTTTGTGAAAGCGGGATGTACGAGATCGCCACGCGTCGTATCAGACGCGCAAAACTCGCGGCAGCACTTTGAACCGCCGCATGTTTCCTAACATCGGCTCCGATTTAAGAAGACATGCAGTAGGATCGACAGCCAGCAAATGCTAATGAGCTTTTCGTTTTCGGCAATAATGGACAAGATTGATGACAAATCTCGGCGATCTCGAGATCTTCACGCGGGTCGTCTCCGCCGGCAGCATGTCCGCCGCGGGGCGCGCGCTCAGCCTTTCTCCGGCGGTGATCTCCAAGCGCGTCAAACGACTGGAGGACAGGCTCGGCACGCGGCTCCTGCAGCGCACGACACGGCAAATTTCGCTGACGGAGGCGGGACAGGGCTTTTATGACCGCGTCCTCGGCATTCTGGCCGGCATCGAGGATGCGGAAGCCTACGCTTCCGGCCGCTCGTCGCAGGCGCAGGGTACGCTCAGGATTACTGCCCCGACATCCTTTGGCCGCATGCACATCGCGCCGCATCTGACCGGCTTTATGAAGGATCATCCGGACCTGAAACTCCACATCGTTCTCAGCGACGATTTTGCGGACATCGTCGCGGAAGGTTTCGATCTCGCCGTGCGGATCGGCGAACTCACCGATTCAAGCCTCGTCGCGCGGAAGCTCGCGCCGGTCCGTCGCCTCCTCTGTGCGGCACCGAGCTATGTGGCCCGCCACGGTCTTCCGCATGAAATCGGCGATCTCGCAAACCATGTCTGCCTGCCGGCGCACAACAACGACAATTGGAAGCTCGAGGGCCCCGGCGGCAGCCTGAGCTATCGCCCGGAGGGGCCGCTCGTCACCAATTCGTCGGAGATCATCCGCGAGGCGGTGATCGCCGGCGCCGGCATCGCGCTGCGCTCCACCTGGGACATCGGCAAGGAACTGCGCGCCGGGCAGCTGGTCCAGGTGCTGCCGCAATGGGAAGGGTCCCATAACCTGACGCTCTCTGCCGTCTACCCAAGCCGGCAATTCCTGCCCGCCAAGGTCCGCCTGTTTATCGACTACCTGGCGGCACTCTACGGACCGGTGCCCTACTGGGAGCAATAGGCGCGCGTGGCGGATCGAGCGCATTCCCAGACGCCATTCGTGGAATTGCTTTATTTCTGCGCGCTTTCCTCGTGGTGGCGGCGAATACGCCGGACCACGAGCCAGACGCCGATGACGGCAAAGGGAACCGCCAAACCGGTCAGCAGGCCTGGATCGACCGGCAGTTCGTAGCTTACGGCCTTGGCAAGGTAACCGAACAGGCCAACGACGTAGTAGGAAATGGCGGCGACCGACAGGCCTTCGACGGTCTGCTGCAGGCGCAACTGCAGCTTGGCCCGACGGTCCATCGAGTTTAACAGGGCGCTGTTCTGCTTTTCGAGCTCGACGTCCACCCAACTGCGAAGCAGCGCCGTGGCGCGCGAGAGCTTGCGCGACAGGTTCGCCTGGCGTTCCTCGACCGACTGGCAGGTTCGCATGGCCGGTGCCAGTCTGCGTTCGAGAAACGTGCCGATCGTCTCGTAACCGGGCACGGCCGTCTCGGACAGCGTGCGGATGCGCTCCTGTACGATACCGTAATAGGCGCGGCTGGCGCCGAAGCGATAGAGGCTGAGGGCGGCACCGGCCTCGACGTCGGCGGCAAGCCGGGTGATTTCGGCGAGCATCTCGTCGGCCTCTTCGCGGACGTTCTCCTTCATTCGCTGCGTAATCGCGGTCAGGCCGTCCTCCGTCCGGCGGATTTCCGGCGACAGCGATTGCGCCAGCGGCAGGCCAAGCATAGCGAGGGTGCGATAGGTCTCGATATCGAGCAGGCGCTGCACCAGCGCGCCCGTGCCCGCTTCGGTCAGGCCGCAGTCAATGACGAGTATCTGGGTGAGCCCATCGCCGTTCTGGCGAAAGTCCGTCACGAGCACGGCCTGGCCGTTCTTGGTTTCGCTGTAACAGAGGCTGGTCGGATCGAAGGCCTTGATCGCCTCGCGCGCCTCGGGCGTGTCCGCCCGGATTTCGAGACGTATGCCGGAAATCAGCGTTCCCGGCGGCGAAAACCCGTCGCCGAACGGGTGAATGGGCACCTCGCCGCCGAACTGTTCCGGCGCCGGTGCGTCCCAGAAATAGGTCGAGAATTCCGTATGCCGTTCCCAGCGCAGCGTGCCCTGCCCCCAAGGCATGGCGTGGTGGTTGGCGTCGCGGCCGGGCGGAGCGATACCGCGCGAACGCGACAGCTCGGACAATGCGGCGTGGTCAACGACCGAGCCGCCTTCTGTCATGAAGGCAAGCTGAAAAATGACGCGGGGCGTCGTCACCAGCGCGTAGGGCCGCGAGTGAACTTCACCGAGAACCTGCGCACGCAGCGGCGCGGACGGAAATGCGAAACTGCCCTTTGCCATGAAGCGCTTCATCCCCCTCACGCGTTCATCATCACTCTCTTATCAACCAAGTGCGCAAAATGAACAGGACGCATTGACGCAGTTTGACTTTTATCAGTCTGTGTCGCCGACAAGTGGACAATCAATTTGACCAGTTGGGCGAGCCTGCCTAGATTGCCTCGCCAAGGAGAGTTTCGCCGTGACCGAAGAGCAAATCGACCTCTACTCCCGCATCAGCCATAGCCGGACCGCGGACGAGGTCGTGCAGCAGATCGAGCTTCTGATCCTCGAAGGCGTGTTGCGCGATGGCGACCGCTTGCCGGGCGAGCGGGAACTGTCGAAGCGTTTCGACGTGTCGAGACCGATCCTGCGCGAAGCCCTCAAGGAACTGGAGGCGCGCGGACTTGTGGAAAGCCGGCATGGCGGCGGCACGTTCGTCGCCGACGTGGTCGGCCAGATCTTCTCGAAACCGCTGATCGAGCTCATCGGGCGCCACCCCAAGGCGACGCAGGACTACCTGGAGTACCGCCGGGAGCTCGAAGGCCTGACGACGGAGCTGGCGGCGAGCCGCGCAACCGATTTCGACCGTGACATTCTCACCCGCATCATCGAGCGGATGCGGGCGGCCCATCGCAACGGCGACTTCGACGAGGAACTGGAGGCTGACGTCGAGTTGCACAACGCGATCGGCGAGAGCGCCCACAACATCATTCTCCTGCATACGCTGCGCGCCTGCTACAGGCTTCTGACCCAGGGGATATTCTTCCACCGAACATCGGTGTTCGGCGCTCCGGGCGCACGCGATCGGCTTCTCGCCCAGCATGAGGCGATCTACGCCGCTATCATGGCCGGTGACCCGCAGGCCGCCAAGGCGGCGGCGCAAAGCCACATCGACTTCGTCGCCGCCGCGGCCCACGAAGCGGAGCGCACCGGCGAGTGGGCACGCATCGCGCGGCTGCGGCTTCAGCAGCGGGATCGCGCGGGATCCTAGTATCCCTCAGGCTTACCCGTCTTGCGTTCGTCGTAAAAATCAGCGGAATGCAGCCCGCAGGCCTAGCGGGGCTGTTTTTTTGGCGAAATGAAAGCGCGTACATATATTTAGTGCTGAAGTAGCGATGCCTGTCGGAACCGCGACGCCGTCTCGCCAGTTAACCGCTGGACCGACGTCATTTACAGGCAAGATAGGCGCGTCATACTTGTCCAGTAATTGATGTCTATTGATTCGCAGGAGTAATAGCGCCCTTGAACTTCTTGAACCGGCTAGCTGCTGATGTGCATCTGATGTTGCGCCGCCCGGCGCGCATGCAATATGCCGCGCTCTGCTACCGTTTTCGCAAGAAGACGCGTGCGCTGGAAATCCTCCTCATCACCAGTCGCGACACCGGCCGCTGGGTCATTCCAAAAGGCTGGCCAATGCAGGGCAAACGGGCACACGAGGTCGCGGAGCGCGAAGCCTATGAAGAGGCGGGCGTGAAAGGCAAGGTGCACAAGACCGCAATCGGCGCCTATGTCTACCAGAAGCGCATGAATCATGGCCTGAAGATCTCCTGCAAGGTTCAGGTGCACGCGCTTGAAGTCGATGACTTCTGCAAGAATTTCCCTGAGAAGGGTACACGGCGACTTGAATGGGTCACTTACCAGGAGGCGGCAAACCGCGTCGCCGAACCCTCGCTGAAAAGCCTCATCCTGAACTTCGGCGAACGGATGTCAGCGCTTCCCGCGCCCGTGCCCAAGAGCGCCAACGGCTGACGGCCGGATTTGGGTGGGCGGTGCCCGGCCCGCGTGAAAAAAGCGCCCGTTGGCCATAGCCGCCATTCTCCCGCCAATTCCGCTTGAACACGCTGACCTGTAGCGCTACTGGCGACTAAGTGAATGGAGATCGACTGTGGCCAAGCCGCGTCCGCGCCTGGAAAAGCTGACCCTGGACAAGGACCTCGACAAGCTCAGCCTTGCCGAGGAAGCATCGCATCACGTGATGCGCAGGTTGGCTGCCCCCGGCCTCGCGCTGCTCTTCCTTCTTCTCAGCATGGCATTCGCGGCGACCTATGTGACCGGCTCGTCCGGTGCCGCCATCGTCGTCGCGGCGGCGGCGATAGCTGGTTACATGGCGATGAACATCGGCGCCAACGACGTGACGAACAACGTCGGCGCCGCCGTCGGCGCGAAAGCGATGACGATGGCAACGGCCTTGGGCATTGCCGCTGTCTTCGAAGTCGCGGGCGCCCTGATCGCGGGGCGGAAGGTCACGCTTACGATCGAGGCCGGCATCGTCGATAGCGGGCTCATCGATCCTCCCGCGCTCGTCTGGGTGATGATGGCCGCGCTTATCTCCTCCGCAGCCTGGATCAACATCGCCACCTATTCGCGCGCGCCGGTATCAACCACTCACTCGATCATCGGCGGCATCGTCGGCGCCGGCATGACCGCCGCCGGTCTTTCCAGCGTCAACTGGTGGGCGCTCGCCGGCATCACGGCAAGCTGGTCTATATCGCCGCTGCTTGGCGGCGTCGTCGCGGCGATTTTCCTCGCCTTCCTCAAAGAATTCATCATCTATCGCGAGGACAAGATCGGGGCCGCGCGGCGCTTGATGCCGGTCGTCCTGGGTGTGACGGCGGGGGCCTTCACCGCCTATGTGGCGGTTTTCGCGCTCGTTCATGTGGCCGTCATTTCGCTCTCGAGCGGTCTACTGATCGGCCTGCTCACAGGCATCTTCTGTTACCTATCGAGTAAGCCCTGGATCCATCGCCAGTCGGTAGGACTCGACAACCGCAACCAGTCGCTTCGCAAGCTGTTTCGCATGCCGTTGATATTCTCCGCGGCACTGCTTTCCTTTGCGCACGGCGCGAATGACGTCTCCAACGCCATTGGTCCGCTGTCGGCGATCGTTTCTGCCGTCAGTGGCGCCGCATCGACAGAAAGCGCGAGGGCACCGTTCTGGGTCCTGCTCATCGGTGCGCTCGGCATTTCACTCGGCCTCTTGCTCTACGGGCCGCTTCTGATCCGGGTCGTCGGCGAGGAGATCACGCGCCTCAATCCCATGCGCGCCTTTTGCGTCGCGCTTGCCACCGCCGTTACCGTGTTACTCGCATCTGCTTTCGGGCTGCCGATCAGTTCCACGCACACGGCAGTCGGCGCAGTCTTCGGCGTCGGCTTCTTCCGCGAATGGTACACGCGCCACTCCAGACGGCGGCTGGAATATGTTCGCCAAAAGACCGGACAGGCGGATTTCATGGGCTCGGCGGAGACCAATTTCGCCGAAGTGCGTCGCCGTCGGCTGGTGCGCCGCTCCCATTTCCTGACGATCGTTGCGGCCTGGGTCATTACCGTTCCAGCGTCCGCCCTGCTCTCCGCAGTCGTCTACATCATCCTGTCCGGCCTTTTCCTCTGAAGGTGACCGAATTGCGTGCCAATTTCCGTATGCAGCGCCTGTTTGTCGAAAGCCCGCTTCACGCCGGCTCGGCACATGAGGCCACCAAGGAACAGTACAACTACCTCGTCAACGTGCTGCGCTTCGCCGAGGGGGCGTCCGTGCTGGTCTTCAACGGCCGCGACGGCGAGTGGCGGGCCGAATTGTCGCTGCCGTCCAGGAAACGCCTCCTTCTCACCGCGGTCGAACAGACGCGTCCGCAGCCCGCCCCTTGCGACCTCGTCTACCTGTTTGCGCCGCTCAAGGTCGGCCGGCTCGATTACCTCGTCCAGAAGGCAGTCGAGATGGGTGCCGGTCGTCTGCAGCCGGTGATGACACAGCACGTTCAAGGCAAGATCGGCAGCCTCGACCGGGTTCGCGCGAATGTGATCGAAGCAGCCGAACAATGCGGCGTCCTTGGCATTCCTCAGATCGACCACCCGAGAAAACTCGAAGACCTCCTTGCGACCTGGCCGCGAGATCGCCGCGTCATCTTTTGCGACGAGGGCAACGAGAGCCAGAATCCGCTGCCGATCCTGCAGGCAATCAGCGAGCGTCAGCTGGCCCTGCTGATCGGCCCGGAAGGTGGCTTTTCCGAAGCCGAGCGGACACTGCTGCGCAGCCTCGACTTTGTAACAGCGATACCGCTCGGGCCGCGGATCCTGCGCGCGGATACGGCAGCGGTCGCGGCGATGGCGCTCATCCAGGCTGCGGTCGGCGACTGGCGATGATCCCCCGCCCTCTTGGCCACCCTACGGGGCCGCATGTCTCATCAGACGCGCAAAGATTGCTGTAGCGCTTTGAATTGCTGCATGATTTGCCCTTGAATCGGCTCTGGTTTAAGAAATGCGGGCGGTGGGAAGTTTTTTTGAGGAGATCTTGAAAGAAATTCACTTGCGCCGCACCTGATTACGGTTCAAGCACCCACCATCGCCCCTGCTGCCCGGCAGAGCCGCTCAAACAAAGAAGACGCTTATGGCCCGAGACACCACCGACCAGACGCCGGTTACCTCTGTCGCTGAACTGACCGCCTATCTGGCGTCGGGATCGAAGCCGAAAGAGAAGTTTCGGATCGGGACGGAACACGAGAAATTCGCCTTCTTCAAGGCGGACAACAGCCCTGTACCTTATTTCGGCGAAGCCAGCATTCAGGCGCTTTTGAACGGCATGGCCGAAAGGTGCGGTTGGGAACCGATCGTCGACGAGGGCAACATCATCGGGCTTGCCGAGCATTCGGGCAACGGCGCGATCTCGCTGGAGCCGGGCGGACAGTTCGAACTCTCCGGCGCGCCGCTCGAAAACCTGCATCAGACCTGCAAGGAATCCAACCAACACCTGGCCGTTCTTCGGGAAATTGCCGAACCGCTAGGGATACGCTTCCTAGGCATTGGCGGCAGCCCGAAGTGGACACTTGCCGAAACGCCGCGCATGCCGAAGTCGCGATACGATATCATGACGCGCTACATGCCGAAGGTCGGCACCAAGGGCCTCGACATGATGTATCGCACCTGTACGATCCAGGTGAACCTCGACTTCTCGTCCGAGGAGGACATGCGGCGCAAGATGCAGGTTTCGATGAAGCTGCAGCCTCTTGCAACCGCTCTCTTCGCAAGCTCGCCTTTCACCGGCGGCAAGCCGAACGGCCTTCTTTCCTGGCGGGGCGACATCTGGCGCGATACGGACAATCAGCGCGCCGGCCTGCTGCCGGCTGCCTTCAAGCCGGAATTCGGCTTTGCCGACTATGTCGAATGGGCGCTCGATGTGCCGATGTATTTCGTCGTTCGCGACGGGCATTATCATGACTGTACCCATGTAACGTTCCGCCAATTCATGGCCGGTGCGCTCAAGGGCGAGGTTGCCGAGTGGCAGCCCAACATGGGCGACTGGGCCAATCACCTTTCGACGCTCTTTCCTGATGTCCGGTTGAAGCGCTTCCTCGAGATGCGCGGCGCCGACGGCGGCCCTTGGCGCCGGATCTGCGCGCTGCCGGCCTTCTGGGTCGGCCTGCTCTATGACGACGAGGCGCTCGCGGACGCCGAGACGCTGACGCGCGGCTGGAGTTACGACGATGTGCAGGCGTTGCGGGACGCCGTACCCGCCCAAGCGCTTTCGGCAAAGCTCGGCACAACCTCCCTCTTCGATATCGCGCGTGAAGTTTTGACGATTTCGCGTGCCGGCCTGAAGCGGCGCAATCGGCTCAACGGCGACGGAATAGACGAAAGCCAATTCCTGGCGCCGCTCGACGAAGTGCTGGCGAAAAAAGCGACGCTCGCCGAGGACCTGCTGGCCCTTTACAACGGCCGTTGGAACGGCTCTGTCGAACCGGTCTTCGCCGAATACCAGTATTGAGCAATTCCAGAAAAAGTGTGTAACGGTTTCCGTCCGCAATCGCGCAGGCTCAAATACCTAGAGGCTGCTTTTGCTACGGCCCGGTGCTGCCCACGCCGTTTAAAAAGCGGTTTGAAGTCCACCAATTCCCGTTATAGTGCAGCGACATGCGTCGTTCGGCCGGGAAGGAAATGCGATGGCACCGCTTTTTGACATGTTCGCGCAGGCGCAGAACGGCAAGGCCATCGAAATGATGGCGAAGCAGTTCGGCCTCGCCCAGGAACAAATGGTGAAGGCTACGGCGGCGCTTCTGCCCGCTTTCTCCACGGCCTTCAAGCGCAACACGGCCAATCCCTATGATTTCGGTGCGTTGCTGGGTGCGCTTTCGACCGGCAATTACGCAAAGTATTTCGAGGACATGAGCCAGGCATTCACGCCACAGGGCATGGCGGATGGCAACGGCATCCTCGGCCAACTTTTCGGCTCCAAGGAGATGTCGCGGGCGATCGCCGCGCAAGCGGCGCAGATGACTGGCATCGGCCAGGAGATCTACAAGCAGATGCTGCCGGTAATGGCGAGCACATTGATGGGCGGCCTCTTCAGACAAACGACCGGCACGTCCGGCGATGCCTTTGCCAACAATCCAATGATAGTGATGATGCAGCAATGGATGGAGGCAACCGGGCTGGCCAAGAAGCCAGAACCTGCCCAAACCGCCTTCGACAATCCCTTCATTCAGGCGATGCAGGGTTTCTTCGGCACGGCAAAGACGGAAGATAAACAGAAGACGCCCGATATCTTCGCCGGCAATCCTTTCGTGAAGGCATTTCAGGACATGATGCAGGGCGGCGCGGGCGCACCTGAAAAAGCCCCCGCGGAAAACCCGGCCTTCGCGCAATTCTCCGAAATGATGAACACGATGTTCGACAGCGGGCTCGAAATGCACAAGGAATACCAGAAGAACATCGACGCTCTGTTCGAGAGCTACAGGAAAAGTTCGGGCGACAAGGCCTGATTCCGGAAGAACGGTTTTCCCTGCGGAATTGCGCAGTTTCAAACAGTCAGATCGTTGACGGGCGAGAAGCAGGGTCCAAGCTTTGCTTCCTCCGATGACTGCAGCCTTGGCAGCAATCCTCGCAGAATCGTGCAAAAAAAGCCCGGTACATGTCTTGGTCATGTACCGGGCAAGCGGCAGGGTCTATTGGCTCATACCCTGCGGGGAACGTTCGGTGCGGTCGACGCACCGCAAACCGGAATCTCACGGCATGATCCGCGAAGGCGGCAACCTCTGGCGGATCATGCCGTATTGGCGCATCCAAGGCGGCGGGATGCGCCTACAGCGCCGGACGTCTCTTCAGACGCATTACGGCCCTGTAATACTTTGAGTGCTGCATGTTAAATCGGCACCGATTTGAGGAAACGTGCAGCAGGATGGTCAATCGTGGCGCACCCCCCGGTAGAAGAGGTTCGCCCGGTTTCGGGACGCGCGCGTCAGATAGCTTCCCGGGTTGTCAAAGAAGGAGGAGGTCAAAGCCTCCTGCAGGTCTTCGCGTTTCAATCCCATGTCGAGCAACTGCCGGTCATCGAGATCTTGCAGACGTGCGATCTGGCAACGGTTTCGGAACAGGCGCCAGACAGCCGTCAGCACGCCGGTCACGCCTGCGGTGCGGGATGCGAGCGGCTGCTTTCCTGCAACGAGGTCGAGATTGAAGGCGTGTTGGGTCGTGCTCATGGCGGTACTCCTTTTTCAGGCACGAAGAAGCCCACCCCCTGCGGGGAGGTCATACGCAGGGGCAGGCCGGAAGTTTTAGGGTCAGCGATGAATTTCGCGGACAGGACTTGATGTGATTTGCACGCTATTAGTCGCAAATCCTTATTGATCAGTCCAACGAATGTTTTTAATGATATTCATCAAACAATCTTATGGGTATACGGCCATGTCAGCACCGCTCGATATCGACCAGTTGCAAACCTTCGTTGCCATTGCAGATACCGGTAGCTTTACCAAGGCTGCCGATCGTGTGTTCAAGACGCAATCGGCTGTGTCGATGCAGATGCGGCGTCTGGAAGAGCGGATCGGCAAGGCGCTTTTCATGAAGGACGGACGCGGCAACCGGCTGACCGTCGAAGGCGATAGACTCCTGAATTTCGCTCGCCGGATGATCCGCCTCAACAACGAGGCGATTGCCTCCTTCGACGACAACCGTCTCGAGGGTACGCTCAGGATCGGTACGCCGGACGACTATGCCGATCGCTACATGCCGGAGATCATCGTCCGTTTCGCCAAGACACATCCGAATGTCGAACTCTACATCGTCTGCGAACCCTCGGTCGACCTCGCCGAAAAAATGGCAAAGGGCGATCTCGACATCGCGCTCGTCACCCATAACCCAAGGGCAAGGGCTTCCGATGTTGTACGGACGGAACCGCTTTGCTGGGTGAGCTCCATCAACCATCCGCTGCCGGAAAACGCGCCGATCCCGCTTGCCGTGGGCCGGCGCGACTGTCAGTGGCGGCAGGCCGCCTGCGCGGCGCTCGACGCCACGGGCAAGGAATATCAGATCCTGTTCACGAGCTGGTCGTCGACCGTCGTCGCCGCGGCCGTGCTCGCCGGCATGGCGGTTTCGGTGTTGCCGGAATCGGCGCTGCGGCCCGGCATGAAGGTGCTGACGCAGGCCGATGGCTTCCCGGCGCTGGCGCCGGTGCAGATCGGTATCATGAAGCGCCCCGGCCTGTCGCCGTCGCTCTCCAACGCGATCACCAACCACATCACCGCCTGCCTCGACAACATCACGCCAATCACGGTCAATGACGACCTTGACGGCGACCTGAAGAGCTATCCGCGTTATCCGCGCCTCAGGCAGAGCCATATGCTGCCCGGCTGGTAAAAAGTGCGTCCAAAGTGAAGCCACGCCCGAGGCGTGGCTTTCTGCTTTGATTATCCGGCGGTATTTGCGGAGCCGCGACCACGAACCGCAGTCCGCTTGGAAAATCTCAGGCGAGTTTTGCCTTGAGGAATTCGACCGTCCGGCCCCAGGCGAGATCGGCCGCGGCCTTGTCGTAGCGGGCGGCCGACGTGTCATTGTTGAAGGCGTGGTTGACCCCGTCATAGACGTGAATCGTGGCGTCCTTGCCGTTCGCCGTCAGCGCCTTGCGATAATCTTCGATGCCGGCATTGATGCGTTCGTCGAGCCCGGCATAGTGCAGCAGCATTGCGGCCTTGATCTTCGATACATCCTCGGCCTTCGGCTGAGCCCCGTAATAGGCGACCCCGGCCTTGAGATCGGGCGAGTTGACGGCCAGGCGGTTGACGAGACCGCCGCCCCAGCAAAAACCGATGGCGCCGACATTCCCCGTGCTCGCTTCGTGCCCCTGCAGGAAAGTGACGGTTGCAACCGCGTTCTCGTTGGTTGCGGCGGCGTCAAGCGCGCCGATCATCTCGCGTGCCTTGTCCTCGTCGCTTGGCGTTCCGCCGTCGGGAGAAAGAAAGTCGGGCGCAAGCGCGACAAAACCTTCCAGCGCCATGCGGCGGGCAACGTCGCGGATATGCGGATTGAGACCGCGGTTTTCGTGGATGACAATCACCGCCGGCAGCTTGCCGGAGGCGTCGGCCGGACGGACGAGGTAACCTTTCATGTCACCATCACCGCCCGGATAGGTGATGTCCTCGCCCTTGATGCGCTGATCGGTCTCGGCGATCATCTCAGCCTTGGCACTGTTTGCAGCCAGCATCGGAGCAATCGCCGCAGCGGCCGCAGCGGAACCGGCCAACGCCGTCAGTGTCTCCATGAAACGGCGGCGGTCCAGTGTCAGGTGCGTATATTCGTCATAGGCATCGATCATCGCTTGGGTAATGACAGGTTCGTTCATTACGCCCTCCTTCGGCTATCCTCTCCGTAGGCGGTACCGGAAGGAAAGCCGCCCGGCGACAAGATAAGTCAACCGGCGCGCGCATGGCGTACAAAACTGCGTTACCGGCAGCACCGGATCGGGCGAAGCGGGGCGAAGAACCGCCCCGTCCCGTTTCACCGCCTAGCCGTTGAGATCGAGGACGATGCGGCCGTCGATCCTGCCCTCCTCCATGCACTCGAAGATGGCGTTGGTGTTCTCAAGCTTGTCCCAGGAAAAGTGGGCCGCGACCTTGCCCTCGCCCGCAAATTCCAGAGCCTCACCACAGCGGCTTTCATGGTCATATCAATCTCCTCCGATGCTTGACGTTGGCGCCAGCGCGGCCGGCAATCGCGCACATCCTCCTCTGCGGGGGCGCTGACGACGAAAGCTTAGCGGCAGAAAAAACCGCGGTTCCTTGACGCGCATCAGGGAGCGGCCATTCGGCGGGAATTCGTCGCAGATCTGAAACAGTCGCGCCGGCAAACAGCGATCAGCTGGTCGCCATCCAGACGCAGAGCCAACCCCACATCGCGAGGAGTGTCACGAAACCGGTGATGAAAAGCGGGCGGCGATAACGGAGACGGTTGCTGGTCACATGAACGGCGGCATGGACGTAGCGCAGAGCGACGAAGAGCCAGGCGAGACCGAGCGAGACAAGGTTGTCGGCTTCGGTGATGTAGAGCAGCACGCAGCAGATATGGAAGAGCACCGGCAACTCGAATTGGTTGGCGATGCTGTTGCGGACGACAAGGCTCTCGGCCGGCTCGTGGCGGTTTTCGCGGAACTGCGACGCCTCAACCTTGCCCGTTCGAACAAGCGAAACGCGACGCGCCGAGAGCAGCGCATAGAGCGCGAAAACCAGCAAAGCATGGGCGACCATCGGCCAGAAGATCTCGAAGCCTGTCATCGCTGCTCCGCGTCAAAGTATCGGATGGGAGTATCCGGGTGGAGTGGGACGCCGGACGGCGTCCCGTGGAAGATATCAGACGGCGCCCGGATAGTTCGGGCTCTCACGGGTGATCGTCACGTCGTGCGCGTGGCTCTCGCGAAGGCCGGCGCCGGAGATCCGCACGAAGGTCGCGCGCTCCTGATAATCCTTGATCGTCGCGCCGCCGACATAGCCCATGGAGGCCTTGAGACCGCCGGCGAGTTGATGCAGGACGCCCGCGACCGGCCCCTTGTAGGGGACTTGACCCTCGATGCCTTCCGGCACGAGCTTCAGCGTGTCGCGAACCTCGGCTTGGAAGTAGCGGTCGGCCGAACCACGCGCCATGGCGCCGACGGACCCCATGCCGCGATAGGCCTTGAAGGAACGACCCTGATAGAGGAAAACCTCGCCCGGGCTTTCGTCAGTGCCGGCAAGCAGCGAACCGATCATGACCGCGGAGGCGCCCGCCGCAATCGCCTTGGCGAGGTCGCCGGAGAACTTGATGCCGCCGTCGGCGATCACCGGGATAGCGGACGCCTGCGCAGCCTCGACCGCCGCCATGATGGCCGCAAGCTGCGGCACGCCCACGCCTGCGACAATGCGCGTGGTGCAGATGGAGCCGGGACCGATACCGACCTTGACGGCATCGGCACCGGCATCGATCAGCGCCTTGGTGCCGTCAGCCGTCGCGACATTGCCCGCCATGATGCGTACGGAGTTCGTCAGCTTCTTGATCCGGCCGACAGCATCGAGCACGCGCTGCGAATGGCCGTGCGCGGTGTCTACGACGATCAGGTCGACGCCGGCGTCGATCAGCCGCTCGGCACGCTCGAAGCCGTCGTCACCGACGCTGACGGCGGCGGCGGCGCGAAGCCGGCCCTGCGCGTCCTTCGACGCGTTGGGGTTCAGCTGCGACTTTTCGATATCCTTGACCGTGATCAGACCGACGCAACGGCCGTCCGGATCCACTACCAGAAGCTTCTCGATCCGATGCTTGTGGAGGAGACGCTTGGCTTCCTGCTGGTCGACGTTTTCCTTGACCGTGATCAGGTTTTCCCGGGTCATCAGTTCGTAGATCTTCTGAGCCGGATCGGAGGCGAAGCGGACGTCGCGATTGGTGAGAATGCCGACGAGGCGGCCCTGCTTCTGTCCGCCGCTGCCGCCGTTTTCAACGACCGGGATACCGGAAATGCCGTGCACCTTCATCAGGCTCAGCGCGTCTGCAAGCGTCGCATCCGGACCGATGGTGACCGGGTTGACGACCATGCCGCTCTCGAACTTTTTCACCTGCCGAACCTCTTCCGCCTGTTCGACGGGGGTCAGATTGCGGTGAATGACGCCGATGCCGCCGGCCTGAGCCATGGCGATCGCCAGGCGGCCTTCGGTGACCGTATCCATCGCGGAAGACAAAATCGGAAGGTTGAGATCGATATCCTGCGCGATGCGGGTCGAGATGTTCGTCTGGCCCGGCATGACCTCGGAATGTCCCGGCTGAAGCAGAACGTCGTCGAAGGTCAGGGCCTCCAGACCGGTTGCCGTTTCGATGATACGCGCCATGGCCAGTTCCTCTTCAATAAACGAAAATCCCCGGGGACGGTCAGCGATTTGTCCACCGGGTGACTTCAAAGCTTGTCTTGGAAGTTGGCGAGGGCTCGTAACACGGATATGTCAGAATGAAAATAGTCAAGGCCCGGAAATCTCCCGGGCCGCGGAAATTGTTGTTGCAGGGCAACATTTCTCTGCCGGTCAAATATCGAACTGATAGGTCGCCGGCACGAAGCGATAGCCAAGGTCGCTCCGCTCGACGAAGCCTACCGCCGGGAACGGCATGTGATAGCCGATGAAGGGCAGACGGTCCGTGGCGATCATGTCGAAGACCTTGCGCCGTGCAGCGGCCGCAGCCGCCTTGTCCATGTCGAAGCGAACGTCCCAATCGGGCCGTTGCAGCGACAGGACATAATGATTGGCCGTGTCCGCGGTCAGCATCAGCGCCTTATTGTCGGAATCGAGCCGGAACACCATGTGTCCCGGAGAGTGGCCGAAAGCGGCGAGGGCCGTGATGCCCGGCACCACTTCGGCACCATCGGCAATGAAGGTGGTCTTCTCCGCAAGCGGCACGACCTTTTCGAGCACGGCCTTGTGGCCGTTTTCGGCCGGCGTGCCGGCACGCGCCTCGTCCTTCCAGAAATCGTACTCGACCTGCCCGGCAACGTAGCGCGCGTTTGGAAAAGTCGGCTTGCCGGCGGTCATGAGACCACCGATGTGGTCGCCATGCATATGGGTGATCACCACCACCGAGACCTGTTCGGGCATGTAGCCGGCGGCTTTCAGTCCATCGACGAGCTTGCCGGTCCCCATTTCCCGGCCGGCCTCGCCAAGGCCGGTATCGAAGAGCACGACATCGGTTCCGGTATCGACGAGCGCCGGTGAAAAACCGTTGACGAAGCCGTCGGCGGGCAGGAAATTTTCCGTCAGCAGGGCGGAAACTGCGTCAGCCGGCTGATTGAGACCATAGGTCTCGTGCGGCTTTCCCGACATGCGCGTGCCATCGCTGATCACCGTGACCTTGGCGGCGCCGAGCTTGAGCGTCTTGAAGGCGGTGCCGTCCGTCGTTGCCGAGGTTTCCATCCTGTCTTGAGCCTTGGCGAAATGCGTCAACAAGGTCGGGGCCGCCAGGGCGCCCACTGCTCCCGTTCCGAACAGCGTTCGGCGCGTCAGCGAAAACGTCATCTTCTTCCCTCCATCCAGAAAGTGAGCCCATTGCCACGACGTGCCGTGGCAGGCAGGAAGTAGGGCTCCAAAGAAAAAGCACAGGCGGCATCACAGGCTTTTGATCTGCAATCGCTGGTTTGGTTTGCGCTTCGACCGCTTTCGTGTTTTTAGACGTCCAAAAAGGTCGCGCCTTGACCGACCGTAATTTCCTGAAATCGATTCCGCTTCCGGGAATTATGCTGTAGGCGATCATCGCCGCGCCATCCCCGCGCCACTCAGCCTAGGGCATTCCGCATGAATCGTGTCGTCCCGTTGATCCTCGCCGTGGCTCTCTTCATGGAGCAGATGGATTCAACGGTGATTTCGACATCACTGCCGGCGATCGCGCGCGATATCGGTGTCGGCCCGATCACATTGAAGCTGGCGCTGACGTCCTACATGGTGGCGCTCGCGATCTTCATACCGTTGAGCGGCTGGATGGCGGACCGCTTCGGTGCCAAGCGCATTTTCCGGGCGGCGATTCTCGTCTTCATCGTCGGCTCGGTGCTCTGCGCCATCTCGAACAGTCTGATCGCTTTCGTCCTCTCGCGCTTCCTGCAGGGCATGGGCGGCGCAATGATGACTCCGGTCGCTCGCCTCGTTCTGGTCCGCAGCGCCCCACGCAGTGAGCTGGTCTCGGCCATGGCCCTGCTGACGATCCCGGCACTCGTCGGACCGCTCGCCGGGCCGCCGCTCGGCGGCTTCATCACGACTTACTTTTCCTGGCACTGGATCTTCCTGATCAACGTGCCGGTCGGTATCGCCGGCTACGTGCTTTCCGGCCTCTACCTGCCCGAGATGGAGCGGCGAAACCCGCCGCCGGTCGACATTCTCGGCTTCCTGCTCGGCGGCATCGCCGCCTCGGGCATCGTCTTCGGCCTGTCGGTCATCAGCCTGCCGGCGCTGCCGCCGGCGATCGGCTTCGCATCCGTCTCGGCCGGCATCGCGGCCACGTTCCTCTACATCGTCCATGCCCGCCGGCATCCGGCGCCGGTGCTCGATCTGAAGCTCTTCAGGGACAGTGCGTTTCGCGCGGCCACGATCGGCGGCACGGTCTTTCGGATCTCGGTCGGCGCCGTTCCCTTCCTGATGCCGCTGATGCTGCAGATCGGCTTCGGCCTCAGCCCCTTCCAGTCGGGCCTGATCACCTTCATCGGTGCCGTCGGGGCCATCACCACCAAGTTCCTCGCCCGCCGCGTTCTGGCCTTTGCCGGCTTCCGCACCACGCTGATCATTGCCGCGATCATCGCCGCCCTGATGACTTTCGCCAACGGCTTCTTCACGCCGGCAACGCCCTATCTGGTCATGCTCTTCATTCTGCTGGTTGCCGGCTTCGCCCGTTCGTTCTTCTTCACGAGCGTCAACGCCCTCTCCTTCGCCGAAATCGAGGACGAAGATGCCAGCAAGGCGACGTCGATGAGTGCCGTGCTGCAGCAGATCAGCCTTGCCCTGGGGGTTGCCCTCGCAGGCGCGATCCTGGAGATCGAAACGGCGGTGAGCGGTCGCCCGCTGAGTCTCGAAGACTTCCAGATCGCCTTCATGATCATCGCCGCCGCCAATCTGCTGGCGGCAATTCCCTTCCTGCGGATGGCGAAGGACGCCGGCGCCTCCATCTCCGGACACCGCCTGCAGCTGCGTGAAGTCGAGACGACGGCCGGCAAATAGAGCGGCTAATTCGTTATTTCCGTCTGAATCCGGGCGTGGGCGGAAAACCGCTCATACTTGCCTCGCCCTCTCTATTCCGGCCGCTCGCAGACGGCCGACAGCTTGTTTCCGTCCGGATCGCGGACGTAAGCCGCATAGAAATTCGGATGAAATGGCCTTAGGCCGGGTGCGCCCTCGTCCGTGCCGCCATTCGCAAGTGCCGCCACGTAGAAAGCATCGACGGCGGCGCGGTTTTCCGCCTCGAGCGCGACCATGGAACCGTTGCCGATCGTCGCCGCCTTGCGGTTGAACGGCGTCACCACCCAGAGGCGGCAGCGGATATCGCTTTCGGCGCCGTAGCCGATTTCGACTTCGTCCTGCTTCCGGCGCGTTAGGCCAAGTGTTCCGAGCGTCTTGTCATAAAACGCGCCCGCCCGATCGAGGTCGTTCGTGCCGAGCGTCACGTAAAGCAGCATGTTCTACTCCGTTGCAGCGTCTTCCGCCGGTTCGCTGGGTTCTTCCGCGCGCCGACCCTTGAAGCTCTTGGCGAGCAGGAACATCTCGACCGATTCGGCGCGAGACGAGGCCGGCTTGACGTGGATGACCTGGCGGAAATTCTGCTTCAGCATGTTCAAAAGATCGCGTTCGGTGCCGCCCTGGAACGTCTTTGCCAGGAAGTGGCCGCCGGGCGCGAGTACATCGACGGCAAAATGGGCCGCGACCTCGCAAAGATGCATCGTGCGCAGGTGGTCGGTCTGGCGGTGGCCGGTCGTCGGCGCCGCCATGTCGGAGATGACGAGGTCGGGCGTTCCGCCGACCGCTTCCTTCAGCCTGTCGGGAGCCTCCGGATCGAGAAAATCCATTTGCAGGAAGCATACGCCGGGGATCGGGTCCATTTCGAGGAAGTCGATCGCTGCCACACGTGGATCGGCATCGGTCGAATTGGTCACCTTGGCGGCGATCTGCGACCAGCTGCCGGGCGCGGCGCCGAGATCGATGATGCGCCGGGCGCCGGCAAGAATCTTGTGCTTTTCGTCGATTTCGAGAAGCTTGAAGGCCGCCCGGGCGCGATAACCTTCGAGTTGAGCCCGCTGCACGTAAGGATCGTTGATATGGCGCTCGATCCAGCGGCGCGAAGAAGCCTTGAGCTTGCCCTTCTTCACCTTCTGGCCGAGCTTACGGCCGCTGCGGTTACCGCCGATCGGCGATTTCGTCATACCTTGTTCCCCTCATGGGCCCTGTTCCCCTGATGGGCCTTGTTCCCGTCGTGGGCCTTGTTACCTTCGTGCGCTTTGCTTCCTTCCTGGTTCGCCGTTCCGCCATTGAAGTTACGGTGCCGGCGCGGACGCGCGCGGCGCCAGGCGCCATCGTCAGCCATCATGTCCGTCAGCAGGCCTTCGCGCAGACCGCGATCGGCCACGCGCATGCGCGTCGAAGGCCAGCGGCGGCGGATTGCCTCGAGGATCGCGCAGCCGGCGAGCACCAGATCGGCGCGATCGGGCCCGATGCAGGGATTTGCGGCGCGTGCCTCGAAATCCCAGGAGAGCAGCCGGGACTGCATCGCCGAAACCTCGTCGTCGGAGAGCCACAGCCCATCCACCTTGCGCCGGTCGTACCGCGGCAGATCGAGATGAACGCCTGCAAGCGTCGTGACCGTTCCCGACGTTCCGATCAGATGAAAGCCGTTGCCCGATGCGCCGTTCGCCAAAGCCTCTACCGGAGGGCTGTCGAAGCGGGCGAGCATGCCCTCGACCTCGCGCACCATCTCCTCGAAGCTCTGCGGCGTCACATGCTCGCCGCCGTGGCGTTCGGAAAGGGTCACTACGCCGACGGGAAGCGACGTCCAATGGGTGATGTGATTGGCAAGCCGGCTCGACCGGTTGTCGCCGATACGGATGATGGCGATCTCCGACGAGCCGCCGCCGATATCGAAGAGGACGACGGACCGCGTCTCGCGATCGACCAGTGACGAGCAGCCGGAAACCGCCAGCCGCGCTTCCGTCTCGCGATCGATGATCTCCAGGTCGAGCCCGGTTTCCTCAGCCACGCGCTTCAAAAAGGTTTCGCCATTGGCGGCCGAGCGCGCAGCTTCCGTCGCGATCAGCCGACGGCGGCGGATCGAACGGGCATTGAGTTTCGCGGCACAAATCTTGAGTGCCTCGACGGACCGCTCCATTGCATCGTCCGAAAGGCGCCCGCTCGCTCCGAGCCCCTCGCCGAGCCGAACGATACGGGAGAACGCGTCGACGACCCTGAACTGGCCCGGCCGGGTCGGTTGCGCGACCAGGAGGCGGCAATTGTTGGTGCCGAGATCGAGGGCCGCGTAAAGCGGTGCCGGTGGTTCGCCCGCTGTAACAAAGGGAGCGCGGAGATTTTCCGGCCGAGATGCCTGTGCCGACTGCGAAGCCGCGGCGGTCTCGGCACCGCGCTGATCGCCCGGTCGCTCGGTGACATGCGCTTTGCCGTTCGACGCCAGCGGCCGCCCCTGAAGCCCGCGCCGATGCCGCGCCTTCTTGCTGCGCTTGTGGCCCTTCTTGTCGGGAATCGCCGCATCGACAAGCTCGACGCTTCCACCGGAACCGGCGGTCGCTGTCTGGCCCTGCGGTCTTGCTGCTTTCGAGCGTCGGCGCCGTTTGCGCTTGCGCGCCGGCTCCGCCACTTCCAGTCCTGCGGGACGCCCTGCTTCTCCGGCCTGGCCGGATTGGCTGGCAACTGCAGACGGCGAGCCGGACGGCCTGCGCCGTCTCCGCTTGCCTTTTCCGCCGCGCGGCACATGCTTGTGCCCCTCGCCACGGTCTGCTGCCGACGCCCCGTTCTCAGACGGCCTTGCGCCGTGATCGGGGTCTCTCACTTGTCTCAACCATCGCGCCGGGCGAAGACCTTTCGGCCGCTCAAGGCGCTCTCTCGATTTTACGTTGCGGCGACTGTACCAGCGCCGTCCCTTTTCGCCAAACCTTTTTTGACGCTGCCGCAAGACCGATAAACTGAACCGCCACCGACGTTTGCGGGCGCGTGATTCACCCCTTTCCACGTCCTGCCCGCCGCTATCGCGTGGAAAAGCATGGCTGGCCACAGGCCAGTCGCATTTTTTTGCCAAAAGGTATTTGCATCGGGCGTTCTTTTGTTTATAAGCCCGCCACACCGACGCGGCGGCCACGCCCAGCCAGCGATCCTTGGGGAATAGGTTAACGGTAGACCAGCGGACTCTGACTCCGTTAGTCCTGGTTCGAATCCAGGTTCCCCAGCCAATTCTCGCTAAACCTTTTATTTCCTTGATTTTTCAGTCTTGCCGGATCCCGTTTTGGGACCATTGGCGACCTAATGCCCAGAACTGATGCCTACACGCGATGCACCCTTTCGCAGTAGCAGGCTGCCATGAGCCGGGGCAAAGGGCGCTCGCGAGCGAACTCGTCGCTCACGTCGATGCGACCAGGTTCTTGTCTGTCAAGGGTACGACGGGGCGCACGTTCTGTTTGCTGACTTCGGATCATGCCCGCCCGTGCCGGGATCCAAATTCCTGCCGGCCACACACATAGACAATGCTCTCCGTAGGGCACGAGCGTCCCTAAAACCGCAGCACGAGCCCTAGAATCGGCCCCTGCTGAACGGCGTCGAACACGAACCCGTCGTTGCTATAGTCCACGCCCAGTGCGCGGTAGCCGGCGACCGCCGAAATCGTGTCACTGAACCGGTAGCCGATCGCCGCGGCGACGTCCCAGTCGAGATCGGCGGCACCGGCACCGATGAGCCCCCATCCCGTCAGGTAGATTTCAGGTGTCAGCGAATAGGTTCCACGAAAGCCGCCCAGACCGTCTACCCAGGTTGCATCATCGCTTCTGGTGCGCCCATCGAGAAGCCCGCCGCGGAAGGAAAGTTCGCTTTCGACGGACCAGACGCGCAGGCCGCCGACCACGTCCAACCGCGCCGCCCCGCTCTCGAAGACGGAGTATCCCGCGCCGAGCAGCCCGGCGAAGGTTTCCGATGTGAGCTCGACGTCCGTCGCGAGAATACCTCTTGGTGTGCCCGCCTGCCCCGAAATCTTGGTATACATGACATCAGCGAAGATGCTGTACGGGCCGTTGCGGGCTTCGCCTATCGCCATCGCGCCGAACTCGAGATGGTCGAAGATGTCGCTGAAACTGGCATCGACATCCACCGCCGGCAGCCCGAACTGCGCAACGTCGCCCGACAATCCGGCCGCCCAGAAATAAGGGGCGAAGGAAAAGGTCCATCCGTTTTCGGTGGTCGTCTGCTGAAGCTCCGGCGTCATCGGGGAATAAATGTCCGCGGCCTTGACCGTGCCTGCAGCGAGGCAAGTTCCGATTGCCGCTAGAGTACGAACGATGCAAATCTTCATGATATCTCCCTGTGACGATCGCTGTTGCGAGCAACCTTTCTGCTAGTGCTCCGGCTGGAGACCGCAGCTTGATGAAGTGTCTTCCGAATGCCGTTCTCTGCCGGCCTATCGATTGCAGTTTCCGGACATCGTCTGACTTTCCTTCCCGCACGCGCTATCGGCCGTGTTCGAACTTGCCCCGCCGGATGGTCCGACGAGTGTCTCGACGTGGTGGACGTAATTCTGCCGCGTGTTCTGATCAACGATTGCTGCCGGAGCAGCAACGACCAGGCCTGCGGCGGTTCCGACGGTGTGCGCGGCACCGGCGGTCGCCGCCACGATATGGTCGCCAAGCCCCAGGCGGCTGTCGGTCAAGGCTTGGCCGCTGGACAGGCGGCTGCCAATCAGTTGTACGATTTCAGGCGACTCCGCGAACTTGGTGTGGTGCAGATTGTCGCCCGCCTTGATTTTGGTGAGGTCGACGACGGTGATTCCATTCGCGGCCAGCTCTTCCTTGTAGGGCGACTGCTCCGGATCGATCGCTCCCAACCGGGAGACATTTCCCCAGACGCGACGAGAAACGGCGAGTGCACGGTCATCGCGCGAGACGAAGAGGGTGAAGCGCGGGCGTTGCTTGCCCATGTCGGCAATCTGCGAGCCGAAGACGTCTACGTCTACATCCGGCGCCGCCAGCATGACGTTTTTGAACTTGGCCGGCAGCCCATCGTTGCGAATGGCCATCTGGCGCAAGGATTCCAACGCCAGCCAGTTGCCCATCGAATGCGCCAGGATCGATACTTCCTTGACCTCGGGATCACGCGCCAGATACTGGAACAAGCGCTCCACGGCGTTGCGGGTATAGTTGGTGCTTTCGCGATCGTAGCCATAGGCCAACAGACTCCCGCGTGACGGCCACGTCGCGAGCACCGGCACGCTGCGCGCGCCCGAGTCGTGGATGATCTGCGCGAAGCGGAAGACAGCATCCTCGAAGTGGTTGTTGAACCCATGGATAAAGACGAGGACGCTGCCGTCCGGACTCTTGCGCACATGACTGTTCAGCCATTTCTCGGCCGCACCGCGATCGACTTCCGCGGCCTTCAGCGTTGCGAAATCAGTCCCCGGATCCGGCGGGAGCTTGCGCGGCCAAGCGACTTCACCCGCCTTGCGTGCGGTCTCAGGCGGAATCGACACTGTAATTTCCGCGAATGTCGGGCTGAGCGCGCGCTCTCCGCTGAACATCTCGCCCGGCTTTTCCGCCCGGCTTCGGGTTGTCGTGACCAGCATCTCGACTTGAGCGGCTGACGGATTGGCCGCTACCGGCTCGAGGACCCCTGTCGGGCGGCCCGCACATGCGGAGAGCATCGTGACGCTCAAGGCTACGACGCACGGCAGCAGCGGCCATAATGGTGGTTCTCCGCCTTTGGCGTTCCGGGAGAAGTGCCGCGTCAATTCAATTACTCCTGTTCAACACCGCCGGCGGAAAGAGGAGCGGCAAACGAAGAGTTTGCCGCTCCAAGGCTTCAGCATCACCTTCGACCGAAACCGGTGCTCACTTCAAGTATTCGACCTTCAGACGTTCGATCTTGCTGTTGAAGGCGAACGGCTTGCGGTCAAAGTATGCGAGGGAGACTGGAGAGTAGCTGTCTCTGCCCACGTCGAAGGCGTCATTGGCGGTAAAAGCGAGCGGAGCGGAGCGCGGCACGCGGCCTTTCGCCACCTCTTTGTCATCGATGCGAATAACGACATCCAGCGGTGCGTCGCGATTGCTGCCGGCCCTGCGTGTTTCGACCTCTATGTTGACCTTGCCGCTCGGCAACGGTTCGGAGGATTCAAGACGTGTCCGCTCGATCTCGAACAGATTGTACTCGTAGGTGAGCTTGCCGTTCTCGACCCACAAAGCGACACCACCCGAAAAGGCACCCAATGCGTAGAGCACGCCCTCCGAGTCCGGCTTCAATTCCGCCTCGATGGTTACAAGATTGCTGCGGGCTCCAACTTTCGGCGCGGTGAATTCGGGAACACCGACGACGTCCTGCGTGAACTGGAACTCGGTCGCGGGATTAGACGGTGCATCTTCCGGATGGAAGACGGCAGACCATAGCCCTCCCCCGACGGGGAACACCTTGTTGGCTTCGGCCTGCACGCCAAACGCCTTTTTCAGTTCCTCGACTTTTTCAGGATGGTCGGCCGCGACGTCCTTCGCCTGGGAGTAGTCCTTGCTGAGATCGTGAAGTTCCCATACGTCATTGTCCGGCGACCATTTGAAGATGGCGGGATCAAGGCCGGGAGTCCATGGTGTACGGGGCCCGAAGACGGATGCGATCCACTCTTCCTGATAGATTGCACGGCTGCCCATGATCTCGAAGTACTGCTCCCTCTTCTGCCCCTGAGCCTCGGGAGAGTCGAAGGTGTAAGTCATGCTGACGCCATCGAGGGGGTCCTGGGTGATGCCGTCCACGAGCTTCGGCGGCTGGATGTCCAGAACGTCATAGATCGTGGGCACGATGTCGTTGAGATGATGAAACTGGGAGCGCGGTTTCTTGTCCGGCTTGATTCTGCTCGGCCAGGAGACCACGAGCGGCGTTCGCGTTCCGCCGAAATGGGCAGCGACCAGCTTGGTCGATCGATGCGGCGTCGAACCGGCCCAGGCCCAGCCGGCATGATACATATTGTCGGCCTTGGGTGACCCGAGAACATCCATTCCACCCAAATCATTCATCGCACGAATGTGATCCTTGATTTCCGTAGCGATGCCGTTCTGCGCCAGAAGCTCGCTGATCGTGCCGTTCTGGCCTTCCGCGCTGGACCCGTTGTCGCCCCAGACATAGAAGATGAGGGTATTGTCGCGAATTCCCAGTTCATCGAGGGCTTCGAGCAGCCTCCCGGCCTGAGTGTCCGCATGTTCGGTATACCCTGCGAAAACCTCCATCAGCCGGCGCTGGAACGGCTTCTCGTCTTCTGGAATATCCTTCCATCCCGCAAGCGTATCAGGACGGGTTGTTAGCTCCGTGTCCCCCGGAATCCATCCGAGTTGTTTTTGGCGGGCATAGATGCGCTCTCGCATGGCATCCCAGCCGTCATCGAATTTGCCTTTGTACTTGTCCGCCCATTCCTTGAAGATGTGATGCGGACCATGTGCGGCTCCGGGCGCCCAGTACATGAAGAAGGGCCGGTCCGGCGTCAGCGCGCGCACCTGCTTCATCCAGGACACCGCCTTGTCGGTCATGTCCACGGTGAAGTGGTAGCCTTCCTTCCCGTGAGACGGATCGACGCGAACTGTGTTTTCGACGACGGCAGGTTCCCACTGCGAGGATTCCCCGGCGAGAAAACCATAGAAATAATCGAACCCGATCCCTTCGCCCGCTGGCCAGTCCGTGTACGGGCCGACCGCCGTCGTTTCGTTGGCCGGGGTATTGTGCCATTTGCCGAAGGCTGCGGTCGCGTAGCCGTAATAGCCAAGGACTTTCGCGGCGGTTGCGGAGGTGCGTGGTATCCTCCCGGTATATCCGTCCCAATCGTTTGCCAACTCGGCGATCTGGCCATTCCCGACGCGATGATGGTTGCGCCCCGTCAGCAATGCCGCCCGCGAGGGGGAGCACATGGCGGCATTGTGGAAGCGATTGTAGGACACTCCGTCTTCCGCAAGACGGCTCAACGTCGGCGTTTCGATCACTCCGCCGAAGGTGTCCGGCAACGCCGGGCCGACGTCATCGAGCATGATGACGACGATGTTTGGGGCGTTCGCGGGAAGGCGCGGCTGCGCAGGCAACGGGCTGTAGGTGGACTGGGCTATTGTCGGGCCGGCTTTGCTCCCGGAGGGCTTCGGCGGAAAAGGCAGCGATTCCTGGGCCACTGCGGGAGCGCTCAAAAGCAGGAGTGCCGTGCTCACTCCCAACCAACGTGTTCTCGCGTGCTTAGGTGACTTCATGCGACCCTCCTGGTCTGATAACGCATCTGAAACCGACGTGACATGTCGAGGTGTCTATAGGCTCGGCATGCCGCGCCGCTGGACGATAGCGGCGGCAGTAGTTGGGCGCACATAGATGCGACCCGCCCTTCAACACCTTGCGCGGAATTCTTATCTCGGGCTGGCAGGGATCATGGCTGTCGGCTTCGCGCCCGCCGCGCGGGTTTCTGGGAATACAGCACGCCTTCGAGGGGTCTGCCTCGTGCCGCGGCGAAAACCAGTCGGACGTCCACTCCCAAACGTTCCCGATCATGTCGTAGAGGCCGTATCCGTTCGGCGGGAAGACTTTGACCGGAGAGGTGCGCGAATAGCCGTCCTCAACATCATTGGCTGTCGGGAACGCCCCCTGCCAGGTATTGGCCAGATGACGCCCGGCAGGGATAAATTCCGAGCCCCAGGCATATTCGGCGCCATCGAGGCCGCCCCTGGCAGCAAACTCCCACTCAGCCTCCGTTGGAAGATCCTTGCCCCTCCACCGCGCGTAGGCGAGCGCGTCGTGGTAGGAAACATGAACGACCGGATGGTCATCCAACCCTTTGATGTTGCTTCCGGAGCCGTATGGGTGACGCCAGCAGGCCCCCTGCAGAAAGGACCACCATCGAGTCCAGTCTTGCAGGTCAATGGCCTCGTTCGGCTGATGAAATACCAATGAACCGGCATACAGCATCTCCGGCAAAATACCGGGGTAGTCCCGTGGATCAGGAGGAGATTCCGAAAAGGTGCGATAACCGGTCGCCTCAACAAACTCCGAAAACTCGGCATTCGTCACAGGCGTTTCATCGATTTGAAAACCATCGACACGAACGCGATGCACCGGCCCCTCTTCGGGATAGTGTGCGTCGGACCCCATCGAGAAGGTTCCGCCCTCGATGAAGATCATGCCGGCGCGCGCGCACCCAGCAACGCCGGTTCGGTGAGCCGCTTCCAAGGTCACGCTTCCCCCTTGCCCGTGGCGACAACGCGTTCGCAACGCTTGGTCACAGAGTTACAATACGCGCAAGCGCGGCGCTTGCCATTTGATGCCAACTGCGGGCAGAAACGGCCTGTTCAAGTAGTCTCGACGGGTACCAGTGAGAGTCGCCCGAAACGCTGTAGTTTCGGCGATCCCGATAGCGGGGAGATCAGTCAGTCTTGTTCTGCGGCTGCCCGTTCGGATCTGCCGCAACAAGTCCCGCCCGGCGATAAGCAATTCAAACAAGAATGCAACAAGCGATGGTCTCGGTGACCTCGCAAGGCGAGCGGCGTAGGTGTTCACAAAGCCCGCTGTGCCACAGGGATCATTATCGCTGTACCTCAATCGCACCATGCTTCCAGTTGAGACGTGAGAAATCGATGGTTGGCTTTTGCAGCCGCCACGACGGAGCCGCCGCGGCTGCATGCGCGTCAATACGGATATCAACTCACCTTCTTCACGGGCGGTATCGTCCAAGAACCGTCAATGATGGACGGATTGCTCTCGTTGGGCCAATAGAGGCGCATCATGAGGATGAATTTTCCTTTGGGCGCCGGGAGCCAATTCGATTCCTTGTCCGCCCCCGGCGATTCGTGCTGGATAAACAGGTCGATCGAGCCATCCGGATTTGCCTTGAGCGGCTGCCGTGCACTGATCGAGTAGCGATTCAGCGGATTGTCGACAAAGAAGTAGTCCGCATCATACATGGTCAATGACCAGAAGCCCGAAACGGGCGGCGTGAGGCCTTTCTTGAACGTCAGAACGTACTTCTCGGACCCGTTATATGCCCGCTTGATCACTCCGCTGTCGGACTTCAGCGACGTTGGGTAAATCGCATCCTGCGGCCGGTTTGCCCCGAGACCGATCGCGGTGATCAGGGCACGCTGGATATAGTTGGTGCCGTAGATACCCGTCTTCGTCGTGAAGCCCCAGCCATCAATATCCTGCACGTCGCCGCCGCTGAATTTGAAATGCGTCATGATGCGCGCGAAACCGAGCTGCGGCACGCGTTTTACGAACGCCGGATCGAACTTGGTCTTGTCGAAGTCCTGGCCAGGAACGATGCCAAGTTCGGCGAGCTTGACGACCATGGGCGCATCCGCATCGGTCGGCGGATTTCTTTTCAGAAGCTCGGCGAAGAGCGTGAAGTACTCGATGGCGTCCATATTGTTGACCTGCTCGCGAACGGCAGTCTTCATGTCGATCGACGGATCGACCTTGCCCTTCGGTGGAGTCCAGTCCTTCCCCCATGCGCTCAGAGGGTAGAGCTTCACTTCATCCTGCAGCTTATGAACTTCAGCGTAGTCCTCCTGGGTGCCCGTGCAGTAGATGCGTCCAAGCAGCCAAACGATGCTCGTCGGAGACTTATATTGGGTCACGCCCTCCGGGAGCGTCCCCTCCCAACCTGGGCCAGTAACCACGAACGTCTGAGCGTCCGTGCCCGTGGTGCGCTTTCCGGGGACGTCGAACACTGTGGTCCAGCCATCCAGCATCGGAAACAGGGCATAGCGGTCTTTCATGTCGGGCAGGCTGACGACCCAAGGCTCATCCCCCACATCGAAGAACGCGGTCGTGTAGAGGGTGTCGGCGTTTGGCGCCGTCACATCTCGGAACTCGGCGTCAGGATACTGGCGCAACTTGATCAGATGCCCCATGGGACCACGGCTTCCCTCCGCCTCGGCGACGTTGGTAATTACCCGCCTTGTCATTTCCATTGTCACGAGAGGATATGCATAAATATAGGCCTCGACAGCCAGCGCGAACTCATCGAGTCCTTCCGGCAAATCTGCCACTAGCCCTTCTGCGGCCATCACCGGTGTACCGAGAGACCCAGCCGCCAGCGCCCCAAGACCGGCTGCCGTCAAGTCACGACGCGTAATATCCATTCTATCTCTCCAGCGAAAAATTGAGTTGCGACGCAATGCACTGAGTTCAATCGATGTAAACGACGACGTAGCGCCCATCGTACGGTTGGTAGTAGACCCCGCCGCAACGCCACACCACGGCACCGTTGACGCTGGTCCTGACGCAGCCGGCTGGCAGCGTGGCGGCATAAATCGTGGAGCGGCGGATCACTCTACGCGTGGTACGGCGGGCGACGCCGGCCACACTTCCCGGGGTTATCGGTCGCCCTATGACTGCGTGCGCCTCGGATACGAACGAGCCGAACGGCATGAGACCGAGATTGTCCGCCGCAAGCATTGCTAAACCGGCGATGGCGACTGAAACGACTTTCAACTTGCGCCTCTTCATTGCCCCGCCTCCATTGAAAGCTCGCCGGTGACGTCGGCATGGACGTGCTCGACTTTGTTCGCGTCCGCTGGCGGCGTGAATTTAAACTGCGCTGCTTCGATCGCATCGGAGTTCCAGTTGCTCAGCCGCAGCGTGTATTGCGGCGCGCCGGTCATCCATTTGGTCGTGATGACGTATTTGAGCGGCAATGGCTTGCTGCCCTTGCTGATCCAGATTTGCCAATCGACGACGTCGGTCCTGAAGGCGAGATGATCGCATTCGACACCATTGACGAACGCCGATCCGACAAGAGTCCCCTCGGTGACGCCATCGGTGAGGACGGTATAAGGGTCGCTTGCCAACAAGTCCGCTCCGGGAGCGTCAAGTTCGGTTGCGGCGCGAAGCTCCTCTGTCGCATCTTCAACGCTGCGGCCAGGACTTTGCAGTTGTGCGTAAGCGTTTGTGATCCGGTCGTGAAGCGATATCGTGTTGCCGTCGAATATCACCTCCGCCCGGGCAAATGGGCCCATACGCTTCATCCGGAAACCCTTCGCACGATCGAGTGCAATCGAGCCGGATGCGCTGTACTGGATCTTCTGGCCATCCAGAGTGAGGATTTCCTGATCCGCGTCGTAGTCGACACTAAGAGTGCGCATCGACTTGAGATTTTCGCTTGCCGCAGCGAGGATTCGATCGGCCTCCGGGTCGATCCCATCTCGTGCCGAGACGGGCCATGCGACCGCGCTGGCTGCGAGCATCGTTATCAGTGTGCACGAGCGCCATGCCGCGCGGGGCCATCTCATCATGCGTCGATTCATTTGCTCACCTAGAGGACTCGTTTCTTTCTGACTTCGCTCGCCGCCCAAAGACGGAGGACAGTTCCGGCCCGCTCCGATCAACTTCCCGCAAAACCCTTCACAGTCGGTTGCATACTGCTATAGTGCTCAACTTACGTCTTGCCTTTTCACGCCAACTTTGCTGCTCGGATGTTACATTCTGCACCCTCGATCAAGGTTAGGGCCTTCCTGCCGATGGCGCCCTATCTGGCCAAGCACGATATCTCGGCGATCGAATTCTGCGCGCGCCTCGGCATCTCACCGAACGTGTTTCAAAACGCGGACGGCTGGCTTCCGCGCGCCCAATGCTTTCACATGGCCAACGAGGTGGCAGCCCTCCTGGGAGACCCATTCGCCGGCGCGCATGTCGGACGCTTGACCGAACTGCGAGATCTCGGCCCATGGGGACGATCGGTTCTCGCAGCGGAGAACGTGGCCGATGCATGCGTGCTCGCGGCAGCCAACGTGTCATCGATCCATCACGGATCGGATATACGCTTCTTGGTGGAAGGCGGCACCGCTCGCATCATCTTCCGCTTCGCTGATCGTTTCGAGTTCGATCCCCGGCATTTCATTTTCGGCAGCCTCGCTGTGCTGCGGAAGGTGCCGCTTTTGGCGGGTGAACCCTCCGCGATAAGGGTTCGGCTGACAGCTTCGAGAACGCGTGGGAGCGAGGCGCTGGAGGAGTGCTTGGGCTCCAACATCGAAACGGGATGCGACTACGATGTGATCGAGTTCGATCGGGAGTTGCTCGACCTTCCTCTGAAAACCCCCGGAAATCGGCCCTCGAAGGTGACAGAGGCACTGGCTGCGGCGATAGAGGCGGCGAAGATGCTCAGCGAAAGGCTTTCCGACGGTCATGAGCTTGGATTGGAGGCCGTAGCGAGAAGCCTTGGCATGTCGGCTCGGACCCTGCAGCGGCGCCTGAAGTTTTGCGGTGTCGATTTCGAGGAGTTGCTCGACGAGACGCGCCGCAGTGAGGCCATCCGATTGATCTGCGAAGGCGTTCACAGCATGACCGACATCGCCTTTAAGGTGGGCTACAGCGATTCCGCGCATTTCACACGCGCGTTCAAACGCTGGACGGGAGTGGCGCCATCGCGCTTTCAGATGGGTCGGGAATGACAGGCGGCGCCCTCCAGCGAGACGGTCGTGCAGAGGCTGCGGGGTTTTGAACGGCCAAACCTTATCCCAAGCCCAACTGCAGGCCCATTACTCGCGTCAACGGGCTCGAACTGCGGATCTTGAATCCGCGCTTGAAGCATCCTGCTCCAGGCGATCCATTGACAACTTTGTGAAACGAGAACGTGTCTTCACGCGCCAGGAAGAAGCGTTCGTGTTGAAAACTCCTTTTCACCACGCGATACCTCGCTTGGGTGAATGACTCGCCTCCGGATCTAGTCTAATGCAGCAGGTGCACAACTTCTAGCCGCACTCGTTATAGGCGAGTCGCGTGGGGCGCAATTGAGGGGACCATGGCCAAGCTGACGTATTTCTTTCCGGACGGTCAATATCCGATGGACTACACGCCATCCGTTGACGGCTTCGATTTCAACCCGATGTTTGCGGACTTAATCAATCTCGAAACCGCCATTCTGGTCGGGACACCGAGTTCGACCACGATGACCTTTCAGCTCGACAACGGGCTCAAACTTCGGATCGTGGGCACGGGCTTCTCATTCGATTCGGATGGAGCCACGGGCGGCACAATTGCCAGAATCGACCTCCTCCAGAGCAACGGAACGACTCTCGTCCAGAGGCTCGAAAGCCTGAATTTGTCTCTGATCTCCTTCGAAAACGCGGCTGCGACCTACAACCCGTACCAACTGGAACAATGGCTGATGAGCCGAAGCGATACGCTTGTTGGATCCGCCGGCGACGACGATATTTTTGGTTGGGGTGGGAACGACACGTTCTCCGGAGGCTCGGGCGACGACTATATGGTCGGAGGACAAGGAAAAGACACCTATAACGGGGGTGCTGGTTACGACTACTTGAGCTTCGGCGACGCCAATGGCGACCCCGCCGCATTCCAGGGCATTGTTCTCGACGCAGCGGCTGGAACCGTCACCGACCCTTACGGGAATGCCGAGACATTCACGAGCATGGAATCGTTCCGTGGAACACAGTTCGCGGACACGATGCGGGGCTCAGCCGCGGATGAACAGTTCGACGGGATCGGGGGCCGAGACTATATCGACGGTCGGGGCGGTTTTGACGTGATCCGTTTCCATCGCGACGCCGATAATGGCGGCGCGCTCGGTGTCACCGTCAATCTTGCGACCGGCGTCGCCATCGACGGGTTCGGAAAGACCGACAAGTTTGCAAACATCGAAGCAGTTCACAGCACAAGCTTCGCCGACAAACTGACCGGGAACGCCGGCAACAACTTCTTCCGGGCCGAAGCCGGCAATGACTATATTGATGGCGGTCTCGGCGCCGACACCATGAATGGCGGCAGCGGCAATGACACATACGTGGTGAATGAAACAGGAGATGTGATCGATGAAATCGCGCAGGGAGGAAGCGGCATCGACACGGTTCGATCTTCTATTTCTTTCAGCCTCGTCTCTGGCGCAAGGCTCGTGGGAGCGGTCGAGAACCTGACGCTGGTTGGCACTGGAAACACGAACGCCGTAGGCAACGCCCTCGCAAACACGCTGGTCGGCAACAGCGCAAACAACATTCTGAATGGCGGCACCGGAAAAGATAAGCTGACGGGCGGCCTTGGAAACGACACGTTCTTCTTCAACTCCGCGCCGAATGCTTCCGCCAACGTGGATACTATTACGGACTTCAGCGTCGTCAACGATACGATCCGACTGGAGAACGCTGTCTTCACCGCGATTGTGGCCACAGGAGCGTTGGCCGCGGCGCAGTTCGTCAAGAACACGACCGGACTGGCCGCGGACGCCAACGATCGAATTATTTACGAAAGTGATACCGGCAAGCTGTTCTACGACAGCAACGGAAATGCCGCCGGAGGATCTGTTCATTTCGCGACTGTAGGAACAAACCTTGCGCTCACCGCTGCGGATTTCTTCATTGTCTAAGAGTGGGGCGCGGCTTCGGCCGCGCCCGATTTGACACGCGAGATAGAAGGCATGGATTGCAGAAACACTGCGAATATTGCGACGGGCGGAAAATAGGCTCTCCAGCCCTTCGCCCCCCAAAGTCAAGCAATGTTCAAACGTGACAGACGACGGGGCAGCAATGCGGATTGCCGTACGCCACGCCCCGCTACTCGGCAGACCTGTATTGCAGCGTGAACACATTTCCGGCGATCTCGTCGGCGAGTGTCTTGGAAAACTCCAGCGGCGTGCAGCCTTGCAGCGCATCGGTCGCCGCGGCGATGAAGGCCTTTCGTTGGGCTGCGTCGCCGGTGACGTTGATGGCGGTCGGTTGCGGGGGGCCCATCAGCGTTCCGTTGCCCCTGAAGCCGAACCTCAGCGTGACGAAGGAACTCTTGATACCGGCCGGTGGCGTCCAGCATTTGCTGAGTGCTGCGCCCAGGTCTTCCACGGAATTCAGTGGTTCCGCCCGGACCTGATCCGTTGCGGAAAGGAGAAGTGCTCCGGCAAGAGCCGTTCTGACGAGAGCGTTCATATCACCCACCCCTGCGCGGAGCGGACATGGGCCGCGGGATCATCGAAATCGAGGAGATCGCGCATCGTCGGCACGGCCTTCGAAGTGATATCGACGAGTTGTCCCTCTCTGAGGATCACAAGACTTGGCCCTTCCGATGTCCGGATGCCAAACCCGGCCGACGAAGGTTCCCGTTTCATATGCAGCAGTCATTTCCCCATTCCCGATGCATGCAGCGTCTTCGCCGCATCCAGACGAGCTTTTTTGCAGTTACGATACGTATCTGTAAAGCACCTTTGCGAGGCAAATTGTAGCTCGGCCGGCCCGCAGCGGAACCTGGCAAGATCTGGAGCGTTTAATATTTGCCGTCGGTCCACCCGGCCGCGGCAGGGTCGCAACTATACTTGCGATGGTACGGAGTCCCTCCTTAAGTCACCGCTGATTTAGGGAGCCATATGCCGGCGATTTCTTATCGATCGGCGATGGATGACGTCCAGAAAGGATGTGAATGCGATGAATCAGCGTGAAGAATTGAAGGACAAGCCGCTCATCGATCCCGTGACGGGCCAGCCGACACCCCGGGACCCGGAGGTAACCCGGGAACCTGAGACGCGTGGCAGATGGTCGGGCCGCAGCAGTTGGCCGTTGCTGATCATTCTGCTCGCGGGCCTGGTGCTGGCGTTGATTGCCTGGTTGCCTGCGGAATTGACAAGAGATACGGAGGAGGCGACGCCGCCACCGGCAACCTCCGACCAGTCAACGACGCAGCCGGCACCGACCGACCAGGCAACGCCTCCGGCCGGAGAAGCGACCCCCGGGACGCCACCCGCACCGGAAACCCCCGCAGCCCCGGCTACACCACCGGCAACCCCGGCCCCGCAGCCGCAGACCACGCCGGCGCAACCAGCGCAATAAGCTTGGCCGAAGGTGCTATCAAATACGGGGAGAGCCAGCTCTCCCCGTATTTTGGCGACGACCGAAATCTCGCTTAGGCTTTGCTGCTCATGGAACAGATTCTCGCCGACATTCTTGTCGCAACGGAGATCCCCTATCCGGTGATCTTCGCCCGGTTCTGCGGCGCTATCCTGTTTGGTGCGCTGATCGGTATCGAGCGTGAAAAGCGGCAGCGGCCGGCGGGGCTTAGGACGCACATTCTCGTCAGTCTCGCCTCGTCGATTTTCGCCGTGATCGCTGTCGAAAGCGTGCACATGATGAGCCTTTCGGGACCTGAAGTGCGCATCGATCCGATTCGCGTCGTGGAAGCCGTCACCGCCGGCGTCGCCTTTCTCGCCGCCGGCATGATCGTGTTTTCGAAGGGCGAGGTCAAAGGACTGACGACCGGGGCCGGCATGTGGCTCGCCGGTGCGGTGGGCCTTTCTGTCGGCTTCGGTTTCTGGTTTATCGCCGCCTTCGCCGCCTGCGCCAGCCTTGCCGTGCTTTTCATCCTCTGGCGCTTGGAGGTCGCTCTCCAATGGAAGCCGCCGGAGCCGTCCGAAAGCGAGGGCGGCAATGAACACGCCGCCGTCCCGCACGAAGCCGCGGCCGTTTCGAAAGAACGTTAACTGCTGGAAACAACGGACGAATTTTTTGCTTCAGAACGACCTGCGAAGGATGTTGGGCCTGCACGCGAATCCCTCCGCACGGCCGGCCCTCCCGGTCGAAGTGCCTGCAGCATGGCGACTGCCCTGCGAGCATCTTCAGGCGTTTCGAATACCCGGCCGTCGAGCGGCCAGACGCTGTATTTAACAGCGACAAAACGCAATTGCCCGTTGTCAGGCATCAGTGCGCCGACCGCCTCGCCTGCGAATTCTATCGTCTGCTTGCTCATAGGTGTGAAACTCCCTCCAGGCGGGTCGCGGAGCGACGGGCATTCTTCGCCGGCACGCGCCAGCGGACCGAACCCTCGCCTTCAGCCACCAGCGAAACACATGAGCGGGTGTTTGGTTCCACAAAGGACAACAAAAACGGCAGCGCGCTATCCGCGGCGGGAGAAACCATCACGCAGCTTCCAGGCGCAAAGACAGCTCCAGGAGGGACGAACCTCGCACGCGCTGACTACGCCCAATAAAGGCGTAATTTCAAAGCGTTATGACCGCTTCAGGTGAAACGATGAAAGGGGTCTATGCCAGAAAGCGCTCTGGCCGATAGGGCGCGATGTCGATCACAGTCTTCTCGCCCGTCATGGCCTCCGCCAGCGCACGGCCGGTGACCGGGCCGAGGGTCATACCGTGATGCGCATGACCGAAGGCGAACCAGAGACCTTCGTGCCGGGGGGCCTTGCCGATGATCGGCATCATATCCGGCGTGCAGGGCCGCGCGCCCAGCCACGGCTCCTCGTCGCGCCGCTCGGCCAGCGGGAAGAACTCGCGCGCAACCCTTTCGGCCCGGGTCAACTGCACCGGCGTTTTCGGCGCATCGCGAAGCGCGAATTCGGCACCAGTCGTCAAGCGAATACCGCGCAGCATCGGCGCCAGGAAATAGCCCTTTTCGGCGTCGAGCACCCAGTTGTTGAGCGCCGCCCCTTCCTGGACCCCATAATGCATATGGTAGCCGCGCTTGACCGCGAGCGGAAAATGATAGCCGAGCTTGCGCGTAACCGTATCGGCCCAAGGCCCGAGCGCCACCACGACCTCGCGGGTTTCCAGCGGACCTTCCGGCGTGGCGACCCGCCAGCCGGCACCCTCGAGGATGTGTTCCAGCGTCGCGGCATCGCCCGAGACGAGCCGGCCACCAAGCGACTGGAAATAGCCGAGATAGGCCTTGTTCAGACTATGCGGATCGCGGATCGACCAGGGGTCTGTCCAGCGCAGGCCGCCGGCGAGTTCGACGCGGATGGAGGGCTCAATCGTCTTGAGCTCGCTCGTCGAAAGCTTCTGATGGTTGACGCCAAAACCGGCGGAGAGCTTCTCCGCGTCCTTGTAGGCGGCATCGCGCTCCTTTTCCGTGCGGAACACCTTCATCCAGCCGTCCTTGCGGATGAGGTCGCCGGCACCGGAGGCGTCAATCAGGTCCTTGTGTTCGGCAATCGAGTTCTCGATCAGCGGCGCATAGAGATGCGCGATCCTCTGGTGCTGAGTGAAGCCGGAGTGCCACCAATAGCGCGCCAGAAAAGGCACCAGCCCCGGCAGCGCACGGAAATGATAGCTCGCGTCGATGGTGTTGTTCAGCGCGTAGCGGAAGAGCGCACCGAAATCATGCGGAAAGCCGTAGGGAAAAACGCCTTCGCGCTGGATCAGGCCGGCATTGCCGTAGGACGTCTCTTCTCCCGGGCCACGTCGATCGAGAAGCACCACGGATTTCCCGCGTCGCGCCAGGTGGATGGCCGCGGAAATGCCGACGATGCCGGCGCCCAGTACCACTACGTCAGTCTTCATATGCCGATGCCCCGCTTGCTCACTCGGAATCCGCCGCGGCCGCCGGAGGCCGGCCACGGCATCTGCGCCGCTACTTTTTCAACTTGCTCATAATCTGCTCCAGGGAACCAAGGAGCAGAGCCGAAACGACAAAGGCCAGATGCATGATCGTCGCCCACATCAGCTTGTCGCTCGTGAATTGCTGGGCATTGAGGAAGATCTGCAGCAGGTGGATCGACGAGATCGCCACGATGGAGGAGGCGACCTTGATCTTCAGGCTGCCGGCATCGAGCTTGCCCAGGAAAGAGACCTCGCCCTCCCCCTCGTCGAAGCGGCTGACGAAGTTCTCGTATCCGGAAATCATCACCATGACGATCAGGCTTGCGACAAGTGCCGCGTCGATCAGGCCGAGCATTGCGAGAATCATCTCGGCATCGTCGTAGGAGAAGACCAGGCCTGCAACCTTCAGGAACTTGTAGATGAAGGAAACGCCGTAGAGAGCAAGCGCTGCAACCAGCCCCAGATAAAAGACGACCAGTAGCCATCGGCTCGAGAGAATGATGCGCTCAACGATAAGTTCCAGGGACTTCATGGGATCGTGTTGTTCCTGACCAATGGCGGATACCCGCATGAATAGCCAAGCGCATTGGCCAGAGCAAGCGACGGAACATTGCGCACACGGAAAGGGCGAAGCATCATGCTTCGCCCCTATCTCACCCACGAGCCCGCAGACTTGTTTTGTCAGGTCCTACGCATCAGTCCGGCAATAAGCGAAATCACCAAGAATACGAGGAACAGGAAGAACAAGACCTGGGCAATGCCCGCCGAAGCGCCGGCAATACCACCAAATCCGAGAATCCCGGCGATGATGGCAACGATCAGAAAGACGAGAGCATAGTAGAGCATCTATTATCTCCATGTCTGCGTTAGTGAAACTGAAAACGCCTAGCTTGTCGCCTTTGTTCCCATTTCGGTGTTTTCTGTACGCGCCACCTCGAAAGACTTTTGAGACGAATGAAAACCTTTCATTAACCAAAGAACGGGAAACAGTCCAAGATCGGCACACCTGGACAAAATTTGCCAGGAACCTTCGATAGGGCTTGGCGTTGTTCCGGTAACGAAAGCTCTTGGGAATGCAATGAAGATTCCGTCGCGACATATATGGAAATCAGTGACCGAGCTCGCCCGGCACAATGCGGCCTTGCGCAACCATAATCTGCACATCGGCAGAACGATACGCGACCTTCACATGCACACGGAAGAGAAGCGCAACAAACGGCTCAAGACCCTGCTTGAGGCTCTGGAAAGAGCCGAACGCGACACCCACTGACAATGAAAGAAGGGCATGCATCGCAAGATGCATGCCCGCGTCTAACGAGTTCGCCGTCCCGTCAATGACGAGATGCCCATTCGTCGATCTGGCGCTCAGCCTCTTCCTTGGCAATTCCGTAGCGCGCCTGAATGCGCCCGGCGAGTTCCTTCCGGTTGCCGTTGATGACGTCGAGATCATCCTTGGTGAGCTTTCCCCACTGCACCTGTGCCTTGCCCTTGAATTCGGTCCAACGGCCTTCAATCATGTCCCAGTTCATGAAAACGCTCCTTTTCAATCGGTGATGCGGAAATCACTCCTTGCCGGACGGAGGACGGATACCACCTGCAACCTCATAAGGCTCCTCATCTGGCGTCACCGTCACTTCAAGCTTCTTCGCGGGCGTGACCGTCCATTCGATTACGGCACTCTCGACGAGCAGCGCAGGGTCGATCGCGGCGCACTTTCCGTATGCCGCCTTGAAGACCTTGCCGACCTCCTCCATCGCCGGAGGAAGCAAGGTTTCGCATTCCTCCGCGGTTTCGAATGCAACGACCGGCGACGGTACCTCGCGGCAGGCTGACGTCGCCTGCATGCAACCGACGAGAATCATGATGGCGGCAACATGTTCCATTTCCGCGCTCCTTCAACGCAACATCCAGAACAAACGGCAGAGACCCGCCGCCGGTTCCTCGGTCGCGTGAACAATCGCTTCGGGACCGCTCGAACCGCCTGTTCATGGCTGCGCCAGCTCGTCTGCTGCACGGCACCAAAGTTGAACACGCAGCAACCCTCGCGCGCGTCGGCGGCCGAACTGCGGAACAAAAAGGCGGCGATCGGCGTTTGCGCAGCATTAACAAACGGCAATATTCAAGGAGATTAGGAATGAGAGCGCCGACAGCGCCGGGTGCGACTAGCCCCACAACAGCGGAAGCGCTCGATGGTCGCCGGCAGCACGGAAGGTTGGGACGCGAACCTTTCTCATGACGTCTACCTCACGATGGTCGCCGTGTCCGGACCGGATGCGGCTTGTTTTTTCTTAAAGTTCAGTAACCAAACCTCGGATAGGAACGCACCATGAAGAAGATACTTCTCGTAGCAAGCCTGATCCTTCCCCTGGCTGCCTGCACGGCAACGGAAAGGGGCGCCGGCATCGGTGCCGCATCGGGCGCGATTATCGGCGGGGCAGCCACTGGAAATGTTCGCGGAGCAGCCGTTGGCGCCGGCATCGGCGGCGTAGCCGGCGCGCTTATCGGCCGTGCGAACGAGCCCGGCTATTGTTACTATCGCGACCAATACGGCCGCCGCTACACCGCGCGTTGCTGATCGGGATAGGCCATTAGATCATTCCATTGTCTTGTCGAGGCAATGAGATGGTCCAACTCCTTGAAACGACGCGATTCCGGGCAGAAACACCCTTCCTGGAATCGCTTTCCTGCGTCTTTTCAGACGTGCGAGAGTCGAATTGGTGCATGTTTTTGTCTTTGGTGCGAAACCCCGGTCGGCGCCGAAACGTGCCGCCGGGGTGCCATGGCACCTTGCAAGCTCGCGTGCCATCGCAACTCTCATGCCAAGCGGCTTAACCTCGCGGCAATTTATTCCCGTGATTGGGCGACCTCGGCCGCGTCAAGACGCTCGAGCAGTTCGATGAACTGCTGCGGAACGGGCTCGTTCTCCAGAGCCTGGTAAAGCGCCTTCAGCCCCGAAGCGATCTGTGCGCTGGGGTCCGTCATCGAGGGAAGCTTGGCGGCGGCGCGTGGCGCCTTGGGCTCATTCATTTTCCGGTTCCGCACGCCGAAGGCCGTATCCCCCTGTTTCGGCCATTCCTGTTCCATATGCCGTCATCTGCTCGCTCAAGGCTTTCCATAATCCGAAAGACGTGCTCAAAACATTGACGTATCCTGCTGCACGTCCGTTGTCCGCAAGACCGGGACTATACCGGCACAATAGTTTAGGAAGGCCTAAATGTCACTTTCCACAAGGATTGCGCCACATCTTCCCTATCTGCGGCGTTATGCTCGCGCCGTGACAGGCTCGCAAGCCGCGGGCGATGCTTATGTCGCCGCCGTTCTCGAAGCGCTGATCGAGGACGTCAGGCTCTTCCCAACAGCTTCCAATGACCGGATCGGCCTCTACAAGCTGTTCTGCTCCCTGTTCGAGAAGCTCGAAATCGATCGTACGCAATTGACGTCGCCCTTCGCCTGGGAGCGAAATGCGGCCGCCAATCTGTCGCTGATCGCGCCGGCACCACGCCAGGCTTTCCTCCTGATCGCCGTCGAAGGCTTCTCGACGAGCGAAGCATGCGAGATCATGAATCTCGACACAGGCGCCTTCGCCACCCTCCTCGCCGGGGCGTCGCAGGAGATCTCGCGACAGGTGGCGACCGACGTCATGATCATCGAAGACGAACCGCTGATTGCCATGGATATCGAGGACATGGTGACGAGCCTTGGACATCGCGTCACCGGCATCGCCCGAACCTATCGCGAGGCGCTCGAACTCTATCGGACGACATCGCCAAGAATGGTTCTTGCGGACATCCAGCTCGCCGACGGCAGTTCCGGTATCGACGCCGTCAACGATATCCTGGCCGAAACTGCCGTTCCGGTGATCTTCATTACTGCCTTCCCCGAACGGCTCCTGACGGGCAAGAAGCCGGAGCCGGCTTTTCTGGTAACGAAGCCCTTCAATCCGGAAATGGTGAAGGCATTGATCAGCCAGGCTCTGTTCTTCGAAGAACAGGCACGGGCCGGGCGCTCGTAAACTCGAGGCCTCCATCACGGCGATCGGGTACGGATCGGAAATCACTCCGGCAATTGCCGCTCCGGCGGCAGTTCGCGCACCTGCTCGAAAATGGTCATCGCGATAAGCGAAAGTGGCAGCGCCAGAATCGCCCCGACGGCGCCCCACATCCATGTCCAGAAAATGATCGCGACGAAAATCAGAAAAGGATTGACCTCGAACCGGCGCCCCAGGATCGCCGGCACGACAAGATTTTCCATGACCAGATGCACCAGGAAGAAGGCAGCGGCGGGCGCAATCCCCAGAAGCAGCGCGTCATGCGTCATTAATCCGCCAACGAGCAGCGACAGCGTCATGAAGGTCACACCCAGATAGGGAATGAAGCTCGATACGAAGGCAAAGAGCCCCCACAAGGGCGCCATGGTCAATCCGCCGACAAGCGCGATCACCATCGTCATCACGCCGAGCGCCAGATAGATGAGGCTCGCTGTCGAAAAATACTGAGCGAGGGCATCCTCGGTCGCATTCATGACGCGGATCGCGCTCAAGCGATGCTCTCTGGCGGCAAAGGCAAGGATGATCGTGCTGCGCAGTTGAAGGCGGCCGAGAAGGAAAAGAACAAGGGCCGCCAGAAAAATCAGTGTCTGGACGAGTGCCGGCGTCAAGCCCGCCGCAACGGCTCCAAGCAACGGCCCCGCGTTCTTCACGAAAGTGTCGGCGAGGGCCGCCTCGTCGGCGTTGCGCAGCAGGGCCATCCTCAACCAGGTGAACCGCTCGATGAACGGCAATATGCGCTCCATGACGCCCTCGGCAAGCCGGGGCGCCTCGCGCGCGAGGTCGGTGATCGGGGCAAGAAGCGCATTCACCAACGAGGACAGCCCGAGCACGAAGAGAAGCGCCAGCAACAGACCGCCGAAGATCGGCGGCAGGCCGAATCTCTCCAATTCGTCGGCCGCCCTGCCGAGCACGATGCCGACGATAATCGCCAGCGTGATCGGCATCAGTATCGCTTCCATGGAATAGACGGCGGCCGAACAGGCGATGATGAAGAGACCGATCGTGCTCAAGGCGACCAGCAACTCCATGCCGTTGCGCTTTCGCGCGGCGGCCGTCGGCGATGCGATCAGGACGATTTCCTCCGCGCGACGCTTCCGTTTGCGGTCGGTCGTGACGTGCCTTGCTGTCTCCATCGGCGTCCTTCGCTTTCGCTACCGGTTCGCAACATCGCCACGGCCATCGACCGGACGATGCCAATGCCGTGCAGGAAATCCGGAACCGTACGCCGTCGCCCCGCGCACCCGGCAAACCAGCCTTCCGCCCATGGTGCGCTCAATATTGCCCGGGTGGAAATATGTGTAGCGTCAGGGACAGCAGGCCCAGCCCCAGAACGATCATCAGCAGCGTGCGCGCCACTTCATCCGTTGTCTGCGGAATGAGTCCGAAACCGATAAGGATCCCGGCGAGCGCCAGCACACAAAGCCTCGGCAGCCAGTAGAGCATTGGTCATTCCTTCCAACTGCGGAACGACCGATAAACGTCCGAGCGAGTGCTTGGTTCCTAAAGCGCCGTGCGTCTTCCCAGGCGCACAAAGGTCGCTGCAGCACTTTGAATTGCTGCATGTTTTTATCCCTAAATCGCTCTGATTTAAGGAAACATGCAGTCGGGCGGAAGCGGGCGAGCGGCCGAAGCAGAACGCCGCCGTGCACAGGGCACGACGGCGCGCTTCAATGTGGCCTACAAAAGCTCAAAAAAGGAAGAAGCTTAGACGGCTGCGGTGACAATGACTTCGACGAGGTATTCCGGCGTTGCGAGCTTGGCTTCGCCGGTTGCACGAGCGGGGGTATGGCCCTGCGGAACCCAGGCATCCCAAACGGAGTTCATCTTGGCGAAATCCGCCATGTCCGCGAGCCAGATCGTTGCCGACAATATGCGCGTTTTGTCCGTGCCTGCGAGGGCGAGAAGACGATCGACTTCGGCGAGGGCCTGCTTCGTCTGGGTGACGACGTCGTCGCCGGCGTTGCCGACCTGACCGGCCAGATAAACCGTGTTGTTGTAAACCACGGCCTGGCTCATCCGCGGGCCGGTTTCAAAGCGCTTGATTTCCATTGTCGTCATCCTGAAGTTTGGGCCGGACCTCTTCCGTCCGGCCGATGGCGTCCGCCGCCGAAGGTGAGTGATGATGGCGGCGATGAAGCTCTACACGAAAGGGAAGTGAAGACCAAGGAGCCGCGGTCGACCCGACATATGGAAAATTGAAGGGCGGCTGCGCCCTGCCCCGGGTAGGGGACAGGGCGAATATCCTAGGCGGCTTTCCGTGCGAGGCGCGCTCGGATGCTGGCGACGTCTGCGCGCGGCGTGGCGGCAAACAGGGTCTTGGTATAGCTGTGCTTGGGATCCGCAAAGACCTCGTCCCGACTGCCGTATTCCACCGCCTCGCCGTAATACATCACCATCACGTCGTCGGCGATATAGCGTACCACCGAGAGATCATGGCTGATGAAGACGTAGGTCAGATGGAACTCGTCCTGCAGGTCCGCGAGCAGGTTGAGCACCTGGGCCTGGACCGACAGATCGAGCGCGGAGACGGGCTCATCCAGCACGAGGAGACTAGGATTGAGCATCAACGCGCGCGCAATGGCGATGCGTTGACGCTGGCCGCCCGAGAACATGTGCGGATAGCGGTTGTAGTGTTTCTCGTCGAGACCCACCTTCTTCAGCATCGTCATGGCGCGGTCACGTCGCTCGTCGGCCGGCGCCTTGGTGTTGATGACCAGCGGCTCCGCGAGGATGTCGCCGATCTTCTGCCGGGGGTTGAGCGAACCATAAGGATTCTGGAAAACGATCTGCACCTTGCGGCGCATTTCCGATGTCAGGCCGTCTCTGGCGATATCGACCTTCTTTCCGTCGATCAGCAACTCGCCCGCGGTCGCTGGATCGATCAGCGTGATGATGCGGCCAAGCGTCGACTTGCCGCAGCCGCTTTCGCCAACGATCGCCAGCGTCTTTCCTTCGTCCACCGTGAAGCTTACGCCTTTCAGTGCATGAACGGTGCGCGCCTTGCGGAACAGGTTGCCGGGAATGTGATAGTCGCGCACCAGGTTGCGGGCTTCGAGAACATGGGTCATCGAGTGGCTCCCTCCAGCATCTGCTGTTCGTTGAAGAGTTCCGAGATCGTCGGCAACCGGTCTCCCGTCGCGTTCTCCGGCAGGGCAGCAAGCAGCGCACGCGTGTAGTTGCTCTTCGGCGATTCGAACAGCGACAGCACATCCGCCTCCTCGATCTTGCGGCCCTTGTACTGAACGACGACGCGATCCGCCGTTTCCGCGACCACGCCCATGTTATGGGTAATCATGATGAGGCCCATGCGGTATTCCTGCTGCAGTCTCATCAGAAGGTCGAGGATCTGCTTCTGGATCGTGACATCAAGTGCGGTCGTCGGCTCATCCGCGATGAGGAGCTTCGGATTGCAGGCAAGGGCTATGGCGATCATGACGCGCTGGCACTGCCCGCCCGACATCTGATGCGGAAAATGGCCGAGGCGTTCGGCCGGCTCGGGAATACCGACGGACTCGAAGAGCTCGATCGCGCGCTTGCGTCGTGCCTTACGGTCGAGTCCCATATGGATGCGCAGCACTTCCTCGATCTGGAAGCCGACCGTGAAGCACGGATTGAGGCTGGCGATCGGCTCCTGGAAGATCATTGCGATGTCCTTGCCGACGATCCTGCGACGGTCCGCCGCCGACATTTTCAGGAGATCCCGTCCGTTGAAGGCAAGTTTGTCCGCCGTGACCTTCGCGGTCCAGGGCAGAAGCCCCATTGCGGCAAGCATGGACACGGATTTGCCCGAGCCCGATTCTCCGACGATCGCCAGGACTTCGCTCTCATGAACCTTGAGCGAAACGCCGTCGACGGCCCTGAACGGCCCGGTGGCCGTCTGGAATTCAACGACGAGATTTTCAATTTCGAGAAGCGCCATGTCAGGACCTCTTCAGCTTGGGGTCGAGAGCATCACGCAGGCCATCGCCCATCAGATTGATTGCGAGCACGGTCACGAGGATAGCGAGACCGGGGAGCGTGACGACCCACCAGGCACGCAGAATGAATTCGCGCGCTTCCGCGAGCATCGTTCCCCATTCCGGCGTCGGCGGCTGCGCACCCATGCCGAGAAAGCCGAGTGCCGCCGCGTCGAGGATCGCGCTCGAAAAGGAGAGCGTCGCCTGGACGATGAGCGGCGCCATGCAGTTCGGCAGAATGGTCTTGAACATCAGTCTCAAGTGGCCCGCGCCGGCGACCTTTGCCGCCACCACGTAATCCCGGGTCTTCTCCGTCATCACGGCTGCTCGCGTCAGGCGAACGAAGTGAGGCTGGAAGACAAGGGCAATCGCTATCATCGCATTGGTGAGACCCGGCCCGAGCACCGCGACCAGAACGAGCGCAAGTAGCAGAGACGGGAAGGCCAGAATGATGTCCATGATGCGCATGATCACGGTGTCGACCCAGCCGCGGAAGTAGCCGGCAATGACGCCTACGAGGATGCCGCCGACAAGGGACAATGTCGTCACGATAACGCCGACGAACAGCGAAAAGCGCGTGCCGTAGATGAGGCGGGAGAGCATGTCACGGCCGACCGCGTCGGTTCCGAGAAGGAAAGCAGCGCGACCGCCCTCCTCCCAGAAGGGCGGAAGCAGGACGGACTCGCGGTACTGAATGGTCGGATCATGCGGCGCGATAAGCGGAGCACATAGCGCAAGCAGCACCAGGAACACGAAGAACACCAGGCCGATGACGGCCCCGCGGTTTTCGGAAAAATAGTACCAGAATTCGGCGAGCCTCGCCCGGCGGGACGGATCGGTCGATATAGCGGTTGTTACGGTAACTTCGGTCATATCGCCCTCCTCAATGCCGGATACGAGGGTTGATCAGGCCGTAGAGCAGATCCACGGCAAGGTTTACCAGCATGATGACGCCGGCGATGATCAGGAGGCCGCCCTGGATGACGGCATAGTCGCGCCGGAACACCGAGTCGACCATCCATTTGCCGATACCGGGCCAGGAGAAGATCGTCTCCGTCAGGATCGCGCCCGCCAGCATCACACCGATCTGCAGGCCGATGGTGGTCACCACCGGGATCATCGCGTTGCGCAAGGCGTGAATGCCGACCACCCGGAACGTGGAAAGTCCCTTGGCGCGCGCCGTGCGCACATAGTCCTCGGAAAGCACCTCGAGCATCGCCGACCGGGTCTGGCGCGCGATCACGGCGAGCGGAATGGTGCCGAGCACAATCGTCGGCAGAATGAGGTGATTGAAGGCCGACTGGAACGCTCCCTCCTGCCCCGACAACAGCGAATCGATCAGCATGAAGCCGGTCACCGACGGAAAGAAGAACATCAGCGAGATACGTCCGGACACCGGAGTCCACTGCAACATGCCGGAGACGACGATGATCAAAAGCAGGCCCCACCAGAAAATCGGCATCGAGAAGCCGACGAGCGCAGTGCCCATGATCATCTGGTCGAAGATGGACCCGCGCTTGATCGCCGCAACGACACCCGCCGGGATGCCGACGACGACGGCGAAGATAATGGCGCAGAGCGAGAGCTCAACCGTCGCCGGGAAGAGTTCCAGGAACTGATCGATCACTGGTTTCTTGGTGACGATCGACAGTCCGAAATCACCGCGAAGAACGCCCCAGAGATAATCCAGGTACTGCACGACGATGGGGCGATCGAAGCCCAATTGGTGAGAGATTTCGGCGTGTCGCTCCGGCGACATCACCCGTTCGCCGGAAAGCAGCGCAACCGGATCGCCAGGAAGCAGACGAATGAAGGAAAAGGCGATGATAGAGACCCCGATGAATGTCGGAATCAGCACTGCCAAGCGCCCCAGAAGGAATCGGAACATAGTCAAACCTCATGCCAATCGTGCAGCGGACTCGCTTAAGCGGCGGCACTGGCAAAAAGGAAGAGGGGCGCTCGCCCAACGGCAAACGCCCCCTTCGGGTCAGTCGGTAAGATTACTCTACAATATCAACGCCGTCGAAAGCAAAGTCGCCGAGCGGGCTCTGCACGAAGCCTTCGACGTTCTTGCGCATCGGGACGATGGAGAGCGAGTGGTCGAGCGTTGCCCAGGGCGCTTCCTTCTTGAAGACGGCCTGAGCCTGTTCGTAGAGCTTGGTGCGCTCCGCAACGTCAGTTGCTTCCTTGGCCTTGGTCACCAGGTCATCGAACTCCTTGTTGCACCACTGAGCGCGGTTGTTGCCGCCCACAGCGTCGCAGCCAAGCAGCGTGTCGAGGAAGTTGTCCGGATCACCATTGTCACCCGTCCACCCGAGGATCACCGCACCGTCGCGATCCTTTGCCTTGGACTTTTCGAGATATTCGGCCCACTCATAGGAGACGATCTCGACCTTGACGCCGACCTTGGCGAAGTCGGCCTGCATCAGCTCCGCAGCGCGGCGAGCGTTCAGCATGTACGGCCGCGCAACCGGCATCGCCCAGACCTTCATCGAGAGATCCTTGACGCCGGCATCCTCAAGCATCTTCTTGGCGACTTCCGGCTCGTAGGTATCGTCTTCGATGGTGTCATCATAGGACCACATCGTCGGCGGGATCGGGTTCGTCGCCGGGGTGGCCTGACCCTGGAAGACGGCGTCGACGATCGCCTGCTTGTTGATGGCTTTATTCAGCGCCTTGCGGACTTCAACCTTGTCGAAGGGGGGCTGCGTCGTGTTGTAGGCGAGATAGGCGACGTTGAGGCCGGCCTGCTCCATCACCTTGAGGTTCGGATCGGCCTTCATGGCTTCGACATCGGCCGCATTCGGATAGGGCATCAGGTGGCATTCGCCGGCCTGCAGCTTCTGGAAGCGAACGGCTGCATCCGTGGTGATCGCGAATACCAGATCGTCGATCTTCTGTTTTCCGCCCCAATAATCCGGATGGGCCTTGTAACGAATGACCGCATCCTGCTGATAGCCGACGAAGGCGAACGGACCGGTGCCGAGCGGCATCTGGTTAAGCTGGTTCATCTTGCCTTCAGCCTGCAGCTTGTCGGCATATTCCTTCGAGATGATCGAAGCGAAGGGCATGGCCAGGTTGGCGAGGAACGGTGCTTCCTTGCGCTTCAGCTTGACCTTCACGGTCATGTCGTCGACCTTCTCGATCGACTCGAGCACATCCGGCAGACCCATGCCCGCGAAATATTCCCAGGAACCGCCGGTCACGTAGCCATGCCACGGATGGTCGGATTTCCACTGACGCTCGAGCGAGAAGATCACGTCGTCGGCGTTCAGTTCACGGCTCGGGGTGAAGAACTCGGTGGTCTGGAATTTGACACCCGGACGGAGCTTGAAGGTGTATTCGAGGCCATCGTCGGAAATCGTCCAGCTCTCAGCAAGCCCCGGCTCGGTCTCCGTCGTGCCCTTCTTGAATTCGAGAAGGCGGTTGTAAACGGTATGCGCGGCAGCATCGAATGTCGTACCGGCCGTGTAGAGGCCGGGATCGAAGCCTTCCGGTGAACCTTCAGAGCAGTAAACGAATGTCTTCGACCAGGCGGAGCCGGCCATCAGCGTGGCAAGCGCCGTCGCTGCGAAGAGAGTAGTGAGCTTTTTCATGAGCTTGCTTCCCAGATTTGTTTTTTGTTCTCGTATTTGCCTGACGCGGTGTGCGTTTTACACCCGGTCAAGGGCGGATGGAACGACATTTGGCGTCGCAATGCAATAAGTCACTGCAGAAATTTGTCTATGCGAAAAATTCTTCCTTAAGTAGAGCTTGCGCGCCTATCCACGATTTTCGAAGACGACCTCGATGCACCGCGACCATTAACGGCGCGTTTACCGCCTGCATAAGCGAATTGACAGCAATTTCCGCGTGGCGCGCCAGATAGACGCACCGCTTCTTCAGAGCAATCTCGCACTGGTGATAGCGCTTCGCGGTGCCGGGCGGTCACCCCAAAATAGTGCAGTGGAAATGCCGCTCCTGTCGTGCAATAGAATGCATACGGATTTCGGGGAACATTCGGCGTGGGTGACGTCCATGTGGAGGATTTGGCCGGCGACGTGGAGCGAGTAGTGTCCATGTCAGCTTGGCCGGCTAACTGCCGCGCGGCTATTGGGAGATAGCCGGAGCGTGGCGGTCTTGCAGGAAAATCACCGGCGGTATGACCTTTACGAGGAGCTGGAAACGGCTCTCAACCGTGTGGATTTCTTCCGCATTTTCCACACATTGGCGCTGCGTTTCGGCTTCGGGCACTTCGGCGTCCTGCAACTCGGCAACGAGAACGATGCCTGCATGCTGTCCGCTCGACTGGTCCTCCACGACCTTCCCTCCGGCCTCGCCGAGGAATACGACAAACGTTACCGTTTCGGCGATTCCATCGTCTACAGGGCCTTGCATGCCTCGAATATCTCGTCGGTATGGCGGGCGGATGATCCGGTCCTGGTATCCGGCCAGAATCTGCCAGCCCAACTCGGTTTCGAGCTTCTGCTTTGCGTGCCCGTCAGCGCGGCAACGACCGGAGCGCGCTACGCCGTGCTCTTTTTCGGTGACGGCGGGGACCTCGGGCAGGCCGCGCACTACGAACTGTGCTACAGCGCGACGTCGGCCTTCGACTATTTCCATCGGGCAACGCTCGCCAACAAGGCCGGCATGGGCCTGACCCCCAGGGAGACCGAGATACTCAAGTGGATTTCCCACGGAAAGACGGCCAGTGAGATCGCCTTGATCGTCTCGGTCTCGGAACACACCGTGAATTCCCATACCGCGACGATCCTCAAGAAACTCGACGTGGTCAATCGGACGCAAATGGTCGCGAAAGCGATACGAGAACAAATTATCCAGTGAAGTTGCCGGCGCGCCGCCGGTAGAGCCAGGCGCACATGCTTCCCGCATGCGAGCCGATCAATCAGGGATGTGAACCGTCATGACGCGAAAAGCGCACATCTTGCTCATCGACGACAACCCGGCGGAGAACCTGATCCTCAGCGGACTGATCAGGAAAGTGGACAGCATCGACATCGAATTGCACTACTGCCGGACGATGGACAGCGCGATCGCGTTTCTTCTCTCCGGCGAACCGGTCTCGATGGTGCTGCTCGACAATCTCGTGCATCCTCGGGGCGACTTCCGCGAGACCGTTCCCGCGCTGAGGCATCAGGGCTTCATTGGCCCGATCGGCGTCATATCGTCGTCGCCGGGCGACCCTTACTTCCAGAGCCTGGAAGAATACGGCGCCGACTTCCGCATCGACAAATCGGAAATCGATGCGACGGCTATCGAGTTCATTCTAAGGGAATACTTGCCGGACTAATCGCGGCCGCAAGGCACGGCCGCCATGGCGGCGCGCCAATCAGGCCGCCGTGGTCCGCACCTGTGCCGTTTCGTCAAGGCCCAGAAGGAAGTTGATCTGCGGTCTGGCCTTGACCAGATCGTCGATTGAATAGCCCTGAAGCACCTCGAAAAAAGCATTCAATGCCTTGCGCAGGGCCGAATTGAGGCCGCAACTATCCACCAACGGGCAGTCGATTTCACCCGCCTCGAAGCATTCCGCCATGGCAAAGCTGTCTTCGGTGACCTTTACGACGTCGAAGAGGCTGATTTCCGATGCCGGCTTCGGCAGTCGTACACCGCCATTGCGGCCGCGGACCGTTTCCACCAGACCCGCTTTGGTCAAGGGCTGCAAAATCTTGAACAGGAACAACTCGGAGACGCCATAGGCCTTGGCGATCTCAGGGATGCGGCTGAGCTTCTCGCCGTTCGCTGCACAGTACATCAGCATGCGAACAGCGTAGTTCGTTTGCTTCGTCAGACGCATAATTCACTCCGGGATCGAGAAATTCATCTTTTCATCATATAGGACGGATCACAGTTTGGAACAATTCCAAAAAACAGCAAAAAATCACTTCTGGTTGACGGCCACCGTTTCGCTGTTGACTGTCCGCGCGCGCAGCGTCAGAAAGATGAGCGATTTTGTTAAGTTACATGCAAAGCGAAAGCGGAGGGCAACATGCGCATGTCAAGATTGATGATCGGGGCGCTGTCGGTAACGGCGACACTATTTGCTTCGACGGCACCCGTCTGGGCAGACGGCGAGGTCAACATCTATTCCTATCGCCAGCCGGATCTCATCCAGCCCCTGCTGGATGCCTTTACCAAGGAAACCGGCATCACCACCAACGTGCTCTTCCTTGACAAGGGTCTCGTCGAGCGCATCCAGGCGGAAGGGGCAAACTCGCCTGCCGACGTCATCCTGACTGTCGACATCAGCCGCCTCACGGAGGCGAAGGACGCCGGCGTTACGCAGCCGGTCACCAACGAGACGATCAACAAGGACATTCCGGCGCATTTCCGCGATCCCGATGGCAACTGGTTCGGCCTGACGACGCGCGGCCGCGTCGTCTACGCCTCGAAGGAGCGCGTCGCCGAGAACGACATCACTTACGAAGAGCTCGCCGATCCGAAGTGGAAGGGCAAGATCTGCACGCGAGACGGCCAGCATTCCTACAATGTCGGCCTCTTCGCCTCGATGGTCGCCCATCATGGCGAAGCCGAAGCGGAGAAATGGCTGACGGGTCTCAGGAACAACCTCGCCAAGAAGCCGGACGGCGGCGACCGCGACCAGGCGAAGGCCATTCTCGCGGGCGAATGCGACCTCGCCCTCGGCAACAGCTACTACGTCGGTCTCATGATGACCAACGAAAAGGAGCCGGAGCAGAAGGAATGGGCAGCGGCCATCAAGGTCCTGTTCCCGAACAGCAAGGACCGCGGCACCCATGTCAACATCTCCGGCATGGCGCTGGCCAAGAACTCGCCGAACAAGGACAACGCCATCAAGCTGATGGAATTCCTGTCCGAAGGCGAAGCGCAGACGATCTATGCCGAGCAGGTGTTCGAGTACCCGGTGCTCGCCGGCGCCGAGCCATCCGAAATCGTCAAGTCCTTCGGAACGATCAAGCCGGATACACTGCCGCTCGCCGACATCGCGGCCAACCGCAAGAAAGCGTCGGAACTGGTCGACAAGGTCGGTTACAACGACGGCCCGCAGGATTAAGCGGAGGAAACTCTACAGCGCCGCGCGTCTTATCAGACGCGCGGCGCTGTAGCACTTCGAATTGCTGCATTTTTCCTTAAGTCGGCTGCGATTTAAGGAAACATGCAGTACACGGTGACAACAGCGGGGCTGCCCGCTGTTTTCATTTGCGCGGCTAGATCCTTTCACGGTTTCTTCGAAACAGTGAAATGATCTGACTCTTTCAAACTACGCAATTCCGGACGGAAAACCGCTATACACTTTTCCCTGGAATTGCTCTATCGCGGCTGCGTCCGCAATTCGGCTATCAGATCCAGGATCGCCTCGCGCCGCTCCGGCGTGCCGGGATGCGTTGAAAACATGCTGGTTTCCGAGTGATCTTCGAGCTTCGTTTCAAGCAATTGGAAGAAACGAGCGATCGCCGCCGGATCGCGGCCAGCCTTCATCATCAGCTCGACCGAATGCCGGTCGGCCGCAGCCTCCGCTGAGCGCGAGTAGGAAAGTGACAGGAGGCCGCCGCCTTGCACGAGCACGTCCTCGGCGCCGGAGCCAATATCGCCGGCGATCAGCATGATGAGCGCGGCAACGCCCGCGGCGCGATAGATCTGCCGGAGACTGTGCTTCAGTTCGACATGCCCGATTTCATGGGCGAGCACACCGACGATCATCTCAGTGTCGTTTTCGGCGAGTTCGACCAGTTCGTCCGTGAGGATCAGCGTACCGTCCGGCAACGCAAAGGCGTTGGGGCCGATTGCGCCGCCCTTGCGGAAGTTGAGCGTGTAGTCCTCCTCCCCTCCGCCGGAGAGCGCCGCTATAGCCCGGAAGCCCTCGAGAATCCTGCCGCGCCGTGCCTCGTCCAGCTCCGAGTCGTCGAGCACTGTCCTATCCAGAGCCTCCAGCGTGCTCGCCGACATGATACGCGGCACGACGGGCGGGGTGACGGCCACGGCGACTTCCACGAGGGCGGGCAAGGCGAAACGATAGATCAACGCGCCAAGCAGGATGGCTGCCGCGACGAAGGCGATCAGCCGCGGATGAAACCGCTCCATCCGGTGGATGATCCCTTCTCTGCCCCGGCCCCTTCGCGCGAGGAACCGATCGATCGCGTCGTTGTCGCTCGTCTCGAAAAGCGATCCATCGGGAAAGATGATCCGACGCGGAACAGCGCCGACCCGCGCCGAAATCTCGACGGCCGACGATTTGCCGCTGCTGAGTTCCGCGCCTGTTTCGTCGTGCACGACCAAGCGCTCCCCAGTCTCGGCGAAGCTCGAAGGCACCGAACGGCTCGAACCGGCCGGATGCCACTCGCCAAGCGCAATTGCCGGATTGTCAGAAGCCAAAGTCGAAACCTTCTATATCCATGAACTCCGCGCCGACCGCTGATCCCTCCCGCTGGATGGCCGAGAAAATCTCGCCGACGTCGCCCTCGAAATGGATAGCCGTGTGCTCGTTGACGTAGGTGGCCATACGAACCGCGGCCCATGGCCGCATCAATCCGAGAGTTACGAGCGTGATAAGGAAATTCGAGACCGCAATCCAAGTATAGCGAACCCGCGAGAGATCGCTCATCAAGCGATGCTTGCCATCGAAGGTCGTGGCGGACCAAGCGACATTGCGCACCCCGGCACGGTAGAAGAGCGCCGCTGTCCCGAAGACGGCAAACATAAAAACGTAGATGAACACCGCCAGCATGCCGATCGAGGCCTGAAGCTCACCCGAAATCGAGTCGGGGTCGTCGATCAAGGGCGCCATTGCGGTAACGTTGATGGCGAAGATAACTCCGATGATCAACAATCCCAGCAGTATCATCGCCGCCGAGAGCAGCCACGTCTTGTAGATCGCACCCACGGATGGATCGGTCGCAAAGGCTTTCCCTCCATAGCGCAGGTTGTTGCCGATGTACCGGTAGGACCAGCGGCTGGCTAGTGGCGCAAGGAGGCCGAGCGTCAGCGCCGCAAGCACCGGCCCGACAATGAAGGCCACAAACGCCCCGCCGGCCCGTCCTGCGAAGTCGAAGCGCACGTTGCGGTAGCTCGTAACCCGGGCGCTGAAACGCAAACCTCGGGCAAGAAGCCACGGCACGAAAAGGAAGAACAACAGGCCGAGCACGATGCCGACGAGCGGCATGACAGTCAGCATCACGTTGTAAAAAGCGAGATACGCAAGCACGATCAAGCGGCCAATGAGGATTTGGCCGCCCTTTGCGTGATACTCGAAGCCACGGCCGAGCAGGACGGTGTTGCCGTAGAAATAACGGTTGCGGCGAACCTTCGCCCAGGCCGAATAAATCCCAAGCGTGACAATCGTCAGCAGGATATTGACGATCCAGATCCCGAAATATTCGCTGGCGCTGCCGCGAAAGGACAGGCGCTGGAAATCGCCAGCGGCCGAACGCCCGAAATTGTTGCGGCCGTCACGAAATGCCGGCACCGTTGGTGGCTCGCTCAAAGCCATGATCTTCCCCCCGTATCAAGCTCGAAACGCCAGCGCAGAGACATTGGCAGCGCCTGGCACAACAGAATGCATAAGTCCGGGAGCGACCCGCTATCCCCCGATAGTCCCCCGAGCCGCGAATCTCCGACCGATGCGTATCGTCGCACGTTAGTTGTACCACCGCGGGAGATGCAACAAAAAAGGGCCTCCCGAAGGAGGCCCAGACGGGAGGATCTTTCTTGTTTCCTCACTTCATCGTCGGGATGGAGAACTCGGCACCATCCTTGATGCCGGACGGCCAACGAGAGGTGATGGTCTTGGTCTTGGTCCAGAACTTGAACGAATCCGTTCCGTGCTGGTTGAGATCGCCGAAGGAAGAGGACTTCCAGCCGCCGAAGGAGTGATAGGCGAGCGGAACCGGGATCGGCACGTTGACGCCGACCATGCCGATGTTGATGCGGGAAGCGAAGTCGCGCGCCGCATCGCCCTCGCGGGTGTAGATCGCGACACCGTTGCCGTATTCATGCTTCATCGGCAGGGACAGCGCCTCTTCGTAGTTCTTCGCACGGACGACCGAGAGAACCGGTCCGAAGATTTCCGTCTTGTAGATGTCCATGTCCGGCGTCACGTGGTCGAACAGGCAACCGCCGATGAAATGGCCGTTCTCATACCCCTGCAGCTTGAAGTCGCGGCCGTCGACGACGAGCTTCGCGCCCTGCTCGATGCCGCTGTCGATCAGACTCCTGATGCGCTGTTCGGCCTCCTTGGTGACGACCGGGCCCATGTCGGCCTTCTCGTCGGTATAGGGACCGATGCGCAGGCTTTCGACCATCGGCACGAGCTTGTCGATCAGCCGGTTTGCGGTTTCCTCGCCGACCGGAACGGCGACCGAGATCGCCATGCAGCGCTCGCCGGCGGACCCATAGCCCGCGCCGATCAGCGCATTGGCAGCCTGGTCGAGATCGGCGTCCGGCATGATGACCATGTGGTTCTTGGCGCCGCCGAAGCACTGGGCGCGCTTACCGTTCATCGCCGCGGTGCCATAGACGTAGCGGGCGATCGGCGTCGAACCTACGAAGGAAACGGCGGAAATATCCGGGTGCGTCAATATTGCGTCGACCGCGCCCTTGTCGCCGTTGACGACATTGAGCACACCGGCCGGCAGACCGGCCTCGATCATCAGTTCAGCCAGGCGAATCGGCACGGACGGATCACGCTCCGACGGCTTCAGGATGAAGGCGTTGCCGCAGGCGATCGCCGGGGCGAACATCCACATCGGGATCATCGCCGGGAAATTGAACGGGGTGATGCCGGCGCCGACGCCGACGGCCTGACGGATCGAGTACATGTCGATGCCCGGGCCGGCGCCTTCGGTGAATTCGCTCTTCTGCAGGTGCGGAACGCCGATAACGAATTCGCAAACCTCAAGACCGCGAACGATGTCGCCCTTGGCGTCTTCTATCGTCTTGCCGTGCTCACGCGAAAGGATCTCCGCCAACTCGTTCATATGTTCGTTGAGAAGCTGGACGAATTTCATGAAAACGCGAGCGCGGCGCTGAGGATTGGTGGCCGCCCACTTCGGCTGTGCGGCCTTTGCGCTTTCGACCGCTGCGGCGAGTTCCGCCTCGCTTGCGAGCGCCACGGTCCCCTGAACCTCACCTGTCGCAGGATTGAAGATGTTGCTCGTGCGGCCGCTTTTGCCGGCAACGCGCTTGCCATCGATGAAATGTCCGATTTCGTACATTGGGTGCTCCTCCTGATCTTGATTGTGCCTCGATGATCGCACTACGATTTCAACAATTCAATTTCCGATATTCAGGAACCGTTGTGCAAAAATTAAAGCCCATGGAGCTACAGCATGGACTGGGACGATGTCAGAGTATTTCTCGCGGTTGCGCGAACGGGCCAGATCCTCGCTGCCTCGAAGAGGCTCGGCATCAATCACGCCACCCTCAGCCGCCGGGTAACGGCGCTTGAGGAAACACTGAAAACGAGACTTCTCGTCCGGCGCCCCAATGGCTGCGAGCTGACCGCCGAGGGGGAAGTCTTCCTTGCCGCAGCCGAGCGCATGGAAACCGAGATGCTCGCGGCGCAATCGCAGATCGGCCGGATCGACACGGCGATCGCCGGCACGGTTCGCATCGGCGCCCCGGACGGTTTCGGCGTCTCCTTTCTTGCGCCGCGGCTCGGGGCACTGACCGCGCGCTATCCGGAACTGAAACTCCAGCTCGTTCCGGTCCCGCGTTCCTTTTCGTTGTCACAGCGCGAGGCCGACATCGCGATCACCATCGAGCGACCGGAACAGGGGCGTCTCGTTTCATCCAAGCTGACCGATTATACACTCGGGCTCTACGCATCGGCAGATTATCTTGCTCGCCATGGCAGGCCGCGAACGATCGACGATCTCAAGGACCATCGCCGGATCGGCTATGTCGAAGACCTGATCTTCACGCCTTCGCTCAATTTCTCCGCCGAAATCATGCGAAGCTGGGACGCTTCTTTCGAAATCTCCAGCGCGACCGGGCAGACGGAGGCGGTCCGCTCCAGCGCCGGCGTCGGCATTCTGCACAACTACATTGCCCGCCAGGTGCCCGAGCTCGAACGCATCCTGCCGGAAACGACCATCCGGCGCGCCTATTGGACGACTTATCACGAAAGCGCGCGTGATCTCGTGCGCGTGCGCACGGTCGCTTCTTTTCTGCAGGAGCTTGTGACGGCGGAGCATCAGATCTTCGTGTAGACGCAGCTGGTGCACGCGGGTGCGTTACCCAAATGGGCGATGTGACAGAACAATCCCGATCTGCTATTTAGAACAACCTAAAATTGACAAGCCACATATGAGAAATTCCGTCCTTAACCCGCAAACACAACGTTGAGCCGGGGAGCGCCCCCTGGCATGGGGGCACACATGGCCACTGTTACCTACAGCTTCCCTGGGGGATTATATCCCAACCAATACAACCCGCCGCTCGTCGACATCGACTACAACGCCTCGTTCGGCGAACTGGTTGACATGAGTACGGCCACGCGCTTGAGCACGAGCACGACGCAGGTCGTCTTCGGACTTGGCAACGGCTTGAAATTGAAGCTGGTCGGCACCGGATTCGCGTTCGACGCCAATGGACATGCTGTTGGCGGGACGATCTCGTCCATCCAGATTCTTCAAAACAATGGAACGACGTTGGTCCAGGCAATAAGCGGTTTGAGCGTGTCTCTCGAACTGTTTCAGGATGCGGCCATCGGGTTCGACAACTGGGGCCTGGAGGATTGGCTTTTCAACAGAGCAGATACATTCAACGGATCCGCCGGCGATGACTCGATGGAAGGCCGCAGCGGCAATGACATCCTGAACGGCAACGGCGGCGACGACTTCATTACCGGAGGCGAAGGCGACGACACTTACAACGGCGGCGCCGGCTTCGACGTGCTCAGCTTCCAGGACGCTTACTACACTCCAGAAGCGTTTCGCGGCGTCAATCTCAACGCCACCACCGGGATCGTTAGCGACCCCTACGGTTTCTCCGAAACTTTCACGAGTTTCGAACAGTTTCGCGGCACGCAGTTCGCCGACATTTTGACGGGCTCGGCCGTGGACGAAGAGTTCGTGGGCCTTGGAGGAAGAGACACGATCAACGGCGGCGGCGGCATCGACGCCGTGAGATACGACAGGGACGTTGACCGCGGCGGAAATGCCGGCGTCAACGTCAATCTCACCACTGGCGTTGCAAAGGATGGCTTTGGCAGTCAGGACACGCTGACAAGTATCGAGGACGTGCGCGGCACCATTTTCGCCGACACCATCGTCGGTAGTTCCGCTGCAAACTTTCTCAGAGGCGGCGCTGGCAATGACTCGATCAACGGCGCCGGCGGTTCCGATGAAATGCGAGGCGGTCAGGGGAATGACACCTACTTCGTAAACAGCACCGGCGACATCGTTGACGAAAGCGCCGATGGCGGCGCAGGCGCCGACACGGTTCGCTCGTTCATATCGTTCAATCTCAGCAGCGCCACCGCCGTCCGCGGCAGCGTCGAGCATCTCGCCCTGCTCGGCACCAGCAACATCAGCGGCACCGGGAACAGCTTGAACAATGTCTTGAGCGGGAACTCAGGCAACAATGGTCTCAATGGCGCCGCCGGCAACGACCTCATCAACGGTGGTCTCGGCAACGATAGCCTGACGGGTTCTACCGGCCTGGACACGTTTTTCTTCAGTACTGCGCTCAACGCCACGACGAATGTCGACACGATCAACGGCTTTATCGTCGCGGACGACACGATCCGGCTGGAAAACGCGATATTCTCCGCAATCCTCGGTACTGGCACGCTGACGGCGGCACAGTTCGTCAAGAACACGACGGGTTTGGCCGCTGACGCCAACGACCGCATCATCTACGAGAGCGATACCGGAAAGCTGCTCTACGACAGCAACGGAAATGCGGCTGGTGGATCCGTTCACTTTGCGACGATAGGAACCAATCTTGCGCTTACCGCAGCCGATTTCTTTATCGTCTGAAACGGACGTTCGCGCGAATCGACGGTTTCGCGATCAGTCCAGAGGACTTGCAATCTGAAGGTGACAAAGGGAGATGGGCGAGAATGGTACGGTTGGGTGGTCTCGAACCACCGACCTCAGGTGCCACAAACCTGCGCTCTAACCAACTGAGCTACAACCGCACGCGGATGCGACATGTGTCGCTTGGCGGCTCACATACGGGCACTCCCGCTGATTTGCAAGCCTTAACTTGTGATTATCCTGCAAAAAGACCGGATGGCAAGCCATCCGGTCTTCCGATGGTGCTCCTGCATGTTTCCTCAAATCGGAACCGATTGAAGGATGAAAACATGCAGCAACCTAAAGTGCGACAGCGACCTTTGTGCGCCTGAAAAGACGCACGGCGCTGTAGGCGCTGAGATCTACCGGATCAGGCCTTCTTGAAGCTCGACATTGCCTTTTCGGCCGCTTCCTTGCCCGGCTTCGCAACGTTTTCCGCGACCTTCTTGGTCGCTTCCTGCATGGTCTTCGCCTGCTCTACGGCGAGCTCGGCCTGCTTGCGGATGAAAGTGGTCTGGAGTTCGACCAGCTCCGAAAGCGACTTCACGCCGAGCAGCGCTTCCATGTGCGAAAGGGAATTTTCCGCATTGGTGCGGAGCGCATCGATGGCCTTGAGACCGAGTTCGACGGTGCCGGTCTGAGCGCTTTCAAACGTCGCTTCGACGGTCTTCGTCGCTTCTTCGGCAGCGGTCTTCATCTTGGCATAAGCTTCCTTCGACTGCGCGGCGCCCTTTTCGGCGAACTCGCGGAAGCTGTCGGTCAGCTTGGCCGGATCGAAGGAGGAAAGGGAAAATGCGTCGTCGGTCTTCTTGGTAGCCATGGTAAGCGCTCCTTGGTGTGGCCCTCTTAAGAGGCGCCGGTTTGTTACTGCCCCCTATATAATCAATTTCATTGTGCATTGCAACATAATTGTGCATTGCACAATCCGACTGCTATTAACCTTGCGCGGCGAAAGGCGTTGTCGACCCCGCGCCTTTGCTGGACCCTCGCAGATGGGCCGGGTATTAATAGAGTGTTAACGCGCAAGCGATCCGTCAATAGGCCTGCCCATGCCCGAGAGACAGTATCCCTTCATCGACATTGCCGTGCATGCACGGGTGCGGGATCATTTTGCCAAAGGGGATGCCTCCGTCCTGTTTTCGAAGGATCTCGGCCGCGTATTGTGGGCCAATGACCAGGGTGCGAGCCTGTTTGGCGTGGCATCCGTCTATGATTTCATCGATGCCGCCCTTGATCAAAGCGATCTCTCGCTTCGCCAGTTGCGTGCAGCGGCAACGCAGCTTTCAGCCGTCGGAGACCGGCGGCAACTGCTGATCCGAATGTCCAGCGGCTTCCGGCGCCTGCCTTTGAATGCGTCCGTGGAATTGATCCGCATCCGGCCGGGCGAAGACGCGGTCCTCTTCACCACACCGCATAACGGAAAGGCACTGACGACCGAGGAGCGGGCAGCCCGGATGATCGCGGGGCTCGACGGGCCTGACACGCACATGGCTGTGCTCGACAGTGACGGCGCGATTCTTGCGCAATCTTCCGGGTTCGATGATTTGGGTTTGTCGGAAGAGGTTCGCCGCACACTCGTTTCCGATGTCGCGCGCGACAGGGACCGGCTGATCAAGCGCCCGGTCACGACAAGTAAGGGCGAACTGCCCGCTGCCATCGGCAAGGTATCCGACCACCCGGCCCTGCATCTCCTGTTTGCCGTGGAAGCCATCCTCGAGGATATCGACTCCGATGCGGCACCGGACGTAGCGGACGACTATATGCCGTCGTCGATCGAAAGCGTCGACGAGCCGAACGCCGGTGATCTGCCGGAAGCCCCGGACACAGCATCGACGCCGGCGGATGCAGAGCAATATGCGCCCGAGGGCGCGAGCGTTTCGGATGAACAAGGCGTATTGGCCCTGGAGTCCGACGAAGTCACATCGGCGTCGGCCGAGCCTGCCGATCAAGAGGAGCCTCCCGCAGAGCGCGAGCCAGCCGCAGCACCTGCGAAGCAAGACAATGCCGGCGATGCTGACGCTCCCGAGTTCGCATTCACGCCCGGCGGCCGAGCCGTTCGCTTCGTGTGGAAAATAGACGCGCAGGGACGTTTCAGCGAGATCTCGGAGGAGTTTGCATCGGCCGTCGGCCCGAGCGCCGCCGATGTGATAGGCGAGACGTTTGCCGACCTCGCCGCGCGCTATGGTCTCGACCCCGACAACCGGATCAGCGAACTCCTGCGCCGGCGCGACACCTGGTCGGGCAAGACGATCCTCTGGCCGATCGAGGGAACGAGCCTCAAGGTGCCCGTCGACCTCGCCGCCCTCCCCACCTATTCGCGGTCTCGCGAATTCGACGGCTTTCGCGGGTTCGGTATCGTCAGGGTCGCGGACGCGGTCAGCGACGACAAGGCCAGCGGGTTGGCGCTCGGCCGCACTGCCGAACCTCGGCCGGCTGCCCTGCCCCAAGAGAGCGAGGGCGAGGCCGCCGAGCAGACGGTCACCACCGCAGCAGAATCCGGTTCAGACATCACGGCCTCTGACCAGCCGTCCGGCCGCGATGAGAAATGGGCAGACTCCGACGCCGCAGCAACGGTTTCGCCAGGCCCGGAGGATCCCTTCCGCGGCGAGCGTCCGGCACTGCATGTCGCCGAAGCACCGGAGCGCCCCTCGTCCAACAAGATCGTGGATCTCGATGAGCGCCGGTCGGGAACGGCCGGAACGCTGACGCGAGGCGAACAGGCCGCCTTTCGCGAAATTGCGAGACAGCTCGGCGAACATTTCGTCGCGCGCGGAGAGGACGAGGGTATCGAGGAGCCGGCCTCCACATCCGCACCGGCCAAGGAAACGCCCTCTCCCGTCGTCGCATCCGATACCGGCGACGCGAGCGAGACGGAAGCGACCGTCGAGCAGAACGAGCCTGCGCCATCAGCCGACGATGAAGCGCCTTCGACATCGCGAACGCCCGTCGGCATGAGCAGCGAGATTCTTGACCGCCTGCCTCTCGGCCTTCTCGTCCACTATGGCGACGAGTTGCTACATGCCAATCCGGAATTCCTGCAACTGACGGGATACGATGACCTCGCGAGCCTGTCGCAGGAGGGCGGCATCGACGCGCTCTTCGCCCACGCCGACGACCTGGTCGACAAGCAGCCGGAGGGGCAGCCGGAGAAGCAGCCGGACGGGACGATGACGCTGATCCGCAGGAACGGCCAGCTTGCATCGGTCAACGCTCATCTTCATTCGATCCGATGGGAGGGCAAAAGCGCGCTCATGCTCGCGCTGGCGCCGGTGAGCGGAAGCGAAGACGCACAAACAAAAGGCGAAGACGATGTGGCGGCAAGCGAAGCAAGCCGCCTGCGGATGGAAATCGAGGAACTTCGCTCCATTCTGGAGACCGCGACCGACGGCGTCGTTATCCTCGGGCAGGAAGGCGACGTGCGGACGATGAACCGCTCGGCGAGCGCGCTCTTCAACTACGACGAAGACGAGATCCGGGGGAAGCCCTTTGCCGCACTCTTCGCCCATGAGAGCCAGAGGGCGGTGCTCGACTATCTGCAGGGTCTCTCCGGCCATGGCGTTGCAAGCGTGCTCAATGACGGCCGCGAAGTCATCGGCCGCGAGGCAAACGGAGGCTTCATCCCGTTGTTCATGACCATTGGACGGCTTTCATCGTCCAATGGCTACTGTGCCGTCATCCGCGACATCACGCAGTGGAAGCGGACCGAAGAGGAATTGCGGAATGCGAAGCGCGCCGCCGAAACGGCCAATGCCCACAAGACGGAGTTCCTGGCGAGGGTGAGCCACGAGATCCGCACGCCGCTGAACGCCATCATCGGCTTTTCCGACATGATGGCGAGCGAGCATTTCGGCCCGGTCGGCCATCCCCGTTACATCGAATATGCCGGAGATATCGGCCGATCCGGCAGGCACGTGCTCGACATCGTCAACGATCTGCTCGACATCTCGAAGATCGAGGCCGGTGAGATGGACCTCGATTTCAGCGCCGTGGATATCAACGACGCGGTTTCCGAGGCGGTCTCGCTGGTGCAGCCGCAGGCCAACAGTCAGCGCGTGATCATCCGCACCTCGCTCTCGGCGTCTGTTCCGACGGTCGTAGCAGACGGCCGATCCATCAAGCAGATCGCGCTCAATATCCTGGCGAACGCCATCCGTTTCACCCCCTCCGGCGGCCAGATCGTCGTGTCGACGTCCTACGAGGCAAACGGAAGCGTGATCCTGCGGATCCGCGATACCGGGATCGGCATGACGCGCGGCGAGCTCGATCAAGCGATGAAACCCTTCCGTCAGGTAACGACAGGCGGCCGCAAGCGTGGCGACGGCACCGGCCTCGGCCTGCCGCTGACCAAAGCCATGACCGAGGCGAACCGCGCGCAGTTCTCGATCAATTCCACGCCGAACGAGGGCACGCTCGTCGAAATTTCCTTCCCATCGCAACGCGTCTTGGCGAACTGAGGACGAATGCTGTAAGGAAATGTTGACTCGCGGGAACCAGTTTGCCGGTCCCCGGCAGCCTTTACCTTACCGCTTCGTCTCGGGACCGATCGCTTGCAGTCCACATCCAGGAGCCTCAGAAAACGCTATGCCCGCTCGGGAACGGGTCTTGGCCACCCGTTGCTCGCGATCTGGGCCATAGTCGCCTCGGCAGTCGTGCTGATGCCGATGATCGCCATTGCCTGGCTTGCTGTTTCGGGTGGCAGCGCGGACTGGCCGCATCTCATTGAAAACGTCATCCCCCGCGCCACGGGACGAACACTGCTGCTCGTCGTGCTGACGGGTGCGGCGACGGCCTTTATCGGCATTCTGACCGCGTGGCTGGTGGCGAGTTGCGAATTTCCGCTACGCCGTTTTCTTTCCGCCGCGCTCGTTCTGCCTCTTGCGATACCCGCCTATCTCGCGGCTTACGCCTTCGGCGAACTTCTCACCTTCACGGGTCCTGTCCAGGGGCTGATCCGGGTCGTCTTCGGTTTCCAGACGAGCCGGGACTACTGGTTTCCGGATGTGCGCTCGCTCGGCGGCGCGGTACTCGTGTTGAGCTCGGTGCTCTACCCTTATATCTATCTCGCCTGCCGCTCGATGTTCCTGATGCAGGGGCGCGCGGCCGCAGACGTGGCGCGCACGCTCGGTGCCGGGCCGCTCAAGGTGTTTTTCCGGATCCAGATCCCGATGGCGCGGCCCGCCATCATGATCGGCCTGACGCTTGTCGCCATGGAAACGCTGAACGACATCGGAGCGGTCGAGTTTCTGGGCGTTCAGACATTGACCTTCTCGATTTTCGACACCTGGCTCAACCGCGGCAGCCTGGCCGGCGCCGCGCAGATCGCTTGCATCATGCTGCTCTTCGTCGTTGCACTGATGATGGTTGAGCGTGCTGCCCGCCGCAGGCAGCGCTTCGCCAGTCAGAAGACGACGGCCGCCGTGCACGATCTTGCCAGGCTTACGCTGTCGGGCTGGAAAAAATGGGCCGCGACGATCGTCTGCCTGCTCCCGATGCTGTCGGGCTTTGCCATTCCCTTCTTCGTGCTGGGGAATTACGCGCTGAAACGTCTCGATCAGTTTCTGGCGCCACGCCTTCTGAATGCGCTGTTGCATAGCATCCTGGTTTCCGGCCTGACCGCGCTTGTCGCGGTGCTTCTGGGATTTGTCCTTGCCTACGCCGCGCGGACCGGGCGTTCCCGCATCACCGATGCCGCCGGCCGCCTGGCCTCCTTTGGCTATGGCGTTCCGGGTACGGTTCTCGCGATCGGCGTGCTTTTTCCGCTCGCGGCGCTCGATAATGCCATTGATGCGCAGGCGAGAGATCTGTTCGGAATTTCGACCGGGCTCCTGATGAGCGGCACCGGCTTTGCTATCATCTATGCCTGCACAGTCCGCTTCCTCACCATGGCAGAAGGCACGCTCGAGGCCGGCTTCCAGAAATTGTCGCCGCATCTCGACATGGCGGCGCGTGCGCTCGGACGTACGAGCGGCCAGACGCTGCGGACAGTGCTTCTGCCGATGATGCGACCCGCGGTGCTGACGGCGGCACTGCTCGTCTTCATCGAGACGATGAAGGAACTCTCGGCAACCATCATGCTGAGGCCCTTCAACTTCAACACCCTTGCCACTCTGGTCTACGAGGATGCCTCGCGCGCAAAGGTCGAGGACGCCTCCGTCGCGGCGATGATCATCGTCATCGCGGGCATGGTCCCGGTGATCCTGGTGTCGAGATCACTTGAACGCCGTCCCTGACCATAACCGCCGAAATCGATTGCGCGTAACAAAAAAAGAGGCAGCCGAAAGCCGCCTCTGGAGTCAATGCTAACCAACAAATGCTCGAGAAAAGGTGACATCATGTCTGCGGCAACATCGCTGCTGCGGCACCGGCCCTTGACTGGTCGGCCTCAAGTTGGTTCGACCATGCACCGCCAAATGTAAACAGGATCTTACTTTTTGATCCAACAATCTTAAGCAATCGCGCGCAAGTCCGACGATTTGGTTAATTCGCCGGACGTGGACCGGTTAACGCGCGAGGACGTGGTCTATGGGGTGGAACAGGCGGGAAAGCAGCGGGATAGCGCAGCAGCCGCAATCCCGCTCCAAGGATCAGCTTTTCAATGCATCTAGCCCGGCAAAGAGGTCGAGCGCCTCGGGATTGGCCAGCGCTTCCTTGTTCTTGACCGGTCGGCCATGCACGACGTCGCGAACCGCAAGCTCGACGATCTTGCCCGATTTGGTCCGCGGAATATCCGCGACGGCAATGATCTTCGCCGGCACGTGACGCGGCGAGGCGCCGGTGCGGATGCGGTTCTTGATGGCCCTCGTCAGTTCGTCGGTCAATTCGACACCCGGCGACAGCCGGACGAAGAGGATCACCCGGACATCATCCTCCCAGTCCTGGCCAATGCAGAGGGCCTCGGCGACCTCTTCCATCTGCTCGACCTGATTGTAGATCTCCGCCGTGCCGATGCGCACGCCGCCCGGGTTGAGCGTCGCATCGGAACGGCCATGAATGATGATGCCGCCATGAGGTGTCCATTCGGCAAAATCACCGTGGCACCAAACATTGTCGAAGCGCTCGAAATAGGCTGCGCGGTACTTGGTGCCCTCGGGGTCGTTCCAGAACATGACCGGCATCGACGGAAACGCCTTGGTGCAAACGAGTTCGCCTTTCTCGCCGCGCACGGGTTGGCCTTCGTCGTTCCAGACGTCCATGGCGAGCCCCAGGCCGGGCCCCTGGATTTCGCCGCGCCATACCGGTTTCAGGGGATTGCCGAGCACAAAGCAGGATACGATGTCGGTGCCGCCGGAGATCGAGGCGAGTTGCACGTCCGACTTGATGCCTTCGTAGACGAACGTGAAGCCTTCCGGAGAAAGCGGCGAACCTGTCGACGTCAACAGCCGCAGGGCGGACAGGTCATGGGTGCTTACCGGCGTGAAGCCACCCTTGCGCACCGCATCGATATATTTTGCCGACGTGCCGAAGATCGCGAAACGTTCCTCCGCCGCATAGTCGAAGAGAACGTTGCCATTCGGATAGAAGGGCGAGCCGTCGAAGAGACAAAGGGTCGCTCCCGAGGCTAGCCCGGAGACCAACCAATTCCACATCATCCAGCCGCAGGTGGTGAAGTAGAAGAGCTTCTCGCCCTCCTGCAGACCGCAATGGAAGCGCTGTTCCTTCAGGTGTTGCAACAGCGCACCGCCGGCCGAATGCACGATGCATTTCGGCACGCCGGTGGTACCGGAGGAAAACAGGACATAGAGCGGATGGCTGAACGGCAGCCGCTCGAAAACGAGCGGCTTGGCTTCGAAGCCCGCGATGAAATCGGCAAGCGTCACTCCGCCCTCAACCGCGCCGGCCAGCGAGACGCTGTCGCCCGCATAGGGAACAATGACGGTGGGCACGGCCAGCCTGGAGGCTACAGCGCCCACCTTGCCGGCGACATCCTGCCGCTTGCCGTTATACCAATAGCCGTCGCAGGCGATGAACAATTTGGGGCCGATCTGGCCGAAGCGGTCGAGAACCCCCTGTTCGCCGAAGTCGGGCGAGCAGGACGACCAGATAGCGCCGATCGACGCGGTCGCAAGCATCAGCGCAATCGTCTCAGGCATGTTCGGCATCATCGCGGCAACGCGGTCGCCTTTACCGATGCCCTGCGCTTTCATTGCCTGCTGGAGGCGCGACACCAAGGCGCGCAATTCGTCCCAGGAAAGGCGATAGCTAACCTTGTCCTCGCCACGAAAGACCAGCGCGTCGCCAGCGCCGCTGTTGCGCAGCAGGTTTTCTGCGAAATTCAGCGTGGCGTCCGGAAAGAAGCGGGCGTCAAGCATGCGATCGCCGTTGATGAGCGCGCGCTCCCCGCGATCACCGACAACCCCGCAAAAGTCCCAGACCGCAGTCCAAAAGTCGCCGCGCTCGGCCACGGACCACGCATGGAAGGCGTCATAGTCGGCAAAATTCCGGCCGAACCGTTGCCCGCACCACGACATGAATTGAGCCATTGGGCTTCGCTCGAGAATCTCGGCACCAGGAACCCACAAAGGTCGATCTGCTTGCATGCTTTCCTCCACTCCTCTGCGTGTTTCTATACCATGCTGCAACGCAAAATAAACAGCATGCGGCTAGGTTCGGCATCGCGATGACGACATTTCCCTGTCAGCCGTATTTGCTTTATCAAAACCGAAGGCCTATCCAGACGGCTTGACCCGAGAGCAAGCGAAAATCCGACCGAAATGACGAGACAGATCCTGCATATATGGCGCAGTTCCAGCCTTCGGTCGCGGATCGGCCGGCGTCACCTCGTCTGGTCCGCCGGGATCGGCATCGGCCTCGCCATCGCGTACAACGCCGCGCTGCCGCTGGTCATTTCCACGACCGATGCGCGCGCGACGATGGAACGGATGCTCGACGGCTGGTCGGGCGGCAAGAGCAGGATTGGCGGTGAACCGGAAATCCGCTTCTGGCCGGAGCCTGAGCTGACGCTGTCCTCGGCGACGATCGAAACCGACGAGGCAACCCCGCGCCCGCTTGCGCATATCGGCCGCATTACCGCATCCTTCAGCTTGCTTGCGGCGCTTCGCGGCGAACCGGCGCTGGACGATATCCGCTTCGTCGATCCGGTCGTCACCATCGAGCGCGCCGCCGACGGAACCGTCAACTGGAAACGGCCGCACTGGCTGAGCCTGGCTGAGGAGACGACGGTCGAGGAGGATACACCCTTCGGCGACATAACGATCGAAAACGGCCGGATCCGCGTCCTCGACCGAATGGCCGACAGCGCCCTGGACATCGACGTTCCGGCGATCTCCGGAACCGTCAAATGGCCATCCTTTGCTGAGCGCGTGAGCGCCCAGCTTTCAACGACCATCGGCGGCCAGGCGATTGACTGGGCATTGATCTGCGACGAGCCGCTCGCCCTCTTTGCCGGTCGCAATGCATCGCTCAGGACATCGCTGACCTCGGCCCCGTTGACCTTCTCCTTCGAAGGCATCGGCAATCTTTCGATGTATCCCTTTGCCTCCGGCCATCTGCAGGCATCGGCACCGTCGCTGTCCGCGCTTCTCGCCTGGTATCGGGGCACTTCGTCGGGCACGCTTCCTGCAGGTGCTTTCAGCATCGATGCCATGGTGGCAACTGGCGAAAAGACGCTCAAGCTCGACGATCTGCAACTGGTGATGGGCGGCGCCACGGCAACTGGTGTCCTGGACATCGCGTTTCCGGCCGGCGACACGCCGCGTGTCGAAGGAACGCTCGCCTTCGACCGCATCGATCTCAACGGCATCACTCCCCCGAATGCAAAGTCTGCGGGCACCAGCGACCCCGAATGGCAAATGGCGGAATCCCTCTTCGGCGCCTGGCGTGCAGACGTGCGGCTTTCATCGCAGGAAGTGCTCGTCGGTCCGCTGCATCTCACAGAGGTGGCAGCCGGCGTGATGATCAATGGCAACCGGGTGTCGCTCGATATCGGTGACAGCACCTATGCAAACGGCATTCTCAGCGGCCGCGCGGTGCTCTCCGACAAGGGGCCGGAACATGGCGGCAAGTTGCAGATGAGCCTGAAAGATGCCGACTTTGCCGCCGTACTCGACGGTTTCGGCCTGAAGGGCCCGACGCCAAGCGGCAGGGGCACCCTCAATCTCGATCTTGCTACCGATCATCCTGTCTGGGCGACCGGCGCGTCCGACCTTTCAGGTCGCCTGACATTTTCGCTGGCGAATGGCAGCCTCGCCGGATTCGATGCGAACGCCTTTATCGACCTCGTCCGAAGAGGAGAATTCTTCTCTCTTTCTGAGGCGAGCGACGGGGCGTTCAACTTCCAGGCAGCCGATATCGAGGCGATCTTCGGCGCGGGCGTGGCGCGACTGAACCGGGCGAATTTTACCGGACCGTCGGGCGGCATGGCGATCACCGGCGTTATCCCTTACCGCACGGGCAGCCTCGCGCTCGCCGGAACACTCGAAAATCCGACGACGGTCAACCAGCCGCTGCGCTTCTTTGTCGGCGGGACCTGGCCAAATGCGGTTATCTCGCCGATCTCCGTCCTTGTGGAACCGCAATAGACGGCCAGCGCCAAACCATACCGTCGGTGGGTCAGCCTATCGCGGCAAATGCGGCGCGCTCGTCCCTCTCTCGCTGGACCTCCCGCCGCTTCGTCACGATCGACGCGACGAGCACGCCGAGTGCAACGACACCGATCAGGATCGTGCAGATCGCGTTGATTTCGGGCGTCACGCCGAGACGGACCTGGCTGTAGATCTTCATCGGC
>NZ_JASKLT010000001.1:554930-670402 GCF_030124405.1 Sinorhizobium sp. 7-81 | reverse complement strand
GCGTCGTGGCCCCCGGCCCCGTGGTAAAGCTCGAAATCACCAGATCATCGAGCGACAGCGTGAAGGCGAGCACCCAGCCGGAAAAGACTGCCGGCGCAATCACCGGTAGGGTAATTGCGAAGAACGTCCTGACCGGCGTCGCGCCGAGATCGAGCGCCGCCTCTTCGATCGACTGGTCGAAGCTCAGAAGACGCGACTGCACCACGACGGCGACGAAACACATGGTGAAGGTGATGTGGGCCAGCGTGATCGTCCAGAACCCGCGATCGAGCCCGATGGCAACGAAGAGCAGCAGCAGCGAGAGGCCGGTGATCACCTCCGGCATCACGAGGGGCGCGTAAACCATGCCGGAGAAGAGCACGCGGCCGCGAAAACGCGTGTAACGTACGAGCGCAAGCGCCGCCAGCGTACCAAGCACCGTCGCGCAGGTCGCCGACAGCAGCGCGACGCGAATGGTGACCCAGGCCGCATCAAGCAGCCCCTGATTGTGCCAAAGCTGACCGTACCACCGCGTCGAAAAGCCGGCCCAGACGGTCACGAGTTTCGACTCGTTGAACGAGAAGATCACGAGCAGCACGATCGGCAGATAAAGGAAGCCGAAGCCGAGGACGACGGAGACAATGTTGAAGCGCGACCATTTTGCCATCGTCTATCTCCCCTCACCATCGGCTTTCGCCTGCACATTCTGGAAATAGACGATCGGGAGCACCAGGATGAGCAGGAGGATCGTTGCAACCGCCGAGGACACCGGCCAGTCGCGGTTGGCATTGAATTCGTTCCACAGCGTCTTGCCGATCATGAGCGTTTCCGAACCGCCGAGCAGGTCCGGGATGACGAACTCGCCGACCGCCGGAATGAAGACCAGCAGGCAGCCGGCCACGACACCCGCGAGGGATAGTGGAAAGGTTACCCGCCAGAACGCGGTGATCGGCGTGCAGCCGAGATCCTGGGCGGCTTCCGTCAGCGTGTGATCCATCTTCTCGAGCGCCGAATAGATCGGCAACACCATGAAAGGGAGATAGGAATAGACGATGCCGATATAGATCGCCCAGTTGGTGTTGAGGATGATCAGCGGCTGATCGATCACACGTATCGACATCAGGAACTGATTGAGCAAGCCCTCGGGTTTCAGGATGGCGATCCAGGCATAGACACGGATCAGGAAGCTCGTCCAGAAGGGCAGGATCACCAGCATCAACAGCGTCGGGCGGACAGAACGCGGTGCCTGCGCCATTCCGTACGCGATCGGATAACCGATCAACAGCGTCAGGAAAGTGGAAACGGCCGCAATGATGACACTCGAAACATAGGCGTTGAAATAGAGTACGTCCTCGGTCAGCCAGACATAATTGTCGGCGGAGAACTCGCGCATTTTCTCGAAAATGCCCGAAAGGCCGCCGGCCAGATCGAAGACCGGAGTGTAGGGCGGCATGGCAACCGCTGTCTGCGAGAGCGAGATGCGGAAGACGATGAAGAAGGGGATCAGAAAGAAGAAAAGCAGCCAGGCATAAGGAATGATGATGACCAGGCGGCTGACGAAGGCTGACGCAATTCTTGCCACGGCTTCAATCCTTCAACACCACGCCAGCATCTTCACCGAACGAGACCCACACCTGCTGGTCATAGCCAAGCGGATCCTCGACCGCGCGCACGGCATTCAGCGACGACGCCTTGATGACCTTGCCGTCCTTCAGGCGAATGTGGAAAACGGTCATGTCGCCGAGATAGCCGATGTCCCAGATCTCGCCTTCGGCCGCGTTGAGCGGCGCATGTGCGGGCGCCTGCCGGCTGACCCGGATCTTTTCCGGCCGAACGGCGACCGCAGCCTTGGCTCCCGTCGAGACTTTCTCCGACGAGGCCATGCGGATCGGCACGCCACTCGCCGTCTCGACCCGGACGCGGCCGTCTTCCGCAGCGGCGACGGTGCCATCGAAAATGTTCACATCGCCGATGAAGTCCGCGACAAAGCGTGAATTCGGGGCCTCGTAGATTTCCGCCGGCGTCGCCACCTGAATGACCTTGCCGTGGCTCATGACGGCGATGCGGTCGGCCATGGTCATCGCCTCTTCCTGGTCGTGCGTGACGACGACGAAGGTCAGGCCGAGTTCCTGCTGCAGATCCATCAGTTCGAACTGGGTTTCCTCGCGCAGCTTCTTGTCGAGCGCGCCGAGCGGCTCGTCGAGCAGCAGCACCTTCGGGCGCTTGGCAAGTGAGCGGGCGAGCGCCACGCGCTGGCGCTGGCCGCCGGAAAGCTGGTGAGGTTTGCGCTTGGCGAATTTCTCGAGCTTGACGAGCTTCAGCATCTGCGCGACGCGCTCGGCAATGTCGGTCTTCGGCATGCCGTCCTGTTTCAGGCCGAAGGCGATGTTGTTTTCGACCGTCATGTGCGGAAACAACGCATAGGACTGGAACATCATGTTGACCGGCCGCCGATATGGCGGAATGCCGGCCAGGCTCTGGCCATCGAGAATGATCTCGCCCGACGTCGGCTGCTCGAAGCCGGCAAGCATGCGCAGCAAGGTCGATTTCCCGCAGCCCGAGGCGCCCAGGAGAGCGAAGAATTCCCGGGTATAGATGTTCAGCGAGAGATCGTCGACCGCCGTGAAGTCCCCGAATTTCTTGGTTACGTTCTTGAAGGAAATGAATGGTTTGGAGGCCGGGTCCGCCCATGGAGCGAAGGACCGCCGGATACTGCCGAGAGACTTCATCACTTATCCCCGAATGACACAGCCGATGGGCGCGCCGTCCTAACCCTACAGCGCCGTCTCATCAGACACGCAAAGGACGCTGTAGCGCTTTGAATGGCTGCATGTTTTTATCCTTAAGTCGGCTACGATTTAAGGAAACATGCAGTAGCGCCCATTCAATCTTACGCCGAGCCGAAGACGGGCGAAAAACGACAACACGTTTCACTCGTCCCGCTCCAAAAAAATTGCCCGGATTTTGAGGCCGGGCAATTCGCTTCCGCTCTTACTGGCCGGTGACGACCTTGGTCCAGAGCCGGGTCAAGACCCGCTGCTCCTTGGCCTCGAACGGCGTGACCGTGAACAGCTTCTGCATCACCTCATCCGACGGATAGATTGCCGTGTCTTCCAAGACTTCCTTGTCCAGGAACTGCTGCGAGGCCTTGTTGCCGTTGGCGTAGAAGACGTAATTCGACGCCTTGGCAATGACTTCCGGCTTCATCATGTAGTTGATGAACTCATGCGCTTCGGCAACATGCGGCGCATCGGCCGGGACTGCCAGCATGTCGAACCACATCTGCGCGCCTTGTGACGGTATCGAATAATCGACCGTCACGCCGGCTTTCGCCTCTGCCGCACGGTCACGCGCCTGGAAGACGTCGCCGGAGAAGCCGACGGCCAGGCAGATGTCGCCGTTTGCGAGTGCATTGATGTATTCCGACGAGTGGAACTTGCGGACATAGGGGCGGATGCTCGTCAGCAGTTCGCCGGCTTTTTCGAGGTCCGCCTGCTCGTGACTGTCGGGATTGAGGCCGAGATAGGCGAGCGCGGAGGGAACGATGTCGGTCGGGGAATCGAGAAGGTGGATGCCGCAGTCCTTGAATTTCGCGGCCAGTTCCGGCTTGAAGATGACATCCCAGTTCGGCTTTTCGTCCGTGCCCAGGATTTCCTTCATCTTGTCGACGTTGTAGCCGATGCCGGTGGTGCCCCACATGTAATCGACGGCATACTCGTTGCCGGGATCGTACTTCGCCGTACGCTCCATGATCACGTCCCACATGTTGGGCAGATTCGGCAGCTTCGACTTGTCGAGCTTCTGGAAGACGCCCGCAGCGATCTGACGCTGGAGGAAGGTGGCAGTCGGTACGACGACGTCATAGCCGGACCCGCCGGCGAGCAGCTTCGTTTCCAGAATTTCGTTGGAGTCGAAGACGTCGTAGACCACCTTGATGCCGGTCTCCTTGGTGAAGTCCTCGAGAATGCTGCTGTCGATATAATCCGACCAGTTGTAGACGTTGACGACCCGCTCCTGTGCTGACGCGAGCATGGTCGATCCCGCGAGCGTCGCGGCTGCCAGTGTTGCGATTATGATTTTGGACATCAGTTCCCTCATTATTATCGGTTCTCGGCAAGAGCCGCTGATCCGTGCGATCCAGCGCAATCTTGATCGGTCCGCAGCCGAGGTTAGGCATCTTTCTCGCCAACCTCAAGCGCTTTCGCGCCGGATAAAGGCACCATCTCGGATTGCACGCATTTTGGCAAGCGCAAGCAAAAACGGGCACTTATGGCGCAGCGCTCCGGGTTGCTCCGTCCCGATACGGGACGCTCACACGCGTTAACCATAGTGCCAAGATGCCGATTCACAGCTTTGTTTACGATTGATTAACCTTAGTGGAAGTGCGACTTTGCCGGCGGTTGTATATCAGCGTCCGGACCACGTCATGAGCGAGCGAAACCGCAGGATCGACCCGAGGGAACTGAAACGCCTCTCGGTTCTGCAGCCGAGAAAATCACTAACGGCAATCGCCACCGACTGGGCCATCATCGCGGCGGCGATCGCCGTCAGCGAATATGCCGACAATATGCCCATCTACCTGATCGCCGTCGCTCTGATCGCCGGGCGAATGCATGCCTTCGGTTGCATGGTTCACGAGGCGGCCCATTACCGCATCATCCGCAATCGCAAACTCAGCGACTGGATGAGCGACATTCTGCTGGCCTGGCCGGTGCTGGCCACCGTCGACGGCTATCGCCAGAACCACCTTGCCCACCACCAGCACGCCAATACCGATGACGACCCGGATTGGACCGCAAAGCGCGACCTGGCACAGTTCACCTTCCCGCAAAAACTGGCGCGCGGCATCGCGCAGCTGCTCGGCTATCTCGTCGCCGTCAATTCGATCCGCGACCTCCTTCACATGGCCAAGAGGATCTCGAAAAGCGACCGTTCGACGGGGGGCTACAAGGCGCTGCGGCTCGGCTTCTATCTGGCGGCCGCTGCCATTTTTACGATACTCGGTATCTGGCGCGAGTTCGTGCTCTACTGGCTCGTGCCATTCTTCACGTTCTTCTGCCTCTTCCTTTACGTGCGCAGCGTTGCCGAACATTTCGGCAGCATGGACTACAGCGACGAACTGACGAGCTCACGGACCGTCTACCCGCATGCGTGGGAAAAGCTCTTTTTCGCGCCGCACAACATCAACTACCACCTCGAGCACCATCTCTATCCCGGCGTGCCCTATTACAATTTGCCGGAACTGCATGCGATCCTGATGCGAAACAAGGCCTATGCGGACAAGGCCCACATCACCCGCGGTTACAGCACGGGGCTTGCCGCGGAATGCTTCGCGCCCGAGGCGCCGTTGTTGCCCAATCAGCACCCGGCCAGTTACTGAAAATCGAAAACGCTGAGGCCCGTCGCCATTTCGTCCAGGCCAAGCGGGCGGGTAACGGGCGGTTCGGCGCGTGCCAGACAGCCTTGCCGCTCGCAGAGGCGGCAGGCTGCACCGACCGGCACCGCCGGCATCCTCGAAGCGCCGTAGACGACCTCCTCCGCGAAGCCGACGTCACAGCCGATGAGCAGCGCCGTGCGTCGCACCCTTTCCTGAAAGCCCGCCTGCGGTCCGTCGAGCGTCCGCGAAACGACCAGGAATTCGCTGCCCTCCGGCATTTCGACGCGATCGACGAGAATCTGGCCCGGCACGGCGAAAGCGGCATGGATGTTGAGCTTCGGACAGGCGCCGCCGAAGCGCGCATTTGGAAAGCCGAGCGCGCCCGCTCGACGAAGGCGGTGGCCGGCATTGTCGATCTCCATCAGGAAAAACGGGATGCCCGCGGCGCCGGGACGCTGCAACATCGTCAGTCGATTGGCCGCCTGTTCAAATGATACCTGAAAGCGGGATCTCAAGACGTCGAGATCGTATTTTGCGCGCTGCGCAGCGGCCAGGAATGCTTGATAAGGCATCATGACGGCATGAGCGGCATAGCGCGCCAGTTCGAAGCGACCGATACGGCGCGCCTCGGCAGTCGCGAAGCGGAATTGCTCCAACTCGGCGTCGATTGCTTCGTGGCAGGCAATCGAGGCCACTTCCATCGCGATTTCCCGCGCCTGGTCGAAAGGCGACAGGCGTTCGGAAATAAAGAGCCGCATAGAGTGTCGGTCGAAACGGCGCCGCAGGTTCGGCATGGCATGCACCGGCAGTGTCCTGACGACCAGGCCATGCTCCTTCTTGAGCCAGGCCTTCAGCGCTCCGGCAAGGTCGTCACCGGGCGAGAGCGCGGCGTGAAACGCCTCCATCGCCTCCTCGATCCGAGCGAAATGGTTGGGCCGGGCCTCGAATGCCTCGCGGACCTCGTCGATCGGCAGTCGAGTGTCCGAAAGCGCCGCCATGTGCCCCTGCCCCGCCAGGAGATCGGCAAGGTCCTTCAGGCGCGATGCCTGCTCGCGGTAAGCGCGGTAGAGCTTGACGATGCCCCCGGAGGCGTTTGGCGCCGCTTCGGTGATTTCGATCAGTTCCTGATCCCCGGGCAGTTCGCCGGCCAGGAGCGGATCGGCGAAAACCTCGCGCAACTGCGCCAGGCCGCTACCGCTTTCGCCCTGCAACTCGTCAAGATCCACCTTGTAGACGGAGGCGAGCTTGAGAAGAAGCTGTACCGTCAGCGGCCGCTGGTTGCGCTCGATCAGATTGAGATACGACGGAGAGATGCCGAGCGCCTCTGCCATCGCCGTCTGCGTCAGTTGAAGACCGTTACGGATACGTCTGACGCGCGGCCCGGCAAAGATCTTGTTTTCCGCCATTTGTAACTCCCTTTACAAACCGGAGCCGTGGAACCGTATTAACAACATTTACAACTTTACTGCTTCGCCTTGTCAAACACAAGACAAGATAACCCTTTTGATTCGACCGGAACTTTGATTTTCGTGGCGGGTTTATGCAGTGCAATGTAAAAACTGTCACATGATCTTACGGCCTGAAATCGGTATAGGCCAAAAGTTGAAGAGCTAGCAGATTTTGACGAGGAGAACAGAATGACTGATTTTTACAATCTCGTTCCGAGTGCGCCCCAGGGACGTTTCGATGGCGTCGAACGGCCGTATACCGCCGAAGACGTGAAGCGGCTCAGGGGCTCGGTCGAGATCCGGTATTCGCTGGCTGAAATGGGCGCCAACCGTCTGTGGAAACTCATCCACGAGGAGGATTTCGTCAACGCGCTCGGGGCGCTTTCCGGCAACCAGGCGATGCAGATGGTTCGTGCCGGGCTGAAGGCGATCTATCTTTCCGGCTGGCAAGTCGCCGCCGACGCCAACACGGCCTCAGCGATGTATCCGGACCAGTCACTCTATCCGGCCAATGCGGCGCCCGAGCTGGCGAAACGCATCAACCGCACGCTGCAGCGCGCCGATCAGATCGAAACCGCGGAAGGCAAGGGGCTTTCGGTCGAGACCTGGTTCGCGCCGATCGTTGCCGACGCCGAAGCGGGGTTCGGCGGACCGCTCAACGCCTTCGAGATCATGAAGGCCTTCATCGAGGCGGGTGCGGCTGGTGTTCACTATGAGGATCAGCTCGCGTCGGAAAAGAAATGCGGCCATCTCGGCGGCAAGGTGCTAATTCCGACCGCCGCGCATATCCGCAACCTGAACGCCGCGCGGCTTGCCGCCGACGTCATGGGCACGCCGACCCTTGTCATCGCACGCACTGACGCGGAAGCAGCAAAACTCCTGACCTCCGACATCGACGAGCGCGACCGGCCCTTCGTCGACTATGATGCCGGCCGCACGGTGGAGGGCTTCTATCAGGTCAGGAACGGCATCGAGCCGTGCATCGCCCGCGCCATCGCCTATGCGCCGCACTGCGACCTCATCTGGTGCGAGACCTCGAAGCCGGATCTGGAGCAGGCACGCAAATTCGCCGAAGGCGTGCACAAGGCGCATCCCGGCAAGCTGCTCGCCTATAATTGCTCGCCGTCGTTCAACTGGAAAAAGAACCTCGACGACGCAACGATCGCCAAGTTCCAGCGTGAACTCGGTGCCATGGGCTACAAATTCCAGTTCATCACGCTCGCCGGCTTCCACCAGCTGAACTTCGGCATGTTCGAACTGGCGCGCGGCTACAAGGACCGGCAGATGGCCGCCTATTCGGAGCTGCAGGAAGCAGAATTCGCCGCCGAAGTGAATGGCTACACAGCGACCAAGCACCAGCGCGAGGTCGGCACCGGCTACTTCGATGCCGTGTCGCTGGCGATCACCGGCGGCCAATCATCGACCACCGCCATGAAGGAATCGACCGAGCACGACCAGTTCCGCCCGGCCGCAGAATAAAGGATCGGGGCGCGCGGCATCCCTGCCCGCCGCGCAACCCGGAAGCAATGGAACCTCGAACCGAGCGGGATGGAATGCGAAACGCCCCCGCATCCGGCTCTAACCTCCGAAGGAGCAACGCCAATGACAGTACAGACACGCGTCAAGGAACGGGCCGAGGAACAGTCGTCGGCCATGACCCCGGACCAGCAGGCAGCAATTCGCATGGTCGCAAACGACCTGCATCGCCTCAACCAGTCGGTCATGAAGGCCGTTGACGCCGGCGTATCGGTCGAGCTCGTGCGCTCGGCACGCCATCATGGCGGCGAAGGGAACTGGGGCGATCTCCTCATACCGGTCATCGTCACGCAAGGACGGTCGTGATGTTCGCGCTGGCGGCCGTCGCGCTCGTCCTGACGCTCTCTGGCATGTACTGGCGCGACGCCCTGTCCCGCAGACGGTGGGTTCCCGTGGCCGTCACTCGCGACAGGGGCTGAAAAGATAGCCTTCCATCCAGAGAACAAGGTCACCGGCCGACCGCAAGTCGGCCGGTGATCGTTCGCGGTCCTATGCAGAGGAGGTCCGCCGTGGACGCTTGCCGGCAAACACGTCCACGTGGCTGCGCAGCAGTCGCGTCATCCGGTCGACAACAGTGCGGATTTCCCGCCTGTGACGGTCCTCGTTGTTCATGACGATCCATTGCCGATGTCGCAGCGCCTCGATTTCCTCGCCCGTCCGCTCCAGCAGCGGATCGAGGTCGCCGACGAAGCAGGGCAAAACCGCCCTTCCGGCCCCGGCGCGCACGAGATCGAGTAACGACCGGGGGCGGCCGACCGTCGCAACGATACGGCCAGCCGCCTGATCGTGCGGCCAGCGCAGATAGGCCGAGATCGCCTCCTCCTCCGCGACCGCAACCCAGCGCTCCGGCCCGCCGCCGAGCGCATTTTTCTGGCGATAGGCGGCATAGGCCACTTCGCCGACCAGCCGTGAGGCCAGATAGGTCTCTTCCGGCTCGAAGGCGCGAATGCCGATATCGCTCTCCCGATAAGCAAGATTCGCCCGCGCCTCACCGATCGAAAGCGATATGGCAAAGGCGTCGCGCTCGGTGCAGATCGCCGCAAAATTTTCGGCAATCAACCACGAATTCCACGTTCCGGCCGCAATGCGGACGACCGGCATGCCCTCGCCTTCCTTTTGCCAGCTCTCGACCTTGCGCGCCGCCGCTTCCATCTCCTGCAACTGCTCGAATAGAAAGCGTCCGTCGGCGGTGAGGACATATCCGGTCTGGCTGCGCACGAAAAGTGAACGCCCGGTGCGTTCCTCGATCTCCAGCATCCGGCGGCCGATAGTTGCCGGGCTCAAGCCGGTTGCCTGAGCCGCACCGGTCAGGCCACCGGCGCGGGCCACCGTCATGAAACAACGGTAGATGTCCCAGTCCATGCTTTTCATGGGTGAAAAACATATGGGGAAATAGATTGTATGTAAAACAGTTTTGAATGCATAAAAAAGAGGATGCCCGAACTGAGGAGCATCACCATGGACATGATGGCAATGGCCTATCTATTCGACATGCTTTCCAAGAACCGTCGCTGGGAGGAATCCTTCGAACCGCGCCGGCCGCGGCGCAAGGCCCTGGTGGGCCGCCTGATTTCCGCGATCACACGGAAGTTGCCGCCGGAGAAATGCCGCGAAGATTGCGGCAACGTCTGAGCTTTCGCCCCCTGCCAAATAGACGACGCCGCGCGCTCCATTGAGCGCGCGGCGTGGAGTTTCCTGTAGTTGCTTCAGGCGGCGCGATAGGTCTGGCCGGTCGCCACTTCCGGCTCCAGCCGGAATTGCTCGACGAGCATCATCAGCGTATCCGCCTGGCTTGCAAGCGCGCGGCTGGTTGCTGTGGCTTCCTCGACCATCGATGCATTCTGCTGGGTCATCTGATCCATCTGGTTGACGGAGCCGTTGACCTCGTTCAGAGCCGCCGCCTGGTCGCGGCTTGCCGTCGCGATCATCTCGACATGCTGGCTGACGGCAACGATCTGGGCACTGATCGAGGCGAGCACCGCACCCGTTTCCTTGACGAGATGCGAGCCGGAATTGACCTCGTCGGTCGACTTGTTGATGAGCCCCTTAATTTCCCGGGCCGCCTCGGCCGACCGTTGCGCCAGCTCCCGGACCTCCTGGGCGACCACGGCAAAGCCCTTGCCCGCCTCTCCGGCGCGTGCCGCTTCGATGCCGGCGTTCAAGGCCAGCAAGTTGGTCTGGAAGGCGATGTCGTCGATGACCTCGATGATCTGCTCGATTTGGCGCGAAGCGTCTTCGATGCGCCCCATCGCGGCAATCGCATTGGTGACGACCGTAGCCGAGCTGTCCGCGCTCTTCTTGGTCTGCGACACGGCGAGGTTTGCCTCGTGCGCACGCTCTGCCGAGGAACGCACGGTAGCCGTGATCTGGTCGACAGCGGCCGCGGTCTCCTCGAGCGAAGCCGCCTGGGCTTCCGTTCGCTTGGACAGCGAGTCGGCGGAATGGTGCATGTCCGCGCCACTCTGCTGGATAGCCTGGGCGTTCATCCGGATCTGGGCCAGCGTATCCTGAAGCCGGATGAGCGATCCGTTGAAGTCCGTGCGCAGTTGCTCGAGCCGACCGTGGAAGGGGACCTCGATCTGGCGCGACAGATCGCCTTGTGCCAGGCGTCCGAGGCCGGCAGCAAGCTCGCTGACCGCAAGATCGATTTGCCGGTCCAGCTCGCGCTTCTCGGCATCGTTGCGCCTGCGTTCAGCCTCGGCGCGAGCGCGTTGCTCTTCGCTTTCGGCCTCGATGCGCACCTTGGAAAGGGCGTTTTCCTTGAACACGCCGAGCGCACGCGCCATGTCGCCGATCTCGTCGCGCCGCGCGCCACCGTCGATCGCCGTGTCGAGCACGCCGTCGGCGAGCCGCCGCATCGCAGCGGTGATCTGGCCTATCGGCTTCTTCAGCGTCAGCGTCAGCGCGATGCCGGCAAGCAGCGCGATGATGACGCCGGCGACGGTCGCGGCGACAGAGATCTGGTTCGCCTCGTCCCGCTCGGTACCGGCGGCAACCTTCTGCTGCTCGGCGAACTTGGTCAGGTCTCCCCAGATTTCATTGATTGTTTCACCGGCAGCATTGAACTCGGCCGTTCGCTTCTCGGAGCTCGCGACCAGCGCCACGCTATCCTTCTTCATCACATTGATGATCGGCAGAAGCGCATCCGCCGTCGTGTCGAAGAAGCTCATCCCGGTGGCGACGCCGCGCAGCGTTGTCAAATTGGCCTGAACGGCAAGGAACTTGTCCAGAAGCCGCTTGCGATTCTCCTCGGTTGTACTGCCCAGGAAGGCGGCCGCGGCGATCTGAATGTCGGTGATCGATGTGGAAAGCCTGCGTGTCGCAGTCAGCACGGATTCGGTGCTTGCGATCTTTTCATCGAGCTCACTGAAGATCTGCGTGGCTTCGCGCATCTTCCCGACGGAGGCGGCTTCCAGACGGAAGCTCGCGGTGCGGAAGCGATCGACATATTTCGAAATGCCGGCAAGCGTTTCAGGTCCGACGGGAGCCTTGATCAAGGCACCGATCTCGCTTGACGCGGAATTGACGGTATCGGCGAGAGACTTTTCGCCCTTCGGCAGCAAAGTGAAGATCTCGCGCTGCGTGCGGCCGATCTTCGGGAAGCGGTCCTGCACCTGTTTCATCTTCTCTTCGACCGTTGTCGCCTTGCTGACCTCGGTGCCGAATTCCGCAAAGAAGCGGCTTGCGCGCAAGAGCTTTTCGGCGTTCCTCAGCATCGTCTTCGCTGCGTTCTCGTCCTTTCGCACCGCGTATTGCAGGCGGTTCGTCTCCTCGTTGATCTTCGCCTGCTCGGCCACCAAGCGCTCCAGATTGGCCGTCATGGCCGCACGCAGCTCCTTCTCGCCGACATGCAGCGTCCAAAGGCCCTCGATGCGTGCTTCGATGTCGCTGGTCGCAGCGATCGCGGCGGTCAGTTCTTCCTGTCCGTTCTGCCCGGTGACCTGTGCGGCGGTCTGCGTGAGGATATCCTTCTGCGCAGCGATCGTGCCGCGAACCGCGTCGCGGTTCTCCTCGGTCGTCTTGTACAGGAAATTGTTCATGCCCGCATAGACGTCCTTGAAGCCGCTCAGCGTCTGCAGGACGCTGTTTGAAATCTCCATGCGGCCCTGCAGCAGGCCCGACGCGTAGAGGCCGGTGATACCGACAGCCGAGATGCTGACGACAAACGGCAGGATAAAGAACAGAACCTTCGTCTGAATCTTGAAGCGGGCGAGAATCCTATCAATGAACATGGAAAACACCTTGGCTCGCAGCTCGCGTTTCGCTTCCCCCGATGGCTGGACGTACCCGCGCCAAGTGATCACTTGCGGAGGACGCCCGGAAGCCACCCGATGCGCAAACAGGCTGATGTTTTTTGGGAAATCATGCGGCGCACGCCGCCAGTCCGCCGGCAATCATTGCGGGACCCACGCCACCTCTTAAGGCAGCGAGGCCCTGACGGAACTCACTTGGACGCCATAGTCGATTTGAACGATTAAAATTTGTATAAGCGGCCGGCGGTTTTGGAGCGGCGATGGCGGCCAGGACGATTTTGGGAACGGCCATTCGCTTCGGCCGGATCAGAGCCACCGCGAATTGAGCAACGCGAACTCGGCTTCACTTGGGAAGGCGCTGACCGCCTCCCTGTCTCGCATCCAGACTCAAAGGGACGCGAATGCCGTGAAGGTCACGACGAGAAAGAGCGCGATAACCGCACCGAAGGCAATCAGTTCATGGGGCAAGTGGCTCTGCTCCCTGCGGGCAACCGCAACAGCGCGGGGACGGCGGCGTAAGTGGGTCATGGCATCCTGTCCTTGTCCTACAGCGCCACGCATCTTTTCAGACATGCAAAGGCCGCTGTAACCGTCTGAGTTTCCGGCAGCCAACCCGGCTACCATGCTGATCATGGTGCCTTCATCCTGCGGCCAAGGAAAGTCCATGAAATGGAAACAGTGTGGTTTCCGTTTAGGGACCACCCCCAGTCCTCCGCGGGCAGTGCAGCCACAAAAATCAGGTTCAGCCATTTCCGTTAACAATGGTTGAAAAGGCAAATCACCAATTTTTCCGGATGGTCACACCTCTTGACCGGCGGCAAAACCGGAAGCCCAGGCCCATTGGAAATTGTAGCCGCCGAGCCACCCGGTGACGTCAACGCATTCCCCGATGAAATAAAGCCCGGGAACCTCCCTCGCCTGCATCGTCCGGGAGTCCAGCGCACGGGTGTCGACGCCGCCGAGCGTAACCTCCGCGGTCCTGTAGCCCTCCGATCCGGCGGGCTTCAGCGCCCAGCTCTGGATGGATGCCGACAATGTATCGATGGCCTTGTCGGAAAGGTCGGCAAGCATCCGTCCCGTCAATTTTGCTTCCTCCGTGAAAAACTGCGCCAGCCGCCGCGGCAAGATGTCGGCCAAGGCCGTGTGCGTCGCCTGGCGACCGTTCGTTCGACGCATCCCCTTGAGAATGGAGGCAATGTCAATGTCCGGCATCAGGCGCAGGACGATCTCCGCGCCTTCGCGCCAATAGGAGGATATCTGCAGGATGGCGGGTCCGCTCAAGCCGCGGTGAGTGAGCAACACCGCTTCGCGAAAAGCGGCCTTGCCGCAACGCGCCTCGGCATCGGCCGCGACGCCGGCCAGTTCGCCGATCTTTTCGAGCTGTACCGGATCAAGAGTCAAGGGAACCAATGCCGGCCGCGTTTCGACGATCGGCAGACCGAACTGTTCCGCGATCCTGTAGGCAAGGCCCGTCGCGCCCATTTTCGGGATCGACTTGCCGCCGCTCGCCACCACCAGTGACGCAGCCTCGACGGCACCATCATTGGTCATCACGCGGAAACCGGATGCAATCTTCTCGACAGTCGAAATCGCCGTTGCAAGCCGGAGCGCCGCGGCTGCCGCCTGCATTTCGGCGAGCAGCATGCGGATGATGTCCTTGGCCGAGTGATCGCAGAAGAGCTGGCCGAGGGTCTTCTCGTGCCAAGCAATGTCATGCCGCTCGACGAGTGCGACAAAGTCCTGCGGCCGATAGCGCGCGAGCGCCGACTTGCAGAAATGCGGATTGTCGGAAAGGAAGTTCTTCGGACCGGCATGGATGTTGGTGAAGTTGCAGCGGCCGCCGCCGGAGATGCGGATCTTCTCGCCGGGCGCCTTGGCGTGGTCCAGCACGAGCACGCGGCGTCCGCGTTTTCCCGCTTCGATCGCGCACATCATGCCCGCGGCGCCCGCCCCAATGATTACGACATCATGTTTTTCTGCCACGGAAGACCCTTTTTGCGTTTGCGTCTTCCTTTCCGACGGCAGAACCAAAAGTCAATCGTGAACCGCCGAAGCCGCTCTAGCCAATCGCCAAACTCCGGCTATGATGCGCTATCCGAAGCCAAAACCGGTGATTTATGCCCTCCAAGAGAAGTGTCGCCCAACAAGCAGCAAAGATCAGCAAGAGTTCGAAAATACCCGCCGCCCTGCATTCGCTCCGAGGCGTGAAGACCTGGAAGGAAGCAGTCGACTGGCTCAAGATCCGCGGCATCGAAGACATCGAGTGCATCACGCCCGACCTTGCTGGCGTACCGCGCGGCAAGATGATGCCGACCTCCAAGTTCACGTCGAACACCTCGCTCGCTCTGCCTTCGGCGATCTACCGTCATACGATTTCCGGCGAATATCCCGACGAAACCGAACAGTTCCGCTACGATTCGCGCGATAGCGACATCAAGCTGATGCCCGATCTTTCGACACTTTCCGTTGTTCCCTGGGAGACTGACCCGACGGCGCAGGTGATCTGCGACATCGTCGGCTCGCAGGGCGAGCAGATCAGCTATACGCCGCGCAACGTCCTGAAACGCGTGGTCGATCTCTATCGCCAGAAAGGATGGAAACCGGTCGTCGCGCCCGAGATCGAGTTCTATCTCGTCGCCCAGAACGACGATCCGGACTATCCGCTGCGTCCGCCAAAGGGGCGGTCCGGCCGCTCAATCCTCGGCGGCCAGGGCTATTCGATCGCCGGCATCAACGAGTTCGACGAACTGATCGACGATATCTACCACTTCTCCGAAAAGCAGGGCCTCGAGATCGACACTCTCATTCACGAAGAGGGTCCGGCTCAGCTCGAAATCAACCTCAGGCACGGCGACCCTATCGAGCTTGCCGATCAGGTTTTCCTGTTCAAGCGCACGATTCGCGAGGCGGCACTGAAGCACGGCATCTACGCGACCTTCATGGCGAAGCCGATGCAGGGCCAGCCCGGCTCGGCGATGCACATTCACCAGTCGGTCGTCGAGATCAATACCGGTCGCAATCTGTTCTCGAATGCGGACGGATCGCCATCGAAGGAATTCTTCTCCTTCATCGGCGGCATGCAGCATTACGTGCCGAGGACGTTGGCGATGATGGCGCCATATGTGAACTCCTACCGTCGGCTGACGCCCGACATGTCGGCGCCGGTGAATACCGCCTGGGGTTACGACAACCGGACGACGGCATTCCGCATCCCCGTCTCGGACGCTGCGGCGAGACGCATCGAGAACCGCCTGCCGAGTTCGGATGCCAACCCTTATCTGGCGCTCGCAGCCTCGCTCGGCTGCGGCTATCTCGGCATCATCGAAGACCTGCAGCCCTCGCCGCCGACCGAGGACACCGCCAACGAAGGCGAAATCGATTTGCCGCGCGGCCTGCTCGAGGCGGTTTCGCTGCTCGAATCGGCGCCCTCGCTCGCCGACGTCTTCACGCCCGAGTTCATCGCCATCTATGCCGGCGTGAAGCGTGGTGAATTCGAGACCTTCATGCAGGTGATCAGTCCGTGGGAACGCGAATTCCTGCTTCTGAACGTCTGACCGAAAGGCACCTCTATGCCCTGGCAAAGTCCGATCTCGCCCGGAATTTCCTGGTACGAGGCGACGGTACTGGAGCGTCCGGACTACCCGGCGCTGGCAGGCTCGTGCAAGACTGACGTTGCGATCATCGGCGGCGGCTATACCGGTCTTCAGGCCGCCTACAACCTCGCCAAGAACGGTACCGACGTCGCGCTGATCGACGCCTGCCGTTTTGGCGACGGCGCCTCGGGCCGGAACGGCGGCCAATTCGGCACGGGCCAGCGTGCCTGGGCGGACGAGGCGGAGGAAGCGCTCGGCCACGAGCGCGCCAAGCTGCTTTTCGAGATGGCGGAAAACGCCAAGCGCTACGTGCTGGACTTCACCGGCGAACACGGAATCGACATCGAGTTCGTCCCTGGCCAGCTCTCCGTCAGCCATAAGCAGAGCCTCGAGAAATACTACCGCAGACACGTCGAAGCGATGGCGGAGCGGTTCGGCTATCCGCATCTTTCCTTCATGGAACGGGATGAGACGGCAAGCCGGCTCGGGTCGCATCATTATCAATTCGGCATACGCGACACCGGCACCGGGCACATCCACCCGATGAAGCTGCTTGTCGGCCTCGCGAAGCAGGCATCGCGAGCCGGCGCCAAGCTCCACGAACACACAAAGGCGCTGAAGATCGAGAAAAAGGGCGGCGCGATCGTCATTGACACCGATCGGGGCACGATAACCGCCGACAGGGCCTTGATCGCCTGCAACGCCCATATCGGCAACCTCGAGCCGGTAACCGCAAGCCACGTCATGCCGATCCGTTCGTTCATCGGCGCGACAAAGGTCTTGTCCGGCCATCCGAATGTGCTGCCCGGCGGGGAATCCGTCGACGATTCGCGTTTCGTGGTGCGCTATTTCCGCAAATCGAAGGACGGACGGCTGCTTTTCGGCGGGCGCGAAGCCTATACGGCCGACAACCCACGCGACATTTCCAGCCATATCCGCCGACAGATCAGCGAGATCTATCCGGCCCTCGCCAATATCGAGATCACCCACGCCTGGGGTGGGTCGGTCGGCATCACCATGCCGCGCCAGCCGTTCTGCAGAGAGGTCATGCCCGGTGTCACAAGCATCGGTGGTTATTCCGGTCACGGCGTCATGCTGTCCAACTACTGCGGCAAGCTCTATGCTGACCTGGCTTTGGGTAAAACGACGGAACTGGACCTTCTCAAGGCCTTGAAAATACCAGCTTTCCCGGGCGGAATGCGATTCCGCTCGGCGCTCCTGTTCCTCGCGCTCAGCTGGTACGCCTTGCGCGACCGGGTTTAAAAAGCCGGGTGCAGCCTCATTTTGTTGCGCCGCACCCTAGCGTTTTTAAATCGATTAGATTATACGTGCCCCTGACCTGAACGAGATCGAGATATCCCATGAGCAGCCAGATCATTCCCGTCGAACCGTTTGACTATGTCGTGTTCGGGGGCACCGGCGATCTTGCGGAGCGCAAGCTTCTGCCCGCGCTCTATCACCGACAGATCGAAGGTCAATTCACTGAACCTACACGTATCATCGGTGCGTCGCGCGCGGCACTGACCCATGAGGAATACCGGGGATTTGCGACCGAGGCCCTGAAAGAGCATCTGAAACAGGGCGAATTCAACGAAGCGGAAGTGGAGAAGTTCACGTCGCGGCTCTACTACGTCTCGGTCGACGCCAAGTCCGACCAAGGCTGGGACTCGCTGAAGAAGATCCTTGAAGAAGGAAAGGATCGCATCCGCGCCTTCTATCTCGCCGTCGGCCCGGCGATCTTCGGCGATATCTCGGAAAAGATTCGCGACCATAAGCTCATCACCAAGAATACCCGGATCGTCGTCGAAAAGCCGATCGGGCGCGACCTCGCATCGGCGACGGAACTCAACGACACGATCGGCCGGGTGTTCCGTGAAGAACAGATCTTCCGCATCGATCACTATCTCGGCAAGGAGACGGTGCAGAACCTCATGGCTCTGCGCTTTGCCAATGCGCTTTACGAGCCGCTGTGGAACTCGGCGCACATCGACCATGTGCAGATCACCGTTTCGGAATCCGTCGGCCTCGAAAATCGCGCCGGCTATTACGACAAGGCGGGCGCGCTCCGCGACATGGTGCAGAACCACATTCTGCAACTCGTCTGCTTCGTCGCCATGGAAGCGCCGACCTCGATGGATGCCGAGGCGGTGCGCGACGAAAAACTCAAGGTGCTTCGCGCGCTGAAGCCGATCACCGCGGCCAATGTCGAGCAGGTGACGGTTCGCGGCCAGTATCGCGCGGGCGCATCTGCGGGCGGCCCGGTGAAGGGCTATCTGGAGGAACTCGAAGGCGGCGTTTCCAACACCGAAACCTTCGTCGCACTCAAGGCCGAGGTCAGCAACTGGCGCTGGGCCGGCGTGCCCTTCTATATCCGCACCGGCAAGCGCATGGCGGGCCGCATGTCGGAGATCGTCATCACGTTCAAGCAGATTCCCCACTCGATCTTCGACCACAGTGCCGGACGCATCTCGGCCAACCAGCTGATGATCCGCCTCCAGCCGAACGAAGGCGTCAAGCAGTCGCTGATGATCAAGGATCCGGGGCCGGGCGGCATGCGCCTCAGGAACGTGCCCTTGGACATGAGCTTTGCCGAAGCCTTCGACGTGCGCAACGCCGACGCCTATGAGCGGCTGCTGCTCGATGTCGTCCGCAACAACCAGACGCTGTTCGTGCGCCGCGACGAAGTGGAAGCCGCCTGGCAATGGATCGACCCTATCCTCAAGGCGTGGGAAACGACCGGGCAGCAGGTGCAGGGTTATACGGCCGGCACCTGGGGGCCGAGCCAGTCGATCGCGCTGATCGAGCGCGACGGCCGCACCTGGAACGATACGATCTAGGACCGGCTCATGAGCACCATCCTGCACACATTCGAGAATGGAACTGCACTGGCGGAAGGCCTCGCGGACGCCGTCCGCGCCAGGCTCGCCGCGGCGATCGATGCGCGCGGCGCGGCGAGCATCGCGGTCTCCGGCGGATCGACGCCGAAAGCGTTCTTCCAGGCGCTGTCGCAGCGCGAACTCGACTGGGCGAAAGTGACCGTTACCCTCGTCGACGAACGCTTCGTGCCGCAGGAAAACGAACGCTCCAACCATGGCCTGGTCGCTCAGAACCTCCTGCAAAACGAGGCGGCCATGGCGCATTTCGTGCCGCTCTATCATGCCGCGGCGACCGCCGAGGAGGCGGCAACCCTGGCGAGCCAATCGGTGGCGGCCATCGGCACGCCCTTCGATGTGGTCGTTCTCGGGATGGGAACGGACGGGCATACCGCGTCGTTCTTCCCGGGTGGGACGCGCCTCAAGGAGGCGATCGATCCCGCGACGCCACGCGGCGTGATCACCATGGAAGCGGAAGGTGCGGGCGAGATACGCCTCACCTTCACCTTTTCCAGTCTCCAGGACGCCGGGTTACTCGTCCTCCATATCGAAGGCGACGGCAAGAAGGAGGTTCTTGCCCGAGCGGAGGCGCCCGGTGACGAGGCGGAAATGCCGATCCGCGCCATGTTGCGGCGGGCCACCTCGCCGCTGCAGATCTACTGGGCGCCGTAACACGGCGGAGCGTGGCCCGTTCGGGCAAGCCGCCGAGGGTAGAAAGCGCTCCGAACTAGAGCATTCGCTGCGCGCTCACTCGAATGCGCAGGTCGTGTTGGGTGATTTGTCCTTATTTCGCTATCGGATTGAGGGTAAATTACAACAGCAATTCAAACTGTTGCAGCCGCCGATGCGGAGAGCGCGGCCGCTGTAGACCGATAACAGGATGAAGACAGGAGCCCCAAGCTCCGGAACAGGATGTATCATGTCCGCCGATTCCCGCGTTGCCGCAATCACCGCCCGCATCGTCGAGCGCTCGAAACCCCAGCGCGAAGCCTATCTCGATCGCGTCCGTAGCGCGTCGGCAAACGGGCCGCACCGCAGCGTGCTCGGCTGCGGCAACCTCGCGCACGGGTTTGCCGTCTGTTCCCCCGCCGAGAAGACGGCGCTCGCGGGTGACCGCGTACCCAATCTCGGCATCATCACCTCCTACAACGACATGCTCTCGGCGCATCAGCCCTTCGAGACCTATCCGGCACTGATCCGGGAGGCGGCTCGCGAGGCGGGCGGCGTGGCGCAAGTCGCCGGTGGCGTGCCGGCGATGTGCGACGGCGTCACCCAGGGGCAGCCCGGCATGGAGCTTTCCCTCTTCTCGCGCGACTTGATCGCGATGGCTGCCGGCGTCGGCCTGTCGCACAACATGTTCGATTCCGCGGTCTATCTCGGCGTCTGCGACAAGATCGTTCCGGGCCTCGTCATCGCAGCGCTGACTTTCGGCCACTTGCCGGCGGTCTTCATTCCCGCCGGACCGATGACCTCGGGTCTGCCTAACGACGAAAAGGCCCGCGTCCGCCAGCTCTTCGCCGAAGGCAAGGTCGGTCGCGACGAACTGCTCGAGGCGGAATCCAAGTCCTATCACGGCCCGGGTACCTGCACCTTCTACGGCACCGCCAACTCCAACCAGATGCTGATGGAAATCATGGGCTTCCACCTGCCCGGCGCCTCCTTCATCAATCCCGGCACGCCGCTGCGCGACGCGCTGACGAAGGAAGCGGCAAAGCGGGCGCTCGCCATCACCGCCATGGGCAACGAGTTCACCCCCGCCGGCGAAATGATCGATGAACGATCGATCGTCAACGGTGTCGTTGGCCTGCACGCGACGGGCGGCTCGACCAACCACACCATGCATCTTGTTGCCATGGCACGCGCGGCGGGCATCCTGCTCACCTGGCAGGATATCTCGGAACTTTCCGATATCGTGCCGCTTCTCGCGCGCGTCTATCCGAACGGACTCGCGGACGTGAACCATTTCCACGCCGCCGGCGGCATGGGCTTCCTGATCAGCCAGCTGCTCAAGAACGGATTGCTGCACGACGACGTCAGGACAGTGTTCGGCCAAGGCCTTAACGCCTATGCGATCGATATCAAGCTCGGCGCCAACGGCGGCGTCCACCGCGAGCCGGCGCCGCAACAGAGTGCCGACCCGAAGGTGCTGGCAACGATCGACCAACCGTTCCAACACACGGGCGGGCTAAAGATGCTCGCGGGCAATCTCGGCAAGGCCGTGATCAAGATTTCGGCCGTCAAACCGGAGCGCCATGTCATTGAGGCGCCGGCGAAGATCTTTCACGACCAAGCGGAACTCAACGCCGCATTCAAGGCGGGGAAGCTCGAAGGCGATTTCGTCGCGGTGGTCCGCTTCCAGGGGCCGAAGGCCAATGGCATGCCGGAACTGCACAAGCTGACGACCGTGCTCGGCATTCTCCAGGACCGCGGTCAGAAAGTCGCGATCTTGACCGATGGCCGCATGTCAGGCGCCTCCGGCAAGGTGCCTGCGGCCATCCATGTCACACCGGAAGCAAAGGATGGCGGGCCGATCGCGCGCATCCAGGAGGGCGACATCGTCCGCATCGACGCCGTTGCCGGGACGATCGAGGTGCTGGTCGAAGACATTGCGCTGAGAACGCGCGTGCCGGCACATATCGACCTCTCCGACAACGAATTCGGCATGGGCCGTGAGCTCTTCGCTCCGTTCCGCAGGATCGCGGGCACGGCCGATCATGGGGCAAGCGTCCTTTTCCAGTAAGGCAGCGGATGGTCCCGTGCCGGCGCACCGTTCCGGCAGCTCCAGCTACGGAAGCGGCCCGGGATACATATCGTTTCGCCCATCATAATGTTCGATTTCAAGTGTGAACACGTCCACTCCCTCGATGCAGCGGGCATTGAGTGAGACGCGGTTCTCCGGATAGCCGCTTCGCATGATCGCAGTGCCACACGTGGGGCAGAAGTGATGGCCTTCGGTAAGGCCGCGCCAGATGTAGCTCGACAGACGGCGCTTTTCGGTGATGAGCCTGACACTGGCGGAATCCACCTTCCAATGAAGGAAACCCGACCGCCGGCACGTCGAACAATTGCATTCGATCAATCCTGAGAGGTCAGCATCGACCTCGACACAAATGTCGCCGCAATGACAGGAAAGACGATAGGGTCGCTGCATAGCGGTTCTCTCGCTTCAAGCGCAGTCGATCTGCTGTATGGTTCCTTAGTCGGAGCCGATTTAAGGCGACGTGCCTGCCTGAGACGCGCAGCGCCTTGGGGTCAAATTTCGACGACGAAGGTAATCCCGTCAAGAGAGAGGGCAACTGCAGACGCACAGCTGCATGACGGCGCACTTCCGATTTTCAGCGGTAGATATCGAGCGTGCGATTGCGATGGTTCGGATGCGTGCTGTAGACGAAAATCCGGTTCAAGTCGCGATCGGTCAAAAGCCGCAGGAAGCGGGCTTCGATGACATTGTTGGCATGGACGCGCTTGAGCAGGCACCCGATCAAGGGAATGCGCGCGCTCGGGATGTCGAGATAGAAGTTCTGCGGCAGCTTGAACTTCGTCAGGATACCGATGACGGCTCCGCTCTTGGAGAGCTTGATGATCTCGCAGCGACGCGACGAGAGATTCTGTACGCCTTTCTCGGTGAATTCGATGCGCGCCTCGTTGCGTGTGTCCTCCATTGGGAAGTTCGTTTCCCGATCGTACATGAAGGATTCTTCCTTGTTGAGGAAGTGCTGGTGCACCACGGGGGCCGCGCCGCTCATCGAATTCGCCTTTCGCATTTCTATCTGCGGCGACGCTAACCCATGAAATTTAACAGAGAGTTTGGCTTCCCAAACACGTGTGGAAAACTCGTGCGGCAGCGCCGGGCGAGTCCGATATGGTTAAATCCATCTGACTGAATGCGGAGGAGAAAGCGCGCTCTATCGCGCCGCACTACGGTGACATGGACTGCAGCGCCGCGCGCCTTGTCAGTCGCGCAAAGGACGCTGCAGCCCTTTGAAACTGAGCAGTCCGGACGGAAAACAGTTACACACTGCTCCTGGAATTGCATTAGGCGCGATAGCTGCGCCCGGCTTCGTCAAAAAGGTGAAGCTTTGCCTTGTCGGCGGTGAAGCGCACCTTGTCTCCCCTGTTGACCTGCGAGATGCCGGGGATCTTCGCGATGATCGGCTCGTTTTCGACCAGTCCCTCGATGTAGAGCAGCGTCACTTCGCCAAGCGCCTCGACGATCGAGACCGTTCCTTCGAACAGGAAGTCTTCGGTCTGCGTCGCCTGCAGATCTTCCGGCCGCACTCCGAAGCTCGCCTTCTTACCGTTTTCGGAAGCGTTCGTGGAGATATCAAGCGTCACCGACTTGCCGCCTGCGAGCGTCACCGTGGTCTGCGCGCCGGTCGCGGAGATCGTCGACGGGATGATGTTCATCGCCGGCGAGCCTATGAAGCGGGCGACAAAAAGGTTCGCCGGGCGCTCGTAGAGTTCGAGTGGGGCACCGACCTGCTCGATATGACCGGCGGAAAGCACGACGATGCGGTCGGCGAGCGTCATAGCCTCCACTTGGTCATGGGTGACATAGATCATCGTCGTATCGGCCATCTGCTCGTTGAGCTTGGCGATCTCGATCCGGGTGGCGACGCGCAAGGCGGCATCGAGATTGGAAAGCGGCTCGTCGAAGAGAAAGACCTTGGGGTCTCGGCAGATCGCGCGACCGATCGCCACGCGCTGGCGCTGGCCGCCCGAAAGCGCCTTTGGCAGCCGGTCCAGATATTTGGTGAGCTGGAGGATTTCCGCCGCCGAGCGCACACGGCGGTCGATCTCCTCCTTCGGCTCCTTGGCGATCCGCATCCCGAAAGCCATGTTGTCATAGACTGTCATGTGCGGATAGAGCGCGTAGGACTGGAACACCATGGCGATGCCGCGCTTCGATGGCGGCACCTCGTTGACCCGTTCGCCATCGATGAACATGTCGCCGCCGGTTATCTCTTCAAGGCCGGCGATCATCCTGAGCAGCGTCGATTTCCCACAACCGGACGGTCCAACGAAGACGATGAACTCACCCTGCTTGATGTCGAGGTTGATGCCGTGAATGACATCAACCGCCCCATAGGACTTGCGGATATCTTTAAGCAACAGGCCTGTCATCGCATCCTCCCCTCTCCATTTGTCCATAAGGCGCCTTCTTCATGCGAACCGTTGTCCTTCGCTGGAAAACGCTTAGCCGAGGCGCGCGAAGAACGCGCCCCAGGCCGGAAGATTAACCTTGTTGTCCTTGATTTCCGAAACGAAACCGTGGCCCTCGAGTGGTTCCAGTCGTTCGCTCGGCAACTCGGCGGTCGCGCGTCCTTCGCTCATGTTGAACACGCAAAGCAATTTCTCGTTACCATAGGTGCGCAGGAAGCCGAGGAGCGGTGCCCGCGTCTCGAAAAACTCGATCTCGCCCTTGGCAAAGGCCGGATACGCCTTCCTGAATCTCAGGAAGCGGCGGTAATGCTGCATGATAGAGGCCGGGTCCGCTTCCTGAATGGCAACTGCGTGCGCAAGGTGGGCCTCGGAAACCGGCAGCCATGGTTTGGCGTCGCTGAACCCGCCGTCCGGCATGCTCTCCCATACCATGGGCGTGCGGCAGCCGTCACGGCCCTTGAAATCCGGCCAGAACTGGATGCCGTAGGGATCCCGGAGATCCTCATAGGCGAGTTCCGCCTCCGTCAGCCCCAGTTCCTCGCCCTGGTACAGGCAAACGGAACCACGCAGCGACATCAAAAGGGTCGCCAGCAGCTTGGCGTGCGCGCCGTAATCGCTGACGCCGTCGGCCCAGCGGCTGGCGTGCCGAACGACATCATGATTGGAAAAGGCCCAGCAGGCCCAGCCTTCGGGTGCCGCCTTCTGGAAATCAGACAGCACCTCGGCCACCCGGTCCGGCGTCAGGGCTTCCGGCGCCAGGAACTCGAAGGCATAGCACATGTGCATCTTGTCATCGTCGGACGTATATTCACCGGCGATCTCAAGCCCGCGCTGGCTGTCGCCAACCTCGCCGACGGCGGCGATCGCCGGAAACTCGTCCATCACTGCCCGGAAACGCCTGAGGAACTCGAGGTTTTCGGGCTGGTTCTTGTCGTAAAGGTGTTCCTGATAGTTGTACGGATTGACCGCCGGCGCTGTCGAGGCATTGCGCCGCTCCGGTGCCAAGGCCGGGTTGTCGCGCAGTTGCTTGTCGTGGAAATAGAAGTTGATGGTGTCGAGGCGGAAACCGTCGACGCCGCGCTCCAGCCAGAAGCGTTCGACGGCGAGCAGTGCCTCCTGCACTTGCGGATTGTGCAGGTTGAGGTCCGGCTGAGATGTCAGGAAGTTGTGCAGGTAATACTGCAGCCGCGTCGGATCCCAGGCCCAGGCCGAGCCGCCGAAGATCGACAGCCAGTTGTTGGGCGGGCTTCCGTCGGGTTTGGAATCGGCCCAGACATACCAATCCGCCTTGCCGTTGCTACGGCTCGACCGGCTCTCGACGAACCATGGATGCTGGTCGGACGTATGCGACAGAACGAGATCGATCATGACCCGAACGCCGAGCCGGTGCGCCTCTGTGATCAGCTCATCGAAATCCTCGAGCTTGCCGAAAATCGGATCGACGTCCCGATAGTCGGAGACGTCATAGCCGAAATCCTTCATCGGCGAAGTGAAAAAGGGCGAGATCCAGATCGCGTCTACGCCGAGCGCCGCAATATGCGCCAGCCGGGCGGTGATTCCCTTCAGGTCGCCGATGCCATCGCCGTTCGTGTCCTGATAGGAGCGCGGATAGATCTGGTAGATCACCGCTCCACGCCACCAGTCCTTGTCGGGCTGCAGAATGGAGCCGGTCGTTTCTGTCATGTGCATTCGCGTAAAAGGTCCTTGTCTTGAATCTGTCAGCCGCCCTTGACCGACCCCGCGAGCAGGCCGCGCACGAGATAGCGCTGCAGAGCGAAGAAGACGATCAGAGGAACGACGATGGTGATGAAGGCGGAAGCGGTCAGGATTTCCCAGTTGCCGCCGCGAGAGCCGAGGAGGTTGACCAGGCGGCCCGTCAGGACGAGCTGATCCTGCCCCGTGCCAAGGAAGACGATGGCGACCAGAAGATCGTTCCAGGTCCAGAGGAACTGGAAGATCGCAAAGGAGGCGAGCGCCGGGAACGACAATGGCAGGATGATCTTGACGAAGATGTCAAAATCGCTGGCGCCGTCGACGCGTGCGGATTCCATGATCTCGCGCGGCAGACCGGCCATGTAATTGCGCAAGAGATAGATCGCGAGTGGCAAACCGAAGCCGGTATGGGCGAGCCAGATACCCATATAGGTTTTGGCCGGCACGCCGAGGAAAGCACCGACGCCGTTATAGAGCTTCAAGAGCGGAATAAGCGACATCTGCAGCGGCACGACCAGCAGGCCGACGACCACGGCGATCAGGATTGCACGCCCGGGGAAAGGCATCCAGGCCAGAGCATAGGCTGCAAAAGCTGCGATCAGAATCGGGATGACCGTCGATGGAACGGCCACCGTCAGCGAGTTGATGAAGGACGCGCCAATGCCCTCCGCACTCAGCACCTCTCTATAGTTGTCGAGCGTGAAGCGCGGCGGTGCCGCAGCGGTGAAAAAGATGCGCTGGCCGCGCGAGCCTTCCATCCTCGTGTCGGAAACGATCTCGAAGCTGCCGTCCGCCTGCACCGTCAGCTTCTCGCCGCCGTTCAGATCGGCGGTTTCGCCGGCCTTGAACGCCGCCGGTTCACGACTGGAGAAGCCGAAGGCCGAAACCTGTCCGGCCTGACCATCGAGAACGTTGCCTGAGATGACGAACTTGCCGTCACGTTCGACCTGACTGTCGGCCGACGGAGCGCGTGCGACGGCGTTGCGCGACGAAGTGGCAAGCGCCGTCCACCATCCGGAAACGGCGAGCTGATCCTTGTCGCGCAGCGACGAGATCAACAGGCCGGCGGTCGGCATCGTCCAGAGAGCTACGAGCAGAAGCACCGAGAGGTGGACGGCCCACATCAGCGGAGAGCGCGTGGCTGGGGTCATCTCAGTGGCTCCTCATTTCCTTGGCCGCGTTGCGGATGTTCCAGATCATGATCGGGACGACGAGAATCATGATCACCACGGCAATCGACGCGCCGCGGCCGAAGTCCCCGCCACCGCGGAACATCCAGTCGAACATGAGGTTGGCGAGCACCTGGCTCTGCCATTGCCCGTTCGTCATCGCCAGAACGATGTCGAAAACCTTGAGCACCAGGATCGTGATGGTGGTCCAGACGACGGCGATCGTGCCCCAGATCTGCGGCACCATGATCTTGAAGAAGATCTGCCAACCATTGGCGCCGTCGATCACCGCGGCCTCGATGGTTTCCTCCGGTATGCCGCGCAATGCAGCGGACAGAATGACCATCGCAAATCCTGTCTGGATCCAGACGAGGATGACCATGAGGAAGAAATTGTTCCAGAAGGGCAGCGTGATCCAGGCTTGCGGTACGCCGCCGAAGGCGACGACAATGGCATTCAAGAGGCCGATCTGCTCCGCTCCCTCCGCACGGTAGTCGTAGATGAACTTCCAAATGACGGCGGCGCCGACGAAGGAGATCGCCATCGGCATGAAGATCAGCGTTTTGGCGATGTTGCCCCACCAGATGCGGTCCGTCAGCGCCGCGATGATGAGCCCGAAGAAGGTCGAGAGTGCCGGGACGACCAGCAGCCAGAGGAAATTGTTGAAGATCGACTGGCGGAATTCACCGTCATTAACCATCCAGAAGTAGTTACTAAAGCCGACGAAGTTCACTCCCGCTCGATCATGGAAACTGAAAACGACGGACTTGTAGACCGGATAGATGAGATAGATTGTCAACGCGAACAGGGCGGGCGCCAGAAACAGCCAAGGCCGGATGGCGTTGGTGATGCGCAGGTTGCGGGACGCAGCCTTACCGGAGAGGCCCTTCGACGGGAAAATCTGGTCGAGAATGAAATTGGTGCCCCAGAAATAGGCTGCGCAAGCCAGGACACCGGCAATCATCGTCAGAATGGCAGCGAATAGCTGCTGCATGACACATCCCTCCCCTTAAATGCGCTCCGAAGCAGGATGCTCCCGGCGCATCGCGTGATGACGGCTACCGCTCTTGATTGGGATTACCCCGATTGCCGAGGCAACCCGGACATGAAGGAGCGGCGGACGAGATTAGCATCGTCCGCCGTCTTTGTTTTAGTCTTACTTGATGGAGTCCCATGCCTTCTGCACGCCGGCTGCGACGTCGGCAGATGACTTGCCGCCCACGAAATCGACCATGCCCGTCCAGAAGGCGCCTGCGCCGATCTTGCCCGGCATCAGGTCGGAACCATCGAAACGGAAGGTCGTCGCATTGAGCAGGATCTCGCCCTGCTTCTTCAGCGGCGGATTGCCATAGGTCTCCACGTTGACGCTCTTGTAGGGCGTCAGGAAACTCGTCTGGGCCATCCAGACCTCATGCGCGATCGGCGTCTTCAGAAACTCGATGAAGGCGCGTGCGGCCGGCGTGTCCTTGGTGATCATCGCAAGCGTACCGGCACCCAGCACCGGATTGCCGAGATCCTTCTTGCTCTCATAGGGAGGCATGTAGAAGAAATCGGCATCCTCGCCGATCACGGTGCCTTCCGGGAAGAAGGACGGGATGAACGAAGCCTGATGGTGCAGGTAGCACTTCGGCGGCGAGGAGAAGAGACCCTTCGGGCTGTCACGGAAGTCGGCAGAGGCCACGGCCGCAGCGCCGCCATCCACGAACTTGTCGTTGCGTGCGAACCAGCCGAATTCGTCCAACGCACCGGTGATCGCCGGATCGGTGAACGGAATCTCGTTCTTGACCCACTTGTCGTAGACATCGGCAGGCTGCGTGCGCAGCATCAGGTCCTCGACCCAGTCCGTCGCCGGCCAGCCGGTCGCGCCGCCGGAACCGAGGCCGATGCACCACGGCTTCTCACCATCGGCGGCGATCTTTTCGGTCAGCGCCTTCAGCTCTTCCATGGTCTTCGGCACTTCGTAGCCGGCGTCCTCAAAGTTTTCCGGCACGTACCAGACGAGCGACTTCACATCGATCTTGTAAGGGAAGGCGTAGAGCGCCGGTGCGCCGTCCTTGCCGTTGTAAGTGGAGAGATCGACCCACGATTGACCGGCTGCGTAGTTGTCGAGCAACCATTGCTTGGTTTCGTCGCCAAGCGGCGTCAGATAGCCCTTCGAGGCAAGATCGGCGATGAGACCCGGCTGCGGCAGGATCGCGACATCCGGCGGGCTGCCAGCTTGAGTGTCGATGACGATCTGCTGTTCATAGTTTTCGGAGGACGAATATTTGATCTCGGCGCCCGTCGCTTCGACGAAATAAGCATAAACGCTCTTGAACAGGGCCTCGTCCTCGCCGCGCCATGGACCGAAGATGGTCAGCGTTTGTCCCTTGAGGTCGTGGCCCTTTTTGAATTCCTCGAAACTCGCCCAATTGAATTTGGAGTCCTCGCCGGGCTTGAATTTCAGCTCGGCAGCATCGGCAGCCCCCACTACCAGGGCGAGCGCAGCCACGCCCATCAGGAATGATCTCTTCACGTTATTGTCCTCCCAACATGAACCCGGACATTGCGCCGCGGGCGGATCATCAACGCGCAAATTCAAAGCGCTTTGAGTTTGCTAAGAAATCATCGCCACTGAGGAAGAGTCAAGCGCTTTCCTCCTGACCGTCTCAAAGTGGCGTGGATATTGCCTTGCATCAACGTTTTGCAGCGCGAAAACAGGGGTTTTCGCTTTTTCCTGCGCGGTGCGAGTGATACAGGATTTGGGGGCGCTCGCCGGAACACCCTAAATAAGAGGGGTATCCAAAGCGCTTTGGGGAGGACTGCCAACCATGCCGGTCAATCTTAAGCAACTAGCGGAGTTGCTCGGCCTATCGCAGACGACGGTCAGCCGAGCGCTCAACGGCTACCCGGAAGTCAACGCCAAGACCCGGCAACGGGTCCTGAAAGCGGTGCGCGAGACCGGCTATCGGCCGAACCGCGCCGCGCAACGGCTGGCGACGGGCAAGGCCTATTCCATCGGCCTTGTCATGCCGATTGCATCGGGTATCGGATCGGACATTCATTTCGGCGAATTTCTTGCCGGTCTCGCCGAAGAGGCCGTCAAGCACGACTTTCATTTCGTGCTGAACCCGAGTGCGCCCGAAGACGAGGAAGCAACGTTCCGGCGCCTGGCGGCAAGCGGCAATGTCGACGCCCTCTTCCTTGCCCATATGCGCGCCAATGACCCGCGCATCGCCATACTCAAGTCGCTGTCTATCCCCTTTGTCGTGCATGGCCGATCGATCGGAGGCCCGAAAGACTATCCGTTCCTCGACATAGACAACACGGCCGCCTTCTACGACGCGACGAGGCTTCTCATCCAGCTCGGCCATCGGCGGATCGCCCTCATCAATGGACAGGAACACCTGGCCTTCGCCATTCGCCGGAAAAAGGGCGTGACGCGCGCCCTCAAGGAGTGGGGTCTCGATCTCGACGAGACATTGGTCCACCACTCGGTGATGACCGATGAATACGGTTATCGCAGCATGCAGCGCTTCCTGAAGCAGCCGGATCCGCCTACCGCCGTTCTCTGCTCGAGTACGGCTCTGGCACTCGGAGCCGTGCGCGCGATCAATCAGGCCGGCCTCACGGTCGGCACCGACATCTCGATCATCGCTCATGACGATGTCTTGCCGATGCTGAAGCCGGAAAATTTCAGCGTGCCGCTGACGACGACGCGCTCGTCGCTGAGGGCCGCCGGCGCGCGCGTCGCAAGCCGGCTGATCGGCGGCATCCTGGACCGCGGCGCCTACCCGGATCAGGAACTTTGGCGCGCGGAACTGATCGTTCGCGCGTCGACCGGACCGGCGTCCGCCAAAAAGATCAATTCCAGGAAAAGGGTGTGACGGTTTTCCGTCCGGAATCGCGTAGACGCTGAAGCGGACGGAAAGGCGTTTGGCCCTCCGCCCGCATCCATTTCACATCCTTCGAGCGGTCGTCAGAATTTTGGCGGCTTGCGACCGGCCGTGCGGTAGGCTGCAATGATCGTGTTCGCCATCAGCATGGCAATGGTCATCGGGCCGACACCGCCGGGAACCGGCGTGATCACGCTTGCGACCTTGGCGCATTCCTCGAAGGCGACGTCGCCGACGAGCTTCGTCCTGCCCTCGCCGCGTTCCGGCGCCGGAACGCGATTGATGCCGACGTCGATGACTGTCGCGCCGGGCTTCACCCAATCGGCATTGACCATTTCCGGGCGACCGACGGCGGCAACCAGAATGTCGGCGTTGCGGCAGACGGCGGGAAGATCCTTCGTGCGTGAATGCGCTGTCGTCACCGTTGCGTTGGCGGCAAGAAGCAGCGCCGACATCGGCTTGCCGAAGAGGTTCGACCGCCCGATGACGACGGCGTTGAGCCCCGAAAGGTCCTCCCCATGCGTGCGGCGCACGAACACCATAGCCCCGGCAGGCGTGCAGGAAATGAGCCCGTTCTCGAGATCTCCGGTCGCGACCCTGCCGGCATTGACGACGTGCAGGCCGTCGACATCCTTCTCGGGCAGGATCGACTGGATGATCGGCTCCGACTGAAGATGCTTCGGCAGCGGCAGTTGCACGAGAATGCCGTGAATGGAGGCGTCCGCATTAAGTTCCGCGACAAGCGCCGCCAGTTCCTCCTGCGACGTCTCCTGCGGCAGGGTGTGCTGGACCGAAAGGAAACCGCATTCCTTGGCCATCTTGCTCTTCGCCGATACATAGGCGTGGCTTGCCGGATCGTCTCCGACGATAACCACGGCGAGCCCGGCGCGGACGCCGGTTTCCGCCTCCAGCGTCTTTGTGGCGGATTTCACGGTTTCGATGACCGAAGCGGCAACGGCCTTGCCATCAATCACAGTCGTCACGGCGTATCTCCCGGTTTGTCCTTCGCGCGGCACACTCTAGTTCGCGCGGCATCAAGCGATTGCCTGCATGCGCCCTATGCTGTTCCAAACGCATAAATGCAAGAGCCGACGGGACCGGAACAGCATTCCGTCGACGTCGGTCGCATTTCCTTGCATCGCTGAAAGATCCGGTTCCGCCACTTGCAACGTCATGTCACAAACACCCCACTGCTCCGGCGCGAAAAGTGTTTGACGCAAGCAAGACATCACCGGCAGCGGTCGGAATCATTCGCGCGAGATGCGGCTAGCACCGCGGTGCGCCTGCGGCGGTTCGAAATGCTGCTCGGAAACGCCGGCAAGATCGCGACCGCGCTTAATCGGCTTCCACCGAAAGGCGTGATACGCGCGACGCCGCCCTGCCTCGGCCGCGAACCGATGGAGCCAAAAGAGCCCCAGGCGACGAAAGAGAGCGGGCGTGGGGGAGAATTCACGAACCACAAAGTCGTCGACGGCGATGACGAGCCGGCCGTGCTCGGGAGCAATGTTTCGATCGACCCATTTCTCCTGTTTCGAGCTCTCGATCGCCACGAGCAGAATGTGAGGCTCGATCGCGCGTACGTCATCGAGAACTTTCCCCTGACCGGAAAAGCCGCCGGCGGCTATGAATTCGTGCCAGGGCGCGTGGCTTCGGAAATTCTCGGCGGCACGCTCCACGACGTTATGGTGCGAGCCGACCAGCGCGACACGCATCGGCTTCTCGATATAGGTCAGCAGCGCGGGCACGAAGGCCGCCGCATCCTGACTGGTCGGAAACATGCGGTCGGTCACGACCGCATGCCATGTGGGCTGCGAGGCGACTGTATCGGCGAAGGCCAAAGCATCGGCCCAGCCGAAATCGCGAGTCGGCACGCGAGATTCGATCCGCTTCGACGCGGTTGCGACAATGCGCGAAAGAGCGTTCATCGCGACCTGCCTCCGGTCCTGGCGGCCGAAGCGGCGACGGACCATTGGCAGGTCCGGCCCGCCGAATCGAACATCGAGGCGGGACTTTCCATCGGTGCAAAAAAGGAGACGGGCATCGGAAACATGTTGCCACACGGGGTGAGAGACGATTTTTTCTCACTTTAGTTGCTTGCGCTAAAACACCGTTTAAGGCGCTCATTCAAAAGCCGTTTTCCGGATTCAACATCTGTTTAGGAAATTTTGCTGTAGTGCTTGCCGGCTATCTGCGCGCACAGGTCTTACTATGACGCCGAACGGTCAGGACATCACCGTCTATTTCCAGACCGAACGGGAAGATGCGGCCGACATCGAACTCGTGGTCGTCGTGCCGACGTTCCGCCGCCCGGATCACCTCGTCAAAACGCTGAAAACCATTGTTTCCCAACGGCCTGACGTTCCTTTGGCGACTGTGGTCGTCGACAACGACGCGGACGGGCTGGCTGGCGCCCAGGCGGCGAAGAGCTTCTTTCTCGGACATCCGTCCGATTCCGCCATTGTCGTCGTTCGCCGCCGCGGACACGCCCATGCGTGCAATGCCGGATGGACGACAGCGCTCGATCTCTATCCCAACCTCCGCGCGCTCGCGGTCATCTATGACGATGAAGTTGCCGCTCCGGAGTGGCTCGATCGCCTCCTTGCCGTTCAGGAGACCCATGGGGTGGATATTGTCGGCGGGCCGCAACTCCCCGTGTTCGAGGATCCGCACGAACAGAAGTGGAAGCGGCACCCCGTTTTCACGCCTCCTTACAATGAGAGCGGACCGGTACCGATCCTCTATTCGGCAGGTAACGTCCTTATAGCCCGGGCGGCACTCGACGGGATGCCCCGGCCGTTTCTGGATCCGGCGCTCAATGTCGTCGGCGTCGGCGAAGCGGATTTCTTCGATCGATGCAAGGCGAAAGGGTTCACGTTTGCCTGGGCAACGGAAGCCTGGGTCGCGGAAACGGTTCCTGCTTATCACACCACCAGGTCGTGGATCCGTACCCGCAGCCTCGAGAACGGCGCAATCTCGGCACTCCTGGAGCATCAGCGCGACCCGACATTCTCCGGTCGGTTGAGAGTGCTCGGCAAATCCCTTGCGCTCATCGCCACCTCTCTGCCGGTCGGGCTCAAACTTTGGGCGGAGACCGGGCTCGCCGCGGCAAGTCTCTATCCGCTCTATGTCGCGGTCGGCCGGCTGACGGCGAAAATCGGCTCCGCAGAGGCGCAAGACCGGACGCATAACGTCACCTGAATGCCGGCTCGCCGCTACCGCATGTTTCCTTAAATCGATTTAGGGGACGAAGTCATGCAGCACCTCAAAGTGCTCCAGCGATCTCAGCACGTCCGGTCGCGCGGCGCTGCAGGACCGTTCAATGGGCGCTGCTGTTCGCCTTCACCGCCCCTTCCGGAATCTTGTCCGCAGCAATATTGCCGTTCTTGTCGACGACAGGAACCGGCTTTTGATATGGCCTGTTCTGGCTGTTGGCGACGCGCTCGACGTCGTCCTTGGTGAGATATTCAAGCTGTTCGACCAGAACCTCGGTGATCACTTCACTGCCGAGTTTCTTGTTCAATCCGTCCTTCACCGCGACCTTGAAGGTCGGCAAGTCGAATGTCCCGGTGTCGGCGAGATCGACGAACTTCGAACCGACGAGCATGTCGTAAAGCTCATCCGTCACGACCTGCCGGAGCGGTGCGTGCAGCTTCGCGATGCCTTCCTTCGTTGCCGAGAAGGACAGTTTGGCAAGAAAATATCCCTGCACCGCCCCTTCCTTGATGACCGGGACGGTGATGATTTCTCCCGGTATGTATTCCTCGGATGCACGTCTATCCGCCTCGGCCTCCGATATGAGGGGCGCCGAGGCGTATTGCATCGAAAAATAGACGGATCCAAGCGTAACGACGCAGACCCAGACCCCGGTGAGAACGAGCTTCAGCATCAGAAATCGCTATAGCGGAACTGCGCTTCGGTGTAGATGCCATCCGCATCCGCGTCCTGGGCAGCCGTCTTCAGAATATCGACCACGGACCGCACCGCGTCGAGATGTGCCTCGACCTTCTGGGAGTTGACCTGCAGCTTGCTGCGCAGATGGCGCGTCTGCGAAATGAAGGCCGGCGAGATCTCGCCGGGCACGGCATCGCGGTGGAGCATCGTCAGTTCGTAGAGGCAGCGGCTCTTGTGTGCGTTCGACGTCTTGATATCGAAATCAGGGTCCACGCCGATGCGGCTGTTCTCGTTGTCGATGATCATTTCCAGACGGCCGAGAACGTTCCGAATTCGTACGTCATTCGATGCCACAGCTTCCATTAATCAACTCCCAAATAATCCAAAAGCGCGATGCAGGCGGAAACCCGCCGAGTGTGCTTATCCGCTAGGCTTGCTTTTTCTTTTCATCGTTGGTCAAAAAGCCGGAGAGAGCCTTGCGCTCGTATTCCTGGACCATGCTCGTCGCGAGGTTGTGGCTGTTGCCGTCGACCGACGCATTCACCCGATCGGTCGCGTCGTCGCCGGCCATGCGATCGGCAATGCCGATACCGCCGCCCGCGGCGAGAACGTCGCCGATCTGTTCCGCCATCATGCTTTTCCAGACGTCGCCGGAGGTGCCCTTGCCGTAGACGTTCTCGCTTTCGCTCGGCAGCATGGACTTCACGAAATTCTGCAGCACCATCGCCTCGAACTTTCGATAGGTCTCGGGAATCTTCTTCTGCTCGCCACGGTTGTTGATGTCGCCCAGTCCGGTCGATCCCTCGGACGGGTTGAGAACCGAAACGGCCGCGGCAAAACCATTGCCGTTTTCCGCAAGGCTCGTTGCCTGGAAAGCAGCGCGGTTGGCCTTGAGCTTTGCCTGGGCCTCCTGGATTTCCGCCGGATCGGCCGCGCGGACGACGTCCATCACAAGATCGCTGGGCGGGGAAATTGCCATGTCACATCCTCTCGAAGCGCCCGCAGTCGCGCGCGGTCGCAAATATTCCGAACCGGGCTTGTCCCCTTGGAAGAGCGCCCCGATGGCGCACTATCGTCCTTCAACCTTACCGGAAGCTGGCGGAGCGCTACTGCATGGTTCGTTGAATGGGAATCGATTTAAGGACAAAACCATGCAGAAGTTCTACAGCGACTTTGCGCGTCTGATTAGACGCGCGGCGCTGTAGAGAGATGCTGGTCGATCAGATCGAGGATCGAGTTGTCGGCCGCTTCGCGATCCTCCGCGAGGCGTGCATCCTTCATGTTTTCCTCGAAGCGATCGCCTTTTGCGCGCTCCCTCAGCATGCGCGCCTCGTGCACCTGCTGGATGCCGAGCAGCATCTGATCCTTCTGCGCGAGACGCCCGAGTTGGGAGGCGTAATGACCGGAGAAGATGCGATGCATCGGGTGAGCCGAACCCATTGCATCGGCGACCACATCGATCGTTTCTGCAAGGACGCCGCGCTGGCGTGCGGTCTCTGCAAGCTCGCTTTCCGCCATCCGCTCAAGATGCCGCTGGACGGCAACCAGGCGCTTCAATTTTTCCGACCGCGTCTTCACGCCTAGCCTCCCTGCATGACCGGCGCGAAGCCGTCGGCGAAGAGTCGCAGCATTGCGGCGATCCCGAGATAGAGCAGGAACATGCCGCCCATGATCAGATAGGGCTGGGAGATGAAATAGATCGGAATCTGCGGGGCAAGCTTGTTCACCATTCCGATGGCGACGTTGAAGAGCAGGCCATAGATCAGGAACGGGCTTGCGAGGCGGAGCATGATCATGAAGGTCTGCCCCAGCGAATTGGCGAGCGTGATCAACACGCCCTGCGGATCAAAGCCGCTGCCGATCGGCATCACGCGGTAGGATTGCGCGACGGCCTCGATGATCACATGGTGGAAGTCCAGCATGAACAGGATCATCAGGCCGGCGAAGGTGATCAAGCTGGTGACCTGGTTTTCGGCCGTGTCTTCGAGAACGTCCGCCGACGGCGGCGGGCTGAACCCCATCAGCATGGTCGCCGCCGTGGCCGCAAACTGCAGGCCGAGCACATAGTAACGGGCGACAAGACCGATCACGGCGCCGACGATCGTCTCGGTCGCGATAAGATAAATGTAGGTGTGACCCTTCCCGGTGACCTGCGGGTAGATGTCGTCCCACATGATCGGCAGGATGGCCATCGAGATTCCAACCGCAAGGAACAGCCGGATCTGGACGGGAACGCGCGCCGTGGAGAACCCCGGCATGATCATGATGCAGGCGCCAATCCGGCAGAAGGCCGCAAACAGCGCCAGCACCGTTCCCTCGGGATCGGAGATCATGAAATCGAGCCGATGATCTTGATCTCAAGGCCCTTGGCGAGCTCGACATGGGAGAGCACGGGAAGCGTGGCGAAGAGGCGTTCGATGATCATGCGCACATAAGAGCGGGATTCGGGGGAACTTACCAGCACGAAGGGCATGCCGCGATCGAGATGTTCACGGATAACCTTCGTCGCCTGTTCGCTGAATTCCTCCAGGTGCCGGGGATCGATGTCGAACTCGACGATCTCGCCCTTGGCGTCGCGCTTCAGCGCCTGATGGAAGACCATGTCCCATTTGTTGCCGAGCCGGAGAACGCGGAGGATGCCGTTGTCGGCGAGGTCGCCGCAGAGCTGTTGCGACATACGTACGCGCACGTGCTCTACGATCTGCTCGGTCTTGCGCACATGCGGCGCAAGCTCCGCCACGGCTTCCAGAATGAGATGCAGGTTTCGGATCGACACACGTTCGGCAAGCAGCAGCTTCAACACCGCCTGCAGCCCCGAATAGGACATGTGCGATGTGCAGATCTCGTCGGCGAGCTTCCGGTACTCCGGGTCGAGCCGTTCGATCAGCACCTTCACGTCCTTGTAGGACAGAAGCTGCGGAAGATTGTTGCGGATGACCTCGCTGAGGTGAGTGAGCACCACCGAGACGTTGTCGATCGGGTGGAATCCTTCGCGCTTCAGGTCTTCCGTGAAGGTCTCCAGGATCGAGACGGCCGGCATGCCGAAGGCGGGCTCCCTGATCTCGTCGCCAGGCACGCTCGGTCGGCGTCCGCCACCGGTCACGACCAGCACCTCGCCGACTCGCACCGTGTTGGATGCGATCGTCGTGCCATGAATGCGGATATGATAGGCCTTGTCCGGAATCGAGATATCGTCCGAGACCTTGATCTCCGGAACGACGAGGCCGTATTGGCCGGCAAACTTGCGGCGCATCTTGCCGACACGGAAAGCGAGTTCCTGATGGGCTCCGAGAAGCCGCGTCGAGACCTGCTTGCCGAGCAGGAGTTCGATCTCCGCCGTCTTCAGCACCGATTTAACGGAATCCTTGTCGCTATCCTTCGCCTGTTGGGCCTTCGTCGCTTCCTGTGCCCGCTTCTCTGCATCAGCAGCAGCGAGCTGCCTCGGGATGACCCAGCCGAGGAAGGCCATGCCGCCACCGAGAGTCGCGAAGGGAAGGAACGGCAGGCCCGGCATTACCGAAAGCAGGATGATGAGACCGGCGGCAACCGTCAGCGCCCGCGGGTAGCCGCTGAGCTGGCCGACAACCGCCTGGTCGGTGGAGCCGGCGGTCCCCCCGCGCGAGACGAGCAGGCCGGCGGCAAGCGAGACGATCAGCGCAGGGATCTGCGAGACGAGACCATCGCCGACGGAGAGCTTGACGAAGACATCGGCCGCCTCGCCGATCGGCATGTCGTGGCGGAGATAGCCGATGATGATGCCACCGAAGATATTGATCGCGGTAATGATCAGGCCGGCAATCGCGTCACCGCGAACGAACTTCGAGGCGCCATCCATCGCGCCGTAGAAGGAACTCTCTTCTTCCAGCTCGCGGCGGCGGCGCTGTGCCTCCTTCTCGTCGATCAGGCCGGCCGAAAGATCGGCATCGATCGACATCTGCTTGCCGGGGATTGCATCAAGAGTGAATCGGGCACCCACTTCGGCAATGCGGGTCGCACCCTTGGTGATCACGATGAAATTCACCGTGATCAGGATGAGGAAGACGATCAGACCGATCACGAAATCGCCGGACATGACGAGGCTGGCGAAACCGGAAATGACGCCGCCCGCAGCGCCGTGGCCCTCGTGACCATGTGAAAGGATGACGCGCGTCGTCGCGATATTCAGCGACAGGCGGGTCATCGTCGAAATCAGCAGGATGGTCGGAAAGGACGAGAAGTCCAGCGGCCGCTGGATCCACAGCGCGACCATCAAGATCAGCACCGAGAAGGCGATCGAGAACGCCAAACCGAGATCGATCAGGAACGGGGGAATCGGCAGGAAGAGAATCGACAGGATCGTCACGATCCCGAGCGCAAAGCCGACGTCCCGGCTCTTGGGTGCGAGTTTCGGGATGGTCAGCGCTGCCTGTTGTGCCATGTCTCTTCCGTCTCTTCATGAGAGGCGGGCAGCGATCCACGAAAGCTGCCCAAGCTGTCACCGGAGATCTACAGGCCCAAGCTTGCGTGAGGGTGGTATAGGAGATGGTGTTGATAACCCCTTTGCGCGGCAGGGCAGAGGGGGTGCTTCGCTGAGCGCTCGAAGAGGCAGCGCGCGGCGAAAGCCGCTGCGCCCAATTCGGATCGGACCTCGCTCTAGAATCCGGACTGGATCCGGGAGAAGATTATGTCGGTGAAGATGGAGATCTGCGCACCGACGAAGGGCGCGGAGACGGCGACGGTAATCATGACCGCCAGGATCTTCGGCACAAAGGTCAGCGTCATCTCCTGCACCTGGGTCAGGGCCTGGATGAACGCGATGACGACGCCGACAACCATTGCGGCGAGGACGGCGGGACCCGAGGCCACGATCACCGTCCAGATCGCAGCCTGCACAATATCAAGGGCGTCCGCCTCGTTCATACGGCATCACTTCACTTTGACGCCGGGTCCAATGACGAGCTCCTTGCCCGTATCCAGGACGGCGATGATTCCGTCGGAGTATAGTTTCACTTCCTTGACGACACCAGTCGTCTTGCCGTCGGCGCTGGTGACCGTCTTGCCGATGACCGCGTCCGCTTCGCTGAGCGACGTGCGCTGGAGCAGGCTTTCGAGGTTCTTGTTGGTCTTGATCGTCTGCTCCACCTGCGAGAAGGTCGCGAGCTGGGCGATCTGCTGCGTCGCGTCCATCGGGCTGGTCGGATCCTGGTTCTTCATCTGCGCCACGAGCAGCTTCAGGAAGCTCTCGTAGTTCAGCGTTGCAGCGGTCTGATCCGCCCCGGACTCCAGGCCGGATACGGTCGGCGTGTAGCTGCTCGAGGTATTGCTGACGCCACTTACCGCCATGGTGCGATCTCCTTGCGAATCTGCTCGACCGTTGCCGGCGTGATTTCCTGCGCATTGAGAATACGATCTTCGATCGGATAAAGCGCCCGGATCGCCTTCAGCGCTTCGAAAGCGCGGCCCTGCGTGACGAGACCATCGATGCGCTTCAGCTCGGCCAGAACCTCTTCGTTCTTGAAGCAGTTGAGCAGCATGACGATCGACTTGCGGAACATCGCCGTCGACTGCTCGGCGCCTTCCGGATTGATCAGGATCATCTGGGCAATGAAGTAGAGCTGCTTCAGCGGCGTCGTCGCATCTTCCGGCTGCAGTACGTGGTTCTCCAGGAGGAAGGTGACATCGTTCAGGAACTCGACCGCGACCTTGCGGTCAACACGAAGCACCGCGCCGTTTACAAAAATTCTTTCGCCCGATTTCAGCGAGATACGCAGTGTGCTCTTCATTTCAGTCCATCCCTGATGATGGTGGTAATGTCTATAATGCCCTGGAAGTTGGAAGATTCGCGTTTGCGGATCTTCTCCGTCTCGTTCAAGATCCAGATGGCGATCGAAATCAGATTGGCGCGCAGCTCTTCGTTGAGCTGGTTATCCGGCGTGCGCAAATCCTCGATGAAGCGTATCCAGACGCGCCGGGTAAAATAGATCGCCTCAATAGCCTCCCGTGAGTACCCTTTCTGCTGTTTCGCCGCCTCCAGGAGCGCGATCGAGCGATCGAGTACCTGCCGTTCGCGATCCTTGGAATCGGCGACGCCGTCCTCCATGATCTCGGCATACGAAAATTGATACATTCAGACATCCTTCATGTTTGTCCGGTTCCTCTCGTCAGAGGAAATTGAGCAAGCTCAACTGCTGGATCCGTGACGTGAGCGTATAAGATGTCTCAAGTTGCGTTTTCAGCAGGTTTATCCGTGTCGATATCGCCTCCTCGTCGATCCCCTCGATATCGCCGACATGCGTGGTGACAAGTTTGATCTGCGCCGCCAGTGAATCATTCGCCTTCTTCACGCGAGCCTCGGCGACACCGAGGGCACTGCGCTCGGCGTCGATGCCGGTGATCCCCTGTTCGACGTAAACAAGGGCTGCTTCACCGATGGCGCTGCGGACCTCCGACGTGACGCCCTTGTCCATAAGCTCCGACGCGATGATGCTTGCGAGCGCGAACATCCGGATGCCGGTCGTGTTGACATTCGTCGAGCTTTCAATGATCTCCGATGTGCTGATGCGGCTGGTCATGTTCTGGTTCGACGCATCGGACCAATCGGCGTCCCATTGGGCGCCGGTGTACATCGGCTCCACGACCGTGGTGATGAAACCTTGCATCTGCGTGACCGAGAACTGGTCCATCGCCGTCAGCGGCGGGACCTGAGCGGCCATGTATGTCGACAGGGCCGTGTTGAACGCAGTCTTGGCAGCCGAGGTTGCGGCGGAATTGTAATCCGCGAGCGGCTTCACGTCCGAATTGATGCCGGAGAACAGGAACTCGCCATTGAACGAGGTATTCGCCGCGGCTGTGAAAAGCGAGAGAGCGCTGTCGATTTCGGTCTTCTGGATCGCAAGCTTGTCGGCGGAATCATTGCCCTTGAAAGTCATCAAGGTGTCGCGAACCTTTTGGGCGGCGCTTGCCATCGTTTCGAGCGCCTCCTGAGAGGCAGAAAGGCGCTGGTTGACGATCGAGTTGGTGCTTGTCAGCGCATTCATGCGCGCCAGCTCGCGTTGCAGGTTGAGCGAGCGCGAGGTCGACGCTCCGAGCGTGACGCCGACATCGGCGTGGCGGCCCGTCGTCAATGCCTTTTGAAGGTCGAGCATCTCCACCTGCTGCTGCTGGATCGTCAGCCGCATGGCGTTTTGTATCGCCAGATTCGAAACGAAGGACGTCTTCATGATTACCTCACGGCTTCGAGAAGGGCCGCCATCATGGCGTCCACCGTACTGACCAGCTTGGCCGATGCTTTGTAGGATTGCTCCAGGTCGAGCAGCAGGGACAATTCCTCGTCGATGCTGACGCCCGTCTCTTTGCTCAGGGCTTCCTGGGTGCGAGCAAGCAGCGCCGATTTGTTGTCGCTGGCGGTCGAAGCGGTGCTGCGCAACTGTTCCAGCCAACCAATAGAGGATGTCGCGAAATCGAGGATCGAGCTGCTTCCGTCGAGGCCCGTTGCCGGGTCGAAGGCCATGCCCTCGCCCATGGCCGCGATAAAGCCTTCAAGCAGGCCGGTGTAGCCCGCATCGGGCGTTGCAGCCCCGCCCGGATTGGACACGACACCATTGAAACCGCCGTCACGCAGCAGCATCGGATTGGCCTTTGCCAGGGGATTGACGGCAAGCGTTGCAGCAAGGCCGGGAACGACCGTGCCCGCCGGCGGCACGGTGCCACCTGCCCAGGTGAAGAGCCCGGGTGCATACGGGATCGGCGGCACGCCGGACGGATTGCCTTCCTGGAACAGTGTCACCAGACCGCGGGCGATTTCGTCGAGCTGCGACTGAAATTTTGGCGCAACGTCATCGCGCAATTGAAGCAAACTCGCCAGCTTGCCCTCGGCCGTCGTGTTGGCCCCGGAACCCGCAGCAACCGGTACACCGTCGACATAGATCTTGTTGCCGGTGATGGTCGCGTCATAGGCTGCTCTCGGAGCAAAGGTGACAGCTCGGGGCAGGGTCTCGAAGAGCACCGTGCCATCCGCCGTGTAGATCACCGTGTCGTGATTGGCTCTCGTCACGGTCGAGATGCCGATGATCTCCGACACCTGCTTCAGGATCTTGTCCCGTTGGTCGAGGGCCTCGCTCGCGTCCTGCCCCTGAGCCGTCGCCGACTTGACCGCGTTGTTCACATTCTCGAAATCGGCGAGCAGGCTGTTCAGCTTGCCGACCTCGATTGCGATTTCCTTGTCGGCATCGGTGCGAAGGCTTTGAACCGCATTTGCCGTCGTGCTGATAGCATTGGCCAGATCACCTGCGTCCGAAACCGCGGAAGCGGCCATCGCCGGGTTTCCGGGTGTCGACGCGAATGTCTGCAGGCTGTCCCGGAACGCCGCCAGGAATTTCGCCGGCGACGTTTCGTAGTCGTTGCCGCCGAGCGACGACTTCAATAGCTCGAGGCCGGAGAGCAGGCGGCCCTGGCCCGAGGCCTGGCCGATGCTGGCGATGCTCTGCTTGAGCAACGCCTCGTTCTGTGCCCGATAGATCGAGACGACCTGCGCTCCGTTCGGCGTCGAGCCCAGCATCGCCATCCGACGCGAATAGTCCGCGTTGCCCGCATTCGCGATGTTCTTCGACACGATGGCAGTCTGTGCCGCCGTGGTGTTGAAAGCGGATTGCGCGATTGTGATTGCGGTGGACAGCGACATGACGCAGACCGTCTCTCTTTTCGATTACCGTTTCAGGTTGACCAGCACGTCGAGCAGTTCCGACCCGGTCTGGAAGACCTTGGAGTTGGCCGTGTAGTTGCGCTGGGATTCGATCATCGCCGTCAGTTCTTCGGCGATATCGACGTTCGAGCTTTCAAGCGCGCCCGAAAGAATGTTGCCGAAGTTACCGGAACCGGCGAAACCGGTGATGATGACGCCGGAGTCGACGCCCTGCGAATAGACGTTGCCGGACTCCGGCAACAGCTTGTCCGGGCTCTGCACATTCGCAAGCGCGATGCGATAGCGTGGGTCGAGTTCGCCGCTCTCGTATTTGACGTAGACGATGCCATCGGCATCGATCTGGAAGCCGGCAACCTTGCTCGGCGCGTTGCCGTCTATGTCACCGCCGTCGGAGCTGAAGTCGGAACCGAGCTGCGTGGTTTTGCTGAGGTCGATGGTGAGCGCGGCGAGGTTTGCGCCGGTCCCGGGCAGGCCCGTCATTGCCGAGGTCGTAACCGTTGCCGGAGAAGTCGTCAGCGCCCCGCTTGCATTGAAGGTCAAGGCCGCGGTGCCGAGCACGCCGGTGACGGGCGGACCGGCCGTATAGGTGGCACGGTCGCGGATTTCCACCGACCAGCTGTTTGCTGCGGTTTTGGTGTACACAAAGTCGAGAAGGCGGGAGTTACCCTGGCTGTCAAAGACCACAAGCGATGTGGGATGCGTAGCGCCTACGGCCGCTCCTGATGGAAGATTTCCACCCATCTCGCCCTTGGTCGAGCCTTTCGCGACCAGCCCTTCGGAGCTGAGATTCACCTTGGTCAGGCCGTCGAACCCGTTGACGACAACCGTCGGATCAACCCCGGCCTGGTATTCGTAACCCATCAGCGTGAAGCCGCCGTTGACGAGATTGCCTTCTCTGTCCGGTTCGAAGGCGCCGGCGCGTGTCAGGTATTCCTGACCATTCGTACCCTGAACAATGAAGAAGCCGCCGCCGTCGATGGCGAGATCGCTGCCGGACGTGGTGTAAGTCGTCGCACCCTGCTCAGAGATGCTGTAACGGACCTGGGTCTGCACGCCGCCGGAATTGTAAGCGCCGTTGCTCGACGGCAGGATCATCGACGAGAATTCCGTCGACGCGCGCTTGTAGCCGGTCGTATTGGCGTTAGCGATATTCTCGGCAACGGTGCTGAGCCGGTTCGATTGGGCGTTCATGCCTGAAACGCCGGTTCTCATGGTACCGTAGAGACTCATATCGGATCCTCAATTCCTCGTTGCGGCGACACTAGGAGCCGGGCCTTGCGTGAACCTGTCTTGAGCCGGCCCCGGCCCGCTGCCGCGCGCTCAATTCCAGTCGATGCAGTAGCCAAGGAAGCGCTTGGAATCGATCGGGTCGAAGCCGAGCTTCTTGCGCAGTTTCTTGCGCAGCTTGCTGATGTGGCTTTCGACGACGTTCTCCTCGACGTCTTCATCGAAGATGCCGTAGATCGCGTTGAAGATCTGGGACTTCGATACGCGACGGCCACGATTGGCGACCAGATATTCCAGGATGCGCCGTTCTCGGCGCGGCAGCGCGAAGACCTCGCCATTGATCTCCGGATCGCGGCCGTCGGCGAAAACGCGGATCGGTCCGATGTCGGTATAGTTGGTAATGGCCTTGAGGCGTCGGCGGATCGCAGCAACCCGGGCGAGGATTTCCCGCGGGTGCACCGGTTTGCGCACGACGTCGTCGACCCCGCAGTCGAACAGCGCCAGGGTGTTTTCGAGCGAAGGCGTGTCGCTCATCGCGATGACCGGCGCCATCGAGCGGTCACGGATCGCGCGCGGCAGGCTGAACGCGCTGTCGCCCTGCCCGATCAGGAACGCCTCGACCGCATCGATATCCGAGTCCGCAGCCGTGTTTACCCACTCGCCGAATTCTCTGGGATCAAAGCCCGTCGAGGGAATACCTTCGCGCCCGAACAAGGACGCGTAGCCATCCTTTACGAGCTCTCTATCGTCAACCACCACGATCATTCGTCCGCCTCCGAATCAATATGGGTGCCTCGTTGATAAAGAGGTACGAATCGGGGGATTCACGAACAACTAGAGAAAGTTAATGGGGGATTTTAATAATTGATTAGGAATTGCGTGCCGATTTGATCTATATCTAGTAGGTACTCGTTAATCATGGCACTAAAATCGTGTGGAAAAGTTAACGGCGCGCGACAAATCTGCTTGCCATCACATTCTGCCCGCATTGTCGCCATAATGCGGGATCGCCCCGTGGAATGCAATTTTAGGTTGATTACCGACAGAATTGCGTCGCGTTCGGCGTCCACTTGCCGTAGCCCGTCGCGACGAGATTCGCGATCACCCGGCAGACGTATTTCTTCTGCGCCGGATCGTTGTTCGGCCCGGCATGATAACGCGCGACAGCCATCGTCCAGCTCTCGTGCTTGGCGCGCAGATCGGACAGGAAGCGGGCGGCATATTCGACGTTCTTGCGCGGATCAAGCATTTCCTCCGGCGAACCGAAATTCTCTCCGTGGAAGTAATAGTTGATCTGCATGCAGCCGAGATCGATGAGTTTGGCCCCTTGCGCCCGGGCGGTCCCGAAGCGCTCCAGGACGTCCCGCGTGCTGGTGCCGAAATAGGCCCTGCCCTCGATGTTCATCGCATAAGGCTGGAGAGATCCTTTGCGGCCTGTCTCGGTCAAACCGACGGAATAGAGAATCCCGGTCGGGATGCCATATTTCGAAGCCGCGGAAATGATCTCGCGCTCGCAGACACCGGCGCTTGCCCAGGCGCTACATGTAGACGTAGCCAGCACGAGGACGCTCAGCGTCAACCGGCGCACCATCCAGTCCATCATTGCCCGCCCACCTTCCTGCTGTCGAAGCCTGCGCATCGTTCTGTCGCTGGCGCCCCTGCCCGCTCCCCTCGCCGGCGTGTTCGCGTCCCTGCTGACCGGGGGCGGTTTGCGCCTGTTGCTGCTGACTGCCGCCACCTGAAGCGTCGCCGCCGGCATTGAACACGATATTGATCTGGTCGACCGCGAAGCCTTGTGCGCGCAACGCTTTCACCATCTCGCCCTGGTCGTCGCGCAACTGGCGGAACGCCTCGCCCGACTCCACCTTCAAGTCGACCTGCAACTCGTCGTCCTTCAGCCGCAGGGTGGCGGTCACAGTACCGAGATCGATCGGATGCAGCTGAATCTTGAGCGTGTTGAGCGTTTTGCCGACCTGACCGGAGGCTTCCGGTTGTCCCAAGGTCGCGCCCGACTGCATTAGCTGCGCCCATTCACTGTCGCCGGCGATAGCACTGGTCACCGATGCGGCGTTGGCGTTCATGGCCAGACCGAGATAACGGCGCGCTTCCAGAACCGTGACGTTTTCCGCCTTGGATGCGGCGGCCGGCTTGCCGGTGTCGACGACGGCCTTCTCCCCATCGGCGGAAATGGTCATCGACATGGCCTGGCCCTTGCCGTCGGCTCGGGCAAAGCGGAAGAGCTGATCGGACTCGGATGCGTCTTTCTCGGCATGCAAGCTTTCGTCCGGAACAATGTCGGCCACAGCTTCGCCGCCTTCAATTCCGACCGCATTGCCCGGGACCGTGCGATCGCCCGACGAGCGGTCTGCCTCGTCTTTCGGCTGCTGCAGCCCGGCGGTTACCGCGGCGGCCGCGTCGAGCAGCGTGAGTAGATCGTCGACGGTCCCGTTTGCCGGGTCGGCCGGTCCGGAAGGATCTTCTTGCCCGGCGTCTGTGCGCACCTCGTCCGGCACCCCGCCCGCTGCCCTTACCTGCCCACGCGCGTCGGCGTCCGCCTTTTGCGCTTGCGCATCCGCATGCTGCTCGCTGCCAGCGGCTGGATCACTGCGCGATGGCGCTTGTTCCTTGCCTGCAAGGCCCACGCGGCGGAGCCGCTTCAGCGCGTGCTCGCGGACGGAGAGGCTGTCGGATAACCGGTCTTTGCCCGCCGCGATCGCATCTTCCGCGACACCATTGCCAAGATCTTGCAACGACGACGCGTCCCACGTGCCTTCCATTCGGTTGCGTCCGATCGAGCCACGTCGGTCACGGCCGCCGGTTGCCGTGTCATCGCCGAGACGTCCCTGCAAACCGTTCGCCGAGGAATTGTCGATTGGCTGGTTGGCGTCGCTGATTGCAGGGCCTTGTCCCTGTGCTTTCTGGCGGCCGGTGTCCGCAATGACGTCCTGGAAGGCGCGCGGTGCTTCCCCGATCTCTTCCCGTCCACCCTGCCTCGACCCGGCCTTGCCTGTGGCCGCCGGAACCGGGCTGCGCAAACTCTCGTCAAGAGGCCTCATAATCCTTCCTCCCTCAGGAGAGCATCGATCTCAGCGATCTTCGAGCGCCCGTTGGTGAGAAATCCATCGAGTGCCGGGTCCATGGGCTGGCCCATTCCTGCACCGGTCTTGCCGTCATTGCTCGACGCACCCGACGTCTCAGCCGCCTCGCCGAATGGGCTCATCCCACTTCCCGTCTCCTCGGACGAAACCTGACTTTCTTCCAAGGCGATTCTGTCTGGTGTAGGCGCGGACGCTTGCGCGGAGCTTTCATCCTGTGGTAGTCGCACCACCGCGTCCGCAACCGCCTTGGCCGCGTCGCGGAGTGCCCGATCGCGCGTGGACAGTTTTTCATCAGGAATTGCACTGATGGTTTCGGTGGCTGCAAACACGTCCGCCGAGGGCACGGCCGCAACCCCCTCGTAAAAGCTTGCGAGTACCTGCGCCTGCGAAGCGCCACTGTCAGCGAGACTTTCAGCCCGTTTTGAGGCAAGCCGCGCGAGCGCCTGGTTGCCGCCAATCGCCGCGCGACGGGCTACACGAAGATAGACCTCGCGCTGACGCGGTCTATCCATGAAAGCGAGGACTTCGGAGACCTTTTGCTCGGCGGCTTGGTCGAAATGCGCAACGGCCAGTTCGACGAACACGTCCGCGAACTGGCTTGCATAGGGCGACGTCAGATAACGTCGCGCATAGCTCAAAGCATAACGAAATCCCTTATCGGGTTCGTTCGCCTTCGCTGCCAGAAAGACGGAGCGGCGCAGCGCCGCCTCCTCGATGATGGTGCCCGGCGCAGTCAGACGGGCCCAGTCGTAATACTTCATCGCCGCCAAAGGGTTCTGCTGCGAGGTCGCATTGCCGAGGATCAGGAAAAGATAAGGGCCGATGCGGGCGTTCTTGTATTCCGGCGCGGCCTTGGAGAGCGTTTCGACGATCAGCGCACCCTTGCCGCGCAGATACTGCCGCAATGCTTCGGTCACCCTGGTATCAAAATTGCCCTCGATGTCGCGGTCGGCGAGATAGTCGAGCGTATCGGGGTTGCCGCCGCTCATGACGTAGACAAGCGCCGCATCGACGTTGCGCGGATCGCGGAAGGCCGACTGCTCGACGGCTCTTAGCCGCTGGTCGATCGCCCCCAGCATGAAGCGCTGCATCTCGATTGCGGAATGATCACCTAGGACGACCGAATCCTGAACATATTGCAGCGATCTTACCATCTTGAAAGGCGCGAGCTCTTCCGTCCCGCCCGCGCGCGCAAGCCCGGCCGCAAGCGGGATGGCCAGGACCGACGTCAGGAGGATGGCGTGCAACCGCTTCAGCATCCGATCAACCCTGTCCCGACTGCAACAGGATCTCGATGCGCCGGTTGCCGGGCGCGTAGGGATCGCCCGGGACCTGCAGGCGGCGATCCGCGAAGCCGCTGATCTGGCTGACACGGTCTTCCTTCAGGCCGCCGCGGACGAGCATGTAATAGGCACTCTGCGCGCGCGCCGCCGAGAGGCGCCAGTTGTCGTAGGTTCCATCCTTGAACGGCCGCCCGTCGGTGTGGCCGCGGATCGCTACGGCACCCTTGCGCGCAGCGAGAAGCCTACCGATCTTTTCCATTGCGAGCACGAGTTCCTTCTGCGGCACGGCGGAGCCGACCGCAAACATCGGCGCGTCCGTCTGCTCGCTGATGGTGACCAGGAGGCCGCCCTCGGCGGGGGTCACCATCAGCCCCTCGATGAGCCGCCCGGCATTTCCGCCGAGCTCCTTTTCGATTTCAGCCTTGAGCGCGTCTGCCTCGTGCTGCCGGTCCTTTCCGTCGGTTTCGGCCTTGAGCGCCTTTTCTACGCTCTTCCCCGTCCGGTCTTCGACGTTGGCCGGCGCCTTGCCATCCGCCGGCTTCAACTCGGCGGTTCCCTGCGGCGCGGGGTTCGTCGCGGCCGCCACGTCGTTTGCTGCGGTATTGCCGGCCTCCTTGATCTCGACCTGCTTGGTCCAGAAGTCCGGGTCAAAGGGATCCCGGTAGGCTTCGCCACCTTCGGCACCGGTCGCCGGCCCCGACTGCGCCGCGCCGCCATCGCCCTTGACGCTGATATTGGCCTGCTGGCCGACTTCCTTGGCGATTTCGGAAAGGACCGAATAGGGGTTCTCGAAGAAATCGGCGTCGGAGTATTTCGTTTCCTCGCCCGAGGTCGCGGTCAACTGGTCGCCCTTCTTGGCGGTACCACCGGATTTCGATTGTTCGCCGTCGGTCTTCGACCGCTGCTGCGTCTGCTCGCCCTGGGCGTCCTTGGCGGGATCCTTCAGTCCCTTCTCGGAGGGCTTCTGGTCGGTGAGTTGCACCGGATTGAAATAGGAAGCGATGGCCGCCTTCGTCTCTTCGTTCGCGGCATTGATCAGCCACATCACTAGAAAGAAGGCCATCATTGCTGTCATGAAGTCGGCATAGGCGATCTTCCACGAGCCGCCGTGATGCTCGCCATGGCCATCCGAGGAACGCTTGACGATGATGATTTCGTTCTTGCCGTTATGATGGCTTTCGTCACTCATGCCAGAACTTTCCGGACGGTATCGGACCAGGCGGCCATTCTGGTCACCAGTACGGCGTCACCCATTTCGACCGCGAGATCGATGTCGTTGGTTTCGATATGGCGGAACAGCGTCGCGTCATCCGGCAAATGCCGCTTCAGCGCCTCGAAAAGAGACCGCGGCCCCTTGACCGTGATCACGCAGCCCTCACCGGCTGCGACACCCTCCCGGACCATCCGCGCCAGATCCTCAATGGCGCGCTTGCACAGCGCCTCTTCCATGACCGGCGCAAGCACGCGCGCCGTCTGGTCGCCAAGGTCGAGGGCAAGCCGGTCAGTCATTTCCGCGATCTTGGCTGCCAATCTGGTTGCGACTTCCTCTTCGAGGCGTAGCGTCAACGCTTCCATTTGCTCCGCGTGGCGCGCCTTGAGTTCGGCGATCTCTTTTTCATGCTCGAACACGAGTTCGGCGCTGGCTTCGGCGCGGCCTTGGGCAAAGGCATCGCGACGCTCGGCATCGATGTCGATCTCCGGCATGGCGCGCCTCGCGCCCGGACGATCCGTGTTTGGAAGCTCGGCGTCGATGTCCGGAAAATATTTCGGCGGCATCCTCGACAACTCGATCTTCGGCGCGCTGAAATCCTTGAGGTATCGGGAAAGCGACGCCGTCATCGACGCCCCTCCGACAGTCGCACGGATGGCGTCGGCATGCTTTGCCTGTCGCTCGCACGCTGCCGCACGGCCCGGAAATCCAAAGAGCCTGACACGTTTGCAATGTCTCCCTCGGTCCCGACCGCCCGAGACAGCGGCAGGACCCAACATTCTCGATGCGCAACGGCTGTTCACGGATCTGGTAGAGCCGATGCAAGCGGCGGCACAAAACTCATCCTGGCCGACAGTCCGACAAGACTGCGATGGGAGGTTATTCGGTCAAACTTGCGCGAAAATGATTGGACCGCGCCAGGGCAAGAAGCGCGGTCCAACGGTTTCCGCCAGATGCCGATGACCGGCGGCACAGCGGAAGGCGACGCCGCTTGCTTTCCATGCAAACGGACGGGAGCGACGGAATTGCACGGTCGCCCGGGTGGTATCAGCGCGTTACTGCTGGAAGAGGCGCAGGATATTCTCGGAGTTGGTGTTGGCGATCGACAACGCCTGGATGCCGAGCTGCTGCTGCGTCTGCAGAGCCTTGAGCCGCGTCGATTCCTCGTTCATGTCCGCATCGACCAGGCGTCCGACACCTTTGTCGATCACGTCCATCAGGTTCGCGACAAAGCTTTCCTGCATGTCGATGCGAGTGGTGATCGCCCCGAGCGTGGAGGCGGAATCGGTGAGCTTGCTCAACATCTTGTCGACAACGCGGATCATGTCGTCCAGTTGCGCGCTGGTCGTCGCGGTCGTCAGCTTGATCTCGGTGCTGCCGGCGACAGGCGTGGCCGGGGGGGCGACGATGAGGTGATAGAGCCGCGCCGTGCCCGACGGCGTCGCCTGCAATTGATCGGCGTCATAGCTGTTGGTCAGCAGGCCCCGCGTGGCATCAGCCGTGTCGATCAGCATCGACTGCGCGGTGTCGAAGTCGAGCGTCGTCACGGAAACATTGCCGTTGCCGCTGCGGTTGAAGGACGCGACGATCGACTTGGTTCCGACCGCCGCGGCGTTGGAATTGTAGAGCCAGTTCTCGCCGGAGAACGATGCGGACTGTGCTGCGGATACGAGCTGGTTCTTGAGCTCGTTGATTTCCTTGTCGATCTTCAGCTTGTCGACGCCAGGCTCGCGCGCCGCAACGAGCTTCGCCTTGATCTCGCTGATCACCTCGATCGACGTGTCCATAGCGGCGTATGCCGTATCGACCTTGGCGGCGCCCAGACCGAGTGCGTCCTGAACCGTCGAAAGGGCCGCATTGTCGGACCGCATGGTCGTCGCGATCGACCAGTAGGCCGCGTTGTCGCCGGCCGTCTGGACGCGATAGCCGGACGAAATCCGGTTCTGCACCTCGGCCATGTTGCTATTAATCGAGCGCAATGTCTGGAGCGCCGCCATAGCGGCGGCATTGGTCATGATACTGGTCATGGATCGTTTGCCCTGAGTGATTTGCGGAAACCATTCCGGAGTGCACCGGCAGCGACGGGACCAGCGTCATGCGAACCGCCTCGAATTTGCCCTGCGAGGCGACCCTTCGCTCTTAACGAAGGTGTAACGATTTGATGGTTAACAAATCGTTAATGGGCTTAACGAGCTAGTAATAAAAGTGAACGAAAATAAACAAAGATGGACAAGATCTTAACCAAACGCTTGGCAGGCAAGAAAACCGAAAGCCGCGCTGCTCAACGAGCAGCGCGGCTTTCTTGTCGGATTGGACCGTAGCCGGTTCCGATTAACGGAACAGCGACAGAATGTTCTGCGAATTGGTGTTGGCGATCGACAGCGACTGGATGCCGAGCTGCTGCTGCGTCTGCAGGGCTTTCAGGCGTGTCGATTCCTCGTTCATGTCAGCATCGACCAGGCGCCCGACACCCTTTTCGATCGAGTCCATCAGATCGGCGACGAAGTCGTTCTGCATCGTGACGCGGCTGTTGAGCGCACCGAGGTCCGAAGCGGCATCAGTCATCGTCAGCAGGGCTGCGTCAACACCGGAGATGGCCTGGGCCAGATCGCCAACAGTCATGCTGGTGATGTCCATTTCGAGCAGGTTGTAGCTCAGCGTAACCGTCGTCGTACCGTCCGTGTCGGTGTATTCAAGATCGCTCGAGAGCAGGCCCGAACCGTTGGTGACATAAGCGCCAGCCGAATCGACTTCGATAAGCGAGCTTTTGTTCGTGTCGAACTGAAGCGTCGTCAGGCTGACATTGCCGTTGGCGTCGCGGTTGAACGAGCCGACGATCGACTTGGTACCGGCAGCGTTGTTGTTGTCGTTGTAGACCCAGTTTTCGCCGGAGAACGAAGCGGACTTCGCGATGCTGATCAGCTGGTTCTGAAGCTCGGTGATTTCCTTCTGGATCTTGCTCTTGTCGACGCCCGGCTCGCTGGCGGCTACGAGCTTCGCCTTGATTTCGTCAACGACGTCGATCGAGGATTCCATCGCGGTGTAGGCGACATCCGTCTTGGCGGCGCCGAGGCCGAGAGCGTCCTGAACCGTCGAGAGCGCCTTGTTGTCGGAACGCATGGTGGTCGCGATCGACCAGTAGGCGGCGTTGTCCTGAGCCGCGCCGACGCGATAACCCGAGGAAACCCGGTCCTGCGTCGTTTCCATGGAAGAGTTGATCGAGCGCAGCGTTGCGAGCGCCGTCATTGCGGCGGTGTTCGTCATGATGCTTGTCATTGGCTGAGTGCCCCTTGTGACAGTTGAGATGGAAGGGACATTCCGGGATTACCGGGAAACGGCGGTCAGCTTCATGCCTGCTAACGCGTTAAATTTGTTGGTTAACCCGCCGTTTCGATGGCCACAGCAAACACCAACATAGTTAACGAAGGCTAAAGCCGGCGCACGACTCGCGCAGATTTTTCTTCGATTGCAGCGCCGCGCGTCTGCACAAACGCGCAAGGTCGCCGCAGCGCTTTGAATCGCTGCATTATTTTGTCCTCAAATCGATTCCGATTTGAGGAATCATGCAGTAGGACGTCGAACCAAAAATGAAAGCCGCGTCCCTTGCGAAACGCGGCTTGGATCGACTTGCGACCAAGCCCGGGAAGTCTCCCGCGCTTGGAGGAATTTCGCTTAGCGGAACAGCGACAGGATGTTCTGCGAGTTGCTGTTGGCGATCGACAGCGACTGAATGCCGAGCTGCTGCTGTGTCTGCAGGGCTTTCAGGCGCGTCGATTCCTCGTTCATGTCGGCATCGACGAGCTTGCCGACACCCTTCTCGATCGAGTCCATCAGGTCGGCGACGAAGTCCTTCTGCATGTCGACACGGCTGTTGAGCGCGCCGAGATCGGAGGCTGCATCGGTCATGGTCTGCAGCGCCGCGTCGACTCCGGAGATGGCTCCGGCCAGATCCCCGGCCGTCATGCTGCTGATGTCCATCTCGAGCAGGTTGTAGCTCAGCGTGACCGTCGTCGTGCCATCCGTATCGGTGTATTCGAGATCGCTCGAAAGCAGGCCCGAACCGTTGGTGACATAAGCGCCAGCCGAGTCGACTTCGATGAGCGAGCTCTTCGTCGTATCGAACTGAAGCGTGGTGAGGCTGACATTGCCGCTCGCGTCGCGGTTGAACGAACCGACGATCGACTTGGTGCCGGCGGCGTTGTTGTTGTCGTTATAGACCCAGTTTTCGCCCGAGAACGAAGCGGACTTCGCGATGCTGACGAGCTGGTTCTGGAGTTCCTTGATTTCCTTCTGGATCTTGCCCTTGTCGACGCCCGGCTCGCTGGCGGCAACGAGCTTCGCCTTGATTTCGTCGACGACGTCGATCGAGGACTTCATCGCCGTGTAGGCGACGTCGGTCTTGGCGGCGCCGAGGCCGAGGGCATCCTGAACCGTCGAAAGCGCCTTGTTGTCGGAACGCATGGTGGTCGCGATCGACCAGTAAGCGGCGTTGTCAGAGGCCGAACCAACGCGATAGCCGGAGGAAATCCGGTCCTGGGTCGTTTCCATCGAGGAATTGATCGAACGCAGGGTCGCGATTGCGGCCATTGCCGAAGAGTTCGTCATGATGCTGGTCATATGAGTTGTCCCTTTTTTACTGAATACCGTGGGGACATACCGGACTGCGTACACTACCGGTGATGACGGACCGGCTTCATGCCACTCGGTTCCAACAAACATCCTTTGGAAGAAACCAAACCCGTCATGTGGAGACGAATATCGAGGCCAATGCTTGCGAATTCATTAAATGCAGGTGCCCACTCCGGATGGCTCGATTTATGCTTAACACACGATTAAATGTTTGAGCTCATGTAGCTTTTTATTTCACGGCCTCTCCTCGACAGCGGCGGCCGCAGACTTCCCCAACCATTGTCGGAGTCACGCCTGAGGCAAGGTCCGGCCGCGACAATGTTGCGTGAAACATGTCGATCGAATCAGGACCGGGACGGGAGCACGCCGACCGCGGTCCGACCCATGCGACGGAGCCGCAATTGAACGCCCATGCCCTCTTCACCAACGCCTCCCGGCAATATCAGAAAGGCCAGTATACCGAGGCGCTCAACCAGCTTAACCACCTGATGAACATCAGCAGGGAGGCCAAGACATTCGTGCTGCTGGCGAAGGTTCTTTTGAAACTCGGCTTCAAGACGGATGCGGCGCGCGCCTACCAGCTGGCGGGAGAGGAAAAGGGTTCGCGTTCGGAACATTATCTGACCGAAGCGATGAAGCTGCATTTTGCGTGCGGCAACGAGGATGAGGCGCTCAGCATCGGCCTTCCTCTTCTTGAAAAGGCGAAGACCGATCCGGAGATCGCATTCATCATCGCATCCATTTTCCTCAAGCGGGACCAGAAGGAAATTCTCGGCCTGTTCAAGGCACCGCTTTCCACGAGTACAAATATTCAACATCAGTCACTCGCCTTCAAACTTCTGACGGCCGATATCGATGATGCGCAGGACCGCGATGCGGTCGTGAATCTGTTCCGGAAAAATCCGAAGAGCACTGTGTTGCGGGCGGCCTATCTCGTCTTTGCGCGTGAGGCCAACGACTACGCCGAGATTGAAAAGCACTATCCGGATATCCAGAAAGCCCTGGATGCCGGCCGGTACGAAATTCTCACCGCCGAGTCCCCCTACTACCACGTCACCTGGTGCGGGGACGAAAAGCTCAATCGATGGGCTGGTGCGCGGAACCGGCCCTTTGCCTCCGCAATCACCGAGGCGCGGCGCAACATGCCGCATCAATGGGCGAAGAAAATCCGCATCGGCTATCTTTCAGCGGACTTCTGGGACCAGCATGCAACCATGAAGCTTCTGCAAGCTGTGTTGGAGTTGCACGACCCGGAAAAATTTGAAGTCACGCTCTTCTGCCATACCAAGGAAAGCAATCTGGCCCGCGACCGGGGTAATCGCATCAATTGGGGCCGAATCATCCGCATCAACGATATGTCCGATGAGGAGGCCGCCCGCGTCGTTCGTGCAGAAGGCATCGATATCCTGGTGGACCTGAAGGGACACACGCTCGACAACCGGCTGAAGATACTTAACCATCAGGCTGCACCCGTTCAGGTGTCCTGGCTGGGCTTCCCCGGAACCACCGCAAACGTCGATGTCGACTATGTCATCGGCGACCCGTACGTGCTGCCTGAAGGAAGCCAGGAGCACTACTACGAAAAGTTCTGCCGCCTTCCGGAAACCTACCAGCCGAACGATCCCTATCACCGCCCTCGCCCCTACGGCATCGCCCGCAGGGACCTAGGCCTTCCCGAGGAAGCGTTCGTCTTCGCATCGTTCAACGCCAGCAGAAAGATCTCTCTCCAGACCATCAATCTCTGGATCGAGATCCTGCGCCGAACACCCGACAGCATTCTGTGGCTCATGTGCAAGCGGGATGCTCAGGCCAACATTCTGCGTAAGCTCCAGAGCAGCGGTATCGCGTCGAAACGTATCATCCTGTGCAGCAAGACGGCCTATGCGGAGCACATCAACCGCCTGCCCGCAGCCGATCTCGGCCTCGACACCTATCCCTATAATGGCCACACGACCACCTCGGAACAGCTTTGGGCCGGCCTGCCGGTGCTCACGTTCAAGGGCACCAACTTTGCCTCGCGCGTAAGCGAAAGCCTTCTCAACGCGATCGGGCTGCCAGAGCTCGTAACCGCCGGCCCCGAAGCCTACGTCGCCGAAGCGGTTGCACTCTATGAGAACCGCGAGAAAATCGCCGAATACAGGAAGGTGCTCGAGGAAAACCGCTTCCGCATGCCGCTGTTCGATGCAGAGCGCTTCTGCCGTCATCTCGAGCGCGGTTACGAGATGATGGTGGATCGCGCCAAGCAGAAACTGGCACCGGATCACATCGACGTTCCGGCGCTTCCGCCACGCGATGGGTCCTTCGAACGATAGATCGCCGGCGCCACGGAAACGGCCATTGGTGAAGAGGCAGTGGAACCACTGCCTCTTTTTCATTGCAGAGGTTCGCTCGTCTACGATCGCGCCTTGCGGCGCAGCAGCCCGCGCCGGCGGCCTCGCGATGCGTCGATCGATTGTCGAGAATCAGCAGGGAATGTTCCACCCGCTCAGGTGAAGGACCGTACCAGGCTGCCGACGAGCAGGTTCCAGCCGTCGATCAGCACGAAGAACAGGATCTTGAAGGGCAGCGAGATCGCCGTTGGCGGCAGCATCATCATACCCATCGCCATAGTGATCGTCGCAACGATCAGGTCGATTACCAGGAACGGCAACATGATCAGGAAGCCGATTTCGAAGCCTCGCCGGATCTCCGAGATCATGAAGGCCGGCACCACGGCGCGCAGATCAACCTTGTCGTCGACCACGACCGTCTGGCCCTTCTCCTTGGCGATGTCGATGAAGAGCTGCAGGTCCTTGTCGCGCGTATTGGCCAGCATGAATTCGCGGAACGGCTCCGCCATGCGCGGCATGGCCTCGGTTTCCGAGATTTCATTCTTCAGGAGCGGGTCGATACCCTCTCGCCAGGCGCGGTCGAAGGTCGGCGCCATGACATAGAAGGTCATGAACAGCGCCAGCGACACCATGATCATGTTGGATGGCGTGGTCGCCAGTCCCATGCCCGACCGCAGGATCGCAAAGGCGATGACGAAGCGCGGAAAGCTCGTCACCATGATCAGAATGCCGGGTGCCACCGACAGAACGGTGATCAGGCCGAAGGTGCGGATGATCCACGATGCGACGGAGCCGTCGACCGGCGTGTTCAGAATATCGGCGGGAAAGCTTTGCGCCCCGGCAATTCCCGACATCGCCATCATAGCGATTATGAAGGTGGCAATCCGGAGCATCGAGCGAATCATTGGATGACGAAAGTTCGGAACATCACTTTCGTTACGCGTCCGTCTGAGCGCAGGTCAACCCGCTCCTGAATGTCATCCCGGAGATATTGAAAGCCGCGCGGTCCCTGAATCTGCTGCAGCGACACGGTCTTGAGATAGCCTGCAATATCCTGGTGTATCTGCTCGGCGAGAACAACGTCGGGGATGCCGTTGAACTGCAGCGCGACTTCCAGACGGACCCAGTTCTCGGAGGGGTAAGCGAGGTTCGTCGTGATTGGATCCAGCTGCACGACACCATTGGCTTCGGTGGCGATTTTCGGAATGCCCTCGGCACCGGTGGCGTTCGGCGCGATTTCGGCCGCAGCTTCGATCTTCTCCGTTGCGGGCGGCGGAGCCAGCAATTGGCCGACGAGCCACCCGCCGCCGCCGGCGACGACTGTCAGCACGGCCAGGGCGGCGATCGTCATCACCTTGGAAACGGATTTGGAGGACTGCGCTTTATCGATTTCTTCCATCGTGCCATTCCATGCCGGTCGGCCTACAGCGCCACAGGTCGTCAAGGAGACAGGGGCACCGTGGCACTTTGATTTGCAATAGGCCCCTGATCAGATCGGAGAGAGCAGATCCACGACTTGCTGTCCCCAAGGCGGCTGCTGAACCTCGGTCAGGCGGCCGCGGCCGCCATAGGAGATGCGAGCCTCGGCGATGCGGTCGTAGGAGATGATGTTGTCGGCGTCGACATCCCGCGGCCGGACGATCCCCGCGACGTTGAGAATGCGCAATTCATGGTTGACACGAACTTCCTGCGAACCGCTGATCAGGAGGTTGCCGTTCTCCAGCACCCCGGTCACGACGGCGGCGACGAGCAGGCGCAGCTTCTCGGAGCGCTCGGTCTTGCCATCGCCCTCGGTCTTGGTGTTGGAGCCATATTCCAGATCGCCCGACCATTCGAAATCGCTGGTCTGCGATGCCCCGCTGGCGCCGAGATTAAAGCCGCTGGAATTCTTGCGGCTACGATCCGTCTTGTTGTCGAAGGATGCCTTGTCGTCGATCCTGATATCGACAGTGAGAATGTCGCCGACATTGATCGCGCGCGCATCCTTGAAGAGCGCTGCCTGCTGGTCGTTCCAAAGCGAATATCCGTTCGTGACCTGATGCGGCTGCTTCGGATATGCAGCGAGCTGCGGCGTCTGCGTATATTGCAGGCCGCTGCCGATCGGGCTCATTGACGGCGCCTGACCGATCTCCTTGAACGCCTGGCTCTGACATCCCGCAAGGAGGCCCGCGGCCAAGACGGCCGTAAAATGCTTTCTCATGATGGCTCCTTCGAGGTGTTGGGGTCGCTCGCGCTCGAAATGATGTTGGTGAGCACAGCCGCCTTCTCGTCGCTCATCTCGCTGAGAATCAGCGACGACTGGCGCGGCGGCAGCCGCATGACGATCGCAGCCGCGATCTCCGGTCGTACCATCTCGAGCTTGCCGGCTGCGGCGTCCGGCTTCATCGTCTTGTAGATGTCGACGAGACCGAGTTCCGCCTGTTTCAGGAAGTCGTTGCGGCGCTTCAGCCAGTCCTCGTATTCGGCGCGGCGTTTCTCCAGGGTCGCGATACGCTCGTCGACGCTGGTCTGAAGATTTTCCAGTTCCTTGCGTTGCAGCAGATAGCGCTGGTCGCGCGCGGCATCGGCGATGTTGGTGCAGAATTGCTGGATTTCGTTGACGCTTCCGCTTTCCGCCGGCGGCGCCGTCACGTCCTGCGCGAAAGCGCCCGGGAGCGCCAGCATCAATGCGCCGGCGGCCGCGATCATGAGGATGCGCGGCGATTTCCCGAGAAGTCTGTCCAAGTGTCCGGTCATTGCAGAACAAGCTCCGCCTGAAGGGCTCCCGCCGTTTTGATGCTCTGGAGGATGGCGATGATCCCATCCGGCTTGACGCCAATGCTGTTGAGGCCGGCGACCAGAGAACGCAGGCTCGAGCCATTCAAGATCGCGACCGTGCCGCCATCCGCTTGCGCCTCGATCGTCGTGTTCGGTTCCATGGCGGTCTCGCCGCGCGAGAAGGGCTCCGGCTGCACGACCGTCGGCGTCTCGGTCACCTGCACGGTGAGCGTGCCGTAGCTGACGGCGACCTCGGCGACACGCACGTCCTGGCCGATGACGATCGTGCCGGTCCGTTCGTTGATGACGACGCGTGCCGGCACATCGGTTTCAATCACCAGGTTTTCGACGTCGGCCATCAGGCGCGCAAGATCGGCCATCTTGGGCTTCTCGACGAGCACCGACTGCGAATCCTTGGCTTCGGCGATGCGCCCGCCGAACTGCGCGGCGGCATATTTGTTGATCGCCGCGGCCATGCCGACGGCCGTGGAAAAATCCGGATTGCGCAGTTGCAGCACCAGATTGACGCCGTCCTTGAATCTTGCCGGTAGTTCCCGCTCGATGATGGCACCGTTCGGCACACGTCCGGCCGTAGTCACGCCCTGACTGAGGGTGGCGGCGTCCCCTTGCGCACTGAAACCGGTCACGACGACCGAACCTTGCGCCACCGCGTAGATCTGGCCGTCGGCGCCGGAAAGCGAGGTCATGACCAGCGTGCCGCCGCGCAGCGACGTCGCATCGCCGAGAGAACCGACAGTCACGTCGACGCGACTGCCCGGGCTTGCAAAGGGCGGCAGCGTTGCCGTGACCAGCACCGCCGCGACGTTGCGCGTACGCGACTCGCCGCCCTGCGTGGAGATACCGAGGTTCTGCAACATGGCGCGGATCGACTGATCGGTGAAGGGTGAGGAGCGCAGGCTGTCGCCGGTTCCCTGCAGGCCGACCACCAGACCATAGCCGATCAGCTGGTTATCCCGCCCCGCCTGCAGCGACGCCACATCCTTGATGCGGGAAGCACCATGGGCAAGCGTCAGCGACGCGGCAAAGGCTACGGCAAGCGTCAGGAACCACTTACAGACACGGAGCTTCATTTCGCCACCACATGGATCGTGCCGTCCGCCATCACCGTGCCGGAGACGATGACGCCGGTATCGACGTTACGCGCGCGGATCAGATCGCCGACCGCGGCGTCCTGCAACGGTGAACCCGCCGCCGTGATCGTCAGGGCACCATTGTTGAAGATAAGCCGAACCGTCGAACCGCGCTCGACCGCGTATTGCTCGCGCAATGCCGAGGCGAGGATCACCCGTCCTGGAAGGAGGGTCCGTTTCGTGACCTTGCCCTCGATTTCCTCGATAGATTGGACATAGCCGTCCATGAGATTGGGATTGGTCACGTCGACGACCTCGACCAGACTCTCATCAAGGGTTTCGCCGGGATAGATCGTCTGCTTGGGGATGACAGCGGTCGGCCGCTCCGCGAAAACGGCAGCCGGCGAAAGGAAGGCTGCGGCCACCACGGCGAACGCGACAGTTCGCATCCGGAACGGGGAACGGGATGGCGATGCTGTCCTTGCGGCGGATCGGCGAAACATCATGTTTGCCCCTGTTTTGCGTTTACCTGAGGTTCTTGCTGACCGTCGCCGCCATCTCGTCTGCGGCCTGAATGATCTTGGAATTCATCTCATAGGCGCGCTGGGCCGAGATCAGGTCGGTGATTTCCTTGACAGGATCGACGTTCGAGGCCTCGAGATAGTTCTGCTTGATCTGGGCAAAGCCGGGATCGGCCGGCGTGCCGATGATCGGTTCGCCGGAAGCCGGTGTCTGCTTGAAGAGGTTCTCGCCCTGCGGCTCGAGCCCCGCCTCGTTGACGAAGTTCGCGATCGTCAGCTGGCCGATTTCCTGCAGTTCCGTGTTGTTGCCGATGCGCACCAGCACCTGCCCCGACGAGGTGAAGGTGATTTCGCTCGCGTCCTGCGGCACCGTGATGCCGGGAACGACGGTGTAGCCGTCAATGGTGACGAGCTGGCCGGTGGCATTGGTGTTGAATGCGCCCGAACGGGTATAGGCGGTCTCTCCGTCCGGCGTCTCGATCTGGAACCAGCCGCGGCCGACCAATGCCAGATCGTAGTCGTTTCCGGTGTTGACCAGGCTGCCCTGGATATGGAGGTTGCGCACGGCGGAGGTCTGCACGCCGAGGCCGATGATCGCGCCTTCCGGGACGATCGCCTGGTTGGCGCGGTTGGGCACGCCTTGGGCGCGCTCCGTCTGATAGAGCAGATCGGAAAACTCGGCGCGCGCCCGCTTGTAGCCCGTCGTGTTGATGTTCGCGATGTTGTTCGCGATGACTTCCAGGTTCAACTGTTGGGCATTCATGCCCGTGGCGGCGATGGAAAGGGCCTTCATGTCTCGTTCCTTCAGATCTGCATGCGCGCGATTTCGAGATAGGCGCTCACCACCTTGTCGCGGATGGCAAGTGCGGTCTGCAGCGACTGTTCCGCACTCATCACCGCGTCGATGACTTCCCGAGTATTGGCCTCGCCGCGGACGGCCTGCAGCGACGCCCCTTCGGCCGACTTCATCGAACGGATGGTGTCGCTGGCCATGTTGCCGAGAACCTCGGCGAAGCTCTGCGACTGCGGCACGGAAGCGCCGGCGCCGGGCGCGACGAGCGAGCTGGAAGCGGTCAGGCTCGTGCCTTCCGTCTCCCTGATGGCCGAAAACGCGCCGACGGACTGGATTGCATCGATCATTATTGCGAAGCCCTCAACAGGTCGATTGTCTGGGAGATAAGATCGCGGGACTGCTTGATGGTCTGCAGGTTCGCCTCATAGGCGCGGTTGGCCTCGCGCATGTCGGCCATTTCGATCAGGACGTTGACGTTCGGCATCTTGACCATGCCCTTTTCGTCGGCCGCCGGATTGCCGGGATCGAACTCGATGTTGAAATTCGAATCGTCGGTGCCAAGGCGCTGGATGTCGACGAGCGATGCCCCGCTCGCCCGGTCGACTTCCGCCGCAAAGCTGATGGTCTTGCGGCGATACGGATCGGCACCGGGCGTGTCGCCGGTCGAACGTGCGTTGGCGATGTTTTCTGAAACGATGCGCAGGCGGGTCGATTCCGCCTGCAGACCGGAGGCCGAAACCTTGAGCGCCGAAGTCAAAGGATCCATGATTGTTATTTCCGTACCGTCATGAGCATCATCCGATGAAAGGCTTTCACGAGCCCGGCATTGAGCTCGTAGTCGCGCTTGATCTCACCGGTCTTCATCATTTCCTCTTCGATCGCCACGCTGTTGCCGGACTGCTGCACCTGCACGTCATCGATCATGCTGACTTCTGTGACTTGGGCCGCATCGGGACTTTCGGTGAAATGCGCGCGGTGCGTCGCCGCCATCTGGATGCCGGTGTTCTGCAGGACGCTTTCGAAGGCTTCTACGTCTTTCGCCCTGTAGTGTGGGGTATTGGCGTTGGCGATGTTGCCGGCCACGACGTTCTGACGAACGGTCAGCCATTGGGCCTGGCGCGACGCAAGTTCGAAAAGCTGAATCGGTTCCATCAAAAGCTCCTGCCTGATGATGACGAACCTAGGCAGGTAATCTTGCGTGGGACTTGTCGGGACGCGGGATCAGACGGGAATGATGCCCCCGGATCCGTGTCGCTCACGCAAATGGCGGATGGCGGCAATTCCGGACGGAAAACGCTAAGCACGTTTTGGTCGGCACCGCATGTATGCCATGTGCCGGCACTTAAAGACGTCGCGGCGATCTCGGAACGCTCGGGAAGACGGCTCCGTCGCCGCCTAGTTCGGCTCGTAGACCTCCCCCTTGGAGGTGATCAGCACCCAGCGGCCGTCCCGCTGCTCGAAAGTCGCGAGCCGGCTGTTGTCTGGGAGGATGGAGCCGATGCGAACGATATACACGCCGCCCCGGTCCTCGATGAGCGCCCGGCCGTTGGCGATGTGCATGAGCTTGAAGCCGGATCTTTCGGGAAGAGGCTGAGCGGGGGCGGCCCTCAGCTCGCCCTCCCCGCCAGCCGGCTCGTGTCCGAGCCCCGGCACCGTCGCGGTCGTCAGCCGGTCGACCGTGGCGAGGGTCTTGTCGTCCATGTCCTTCATTGCCGGCGGCGAAGCCGGCACGTTCGCGCGGCCCGCACGCTCCGGCACGTCCCGCGTCGCGCTCTCCCAGAGCGGCGGCATTGAAAACTCTTCCTGGTGGAAGACTGCGTACCAGGGAAAGAAGGTCGCGCAGGCGGCCATCGCCAGCCCGGTCGCCCCCAGAACCTTGTCGATCAGCGGCATCTTCGCCTCGCGCCGGCGCTGGCGGACGATCTCGTCTGCGTCATAGTCGGTCATTGCTACCCCCTCCCCCGCACAGCGGCGCCAGGTTGATTGCCCATGGCAGCCGCCTTCAACGCATTCGCAAGATCGGTGAAGGCGTCGAAAGCGCCCCGTTCGCCGGGCGTCTGCTTGAGCACGTCATAGATGACCGGCACCTGCTTGATCGCCATGTCGAGATCGGCGTCGCCGCCTGGACGGTAACCGCCGATCAGGCGCAGATCGCGCGTTTCCTCGAAGCGATGGATCAGCGCCTTGAGGCGCGCCACAAGCTTTTCTTGGTCCGGCGTCCAAGCCTTCCGTGCAAGGCGCGAGATCGAGGCGAGCGGATTGATCGGCGGATAGCGCCCCTCCTCCGCCAGGCTGCGCTCAAGTACGATATGCCCGTCCAGAATGCCGCGCGTCGAGTCGGCAACCGGATCGTTATGGTTGTCGCCATCCACCAGGATCGAAATGATAGCGGTGATCGTCCCGGTTCCTTCGACGCCGGGACCGGCGCGTTCGAGCAGGCGGGGCAGCTCGGTGAAAACGGAAGCCGGATAGCCACGCGCGATCGGCGGCTCACCCGCTGCGGTCGCTACCTCGCGGATTGCGTGGGCGAAGCGCGTCACGCTATCGACGATAAGGAGCACGTTGTCACCCTTGTCGCGGTAGTGTTCGGCAATCGTGACGGCCGTCAGCGGCGCCATCTTTCTCAGCATCGGGCTTTCGTCGCTGGTCGCGACTACGGCGACCGATTTCGAAAGATTGTCGCCGAGCGTGTCTTCAATGAATTCGCGAACTTCGCGGCCGCGTTCGCCGACCAGCGCAATCACGACCTTGTCGAACGCGTCGGCGCGCGCCAGCATCGAAAGCAGCGTCGATTTGCCGACGCCGGAGCCCGCAAAGATGCCGAGGCGCTGCCCGAGGCAGAGCGGGGAGAAAATGTCGATGGCGCGCACGCCGGTCCGGAAACCATGCTCGACGCGCTTGCGCGTCATCGACGGCGGCGCGGTGTTGGAGATCGAGCGGCGAACGTCGCCTTGCAACAGCGGTCCGAGACCATCGATCGGCTCCGCCAGCGCATTGAGCGTGCGGCCGCACCAATTTTCCGTCGGCGCTATCCGGCAGGCACCTTTGCGTATGACCGTATCGTGGATGCCGATCGGATCGCCGGGTTCGATCGGGCAGACGACCACGCGCTCGGGCTCAACACGGACGACTTCGCCGAGATGGGTGCCCGTGGCACTCTTATGCGCAACGAAATCACCGAGCCGCAGATGCCGCGAAAGACCGGTAACGGTGTAATGGCCGGGCGAGATCGTCTGCACGTGACCGCCCGGCGCGATCGAAAACTCCGGCTTGGTGTAACGCTCGACCAGCCCGGCAAGCGCCGCCAGCGAGGTCGATGCGGCGAGGGTTTCAACGCCTTCGCGTTTCATGGTTCTCGTCACTTATCAGCTGCCGCCCAGCGTCTTGATCGCCTCTTCCAGCGATCCCTCGCTGTCGCGCATCAGGGCTGTGATGTTGTCGAAGGCGCGGGTGACCATGATGAGCTGCGACATCTCCTGGATGGCGTTGACGTTCGACTCTTCAAGGAAGCCCTGCATCACCCCGATATCAAAGCGGTCGACGACCGGCTCCGGCTGATTTGCCGGCATGACAGCGCTGTTGTCGTAGCGCATGAAGCCGTTGCTGAAGTCCGCTTCGTAGAGGCCAAGCAGCGCGAGCTGATTGCCGTTTTGATGAACGGAGCCGTCGGCTCCGACGGTGATGTCGCCCGCTCCACCGTTCAGTTGGATCGGCGCCCCGCCGGCGTCGAGCACCGGATAGCCCTTGATGGTGACCAGCTCGCCGGTCTCCGTCAGCGTGAACCGGCCATCGCGGGTCAATGCCGGGCCGCCGGGGGTGTCGATCGAAAACCAGGCGTCCCCCTTGATCGCGAAGTCGAGCGAGGCGCCGGTGCGTGCGAGCGATCCGGTATTGGTGTTGATGTATTCCTCACCTTCCGAAACGTAGGAAACCTTGGTCGGTTTGGTGTCGCCGAGCATCTGGTTGAACTTCACTTCCGCGCCACGGAAGCCGACGGTATTGGAATTTGCGATGTTGTCGGCGAGCGTATTCAGGCGCCTTTCGAGCGCCATTTGCGATGAGATCGCCACATAGAGACCGGTCTGCAAGTCAGCGCCCCCCGAGTTTCAGGCTGTTGATGGACAGGAGCAGATCGGAGGAGATGCCGTAGCCGCTCGATGAACCGAAAACCGCAAGCGGATCGTAGCTGTCCGTGGAATTGTTGACTTCCCAAAGGGCGGTGAAGCGGTCGAGAAACGCCGCCAGCTTTTCGGGATCCTGGAAGTCCTTGAGGTCGATCGCCGCCTCGTAGGCTTCGGCCTGGCGATCGACATCGGTCGCTGCGAACTCGTCGGGCAACTGCAGAGCGGTGCGCACGACCTGTGCCAGCGCCTCGTCGGCGATGATGGCGTAACCGCTGGTGATCGTCGGCGCCATGCGCGAGAAATAGAGTGCCAACCGCACGCCGGCATTTTCCTCGCCGGCGTTCTGTTCCAGCGTCTGGCGCGCGTATTTGTCGGCTACGCCCTTTTGCGCGCGATCGAACGAGGTCGCCGCCTCGCCATTGCGCGCGAAGTTCAGGGATTCGACCAGCGCCTTATAGCGGCCATCCGTTAGTTTGTTGGCGAAGGCATCGTCGCTGTCGATGCCCTCGGAAAGCACCTTGCGCATAAAGGCCTTCGCATAGGCCATGTCTTCGAGGCCGTGCGCCTTCATCGCATAGTTGTAGAGCCGGCTGTCGGCGAAGAAATCGTCGATGGTTTTGATGCTGCCGATCTTCGACAGGTAATATTCCGTCTCGCGGGCGACGTCCGGCTGTTCGGAAACGCGCTCCAGCGATTTCGTCAAATCGGCGGTGATCAGCTTGTAGCTCGTATAGGTCGTGGTCACGATCGCTTCGCCCTGCCCGAATGAAAACCGGGCGCGAAGGCCCGACGTCGCAAATCCTGACCTGACTGGCTTGCGCGAACCTGTTCCGCGCGCGGCTTTCAACGGGGCTTCACGAACAGCCTCACGCAAGGATGAAATCCTATTCCATCAACGGAAAATCACGATCGCGACAGGTATCGACAATGAACATCATCATCGGGCTTCTTGTGACTTTCGGCTGTATCCTCGGCGGATATCTTGCGATGGGCGGCCACCTGGAAGTCCTGAACCAGCCTTTCGAGCTGATGATCATCGGCGGTGCCGGCATCGGCGGCTTCATCATGGCCAACTCGATGAAGGTGGTGAAAGACACCGGCAGGGCGCTCGGCGAAGCCTTCAGGCACAAGGTCCCGAAGGAGCGGCACTACCTCGATACGCTCGGTGTGCTCTACAGCCTGATGCGCGATCTCAGAACCAAATCCCGCAACGAGATCGAAAGCCACATCGACAACCCGGAAGAATCGTCGATCTTCCAGTCCGCCCCCACAGTCCTGCAGAACAAGGAACTGACCGCCTTCATCTGCGATTATGTCCGACTGATCATCATCGGCAACGCCCGCTCGCACGAGATCGAGGCGCTGATGGACGAGGAAATCCAGACAATCACGCACGACAAGATGAAGTGCTACCACTCGCTGACAACCATGGGCGACGCGCTGCCGGCGATCGGCATCGTCGCAGCGGTTCTTGGGGTCATCAAGGCGATGGGCGCGATCAATGAAGCTCCGGAAGTGCTCGGAGCCAAGATCGCCGCCGCACTCGTCGGAACGTTGCTGGGTGTGTTCCTCTCCTATTCGATCGTCGGCCCGCTCGTCGCAAACATCAAGGCTGTGCGCGAGAAGCAGAACCGCCTCTACGTCATCGTCAAGCAGACGCTGCTTGCCTACATGAACGGCTCGGTCCCGCAGGTCGCGCTCGAATATGGCCGCAAGACCATCTCGGCCTATGAGCGGCCGTCGATCGACGCGGTCGAACAGGAGATGATGAACCCGGGCGGCGGCAGCGAAAGCAAGGCGGCGTAACATGAACCCGGGCACCGCATCGAACGTCCACGCATTCGACAAGAGGCTGCTTGCGCGCATGATCGGCGCGCTCGGCGACGACAAGACCATCGGCCGGATCGCACTCGAACTCGGCCAGGTCTTCGGCGAATTGCTTCCCGGTATCTACAGGGCTGAGATCGGGCACGACATTGCGATCGGCTATGCCGGTTTCAAGACCGGTCTCAGGAACGAGCTTGTTGCGGGTCTCGGCGACGGTGTCCTGCTTGCCGACGTTTCGCTGCGCAACTGGTGCCAGGATTTCCAGATCGGTTGCGACAGCCCGGTTCTCATCACCCTGGTCGAAGCCCTGCTCGGCGCCGAGCCCACGAGCATCGGGGAACCTCAGCCGCGTTCGATGTCGCAGATCGAGATCGACGTCGCAGTACCGATCTTCGAAAAGATCGCCGACGTGCTGCATACGGCTGTAAACGCGCCGGGCGGCTTCGAGCCCGCCGTCAGCCGCCCATACAACAGCGAAGCTCGCCTCAAACCGGATCCCGCGATCGAGGATATTCACGCGGCCTCGATCGATATGACGATCGGGCTCGGCCCGGTGCTCTCAACCTTTTCGGTGATCGTTCCCCAAAGCGTTCTCCTCAAGACGCAGATCGTCCCGCCCAAAGGCGCCGGTCAGGATAACAAGGCAAAGTCGGAATGGACGGAGCAGCTCGAGGAACAGGTTCGTCGCTCCGCGGTGACGCTCGAGGCGCGCGTCCGACTGGAAAGCCTGACGATCGACACGATCAGCCGCCTGCAGCCGGGAGACGTGATCCCGTTTCATGACGGGCAGGACGTCCGCGTCGACGTAAACGCCAACGGACGCGAGCTCTATGTCTGCGAGTTCGGCCGATCGGGGGCGAAATATACGGTCCGGATCAAGGACACGCATGGCTCCGAACAGGACATCCTCCGCCACATCATGGGTTAACAGCCGCCTCTCGGCAGAATGCCTGAGGCAAGCTTCAACTGGAATAATTCGCACATGGCACCCAAGAAAGCAGCACCTATCCAGGAACAGGCGGGATTCGCCGTCGAAGACACGGAGCTCGACCAGGCGATCGACGACCTGCGCGGTGTTCTCAAGAAGGATGGCGGGCAGGTGACGGATTTTGGCGCCGACTTCGGCTCCACCGGCGCGCTGGACATGGCAACAGAATTCGGCGGCGACTTTGGCGGCGCGACCGATACCGCAAGCGCATTCGGCGGCGACTTCAGCGCGGATAGCTTTGGCGGCGACTTCGCCGGGGCGGGAATGACGGGCGCCTTCGATGCCGGCAACAGTTTCGGTGGCAACGACTTCGATGTCGCGGAGCCGGCGACCGAATCCACGCCAGGCAGCGGCATGACGGCCAATCTCGATCTGATCATGGACATACCGATCGATGTCCAGATCGTGCTCGGCACCAGCCGGATGCAGGTTTCCGGGCTCATGGGCCTGGCCGAAGGCGCAACGATCGCGCTCGATCGCAAGATCGGGGAGCCGGTCGAAATCATGGTCAATGGCCGGGTGATCGGCCGTGGTGAAATTACCGTTCTCGAGGGCGATGTGACCCGTTTCGGCGTCAAGCTCATCGAGATCAAGGGAAGCAAGAAGTCATAGGCCCGATGAAGGGGCGAGGGATAAATCCATGATGGATTTCGAAAGTTTCGGGGCGCAGACGCCGGCACATCCGCTGAGCCAGACAGACAAGGCGGCCGCCGTATTGCTCGCCATGGGCAAGTCCGTGGCCGGGAAGCTCTTGAAGTTCTTCACCCAGAGCGAGTTGCAGGCGATCATCGCCGCGGCGCAGTCGCTGCGCGCCATCCCGCCCCACGAACTCGAAACGCTCGTCAACGAGTTCGAGGACCTTTTCACCGAAGGCGCGGGCCTGATGGACAATGCCCGGGCGATCGAAAGCATTCTGGAAGAGGGATTGACGCCGGACGAGGTCGACGGGCTGCTCGGACGCCGGGCGACCTTCCAATCCTACGAGGCGAATATCTGGGATCGTCTGCAGGACTGCGATCCGGTGCTCGTCGCCCAGTCGCTCGCCAAGGAACATCCGCAGACCATTGCCTATGTCCTTTCGATGATGCCATCGAGCTTCGGCGCCAAGGTGCTGCTTCAGCTTTCGGAGACGCAACGGCCCGATATCCTCAACCGCGCCGTCAACATAAAGAACGTAAGCTCAAAGGCAGCCGCGATCATCGAAGCGCGCGTGATGGAAATGATCGACGAGATGGAAGCCGAGCGCAACTCGCCCGGACCGGCCAAGATCGCCGAGGTCATGAACGAACTCGAAAAGGGACAGGTGGACACGCTGCTCGCCTCGCTCGAGACGATCAACACGGACTCGGCCAAAAAGGTCCGGCCGAAGATCTTCCTCTTCGACGACATTCTCTTCATGCCGCAAAGAAGCCGCGTGCAGTTGTTCAACGATGTCTCCACCGACATCATCACGATGGCGCTTCGCGGCTCGGCGCCGGAACTGCGCGAATCGATCCTCGCGTCGATCGGCGCCCGCCAGCGCCGCATGATCGAATCGGACTTGGCTGTCGGCGATGCGGGCATCAACCCCCGCGACATCGCGATCGCCCGGCGGTCGATCACGCAGGAAGCGATCCGCCTCGCCGCCAGCGGACAGCTGGAGCTCAAGGACAAGGACGCGGAGGCCGCCTGAGGCCTGTCGCGATCGCGGCTCCATAATTCCTGTTGAGCCGGCCCCACCGGGATCGCCAGACCCTTGCGCGTCAGAGCGTCCCGGTTCACGACATGAGGAGAGCATCGCGGGCAGGTTCGCGTGATCGCTCGATGTAGCAACCGCCGGGGGCTTCCCGTTTCATGTCGGATGATCAGGACAAGGACAGCAAAACCGAGGCGCCATCGGAGAAGAAGCTCTCCGATGCCGCCGACAAGGGTAACGTCCCGTTTTCCCGCGAAGTGACGGTGTTCGCCTCGACGCTGGCGATCTACATCTTCGTCGTTTTTTTTCTGTCGGATGGCGCGGCGAGCGTCGCCGAGGCTCTCAAGGACATCTTCGAGCAACCGGAAGGCTGGCGGCTGGAAACATCGACCGACGTCGTCGCGCTGATTTCGCACATCCTCCTGAAATCGGCGTCGCTGCTCGTCCCGATCTTCGTGCTGCTCATCATCTTCGGCGTCGGATCGTCGATTTTCCAGAATCTCCCCCGCCCCGTCCTCGATCGCATTCAGCCGAAGATGAACCGCATATCGCCGGCGGCCGGCTTCAAGCGCATCTTCGGCGTGCAGGGGCTCGTTGAATTCGGCAAGTCCCTGTTCAAGGTCATCGTCGTTTCGATCATCGTCGTCCTCGTTCTGTGGAACGATTATTTCGCCGCGCTCGATCTGATGTTCTCCGACCCCGTGACGATTTTCACGGCCATGACGTCCGACCTCAAGCAGATCATGATCGTCGTCCTCTTGGCGACGGCTGTGCTTGCGATCGTCGACCTCTTCTGGGCCCGGCACCATTGGTACACCGAACTGATGATGACGAAGCAGGAGGTAAAGGAAGAACTGAAGCAGTCACAGGGCGACCCGATCGTCAAGTCGCGGTTGCGCTCGATCCAGCGTGACCGCGCGCGCAAGCGCATGATTTCCTCCGTGCCGCGCGCAACACTGGTGATTGCGAACCCGACACATTATGCCGTCGCCCTGCGTTACGTGCGCGAGGAAAACGATGCGCCGATAGTGGTTGCCATGGGCCAGGATCTGGTCGCGCTCAAGATCCGCGAACTCGCCGAGAAAAACGGCATACCCGTCTTCGAGGATCCGCCGCTTGCACGCTCCATGTTTGCACAAGTCTCGGTGGATAGTGTGATTCCACCGGTGTTTTACAAGGCAGTCGCCGAACTCATTCACCGGGTTTATGCAGTTCAGCCGCAACAAAAACGGGTGACGTGATCTCGATGAAAAAGTGCGAATTCTCCGAAAAACGCGAACAGATAGTGGCGGAGGCAATCCGTCCGGTGGCGACGGAACTGCGTCTGGTCGACGCGGCGGATTTCATCGCACTCTTACGGTTCGAGTCCCATGCGAGCCTCGCTGACCTCGTGGAGTCTGCCGCGGAACTCTATTTTCTGCCGGGCACGGTGAATTTCGGCCTCGGCGGCAACTACAATCTCGATTGGGACAGCGCCCCGGAGATCGTCCTCGACCTGGAACTGAAACCGCGCGGCGTCACTGTCTACGCCCGGCTCACCCTCGGCAACGACACTGCCGGCGTCGAGATCAGCCATATCAGCTTTCAGCATCCTTCCACGGATGCAGACGAAAACACTGCCTTCCTCGCGAAAAGCCTGGAAGAGGCGAAATTCGTCAAATCCTACGCCCTTCCTCTCGCCAGCTAACACTGATGGGAAGCCGGTCTTACGCGCTCGTGGCATTCCGGCCACGGCGTTCCCGTCCATCAGCTGATGTAGCCGAGACGTATGGCCTTGGCGATCGCCTGGATACGGTTGACGGAATCGAGTTTCGTCGTGGCGGCGCCGAGATAGGCATTCACCGTGTGCACGGAGAGGCCCATCTTGTCGGCAATCTCCTCGCTGATGTGGCCGTCGCCGGCCATCTGCAGGCAGGCGATCTCACGATCGCTGAGCGCTTCCGCCTGAAACAGCCGTTTTTCGTCCGCCGCAAGCATATCCGTCATGATGTTGCAGCTGCGACTGTGGAGGTCGACGACCTGCTCGCTGGACGCATCGATGTAGCTGCCGGTAAAGACGACGTAGCCGTTGCCCTGCGCGCCGAGCCGCACTGGAAAGGCGATCCCCGAATAGATGAGTTTTCGCCCCGTCAGCCGGTGCGCGAACGGGCGGAAATCGGCGGATTCGGCGGTCTGGTGCTCACCCAAGCCGTCCCACAAAACCGGCAGCAGAGAACGGTCGAGGTGCGCCAGCAGCTCTTCGCCATAGGTAGCGACAAGATCGTGGGCATTCGCTTCGCACGCCGTGCCCCAATTGTGGAGGACACAGGCGAGTTTGCGCGCCGTCGGCAAGCCCCTGCCATTGACGCGCAGGACGGCGAAGTTCTTCGCGTTGATGTGCCGCTGCATCGCCTGCAGCCGCGTCACCAGCGTCGCCGCGCGCGCCGCTCGCCCGTTCCTGCCCAGCCGGCTATCGTCGTCGGGGCGGCCGCCCGTGACAAAATGAACCATCGATGCCTCTCCTAGACGAGATTGTTGCGAACGGCGTGGGCGATCGCTTCCGACCTCGTTCGCGTCGCGGTCTTCCGCATCACGCTGGTGATGTAGTTGTTGATCGTATTGCGGGATATGCCGAGAATGACGGCGATTTCCTCGCTCGTCTTGCCTTCAGCGATCCAGAACAGGCATTCGATTTCACGCTCGGTCAGCTCGCATTCGCGCTCCTGCCGCACATCGACGCTGGTCTTCAGGCTTGCGGCATAGGCCGCCAGCAGTGCGATGTCGCGCAGGCCCTCCTGCGACAGGATGACATCTGCGGGGAACAAGAGCATGAGCGAGAACCGCGTTCGTCCGACATTGAAAGCGACGACGCAATATTCCCGGCTGACGCCGCGCGGCAGGTCCACATCGTCCGGCATCGCGTGAAAGCACGGCTGCAGAACCGCGAGACACTTCTCCAGTTCTGTCGTCTTGGCATTCAAGCCCACGACGATAGCCGCCAATCTCCGCACGACGTCGAACGGCCAGTCGGAGCAGACAATGCAATCAAGCCCGCTGTCCTGAGAAAGCTCGTGGCGAGCGAGGAGGTAGTGGGTCGCGCCAACATATTCCGTCAGTGCCGCAAGTGCGTTTGCGAAACCACCGCGCTCGGCGGTTTCGGCGAGCCGCCGAATCAATTGTTCCCTCGAAATCCCCCGGCCGCACTTATGCGGCACAGCCGTCTGCAAAGGCCAGACGACCTCTGCTTGCGAAACGTCCATAACTTCAGCCCCCGTGCCGAATTCGACGCCCTTGGACATGCGCTTGCTGTCGTCGCCGACAGTTCGGCCGGAGCCGATATTCACCGCCATCCGCAAGTCAGGACGCGAATCAGTTCCTAAACTGTACATCGCGGCTCTGGAAAAACCACTGGCGTCCGCTGGCCATTTACTTCGACGCTCGCTGACGAAATCATGTGCCTGCCCCTGCTTCGAAATCAAAAGGGCAAAGACAGGAATAACGGGATCAGTAAAGTATCATATTGATATTCAATGACTTTAATACAGGCTCATTTTCCAGACGGGACAATCTGGACGAGCGTGCGCCTTGATGTGCGCGGTCGAAAGCGCAGTTTCTGCGGCGCTCAAACGTGCTTTTTCACTCCAACGCTTCTAACGAAATAAAAGTGGCATTTACTTTAGCGTATCACCTGTTGCCGAAATGCATCAGTACCTGGACAGTCTGTCCACAGGAATGCAACGAATAGAGGAACGCCGATCACTCGTTTTATTTGAGCCTAAGGAAACTATATTTATGGCAATCTGAGCATTCAGCACAATACCACCAGTAGATTACGCCACCAACCCGGACGTCGCCCGCGGCTTTGAATCTATAAATGTTACTTTATTGTTAACCTTTGTGCCGGTCATAACGGCCGAGACTCGGGCGACGGCGGCGGATTCTTGACACCATGCCCTCGTCCGGCCGCCAATACGCTTCGAGGTCCGCTAATATTTCAACGCAGAGCCGCAATTCACACCCGGGATCTTCGGGGCGAAAAAAATCCCGCCACTTGGGCGGGATCCTTTTGCGAAGCGGCGGTTGCCTTGGCGACGGCCGTCAGGCGGCCCGATCGAGGGCCCATTTGCGCAGAATCTTCGCTGCCCGCTCCTCGCTGATCTCCACCATGCGTGCAAGCCGCCGTTCCGGTCCTTCCTTGACGCGTCGGTTGAAGCTGCCGCCCTCCTCGCCGAGGTTGAGCAGGTCGTCGGTGCTGTCGAAGCCGAAGTCCGAGCCGAAGCCTTCCATGAGCGCCCCACCGGCGCCGGCGCCGACCGGAGAGAAGTCCGGCAGTTCGAGACCGGCCGCTTCGCTTTCCAGCTGGCCTGCCTTGCCGCCGAAACCCATCTGGCGGGCGAGCGGCCGCATGCCCATCCAAACAACCAGGAAAGCGACGGCAACGAAGGCAAGCGAATTGATGATGCCGCCGAGATTGCGCGTCAGCATTTCCATGACGCCCGGTCCGGCCACCGGCTGGTCCAGCAATTGCGTCTCGACGAAATCCATGGCGTTCAGCGTGACGACGTCGCCGCGGCTAGCATCGACGCCGGCGGCCGATGAAACGATCTTCTGCATTTCCTGCAGGTAGGCGTCAATCTTCGCCTGATCGGCCGTTTCTCCGACCATCGCCGCAAGGCGGCCGCGGTTGACGACGACGGCGATCGACAGCCGCTCGATCGAATAGCTGTTCTTGACGGTGGCGATCGTCTTGCTGTTGATCTCGTAGTTGGTCTGCTCTTCCTTCTTCGCCGCTTCGTCGCTGGACTGTGGGCCGGCGCCGCCGCGCGGTGCAGCCTGGGGCACGTTCTGCTGAACGGTCGCGGCGTTGTCCGGCTGCTGCTGGCTGGACTTCTGCTCTTCCTTGGTCACGCGGGTCGAGCGCTCGACGCGCGACTCGGGATCGAAGACGGTTTCCTGGATCTGTTGCGCATCGGTGTTGAGCCGGGCAGTCACGCTGGTGCGGAAATTATCGATGCCGAGGAACGGCGCGAGCGCATTGTCGATCTTCTTTTCGAGATCCGTCTGGACATTCTGGACGACGCCAAGCGACTGGTTGAGGGCGCTGTTCGCCGGGTCGTCGCCGGAGGCGAGAAGCTGTCCTGTCGAATCCAGAATCGTGACATCGTCGACATCGAGGCCCGGCACGGAAGAAGCGACGAGGTGACGGATCGAGGCGGCGGCACTGCGGCCAACCGTTGCACTCGCGCGAATCATGACCGACGCCGTCGGCGTCTGGTCGGCCTTGCGGAAGCTTCCGCGTTCCGGCATCACGATGTGCACGCGCGCGGCGGCGATACCGGAGATTTGCTGGATGGTGCGGGCGATTTCGCCTTCAAGTGCGCGGACGCGCGTCACTTCCTGCATGAAGGAGGTGAGGCCCAGCGAGCCGACATTGTCGAAGAGTTCGTAACCGGCATTGGCGCTGCTGGGCAAACCGCGCTCGGCAAGCAACAGGCGGGCCTTGCCGGTCATGCCGACCGGAACCTGGATGCTGCCGCCGTCCGATCCTACGTCGAAATCGATGTTTGCCTCGGCAAGCGCAATGCTGATCTGGGTGACGTCGCTGCGCTCGAGGCCGACATAGAGCGTTTCAAACGATGGTCTGTTGACGTAGATCCCGGCCGCGAGGACGAAACCGACCGCTACGATGCCGGCCACGGCGAGCGCGATCAGTTTGCCTTGCCCCAGATTGCCGAGGTTTTTCGTGAACGTCGAGAATTGATCGAACAGATTCATTCTGTTTCCGCACCCAGTATCGCAAGACGGCCAAGCCGGTCATCCGGCCTGCGCCATGCGCAGCTCCAATGTTCGGGTTTGCTGGGTATCGGCTTGCGCTTCAGCCGATGTCCAATACGCGCGAATCTACCAGCCCCGGATGCGAAGCTAGGCAGCGAAACTTGCGCGAACTTGACGAAGAACAGGAAGAATCGCCGAAGGGTGCGGCCGCTTCTTAAGCCCCTCCCATCCTGACAGAGAGAGGGCTACTGCACGTTTCCTTAGATCGCAGCCGATTTGAACGCAAAACAGGCGGCAATTCAAAGGACGCTGCACGGTGAGGGGCAATCTCCCTCAATGTGGGATCAGGGACAATCCCGCCTCGATTACTCTATCAATGCGACGTCAGAACGCTTCGAAGTCGCCTGAGGCTTTCGTCAAGGGCTGCGAATGGCCATGGCGCAGCATGCCGCTGCCCAGTGCCTTTCTCATGTCCGCAAGCTTGACCAGGTTGACCGCGGTCGTGACGTCGACAAGCCAGGTGTCGGGAATGGATGCCGTGATCGTATCGATAAATTCGGCCAGCCCACGCGTCTTCTGCACGGCCAGGTCGATGCCCTGAAGCACCATCACCTGCTCGGACGCATCGGACGAGGCCACGCCGCGATTGCCGTAGAGCTGCGGCTCGATGCGTTCGATGAGGTAGGCGACGTCATGGAGCTCCGTGACGATGCGCATGAGTACAGCGGGCAAGGATTCTTCGGCGTGAGGCGCATGGCCCTGGTAGTCGATCTGCATGGTCTGTCCTCACGTCGTCTGCGAAATGGAATTCGGAAGTGCGTTGTTCGGCTGGCCGAGCACGATCAGAAGAATTCGATGGAGCTTTCCACCGGCTTCGGCACAGGCGCAGGTCGCTGGTCCATCTGCATTGCCCGTTGCGCTTCCATCCCCGTCAACGCGTATTGGCGGGCACGCCCGGAGGATGGCCAATATTCCAGCTTGCGGCCGTGCTCACCGCCCGTGCTTTCGCCGACGATGCGGATCCCTTCGTCCAGCAGGAACTGGCGCGCGAAGGCGGCATTCTGCTCGCCGACATTCGAGAATCTCGCAATTGTCTTGGCGCCGCCGAAGATCTTTGCTTCCAATCGGTCGCGACGGGCGCCCTGCTTCAACAGGCCGTTGATCAGCAGTTCCATCAGGTGCACACCATAGCGCGTGGCGTCCCCGCCGGAGTTCGACGTCGCGGAACCGGGCAACAGGAAATGATTCATACCGCCGACGCCGATCACCGGATCACGCATGCAGGCGGCCACGCAGGACCCGAGAATGGTCGAAAGAACGATATTCGGATCGTTGATGACCTTGAACTCGCCCTGGATGACATGCACGCGCCTGCCGGCGGCCTCGTTCATCATTTCAGCGCCCCGAACACCGCCTCGATCGCAGCCTTCATCTTTTCGATCGTGAACGGCTTGGCGAGAACATTGTTGGCGCCGAGGGCGGCTGCCTTCTGCACCAGCGCGCGGTCGCCCTGCGCGGTCAGGATGATGAAGGCAGCTTTCTTCGTCGTCGGGTTCGATCGCACGGCCTGGAGCAATCCGAGCCCGTCCATTTTCGGCATATTGAAATCCGAGATAACGAGGTGGTGCGGGTTCTGGGCCATGATCTTCATGCCCTGTTCCCCGTCGCCGGCTGCGGTGATCTGCTTGAAACCGAGCTGCTGCAGGGCGTCGCCCAGGAGCAGACGGCTCGTCACCTGATCGTCGACGATCAGAACTTTTATTTTTTCGGCGATGGACATTATTCGCTTCCTTCTTTTCGGGCTGCTGCGGTCTTCAGGATCTCCTCCCCGATCGACCCGAGGGGGAGCTGCGTTTCGACAGCACCCAATTCATAGGCAACTCTCGGCATGCCGTAGACGACACAAGTCTTTTCGTTTTGTCCGAAGGTGCGTGCACCGGCATGTCGCATCTTGAGGAGACCGGACGCGCCGTCGCGGCCCATTCCGGTCAGAATGACACCGATCGCGTTGCGGCCCGCGAGTTCGGCAACCGAATCGAACAGCACGTCGACCGAGGGCCGATGGCCATTGACCGGGTCGCGATCGACGAGACGGCAGCAAGGCGCGGCGGCATTGGCCACCTGAAGGTGACGTTCACCGCCCGGCGCCAGATAGATCTTGCCGACCTCCAGGCGCGCGCCGTCGGTCGCCTCCTGGACGGTCGGCGCGCAAAGGCGATTAAGCCTTTCCGCAAAGCTCCTGGTGAAGGTGTGCGGCATGTGCTGCGTGATCACCGTCGGAGGACAATTGGCCGGGAACTTCTGCAGCACGGTGATCAGAGCTTCGACGCCGCCGGTCGATGCGCCTATGGCGATGATCTTGCGGCCCGCCCTGTAATCGGAAACGGCATTTGCGTTAGCGGCGGTCGGGGCGGCGGCCTTGTTGCCGGTGATGAGGAGCTTTCGCTGCGAGCGTGCGGCCGCCTTCACCTTGTCGATCAGATCGCCGAACGGATTCGGATCGCCGGGGTGCGGCTTGCCGACACAGTCGAAGGCACCGATTTCGAGCGCGGCGATCGATGCTTCCGCGCCCTTGTGGGTCAGGGTCGAGACCATGATGACCGGCATGGGACGCAGCCGCATGATCTTGTCGAGAAACTCGAGCCCGTTCATGTTCGGCATCTCGATGTCGAGCGTGACGACGTCGGGATCGAGCTGCTTGATCGCCTGGCGTGCCTCGATCGCATCGGCTGCCTGGCCGACGACGGTCACGTCAGGATCCGCATTCAGCACGGCGGTGATGAGGCCGCGCATGGTGGCCGAGTCATCGACAACGAGAACGCGTGCGGGAGCACTCATGCGCGGACTCCATGAAACTTGCCGGTATGGCGATAGGTGGTGATGCCGATATTGTCGAACTCAGACTTGGCATCCCCGGACACACGCTCCGAATGGCCGATATAGAGATGCCCGTTGGTGTTGAGCACGCCGGCGAAGCGCGACCAGATCTTCATCTGCGTCGGCTCGTCGAAATAGATCACCACGTTGCGGCAGAAGATGACATCGAAAGGCCCTTTTATCGGCCATTGCGCCATGAGATTGAGCTCGTTGAAGGTGATCAGCCGCTTGACGCGGTCGTCGATCTGCCACTTGACGCGGCCGCCGACATTGACCTCGCTGAACCACTGCTTGCGCATGGCGGGATTGACCGTTTCGAGCGCCGTCGCGTCATAGACCCCGGCCCGCGCAAGTGCCAGGATCTTCGGATCGATATCCGTCGCCAGAATGCGGAAGTCATAGTCGGCGGCGTTCGGCAGCAACGACAGAACCGTGAGCGCGATCGAATAGGGCTCCTGACCGTCGGAGCATGCCGCCGACCAGATGCGAACGCGTCCGCCGCTCTTCGCGCTGGCGATCAGCTTGGGCAGCACGTCCGTCTTCAGGTGTTCGAAGTGGTGGTTTTCGCGGAAGAAGCGGGTGAAATTCGTCGTCAGGTGCGAGAGCATGTCACGTCGCGCCGCTGCGCCGGCCGGCGAGCCGACGAGCTGACAATAATCACGAAAACCCTTGAGCCCGAGATTGCGGATGTGCTTCGACAGCCGCGAATAGACGAGCGACGCCTTGGATTCGTTGAGATAGATCCCGGCATCGGCATAGATCATCGCAGCGATCTCGTTGAGATCGCGGCGCGTCAGCGGATATTCGCCGCTCGCAAGGCATTCGTCCGGCGACAGTTTCTGTTCGAGAATGGCCTGAGCTCTCATGCCGCCTCCCTTTCCTCATGGGGGAAAACCGCTTCGAGTTCGACCAGGCAGATCATCCGACCTTCGATCGCCAATACGCCTCGGGCAAATGTCTTCTCGAATTCGGACGAAATGTCCGGCGTCGGCTGGACGTCCTCGTCCCTGACGGTCAGGATGTCGGAAACGGCGTCGACGAGGAGCCCAACCACCTGGTTCCTCACCTGGGCGACGATGATCACATGCCGAACCGTCGGCTCGGCGGGCTTCATGCCCAGGCGGGCGGAGAGATCGACTATCGGCAACACCGCGCCGCGCAGATTGATGACGCCGAGCACATAAGATGGCGCATGCGGCATAGGCGTAGCCGGTGTCCAGCCGCGAATTTCGCGGACCGCCATGATGTTCACGCAGAATTCCTGATCGCCGACGCGGAAAGCGATGAGCTCCCGTCCGCCAGTCGTCAGATTTTTTGCGGCATAGGTCATAGGTATTATCCGGCTGCAGCAAGAGACATTTCAGGTTTCAGGGTTTGCCCGCGCGAGGCCGCGACGATGGCGTCGACATCGAGGATGAGCGCCACGCGACCGTCGCCGAGGATGGTGGCTGCAGCGATGCCGGGGACGTGCGTATAGTTCGCCTCAAGGCTCTTGATCACCACCTGCCGCTGCCCCTGGATCGCATCGACCATCAAGGCGCGCTGGCCGCCGCCCTCGGACTCGACGAGCAGCGCCACGCCCTCAACCGGATTGGCCTGCGTCGCGCGGAAGTTCAGGATGCGGCCGACATCGACCAGCGGGCAGAAGGAGTTGCGGATTGAGATCAGGCGCTGGCTGGCGCCGAAGCTGTGGATCGCGGCGGCCTCGGGCTGAAGCGTTTCGACGATGGCGGTCAACGGCACGACCAGCGTCTGGTTGGCAACCGTCACCACCATGCCGTCGAGGACGGCAAGCGTCAGCGGCAGGCTCATCGTGAAGACCGAGCCCTGCCCGGGCTTCGACGAGATGTTGATGCGCCCGCCGAGTGCCTGGATGGAACGCTTGACGACGTCCATGCCGACGCCTCGGCCGGAAATGTCGGAGATCTTGTCGGCGGTCGAGAAGCCCGCATGGAAGATCAGGTTGTCGACTTCCTCGTCCGAGAGGTTGGCGTCGGCGGCGATGAGATCGTTGTCGATCGCCTTCTGGCGCACCTTCTCGCGGTTGATGCCGGCGCCGTCGTCGGCAAGCTCGATGACGATGCGGCCCGAACGGTGCTTGGCCGTCAGGCGCACAGTGCCTTCGGCGCTCTTGCCGGCGGCAAGCCGTTTTTCCGGCGTTTCGAGGCCGTGGTCGACAGCGTTGCGGATCATATGCGTCAGCGGTTCGGCGAGCTTGTCGATGACCGTCTTGTCCACTTCCGTGTTCTCGCCCTCAGTGACGAGACGGACGGACTTGCCGGTCATGTCGGCGATTTCCCGGACGATGCGGGACATGCGCTGGAAGACGGGCTTCACCGGCTGCGCGCGGATCGCCATGACGCTGTCCTGAATCTCGCGGGTGAGCTGCTGCAGCTCCTCGAGGCCCATATTGATCGATGACGTACCGTTCGTATCGTTCTCGATCACGCTCTGCGACAGCATCGCCTGGTTGATGACGAGTTCGCCGACGAGATTGATCAGGCGATCGACGCGATCGAGGTCGACGCGGATGGTGGGGGTCGCGGCGGAGGCCGCCTGCTGGGCAGCCGCGCTGGCCGCAGCCGTCGTGTTCCTCTGAGCTTCCGCAGGAGCCCGGGTGGAGGACTGAGCCATCTGCAAGACATTGCTTGCCGTCCCAGCCGCCGAAACGGCCGCATCGCGGTCGCGGGTGGCGAATTGTTCTTCCTCTTCAGCCGAACCGGCCGGTGCCTCGTCCAGCATCGAGAGATCGAAGGGAACGGGCTGCATCGGCAACTCCTCGCTCGCATCGACCGCGCAGCCGCCGGCCAAGGCGATGTCGAGGTCGCAATCCCATTCCGCGAATTCGAACACAGAGCGGATTGCCTCCTCGCCCTTGTCCGTCTTCAGCGAAATCTTCCAGGAGAAGTAGGCCGCCTCCGGATTCATCCGCTCGAGCGGCGGCATTCCATCCATATCGCAGTGAATGCTCATCTCGCCGAGGCGCGACAGGTCGCGCAGAAGCAGCGTGGCATCGTTGCCCTTGGCATAGAGTTCGGATTTCGGCCTGAAGACGATCTCGTAGCAGGGGGCCTCGATCACGGCCGGTTCGTCCGCCTCGAAGTCCTCGAAGGAGAAGGCAACGGGCTGAAAGCCTTCCTCGTTGACAGGAGGCGCGGCAACCGGTGCGGGCGCCGCCTTGAACGCCGGCTCGGCAGCAGTCGCCTGCGGCAGCTCGCCATTGGCCAGCGCCTCGAGTTCCTTGATCAGTTGGCGGCTGCGGGCCTGATCGACGCTGCCTCCGTCGCGGGCAGCATTCGTGAGGTCGGCGAGCACGTCCGCCGACTTCAGCATTACCTTCAGGACGTCCTGATTGGGCTCCAACCTGTTGGATCGAACGCAGTCGAGCGTCGTCTCGAACACATGCGCGAACGACACGAGATCATCCAGCCCGAACGCACCTGCGCCCCCCTTGATGGAGTGGACCGCGCGAAAGACGGCATTGACCGTTTCCGGATCGCGATCACCGTCGTTGAGCTTCAGGAGACCCGACTCCAGTTCCGCGAGCTGCTCCTCGCATTCCTGGAAGAAAATCTCTTTGATTTCGTTCATATCCATTGGAGGCTGTCCTCGGATTTCAGGCCGTTACGCGCTCGATTGCATCGATCAGCTTGGTCGGGTCGAACGGTTTGACGATCCAGCCGGTAGCCCCCGCCTGCCGTGCACGGTTCTTCTTCTCGGCGTCGCTCTCCGTGGTCAGCACCAGGATCGGCACGGCGCGGTAGCGGTCATTCTTGCGCACGCCCTCGATGAAACCGAAGCCGTCGAGGCGCGGCATGTTGATATCGGTAACGATGACATCCGGATTGGCTTCCTCCAGGACCTCAAGCCCTTCGACGCCGTCCTCGGCCTGGATCGTCTCGAATCCGGCATTGTTGAGGGTGACGAGAAGCATGTTCCGGATCGTGCGGGAGTCGTCGACAGTCAGAACTCTCTTCTTCATTTCTCAAATCTCCTTTGCCATCAGGGGATCGATATCCACGCCGATGAGCTGTGTCGTCTTAACGAATGCGTCCGACACCTTGGCGAAGGTGAAAGACAGCTGCTGTTCTTCCCAATGCCTTGCGCCGGCGATCAGCACCTGAACGCAGAGCGCACCGATCCGCTCGACAGCGGAGGCATCGATGGCGACCGCGCTGCCTTTCAGCGCCAGGAGCTTTTCATGCAGTGCCGTCGCCTCATTCAGATCGAGCACAGGAGCGAGCCTGAGCGTCTTCTGAGCGGTCTTCTTGCTGGCCATTTCGATTTCCTCGCCTGCCTGCCTTCAAATGCCTCGCCCAAGACTAGTGGTGCCGTCCTGCAACGTGCCGCCCCGAGACGGCACCGTCATCGAGCAGTGTGATCGCGTCCTCGTAGCCGACTTGCGCCTCCGCGCGCTGCGAAGCGCGCGACAGCACCGGGGTAGAGGTCGCGGCGGCGCGTGCCGCTTGATGCCGTTCGAGGCGGAACCTGCGGATTGATTGGCCGAGTTCCACGATGACGCCGTGCAGGTCGTCCGACGATCCCGCGGCGCTTTCCGCCAGCGTGGCGCTTTGCTGGATTGCTTGCGAGATCCCGCCGATTTCAGAGGCGGCGGTACGAAGATCGCTCACCTGATCTTCGGCCTCGCGGGCGATGCCCGAAACGGCCGCGTTGATAGAAATCACCTGCTCTACGATGCTGCTGATCGCATCCTGCGTCCGGCCGACCATCTCGACGCCGGCCTCGACCTGGGCCTTGGTTCCCGTAACAAGCTGTTTGATCTCGCGCGCCGCCTCGCCGGAGCGCTGCGCGAGTGCGCGCACCTCCTGGGCGACCACCGCGAAGCCGCGGCCGCTGTCGCCGGCGCGCGCTGCCTCGATACCGGCATTGAGAGCCAGAAGATTGGTCTGGAAGGCAATCTCGTCGATCACACCGATGATCTGACCGATCTTTTCGGCAGAGGCCTCGATATCCGCCATCGCCGAAATCGCCTGGCCGGCAATCTCGCCGCTCCGCTCCACCGCAATGCGCGTTTCGTTCGCCTTCGCTTCGGTTTCGCCGATGCGTGCCGATCCGGCTCGCACGCGTTCGGTCATGCCGCCGAGTGTTGCTGCCTGGCGGGAGAGCGCCTCGGCTTCGCCTCCAGCCTTGCCGGAGAATTCAGCCGCGCGGGCGTGCAGCTCTAAGATCATGGTTTCTGCCGCTACGGCACGCTCGTCAGCGGATTGCAAGGCGGCCTGAATCTGCTCCAGGGACGCGTTGAGGCTTGCGACGATCGGTTGATATGCATCCGAACCGCTTTCCGGCAGACGGGCAGCAAGATCACCGTCACCTAGCGCCTGCAGAAAGTCCGAGAAAAGGTCGCCTACTTCCGTTTCATCGTCTCTGCGCTGCTCGGCGAGTTGCCGTTGGTGCTGTTGCCTGAGCGCATTAAAGCGCAGCGACACCGCAATTTCCGTATCGACGAAGGTGGTGCGCACGAGCGCAGCGACGAGATCGCAGAGTTCCTTCTTCCGGTTCTTGCCGAAGGGAAGCAGGGAGTTAGGCCATGCATCCCCTATGAGACCGGTCAGCAGATGCTCCAGCACCACCGCATGACTCGCCATCTGCCAGCGCGGGTCGAGTCCCATGCGCCCTTCGCTATCGGCAAGCACCTTCACGCGCTCTGCATAGAGCCCGTCGAAACGGGCGTCAGTCAGGACGTTCCAATGTGACGATTGGAGATCGTGCAGCCGATCGAGCTGGCGGTCACTGTCGAAATGGCGGGCGGCATCCGGAAAAGTCTGAAATCGATGAAAAAGGTCCCGAAGCGCAAGGTTGATGCGCGGCGAAAGGGTCTCGCGATGGTGGCGCAGGAGCGCGCAGCCATCTTCGTCGAGCCCGGCAAAACGCAGGCGCTCAAGCAAGCTTGCCGCTTGGCCCCTTCTTGCCTGTTCTGGCGACGCGTCCTGCTTCACACTGATCCCCGCTACTGCATAATTCCTTGGATCCGGATCGATCTAAGGTGAAATCATGCAGAAATTCAAAGTGTTACAGCGACATCAGCGTCTGAACAGACGCGTGGCGCCGTAGTGCGCAATCGAAACTCGCCTGGGGAGGGCCGGCCAGGGGCCAGCGGTGGTCACGCCCGATCCATGCGATCAGCGCGCCGCAGCGTCTGCCATCGTCCATCCCGCAAGTAATTTCGGTGAAGAATGGATACCGGACCGGAACCGGTACGGCGGTGCGGCGTCATGCCTTGAGGAGAACCTGAGACTTCCTATTCCGACGTGTGCGACCATGTTTATGGTTAATTCGTTGCTTGAAAGTTAACGGCTCGTGGCCCGTAATTGGAATTGCTAAAATTCACCGACGACCTCAGGGGCGTCGGCTTTTTGCACTGCAGCGAACCGTCACTGTTCCATCCGGACAACAACAGGTTTTCAATCACAAGAGTTTAGAATTGTGCTTCTACTTTCGGTCGCGTATCGAAGCGAGAGTGGAAAGGCGCAGATCGCCGACAATAACTTTCACGCAGGCTGGGCGACATCATGATGGTGCGCCGACAGGAAATGAACAATGATTGTTCTTGGAATAGGCGCCGCCATCACTGCATTCCTGACGATGACGGCAATTTCGATCGTCATCAATCTTGAACATAATCGATCAGTGAACCGGAACGCGGTTTTCTGATCCATTTGCTCAACACGACGACACTACTTCGCCTATACATTCTGTACGGGTAAACTTTAGGCGCCGACTGCACGCTGCACGTGCATAGCGGTGAGCGCGCGCCATTCTTCGGCATATCCCGCATAGTCACCCGGGGCGGTGTCTACGAAACGCTCCGCCCCGGTCCGGACACGAACGCCCTCCACCAGGCAGGCCGCACCAAGGCTGGTCCCTGTGGCGCTGTGGCTGTCGGCAAGGACTTGCCTGCCCGTGGCCGCGCCAAGCATGCGCAAATAGGCGGCGTTGGCAGCAAAGGGTCCTTCGACAACGATCTCTCCTTTTGCGCCGATCAAATCGAGACACGTCGCCGTCATCAGGGCGAGATGGAAGGAAACGACGGCCAGCCGCTCGGCTGGAGCAAGTGCCTCTTCTTCCGCCGTCCAGCGGGCACTGATCGATGGGAACGGCCCTGAGCCCACAGGCACCGACGGAAGAAGCATGTGGCGCGCAGCCAGAACTTCACGCTCCGCTTCGTGCGAAGGCGCGGGCGGGTCCTCGCCCACAAGCGTCGAGAAGGCGCGGCCGCCCATGAAGCGGGCCGAGGGCACCGGATCGCCAAGGGCGTTGACGTTGATCAGCGTGTCGCGTTTCTCATCGAGATCCATCCTGTCGCCCCCGACCGAGAGGATCACGACCCAGGTTCCGGTGGAGACGACCGAAAACGGCGCACTGCGTGTCAGCAGATGAGGCAGCAACGAGGCATTCGAATCGTGGATACCGCAATAGACCGGGAGGTTCGGCGGCATACCGGTTTGATCCGCCAGTTGCGGCCGTAATCCGCCGAGCACGTCGCTCGCCCTGCGCACCGGCGCGAAGAATTTCCGCCAGCCGAGCGCCTCGACCATTGAGGAGAACGCGGCGGCCTTCGGGTTCCAGAGGTCGGTGTGGCAGCCCAGCGACGTCAATTCGTTCGCTCTTATGCCGGTCAGCCGATAGGACCAATATTGCGCATAGGTCAGGATGGTCGCGACCTTCGCAAATTGTTCCGGGAACATGCGCTCTTGCCAGAAGAGCTGCGCGCCGACATTTAGGCCCATCGGCAGGCGCGCCGAACCGGTCTCGGAGAACGGCGCGCGAACCCGGTCGTAGTTCTCGGCCAGCGCGTCCGGCCCGGTGAATTCGTAATCCAGAACCGGCAGGGCGAGTTCGCCGGCGTCATCGAGCAGGACGGCGGTTGCCCCGTGTGTGGTAACCGAAATGGCGTCTACCGCGTGCTCACGATTGAGCGCGCCGAGACTATCGAGAATGAAGCGCCAAAGGCGATCGATATCAAAATGCGGGTAAACACCGTCATTGACCACGCCGTTGCCCGTCTTGCGCACGGCGATTTCCTCGAATCGCTCGAGATCGACCAACGCGACCTTGGCGTTCGTCTTGCCTATGTCGATGACAGCGACCGTGTTCATCGTCAGCTCAGATGGAAAACGGTCTTCAGCGGCACGGCAACGGGCTCGTTCTCCGCATGCGTTTCCATGATATCGGCCATGTAGGCCCACCACTTCCGCATGACCGGATGCGAGGGAAGCTCCGCCATCCCGTGCGTGTCGGTCCGCCAGAGCACGCCGAAGAGAAGGTTGGTCTCTTCATCGAGATGGATCGAATAGTCGGAGATTCCCGCCTCCTTGAGCAGGACGACCAGTTCGGGCCAGATCGCATCGTGGCGCGCCTTGTACTCGGCAGCCATGCCCGGATTGAGCCGCATGCGGAAGGCGTATTTCTCCATCGATAACCTCAACTCGCAAGACGGCGGCGGGCACGCTGCCAAAGGATCGGCAGGGCGATGACCGAGATCAGCAGCAGGCCGATGAAGATCGACATGACGATGCCGGGCACGTTCAGGAGGCCGAAGCCGAACGTCACCATGCCCATGATCAGTGCCGCCAGCACGACGCCGGGAATGGTGCCCGAGCCGCCCAGAATGTTGACGCCGCCGAGAACGACCATCGTTACCACTTCCAGCTCCCAGCCGAGTGCGATCGACGGGCGTGTCGAGCCGAGGCGGGAGGTGAGGCATATCGAGGCGAGACCCGCCATCAGCCCGGTGAGCAGGAAAAGAATGAACTTCACCCGCGCCACGCGCACGCCCGAAAAGAGCGCCGCCGTCTGGTTGTTGCCAATGGCGTAGACGGTGCGGCCGAAATTCGTCTTGTGCAGGAGCACACTGTAAATGACGGCAAGCAGCACGAAAAGCGTGAACTCGAAGGAGAAAACCCACCACACATAACCCTGCCCGAACCAGGCGAAGCTTTCCGGATAGCCGGTAAAGGCCTGGTCGCCGAGGACGATGAAGGAGAGCCCGCGAAACAGGCTCATCGTACCGATCGTCACCACGATCGACGGCAGCCCGAGCCCGGTGATGAGCAGCCCGTTGACCGTGCCGCAGATGACGCCGACGCCAAGACCGATCGCGACGAGCGCCTGCGTATCGACGCCCAATTGCACGGCATAGCCCATTGCCGTCGAGGCGAGCGCGATGATCGATGCGACCGAAAGATCGATCTCGCCGGAGATGATGACCAGAGCCATGGCGAAGGCGATCATCGCCTTCTCGGTGAAATTGAAGGTGGCGTCGGAGAGGTTCCACGGATCGAGGAAATAGGGCGAGGCCAGAGAATTGCCGAGAAAGATCGCGACCGCGACGGCAAGCAGCAGGCTTTCCCAGCTTTTCAGGATGCGAGCACCGCGGCCCTGCAGCCGGTCCGGAATGTTGCGGGGAGAAAGGTGAGCGTCCGTCATCAGACCGCCTCCGCTTTTCTAAGAATGACCCGGCCCTTGCGCTTTTCGGCACGGGCGTTGACGGCGACGGCGATTATGATGACCGTTCCGGAAATCGCCATTTGCGCAAAGGGCGAAATATTGATGACCGGCAGCGCGTTCTTGATCACGCCCAGGAACAGTGCGCCAAGCACGGCGCCTCCCACCGAACCGATGCCGCCGGCAATCGAAATGCCGCCGATGACGCAGGCCGCAATGATATCGAGCTCGAAGCCCGCGGCGATGTCGACATAGGCGACTGCATAGCGCGACACCCAGAGATAACCGGAAAGGCCAGCGAGCGTGCCCGAAAGGCAATAGGCGAAGAAGCGCGTGCGGCCGACATCGATGCCCGTATAGACGGCGGCGTGCGGATTGCCGCCGACGGCATAAAAGGCGCGCCCGAGCGGCGTGCGGCTCATCACCAGGTACATCAGTGTGATCATCAGGAGCGAGAGCCAGGACAGCACCGGCATGCCGGCGAGCTCAAGGCGCGGCAGCGCCTTGAAGGTATCACTCATCTCGTGAGCGTTGATCCATTTGCCGTCCGTCAGGAGGAAGATCAGGCCGCGATAAATCGTCAGCGTTCCGAGCGTAACGACGATCGGCGGGATGTTGAGTTTCCAGACGAGCGTTCCATTGATCATGCCGAGCAGGCCGCCGAGCGCCATTGCGGCAAGAATGACCAGGGGAATCGGCAGGCCGGGAAAGGCGGTGTTCAACATGGCCGCGACCATGCCGCTCAGCGCAAGATTGGCGGCCATCGACAGATCGATGCAGCGGGTGAGGATCACCGCCATCTGTCCGAGCGCCAGAATGATCAGAATTGAGGTGTCGTTATAGACGCGAGCAAAACTTGCCGGGCTTATGAAGGCGGGAAAGCGCAATGCGATCAAGGCGATGAGCGCGATGATGGCGACGACGAGCAGGATTTCGCGATTCTTCAAGAGCTTCGCCATCATGCGGCCCTACCGTTCGATTGCGCTTCGATGCCGGCAGCCGCGCGCACCAGCTTTTCAGCCGTCAACTCTGCACGCTCGAAGCGTCCAGCGATCCGCCCCTCGCGCATGACGATCACGCGATCCGACATGCCCATGATCTCGGGAATTTCCGAGGATACCATGATGACGCTCAGGCCTTCGGCCGCAAGTTCGCTCATGAAGGCGTGGACGGCGGCCTTGGAGCCGATATCGATGCCCTTGGTCGGTTCGTCGAGGATGATCACCTTCGGCCTGGTTGCGAGCCACTTGGCGATTACGACCTTCTGCTGGTTGCCGCCGGAAAGCGTGCCGACGTCCTGGTCGAGCGAGGCGGCGCGGAGGTCGAGCCGGGAGGTATAATCGCGTGCGAGCGCGAATTCGTTGGCGAGCTTCAAGAAGCCGGAGCGCGATGTTTGCGACAGCGATGGAAGCGTGATGTTTTGGAAAATCGGCATGCCGATGATCGCACCCTGCCGCCCGCGCTCTTCCGGCACATAAACGATGCCCGCGCGGATCGCCTCGGCCGGGCTGCGGATAACCAGCACCTGCCCGCCCAGCTTGACCGCGCCGGCCGACGGCCGGGTGATGCCGATCAGCGACTGCATGAATTCCGACCGCCCGGCGCCCACGAGGCCGTAGAAGCCGAGGATTTCGCCGCGCCTCAGTTCAAAATTGATGTCCTCGAATTCGGTCGGGTGGCGATAGCCGGAGACGGTCAGCACCGGCTCACCGATCTGGACCTCCTTCTTCGGATAGACGGAGCCGACGGCGCGGCCCACCATCATGCGCACGAGATCGTCCTGGCTAACGTCAGCGATCAAGCCCTCGCCGACCATCGTGCCGTCGCGGAAAACCGTATAGCGGTCTGCGATCCGGAAGATCTCGTCGAACTTGTGGCTGATGAAGAGGATGGCCTTGCCATCGGCTTTCAGCCGCTCGATCAGGGCGTAGAGCTCGTGGATTTCCTTGTGCGAAAGGGCGGCCGTCGGCTCGTCCATGATGACGACGCGCGCATCGACCGAGAGCGCACGGGCGATTGCCACCAAATGCTTCCTGGCGATGCCGAGGTCCCGCAGCCGGATCGTCGGATCGAAATCCGCGCCGGCGCGATGCAGCAAGGCCCGCGCATCGGCATTGAGCTTCTTCCAGTCGATGAAGCCGAAGCGATTGCGCGGCGCATGGCCGAGAAAGATGTTTTCGGCAACGGAGAGTTCGTCGAAAAGGACCGTCTCCTGATGGATTGCGGTCACACCGGCGCGGGCGGCGGCAAGCGCGGTCGGAAACGTCGTTTCCGCGTCCCCCACCCGAATTGCGCCTGCATCCGGCTGATAAATGCCGGTCAGGATCTTGACGAGGGTCGACTTCCCGGCACCGTTCTCGCCGACAAGCGCCGTCACCGAACCGGGATATAGCGCGAGCGAAACGTCCGAAAGGGCGCGCACGCCGGGAAAGGACTTTGATATGCCCTCGAGCGCGACGGCGGGCTTCATCCGCGATGTGGTTGTATCCTGAAGCAAGAGAAGGTCCACCAAATACAGTCGTTTTCAATTGGGGGGCGGTCGTTCGTTCAACCGCCTTCGCCGTGAGGCCTCGACAATGAGGTTGCCCCTCACCCTAACCCTCTCCCCGCTCGCGGGGAGAGGGGACTCCGCAGGCCGCCGGATACCTCAACGTTCGTGAGGGCGAGGCAGCGCGACTTGTTTCCTTCTCCCCGCCTGCGGGGAGAAGGTGGCCGGCAGGCCGGATGAGGGGCAATTGCCCCCGCCCGGCGCCGATCAAAAGATCTTCGCAAACTCTTCGACGTTCGAAGCATCATAGACGAATGGATCGGCCATGGCGCCTTCGTTGTTTTCGTCGAGTTTGACCGTGCCCATGCGGCCCATCTTCAGTTCCGCACCGGGCTTCGCTTCGGCGCCGTTGACGAGACCATAGGCGATCATCGTTGCCGAGTAGCCGAGGTCGATCGGGTTCCAGATCGCGAAGGATTTCGATGCGCCGGACTTCACGTGGCCCGCCATTTCGGAGGGCAGACCGAGACCGGTGACGTTGATCTGGCCGATCTTGCCGGCGTCGGTCACCGCCTGCGCCGCCGCAACGATGCCGACGGAGGTCGGCGCGATAATCGCCTTCAGGTTCGGATAGGACTGAATGAGGCCTTGTGTTTCGCGGTAGGACTTGTCGGCGAGGTCGTCGCCGTAGACCGTGGTGACGACATTGATGCCCTTGTAGTTGCCCTGGACCTTCTTCATTTCGGCGATCCAGGTGTTCTGGTTGGTCGCCGTCGCCGAGGCCGAGAGCACCGCGACGTCGCCGCCTTCAGGCAGGTTGTCGGCCGCAAGCTTGATGATCATGTTGCCGATGAGCGGGCTTGAGGACGGATTAAGGTGCATCAAGCGGCCTTCCTTGGCGACGCCCGAATCCCACGAGATGACCTTGATGCCCCGATCCATCGCCTTCTTGAGAGCCGGCACCAGCGCATCGGTGTCGTTGGCGGAAACGGCGATCGCATCCACCTTCTGGGCGATCAGCGAATTGATTACCTCTATCTGGCCTTCCGCAGTCGTCGAGGTCGGGCCGGTATAGATCACCTCGACATCGCCCAACTCCTTGGCGGCTTCCTGTGCACCCTTGTTGGCAGCTTCGAAGAATCCGATGCCGAGCGCCTTGACGACGAGCGCGATCTTCTTGTTTTCCGCGTGCGCGGCATTGGCCATGAGCGCCACCGCAACGGCGGCCGTGACCATCAATGATTTCATAAGCTTCATGACTTTCTCCTCCCTTTGGCCGCGCGCATTCAGTATGAATACATCGGTCCGGCCCCTATCTGCGACCTGCCCCGGCCATGCCCGGGATGCCGCAACGTCCCACTCCCTCTCCTCCGCCCGCATCAGGCGGACGATGAAGCACTTTCCGCGTCAACGACGGGCCTCGCCTTGGCGATGACCAGATTGACGCCCGCGCCTTCGAGCATTGCGGCATGCCTGTCCTCGATGCCCGAATCCGTGATCACAGTAGCGATGCGCTTGAGTCCGCAAAGAATGAGGCTCGAGCGCCTGTGAAATTTCGAGGAATCGACCAGCACGACCAATTCGTCGGCCTGATCGATCAGTTTCTGTTCGGCTTGGATCAAAAGCGGATCCGCCTCCATCAGCCCAAGAGGTCCGAGCCCCTGCGCCCCCATGAACATGCGGCGCGCATAGAAGTTGCGCGTCACGTCGTTGTCGAAGGGGCTCAATATGATGTTCTGCTCGCGGTAGATCGTGCCTCCCGAAAGCATCACGGTGTTCTTCGAATGCTTGAGCAGGTGTTCGGCGATCGGGAAGGAATTGGTGAAGACCTGCATTCGGCGGTTTGCAAGAAAATGCACCATCTGAAAGGTCGTGGTGCCGCCGTTGATGATGATCGGCTCTCCGTCCGCGCAAAGCGCCACCGCCTCCTTGGCGATCGCCTGCTTCTCGCGGGCATGCAGGCCCTCGTTGACGCTGAACGGCCGGCCGGCGAGGCCGACGAATTGGGGCGGATTGATCGCCTCGGCGCCACCGCGCACCCGGCGCAAGCGTTTCTGCACGTGAAGAGCGGCGATATCGCGCCGGATCGTCGCCTCGGAGCTGTCGGTCAACTCGACGAGTTCGGGCACTGTTACAACCGGCTTTTCCTGAACGGCCGACAGGATGACCCTATGTCTTTCTTTTTCGTGCATTCGCTCCTCCGATGGCTCGCATGCTTCCATCAGTCCCGAGCATTGTCAATCAGTATCGATCATGTTTTTTCATTGTGCAGCGCAATATGAACGATTTTGATCGTTTTTGATTGACATTCGCGCACCGACCGTGTGATCTGGTGCCAATCATGTCGCCACGGCCTCAGTGCCGGCGGATAGCTGACCGGGAGGAATTCAACATGCTCGACAAGCAACGGGGCGCACGCCTGGCCAATCTCTGGGACGAGGGCAAGGCAGCAGGAATGACCGAGCCGGAGAAGCTCCTCTACCGCTCGAATCTGCTTGGATCGGACAAGCGGATCACCAATTACGGCGGCGGCAATACCTCGGCCAAGGTCATGGAAAAGGATCCGCTGACGGGCGAAATGGTCGAGGTCCTCTGGGTCAAGGGATCCGGCGGCGACGTGGGCACCATCAAGCTCGACGGCTTCGCGACCCTTTACATGGACAAGCTCCGCGCCCTGAAGAGCATTTACCGGGGTGTCGAGTTCGAAGACGAGATGGTCGGCTACCTGCCGCATTGCACGTTCAATCTCAATCCGCGTGCCGCTTCGATCGACACACCGCTTCATGCCTATGTGCCAAAGACCCACGTCGATCACATGCATCCCGATGCGATCATCGCGATCGCCGCTTCCTCGAACAGCAAGGAACTGACGCAGAAAATCTTCGGCGACGACATCGGCTGGCTGCCGTGGAAGCGGCCGGGCTACGAACTCGGCCTGTGGCTCGAAAAATTCTGCCTCGAAAATCCGACGGCGCGCGGCGTTGTGCTCGAAAGCCACGGTCTTTTCACCTGGGGCGACACGGCCAAGGAAGCCTACGAGACCACGATCGAAATCATCAACCGCGCAATTGCCTGGTTCGAAACGGAAAACACGGCACCGGCATTCGGCGGGGCGGTAAAGCCGACGCTCGACGCCGCCGAGCGCGCCGTCGTCGCCAAGCGACTGATGCCGGTGATCCGCGGGCTCATCAGCGTGGAGGAGAAAAAGGTCGGACACTTCGACGACAGCCAGGCCGTCCTCGACTTCGTGACGTCCAAGAATCTCGAACCGCTGGCCGCTCTTGGAACAAGCTGCCCCGACCACTTCCTCAGGACGAAGATCCGCCCGCTGGTCGTCGATTTCGATCCGGCCAATCCCGATATCGACAAGACACTTGCCGGGCTTTCCGAGGCGATCGCCGCCTATCGCGCCGACTATGCCGCCTACTACGAACGCTGCAAGCGCGCCGACAGCCCGGCGATGCGCGACCCGAACGCCGTCGTCTATCTCGTCCCGGGCGTCGGAATGATCACCTTCGCCAAGGACAAGGCGACGGCCCGCATCTCCGGCGAATTCTACGTCAATGCAATCAATGTCATGCGTGGCGCCTCCGGCGTGTCGACCTATGTCGGTTTGCCCGAGCAGGAGGCCTTCGACATCGAATACTGGCTCCTGGAGGAAGCCAAGCTCCAGCGCATGCCGAAGCCGAAGAGCCTCGCCGGCCGCATCGCGCTCGTCACTGGCGGCGCCGGTGGCATCGGCAAGGCGACGGCCAACCGGCTGATGCAGGAAGGCGCCTGCGTCGTTCTCGCGGATATCGACCAAACGGCGCTCGAGGCGGCGCAAACCGAACTGGCTGGCCGCTACGGCAAGGACTTCGTCCGCGCGGTCAATATGAATGTAACGAGCGAAGCGGCGGTCGAAGCCGGTTTCGGTGACGCTCTGCTTGCCTTCGGCGGTCTCGACATCCTCGTCTCCAATGCCGGGCTCGCCTCGTCGGCGGCGATCGAGGATACGACCCTCGCCCTCTGGAACAAGAACATCGACATCCTCACGACGGGCTATTTCCTCGTCTCGCGTGAGGCTTTCCGCATCTTCCGCAACCAGAAGGCCGGCGGCAATGTCGTGTTCGTCGCCTCGAAGAACGGCCTTGCCGCCTCCCCCGGCGCGTCCGCCTACTGCACGGCGAAAGCGGCGGAGATCCATCTTGCCCGCTGCCTCGCGCTCGAAGGAGCGTCGGCGCAGATCCGTGTCAACGTCGTCAATCCGGACGCGGTGCTGCGCGGCTCCAAGATCTGGACCGGCGAATGGAAGGAGCAGCGCGCAGCCGCCTACAAGATGGACGTGGACGACCTGGAGGCCCACTATCGCGAACGGTCGATGCTGAAGCTCAGCGTCTTCCCGGAAGACATTGCCGAGGCGATCTACTTCCTCGCTTCCGATATGTCGGCAAAATCGACCGGCAACATCGTCAATGTCGACGCGGGCAATGCCCAGTCGTTCACGCGCTGATCCGGAGGCTGCCATGACCGAGATGATCAGCAAGGCCGTTGTCGAGGCGGAGAATGCGAGCCGTAGGGACGCGCTCAACCGAGACTATGAAAGCCTCGGCGAAAGGCTTGCCCGCCGCGGCATCGCGATCGACTCTATCAAGGAAAAGGTTGCCGCCTATCGCATTGCCGTTCCCTCCTGGGGCGTTGGCACCGGCGGAACGCGTTTCGCGCGCTTTCCCGGCCCGGGCGAACCGCGCAACATCTTCGACAAGCTCGAGGACTGCGGCGTTATCCATGCGTTGACGCGGGCGACGCCGACCGTTTCGCTGCATATTCCATGGGACAAGGTTTCCGATCTCAAGGCATTGAAGGAGAAGGGCGCCGCGCTGGGCTTAGGCTTCGACGCGATGAATTCCAACACCTTCTCCGATGCGCCAGGGCAGGCGCATTCCTACAAATTCGGCTCGCTCTCCCATAGCGACGCGGCGACGCGACGCCAGGCGGTCGAGCACAATCTCGAATGCATCGAGATCGGCAAGGCACTCGGCTCGAAGGCGCTGACGGTCTGGATCGGCGACGGCTCCAACTTTCCGGGACAAAGCAATTTCACCAAGGCGTTCGAACGCTATCTCGACGCGATGAAGGCGGTCTATGCGGCGCTTCCGGACGACTGGCGCGTCTTCACCGAACACAAGATGTACGAGCCGGCTTTCTACTCGACCGTGGTGCAGGATTGGGGCACGAATTACCTGATCGCGCAGGAGCTCGGCCCCAAAGCCTTCTGCCTCGTCGACCTCGGACACCACGCACCGAACGTCAATATCGAGATGATCGTCGCCAGGCTGATCCAGTTCAGGAAGCTCGGCGGCTTCCATTTCAACGACTCCAAATACGGCGACGACGATCTCGATACCGGGTCGATCGATCCTTACCGCCTGTTTCTCGTCTTCAACGAGCTCGTCGATGCCGAAGTGCGGGGTGCCGACGGCTTCAATCCCGCGCATATGCTCGACCAGAGCCATAACGTGACTGACCCGATCGAAAGCCTGATGACGAGCGCGATGGAAGTCTGCCGCGCCTATGCCCAGGCCCTTCTCGTCGATCGTAAGGCGCTCAACGACTACCAGCATGGCAACGACGCGCTGATGGCGTCTGAAACGCTCAAGGCCGCTTTCCGGACGGACGTCGAGCCGATCCTCGCCATGGCCCGCCTCGAGCATGGTGGCGCGATCGCGCCGGTCCCGACCTACCGCGCGAGCGGCTATCGCGCCAGGGTGGCGGGCGAACGGCCGGCGGTCGCCAGCGGTGGCGGCGGCATCGTCTAATCAACAGAGGAGCGGCCGGTGCGGCCGCTCCCGATCTCCATCGTGGAACCGTATTCTTAGCGGCCGCGCGAAATCGGTGCAAAATCGTCGCGCGATAAAATTGCCCCCTATCTGATTTCAAATCCTGATCTATCTTTTCCTTATGGATCCAACGGAGAGGAGCGATGCATGGGTATAGAAAGCCTACTGGTGTTCCTGGTTGTCGGGGCTGTTGCCGGCTGGCTTGCCGGTCTGATCGTCAGCGGCTTCGGTTTTGGCCTGATCGGCAACATCGTGGTCGGTATCCTCGGGGCCTTCATCGCCGGCTTTCTCTTTCCCGCAATCGGCATCAGCCTGGGCAGCGGCATTCTTTCCGCGATCATTCACTCGACGATCGGCGCGATCATCCTTCTGGTGCTGATCCGCATCGTCAAACAGGCATAAGCCCGCTGAAGAAACATCTGCGATCCGCGCCGACAACGCGGACCGCCTCTCGCAAGAAACAAGCGGAGGCAACTATGACTGAACTCTACGCCGCAAAGATCGAGACGGCGCTCAAATCCTTCATCACCGACCATCGAGGCATGCTGACGCGAGAACAGGCGATCTCGACAATTCTCGAGAACTGGTTCGCGAGCCACGGCTATCTGCCGCCGCAGCAGGAGGGTCGCCGCCCCGAAGATCTTGACGCTTCGAACGACGATTGAAACATTGCTGTCTACAGCAGGCGCCACGCTGCAGTCCCGGCCTTGTCGGCGCAGCTTTGTTCTCGACAACCTATTCTCGGTATAGATCGCACCTATGAGTCTTGCTTCCGTCAAACAGTTCTTTTCCGAACACGCTCCCGATATCGATGTCATCGAACTTGCACAGAGCACCGCCACCGTGGAGCTCGCCGCCAAGGGCCACGGCGTCGAACCGGCGCAGATTGCCAAGACATTGGCACTCAAGGTCGGGGACGACGTGATCCTGATCGTCACACGCGGCGACGCCCGGCTCGACAACAAGAAGTACAAGGCACGCTTTGGAACGAAGGCACGCATGCTCGGCTTCGACGAGGTAGAAGCCGAGACGGGCCATCCGGTTGGCGGCGTCTGCCCGTTCGGCCTTGCCAAGCCGCACAATATCTATTGCGATGAGTCGCTGAAGGCCTACGACGTCGTCGTTCCCGCCGCCGGCGCGACCAACGCCGCCGTCCATATCAGCCCTGAACGCATCGCGAAGTTGACCGGAGCGGAATGGGTCGATGTTTCGGCAACCTGACGATTCTGTCTGGAATATCCCTGACGAGGCACGCAAAATACGCCCACCGGTCGGCGCGAGCGTCCACTCGGGGCCGAAAGCTTAAAGAACGGCAATGAGGAACATCAGCGAGCCGAGCGAAAGCGCGGCCATGATGCTCATCAACACTTTCATCATGTGTTCGGTCATTTCGTACATCCCAGCCTTATCCCCCAGATGAACGAACGTGATGCCGGCAGACCGGCGAAACGAAGCGTCCGGCGCCAGCCCCGACTCGATCGACACTTTCGACCAGTCCGATACGTCGAGCCGGCGTGCTTATCGGACATCGACAATTTTCTGACAAAACGGTTAATAAATCATCATATCAATGGGGATTAGCCCGCTTCCGGTGAAGACGGCACCGACGAGAACATCGCTGCCAGCCAACTCGGGGACGCGGGCGATCTACCTATAACTCGTGGCGCTTGGTATTATGCCCTCGCCGCGGTTGCATACGGCCCTCGCCGCCAACAGGAATGGATCGCATCGCATTGGAAACGACTCTTACAAAAGCAAAGACCGCCGCGAGAAGACATGCCGTCGGTCAAGGGGTGCTTCGCGTCGGGTTCATTCTTGGACGGAGCTTTACGCTCAGCGCCTTTTCCCTGTTCGCCGATGCCTTGAGACTGGGAAGCGATATCGAGGACAAGTCGGGGCGCGTGAACTGCGACTGGGAGGTGCTCGGCAGCACGAGAAACTTCGTTATGTCCAGTTGCGGCATACAGGTCGCGCCCACGGCGTCGCTTCGCCCGCCGACGGAATTCAGCTACATCGCCGTCGTTGGCGGTCGGCTAAATGTCGAAGAACCGATCGATCGGGAAACGGTCAACTACCTTCACCAGGCGGTACGGGCGGGTGTACCGATCATCGGCGTGTGCACGGGAAGCTTCATCCTGGCCGAGGCGGGTGTGCTGGATGGACATGCCGCCTGCGTCAGCTGGCTCCATCACAATGAATTCCGATCGCGCTTCCCCGAAATCAATGTCACATCCAAGCGTATTTTCGTCGAGGACGGCAATGTGATCACCTGCGCCGGCGGCAGTAGCGTGGCCGACCTCGCCACCTACCTGATCCGCAGACATGTCGGCGAGGAGGCAGAGCGCAATGCGCTCGAAATCATGCAGATCACGCGCCGCAGAGACGCCACCGAAATGCAGACGCGCAATCCGCTCGGCGCGGTCACCGTGCAGGACAGACGGATCAGTCTCGCGCTGATGGTGATGGAACAGCATCTTGAGGACATCATCGGCATAGACGACGTGGCGAACGCGCTCGGCATATCGCGCAGGCAACTCGAACGCCTGTTTCAGAACGAGTTGGGCGCCACTCCGGTTTCGGTCTATCTCAAGCTTCGCCTCGATGCAGCGATGCGACTGGTTGCATCCACCGAAAAGCCCTTGATCGACATTGCCTTGGAAACCGGCTTTGAAAACGTGTCTCACTTCATCCGGAAATTCAGGGAGGCGTTTTCTCTCACCCCTGGCGCGGCGCGCAAGCAGCTTGCAGCGGCGAGGCGCCCAGCCACTGACGCCTGAGTGCTTCTGATCTCTGAAACTGCGCTCCGCAGGACAGCCGTTACACACACCTTTCCTGAAATTGCGTTAGATCATTGCACCGTTTCATTGAAACAGTGCAATGATCTGACACTTTTGAAACTGCGCAATTCCGACGGAAAACCGCTACACACTTTTCCTGGAATTGGCCTAGCCGAAAAGCAAAAGGACGGCACCGATTGCCATCAGAGCCATACCGGGCCAGTTCCGCGCCAAGCCGAGAAAGCCTAAGCCCTGCCGCGCGGGCTCCAGTGTCGGTCCGGTTCCGCTCTGTGTAGCGCGCGACGGACCGCTCAGGCGCCGGCGGCCGAGTGCTTCCCGCACCATGAGAAGCAAGCCGCAGACAATCAGAAACACGCCGACCAGAACTGTCCACACGTGGGTCTCCTCCGGCGTTGCTCTTCACGCTACAGCGCCAGCCGTCGCGATCAGACGCGAAAGTTCGCTATAGCATTTGGAGATTCAGCATGAATCCTTAAACCGGTTCCGATTTAAGCAATCGTGCTCGTATTTGCGCCCCAGATTTACCGGTCAGCGGACGCGGCTGTGATGCCGAATGATGTTCATCTGCAGTTCGTGACTTGATGCATACCTGCCGAGCACTTTGATCAAGCGCTTTTCCTCGGATTTCTGTATGCCGGTACGCCTGCAATATTCCGCCACGTCCCAAACATGCTTGGCACGAAACTTATCGAGCGTTCTCATATCGGCATGTGTCATCCTGCGCCCTCCCGGAGTTCCTTGAAAGAACGCCGGCGGCGAGGTTTGGTTCCACTTTGCAGGGAAACTTGTGTCGATGCAGCAGGAGACCGAACGTCGAGAAACTGAGCGGCCGTTGTGCGGAAGCGAAGGCAGCGGAACACCACAGCTTACGCGCTGAAAATTCAAGGCGGGAAATCGTTATTGGAAAATGGTGCCCGGAGGCGGATTTGAACCACCGACACGCGGATTTTCAATCCGCTGCTCTACCAACTGAGCTATCCGGGCATCCTGCCTTGACGGCAGCGGCTCCTCTCAGAGCCATCGGGGCGATGTGTTCGCCCCGGAAGCGAGCGGGGTTATAACATCTTGTTCGGCCGTGTCCAGCGCCAAATGACTCTTTTTTGAAAGGAATTTGGCGCGCAGTGGAAAAGGCCGAAAAGTTGAGGCTATTCAGCAGGATCGCGCCGGGACAGCAACGATTTCGGCGCGCTCCAAGCAGGAATCTCCAGGTCCGGCTTCCACTGCATGTTTCCTTGAATCGTAGCCGATTCAAGGAAAAAACATGCAGCAATTCAAAGTGCTACAGCGCCTGAGTAGACGCGCGGCGCTGGAGTACGGATATGCGTGAGGCAGCGGAAAGCGAGGCAGTGAGCGGACGCGCCAGGAGGCGCTACTGATCCTCGTCGTCGGCCTTCGACTCGTCATCGGCGACAGGGATCGCATAGGAACCGGAAAGCCAGCGATTGAGGTCTACGTTGCGGCAGCGCTCGGAACAGAACGGATAGTGCTCGCGCACGGACGGGCGGCCGCATTCCGGGCAAGGTCGCGTCGCGCGCAGGGGTTCGACATTCGAACCGCTCTTTTTGCCTTCACCGCTCAATTCTCTTCAGCCTTCCAGCCAACGATTATGGACGTCATATCCTTCACCGATGAGAAGATTGACGGTTTCGTAGAGCGGCAAGCCTACCACATTGGTGTAGGAACCGACGAGCTTGACGACGAAACTGCCGGCAATACCCTGGATACCATAGCCGCCCGCCTTGCCGCGCCACTGACCGGAGGCGAGATAGCTTTCGATATCCTGGCCGGAAAGACGCTTGAAGCGCACCTTCGTATCAATGACTTTCTGGCGGAAGGTGCGGTCGGGGGTTACGAGACAGATGCCGGTATAGACGCGATGACTGCGCCCGGACAGGAGATGCAGCGCGCTCGACGCCTCGCTGACCAGCTCCGGCTTCGGGACAATGCGGCGGCCGACGCAGACGACGGTGTCGGCGGCGAGAATATAGCTGCCGTCCCAGCCGGGTTCGCCCTTGATCGCCGCCAGCGCCGCTTTCGCCTTCTCGGCTGACAGGCGCCGCGCCAATGAACGGGGATGTTCCGCGCGCTTCGGCGTCTCATCGAGGTCCATCGGCAACAGCCGCGCAGGTTCGATGCCCGCCTGCGCCAGAAGCTCCACGCGACGCGGCGATCCGGATGCCAGTATCAGTTTTTGGGTCACTGCCATCGAAGCGAGCCGTTATTTCCCGGGGTTGTAAGCGCTGCCGTCGCCGGGGGACCTACTTGAAGCGGTAGGTGATGCGGCCCTTCGTCAGATCGTAGGGGGTCATTTCGACGAGCACCTTGTCGCCGGCGAGAACGCGAATGCGGTTCTTGCGCATGCGGCCCGCCGTATGAGCGATAATCTCATGCTCGTTTTCGAGCTTCACACGAAAGGTCGCGTTGGGAAGCAATTCGGTGACCACGCCCGGAAATTCGAGGACTTCTTCTTTCGCCATGCAGGATTGTTCTTTCTCGTGTTCATTCGCGGATGCGCCACGCATCTTCGAAAAATTTGCCGGAAACTACACAATCGGCGAGGGTTTGTGAACCGCTTAGATCCGGCTTTTTCTGCAATTGTGCGGCATGCATCTCTAATCGGCATCATTGCGTTCGCCGGTTGGAACGAACGGGCAGTGCCTTGGACGGATCAGGCTTCCTTGCGGCGCGCCTGCTCGGCAGCCAAGCGACTGGTGATCAGGGCCGCCAGATGATCGCGGACAGCACGATAGGCCGCAACGATCTGCTCCCGCGTTCCCGTCGCAACCGTCGGATCCGGCGTCGGCCAGTAGACGACATCGACCGCCATGGACCGGGTCAATTCAAGCGCCACGTGATGGGCTTCCGGCGCAAGCGTCACGATGATGTCGAAGTAATCGTCCTCGAGTTCATCGAGGGTGCGCGGCTGATGGCGACCGATCGTCAGCCCGACTTCAGCGAGAACCACATCGACGAAGGGATCCCGCTCGCCTTGCCGCACGCCGGCGGATGCAACATAAGTACCTTTCGGCAGCGCTGCCTTGGCGAGCGCTTCCGCCATTGGCGAGCGGATGGCGTTCATGCCGCACATGAAGAGTATCGAGCGGGGCGTCTTCGATTGCGGCAAGGCGGTACCGGTCATATCGCCCCCGTCAACCACGCCAATAGAGCACACAGACCAATGTGAAGAGTCGCCGCGCCGTGTCGAAATCCAGCCTGATCTTGCCGGACAGGCGATCCATCAGCGTCTGCGACCCTTCGTTGTGGATGCCGCGGCGGCCCATGTCTATCGCTTCGATCTGGCTCGGCGTCGCCGAGCGGATCGCTGCGTAATAGCTTTCGCAAATCATGAAATAGTCCTTCACGATTCGCCGAAACGGCGTCAGCGACAGGATATGCGTGGCGACATCCTCTCCGCCATCCGTCGAAATCGCAAAGACGAGTTTCGAGTCCATCAGCGACAGGTTCAGCCGATAGGGACCACCGGGATGGCCGACGGGCTCGAAGAGATTTTCCTCGAGCAGATCGAAGATCGCAACCGCACGCTCGTGCTCCACGTCAGGCGTCGAGCGGCCGATCGTCTCGTCCAGCACGACATCGCAGAGACGCAGGTTGCGATCTGCTTTCATCCCTCGCCCCCGAGATTGAGGCGGATGGCGACGGATCGGGCATGGGCCTCGAGCCCTTCCGATCGCGCGAGCGCAATGGCTGCGGGACCGAGGGCGCGCAACTGATCCGCACCAAGCCGCAGGATCGAGGTGCGCTTCATATAGTCGAGCACGCCGAGACCGGAAGAAAAGCGCGCCGAGCGCGCCGTCGGCAGCACATGGTTGGAGCCGCCGACATAGTCGCCGATGACCTCGGGCGTGTGGCGGCCGATGAAGATGGCGCCGGCGTTGCGGATCTTCGGAACCATCGCGTCCGCATCCACCATCGCCAACTCCAGGTGCTCGGCGGCGATACGGTTGGCAAGCGGCACTGCCTTATCAAGATCCGGAACCTCTATGATGGCGCCGAAATCACGCCAGCTTGCGGCCGCGGTTTCGGCGCGCGGCAACGTCTTCAACTGCCGCTCGACCGCGGCTTCCACCGCAGCCCCGAAGGCCGCATCATCGGTAATCAGGATTGCCTGCGCCCCGGCATCGTGCTCGGCCTGCGCCAGGAGATCGGCCGCGATCCAGTCGGGGTCATTGCCGCCATCGGCGATCACCAGCACTTCCGAGGGGCCGGCGATCATGTCGATGCCGACAGTGCCGAAGACCTGCCGCTTGGCGGCCGCGACATAGGCGTTGCCCGGACCGACGATCTTCGCCACCGGCGCGATGGTCTCGGTCCCGTAAGCAAGGGCTGCGACGGCTTGGGCGCCGCCGACGCGATAAATTTCCTCGACACCGGCGAGACGCGCGGCCGCAAGCACCGCCGGGTTGATCGCGCCGCCGCTTGCGGGCACGACCATGACGATGCGTGGCACGCCGGCCACCTTAGCAGGCAGCGCATTCATGAGAACCGAACTCGGATAGCTTGCCGTGCCGCCCGGCACGTACAGCCCAACCGCGTCGATCGCCGTCCAGCGCGAGCCGAGCCCGACGCCCATCCCGTCCTCGTAGATATCGTCCTTCGGCAATTGCCTGCGGTGATGCGACTCGATCCGGGTCGCGGCAATCTTGAGGGCGCCGAGAACCTCCGGCGCGACTGCGTCGATCGCCGCATCGATCTCGGCCGCGCTGACGGCCATGGCAGTCGTGCCGAAATCGATGCCATCGAAGCGGGCCGAGTATTCGGCTAGGGCCGCATCGCCCCGCGCGCGAACATCATCGATGATGGCGCGTACGGCAGCATTGACGTCTTCCGAAACTTCCCGCTTGGTTGTCAAAAACGCGGCAAATGCCTGTTCGAAGCCGCTGTCGAGATAGTTCAGCCTGATTGCCAATGCGAGATATCCTTTTGGTGATGGCCGGTAAGGTGCTCAAGCGCCTTCGGGATGCCGGGGCTTGAATGCGGTTTCCCACGCCCCGCCCGTGTCGGCAAGCTGCGCCTCGATGCATTCAACGTCGAGCATGATCGATGCCTCGCCGGCCAGCACCAGTTCGATCGTGCCTTCCGGCCCTTCGCCCTTGACCGAGAAGCGCAGAGCCAGGAGGTCGAGAACCGCTTCCACATCCGCTCGGTCGAAACCAATGGAACGCACGGCGATCACGCGCTTGAACGAGAGTACGGCCCGGCGCCGCTCGAAGTTACGGCGCTTGCCTTCCGCATTCTCCCAGACGAACCGGTTGACGACCAGGAAGAGCTGCCCGCGACGGGCGTCATAGGAAATGCCCGCCACCTTGAAGACTGCGTCCTGCACATGCGCGGAAACGACGCCAAGGTCTTCCTCGTCGAGTGCCAGCAGCTTCAGAGCGTCCATGCGAGCCATCCTGTAATTTCGCGTCATATTTTGCGCTGCAATCGCAATGGACATAAGACGTTGCGCCCGAAACCGCAACGGTTTCAGGCGCGCTACAGAGACCTTTGTGTGTCTTTTCATACGCGCAAAGATGTCTGCAGTACTTTGAATTACTGCATGTTTTTATCCCTGTATCGGCTCCGATTGAGGAAACATGCAGCAGAGCGAGACGAAGAAGCGCGGGAAGCGGTTTTCCACCCGCGTCCCGCGCCAGTTGCCTGAAATCGACACCGTCTCATGATCCTGCATAAGACCGCCCGTGAAGGTCAGTCGCTGACGCGCTCGACATGCGCACCGCAACGGGTGAGTTTTGCTTCCAGCCGCTCGAAGCCGCGATCAAGATGATAGACGCGTGAAACCATCGTTTCGCCCTCGGCCGCGAGCCCGGCGATGACCAGTGAGACGGAGGCACGCAGATCCGTCGCCATCACGGGCGCACCCTTCAACCGGCCAACCCCTTCGATCTTCGCCGTCTGCCCGGAAAGCGAGATCTTCGCACCGAGCCGTGCCAGTTCCTGCACGTGCATGAAGCGGTTTTCGAAGATCGTTTCGGTGATGTGGGAAACACCGCTCGACTTGGTCATCAGCCCCATGAACTGGGCCTGCAGGTCGGTCGGGAAGCCCGGGAAAGGATCGGTCACGATGTCCACCGGCTTGATGCCGGCACCGTTGCGAACGACGCGAATGCCACTGTTCGTCTGGCTGATCTCCGCACCCGCCCGGCGGATCGCCTCGAGTGCCGTTTCGAGAAGCGAGGCGTCGGTATCCTCGAGAATGACGTCGCCGCCGGTCATCGCGACAGCCATGGCGTAAGTGCCGGTCTCGATGCGGTCAGGCAGCACGCGATGGCGGGCACCGGAAAGCGAGCGCACACCCTCGATGGTGATCGTGCTCGTGCCCTGACCGCTGATCTTCGCACCCATGGCGTTGAGGCACTTGGCGAGATCGACGACCTCCGGCTCGCGCGCGGCATTGCCGAGCACCGTCGTGCCATTCGCAAGCGTCGCGGCCATCATCAATACATGTGTCGCACCGACAGAGACCTTTGGAAAGACATAGCGCGCACCGATCAGCCCGCCTTCGGGGGCCTTCGCGTTGACGTAGCCGCCGTCGATCTCGATATTGGCACCGAGCGCGGCCAATCCCTCGATAAAGAGATCGACGGGTCTGGTGCCAATGGCGCAGCCGCCCGGCAGCGACACGCGCGCCTTGCCTTCGCGGGCAAGCAGCGGCCCGATGACCCAGAAACTCGCGCGCATCTTCGACACGAGTTCATAGGGCGCGGTCGTGTCGACAATGTTGCGGCTCGTAAAGTGGATCGTGCGCGCATAGCTTTCGCCCTGGCGCTCGCGCCGGCCGTTGACGGAAATATCGGCGCCATGATTACCGAGGATGCGGATCAGCTGCTCGACATCGGCCAGGTGCGGCACGTTTTCCAGCGTCAGCGTATCGTCGGTGAGAAGCGACGCAATCATCAGCGGCAGGGCCGCATTCTTGGCGCCGGAAATGGGGATGACCCCACGAAGTTCTTTACCGCCTACAATCCTGATGCGATCCATGAGGCCTCTTGAACGGGCTCAAGCCCGCCTTTCCAAAAATTCAGTGTTGTTTGAAGGCGTCTCTTTATTGGAGATGCCATGAAATTAGAAGTGCCTTGAAATTGCGGGTCCACGGGAGACAAGCAAGGAATCCCGGAAGAAACCGCGACGATCGTCCCATCCCTCTCTAATCGTCCGATTCGTTCGTTTTTGCGGCAGGCAATCCCGACGTCTCGTCGGCCGCGCCCGCGCGGCGCGCGCGCATCTGCTGCTTGCGGCGCTGGAGATTGTCGCGCAAGTTCTTTGCCAGCCGAGACCGCTTGGCATCTGCCTCGGCGGTGCGCCCGGCGCCCTTTCCCGGCTTCGGCCCGTGCTGCCTGTCGTCATCGTTCTGCATGGCCATGCATTAGCGCAAAATCGGGCGCTTCGAAAGCAGCAGGGCGATTTCCGAGGGATCGGGCCAAAAACTTCCAAATGCGGCTTGCGCTCGCCCCAAAGCTATGGCAATAGGCGCCTCGCTTGATGCGGCTTGTCACGAACCGGCCGCCGGATGCTGCTATAGCTCAGGGGTAGAGCACTCCCTTGGTAAGGGAGAGGCCGAGAGTTCAAATCTCTCTAGCAGCACCAGTTTTTCAGGCTTTCAATCAGTAACTATGATACCAATCTGCACTGCTTTCAGCAGCAGACCGGCACAGATCCGCCATAGCCTGTTCTGCAGGTCCTCATGCGGGCGGGATCAAGCCCGCGCGCCATCCACACGCCTAAAAGATGCGTCCGAACAGAGCGGAATAGACAATCACAGCTATCGCGAGCGTAAATGCAAGCGAGACGTACAGGCGTGTGAAATCGTAGGTATAGAATCGAGCGGGGATAAGATTTTTCATAGCGATCTCCTAATTTCCATTTGGTTTGACGCGGCAAAGGTCCCCACGACAAAACCGATCGCACAGGCTCTTTCGAGAATTTGGTCGAATGTCATGATTTCATTTCGGTTAAATCTGGTGACTATCGGGATCGTTGCGGGCCCGCCCCCTTGGATCATGAGCCAATGGCAATCCAGATTTTTCATCCTGCGCTTTAAAATAATTATTGTAAATAAACAATCCGCAAAGCCATCCGAAAAATACATTCCATTTAATTGACGTGCCTTGTATTTAGTGTAAATCCGACATTAGCAGAACATTATTAGATTTGTGGATTTACGTCGTCACATCCTATCGTATCTTTTTTACATCACCCGATTTTCTTGTCGGATCATCTCAGTAAAGCCTTAATCTTTGGATGTATGGATTCAACATCGTCCTTGGCCAGCTTGGCTTGTCGCCTCGTCAGAGGCTTCACACTCGTCAAACTCGCCGATCATCGATCCTTCAATTCTTCAAAAGCCAGCAAGCCGTAGTGGGCTTCCGTCCCGCTCGAAGGTGCCAGGGCCATCGCGGCAGCCATTCGCGCTCCAACAGGCCCAACCGGCCCGATTTTGGCTTAATCTTGCGAACCGCGTTCGCAAAAGGAGGCAACATGTTTGCCCGAACGAAATCTCGAACTGTCCATTTCGATGAACCATTTAGAGTTCCCGATATCGACCAGGTGGTGCCGGCCGGTGACTACGAGGTCGACGAGGACGAGGAACTGATCGAAGGCATTTCCTGGCTCGCCTACCGCCGCGTGGCAACCTTCATCAAGTTGCCGGCGACGATTGAGAACAAATTCCAAACGCGCCTGATTGCGATCGATCCTGAGGAACTTGAACGCCTCATCACAGCAGATCGCCGCAAACACGCAACCTCGTCGCCACCCAAACCTTAAAGGCAACAGTCGATGCGCAACCATCGCTTCCCAATTGGCTTGTCCGTTCGCCTCAGAGACCGACGGAATCTCTCACCCCTTGCAGCTGAGACCTATCGCATCACCGCCAAGCTCCCACTGAGGGACAACTGGCCTCAATATCGCATCCAGAATGATGAACTCGGGCAGGAGCGCGTGAGCACAGAGGACAATCTGGAGCCAATAGAATGGGGCATGACGCCTCATCCGTGAGGCCAATGCGTGCTTTCGCTCTTGCGGAAGCATTGCCACGAGGCGAACGGCTCTGAAACATTGGAGCACAGAAGAATGCAGCGCGAGCTCTCCACGCGCTCAACAGGCATGAGTTGGCGGCAGATGTTTAGCAGCTGCGGCCACCATAGCCGGCAGCAAAACGAAAAAGGGAGAAAACCATGAAATCGTATATCGGAAGTTTCGGATATCAATTCAGGCTTGTTGAATTCATGATCCGATCATCGCTTGCAGTTTCGCTGGGGATCATCGCCTATGTCACGTTCTATGGAGTTTTCTGGTGACAGCCCGTCGCTGACCGCGGATGAATCCGAATGATCTTGCCTAATGACTCGCGCTTCTGTCGGATAAGCGTAGACTATTCCCACCATCGGCTTAGTGATACGGGCACCGATGGCCGGAAGATCGTAGCGCTTTCGCCCTGATGAGGAAGGGCGCCATGCTTGCTCTTGAAATCGCAATCACACGATCCCCCATTTATCCCGCTCAGCTGGTGCAGCTGCGGAGGGTCTTTGACGACGAACTTATGCGCCGTGGATGGCCGCGGCGTGGCGACCGCGCGGAGAACCTCGCAAGCCGGATCTTTCACCTTTACCAATCAGGGGTTCGTTCGACACACGCACTTCACGAGAGGCTTAGGGAAAACGAGCCGTGATTTGCAAGCGCCGCCGCTTCATGCCCCCGAGAACGCAATGATGCTTCTATGTCGGCGGGGCTGTTTTTCTATGCAACAATAGGCGGACGAACATGGTCTACGGTAGGGTCGGCAGACGCTCGCGGCGCTTCCATGTCGTAAGATTCCTCGTGGCGCTGCTGGTGCCAGTAATCTTGCTCGGATCCGCGATTGCGGCCGCCGAATGGGCATCTACCATGTAGCGAGCACTCCCGCGGCGCACGAGCGCCCGTTGCGTTCACGCGCTCCCCTTTGAGAAACCTCTACCAAACGCTCCGCGCGTCGCTTAAGCTTCTTCTTATGGACGCTCAGAGATACGACCTGAAAGAGGAACCGGACGGCTCCTGGACGGTGATCGACAAGGAAACCGGGCAGACGGCGGAGCTGAACGGCGAACGGCTTGCGCACCTCAGCCTTCAACTGGCAAACGAATACCTGCCGCTTTTGAAACTGCGGGATACCGTTTCCGGCTTGATCAGGAAACCCGGTGACGAGGGGCCGGCCTGAAATCGGCTAGCTGCGCCAGAAGCTGGTCGCAGGTGCACTTTTTCCTGCCCATCAGGTCCAGGATACGACGGGCGGCCTCGTTGGCCTCCACACCGTCCCTTCCGACGTTATGCAGAGCGCACCAGACATCCAGCGCCCCGCGCATGACATCGACATCATCCGGTGAATAGGCTTGACGCACGAACCCCTCCCAAGGTGGTACCTCAATCCGCTCATCATGGGGCATTTCGGGGCAAATTCAAGAAAATAGTGAGGTACCCCAATAAGTCATACCAATGGGGAGAGCGAGTTCACGCTCGACGTGCAACCATGACCTTAAAGCACTCGCTGGAAGGGCAACTGAGGCAACTTGAGAACGTGGTGCGAACCCCCGTTTTCACCACGTGTCGACGCCCAATCATCAATCGAGAATTCAGCCGCGGAACCTCTCGGAAGGAACGCTGCGACCTTAACGCAAGCTTAAGATTCTATCGCTAGATCTGACAATGCGATGATGGACAATCGCAATGCCTAAATCCCCTTTTTGAAAACCGGCGCTTGCCGGTTTCTTTTTTTGGGCGAGATCAGACCTTGACGGTCTGTTCGACGAAGTCCTCGGTTCCGAAGAATTTCAGATATCGCTGCACTTCGGCAGGGTCTCCGGTCGCCTTGCGCGGATTGTCCGAAAGTTTGACCGCGGGCCGGCCATTGGCTTCGCTCACCTTGCACACGATCGATATCGGGTTGAGGCCGCTGATTTCCGTCGGCGCGCAGCCGGCAAAATCGTTGGTCAGGTTCGTCCCCCAACCGAAACTCATGCGTACGCGACCCTCGAAATGGCGATAGGTCTTGATGATCGTGTCGACGTCGAGGCCGTCGGAGAAGATCAGCAGCTTTTCCCGCGGGTCGCGCCCCATCTTCTTCCACCAGGCGATGATCTTTTCGCCGCCTTCGATCGGCGGCGCGCTATCCGGCCGAAAGCCGGTCCAGTTCGCCACCCAATTCGGCGCATTGCGCAGGAATGCCGCTGTGCCGAAGGAATCCGGCAGCACGATCAGCAAATTGCCGCCGTAGAGCTGATTCCAGTCCTGCAGGACCTTGTAGGGTGCGGCGGCAAGCTCCTTGTCGTTGCGGGCAAGAGCCGCCGCCACCATCGGCAGTTCGTGCGCATTGGTACCGAGCGCCTCGAGATCCGTATCCATGGCGAGCAGCACGTTACTGGAGCCGGAGAACGAGCCGCCGATCCCTTCCTTCAGCGCCTCCACACACCACCGCTGCCACAGAAAACTGTGCCGCCGGCGCGTGCCGAAATCGGAAATGCGCAGGTCGGGATATTGCCGCAACTGCTCGACCTTCGACCACATCTTCGCCTTGGCGCGTGCATAGAGCACGTCCAGCGTGAACGGACCGAGACCCTTCATCGCGGCGCGAGAGCGCAGCTCGTTGATGATCGCCAGCGCCGGGATTTCCCACATCGTCGTCTCGACCCAGCGGCCGCGAAAGATCAGTTCGAACTGACCGTCGCGGCGCGACAGCTCGTATTCGGGCAGACGGAACTTGCCGAGCCAGGCGAGGAATTCTGGCGAGAAGATCTGCTTGCGCCCGTAGAACGTGTTACCGGCAAGCCAGATCATTTCTTTCTTGGTGAAACGCAGGGTCCGCGCGTGATCGAGCTGGCCGCGCAGTTCCTGTTCGTCGATTTCCTCGGCGAGCCGCACGGTCTTGGTGCGGTTGATCAGCGAAAACGTGGCGTCGACATCCCGATAGAGCTGCCAGATCATCTGCAGCATCAGGAGCTTGTAGAAATCCGTATCCAAAAGACTGCGGATGATCGGATCGAGCTTCCAGGTATGGTTATAGACCCGCCGCGCGATATCGGTCTTTGGCATCTGCGACTACGCTCCTTCTGGATCACTCCTGCATGTTTCCTTAAATCGAAGCCGATTCAAGGGTAAAAACATGCGACAATTCAAAGTGCTACAGCGACCCTGTGCGTCTCGAAAACGCATGGAGCTGTAGTGGACTCCGCCCAAGCAACCTTCTGATCGATTTTGCAAGTCGGGCTCCGGTGCGGCTAGATCAGCGCAACGCCCGCATCGCGCATGCGCTGGGTCATCGCAGCGAGTGATCCGCTCAGATCGATGCCGCGACAGGCGTCAAGCACGACCGAGGCCGAAAAGCCCTGGGCCACGGCATCGAGGGCCGAGAAGGCAACGCAGAAATCGGTCGCGAGCCCGCAAAGCGTCACTCTGCCGATGCCGCGCTCGCGCAAGTAGCCGCCGAGGCCGGTCGGCGTGCGGTGATCGTTCTCGAAAAAGGCGGAGCAGCTGTCGATGTCCCTACGGAACCCTTTGCGGACCACCAATTCCGCCGTGGTCCATTCGAGACCGGGATGGAATTCAGCGCCCCGGCTGCCCTGAACGCAATGATCCGGCCAGAGGGTCTGCTCGCCGTAAGGCATCGTCACGGTCGCGAAGGGAGCCTTGCCGGGATGGCTGGAGGCGAAGCTGGAGTGCCCGGCAGGGTGCCAGTCCTGAGTGAGGATGACATGGGCGGATTGCTGAATGAGGCGATTGACTACCGGTATGATTTCATCGCCGCCGGCAACCGCAAGGGCGCCGCCGGGGCAGAAATCGTTCTGCACATCGATGACGATCAGGGCTTCGTCAGCCATTGGGCCTCCTCGCGTCCGATCGGCCTGCGCCGACCATCAGCAAAATCGATTTAAACCGAAGATCAATCACAGAATTTGCTCGACAGCAAGCAGCTTCGCTTCCCGCCGAGCTTCGTCAGTTCTGCAGATCGTCCAGGTTGTCCGCGAGGTTGACGCCGGTATTCGCGATGCCGATCGGCCGCGCCACGAAGTCGAGGAATTTCGCAATGTCGACAGAGGGATGACGCGACGCGTAGATCACGTCACGATTCTTGATCGGGAAGGTCTGCCCGACGATCAGGCTATCCGGATTGGTCATGTTGAAACGATAGACGATCGGATAGCGGCCGACGCTGTCGGGCTTCATGCCTTTGCTCAGCATCGTGTTGAACCGCTCCCTTCCGAGCAGGCTCATGACGATATCCGGCTCTTCGTAACGGAAGACGAAATAGCCCTTCGCATCGACTGTCCGGTCGGCGCCGCCACCCGCAAGTGCGACGGCTTCGAGCAGGTTCAGGTCATTGGCGCCGAACTCGACGCGCTGGTTGGCCCTGACCTGGCCGAGGATCGTGAACGTGCGCGGATCCCGGGTGACGAAGACCTGGTCGCCCGGCTTGACGTGAATGTTCTCTGAGGGGTTTTCGATGATCGATTTCAAGAGGACCGTACCGGTCTTCTTGCCGCGCACGAGCGTGACGTAGGTCTCGTAAGGCTGTGCCGACGGACCGCCGGCCTTGGCGATGACTTCGTTTATCGACTCGCTGACGAGATTCAAGGGCACGACCGACGGACGACCGACGGCGCCGGAAACCGTGACGATGCGCGATGCCGTGGACGTGCTCGTCACGATCACATCGGGCTCCACGGCCTTCTGCTTCAGCGCTTCCAGAATCGCCTGGCGTGCCTGCTCGAGCGTCAAGCCTGTAAAACGGACCGGACCAACATAGGGAATGGCTGCCTTACCGTCAGGCTGGACGACCAGATCGATGTTGGTCTGCTTGGATTCCGTGGTGGAAAACAGGCCGTCGCTGCCCGCCTCGAAGATCGATACCTTCAGCTGGTCGCCAACACCGATGACGACCTGGCCGACGCCGCCGCCAATGCCGAAGCGACGGCTGAGCGTCGTCGAGACATAGTCAGAAACCAACCGTGCGGATTGGCCATCAACGTCGACGATGTCAAAGACGGTCGCATTCTTTCTGCCGATCTGCGCACCGGATTGCCCGGCATCCGCGACGATATCGGTTGTCAGAGGGCCTTCTCCCGGCACGGCCTGACATCCCGCAAGCGCGGTGCAAAGCAGAAGGGCAGTCACTCGTTTCACTACGACACTCCATATTCGGCACAGCAATGACTCTAATACTGATCTGCACCGTATGTTTTCCGGCAGGGAATCCGCCGGTCACTGCAAAGCACAATCGCCGTTCCACAACAAGCCACCTCACCGCCGGGCAGCCAAAATATTCGGCACTGCGCCTTTCCGGTCATACCTCCTCGACATTGGTTACGATCCGTCGCCGTAATTGTCTGGATGGGCCCTCACGACCTGTGTATCTAAGCCTTTGGGGTTGAAAGCTAGGTACTTTGAGTTAAAAGCTCACTAATACAGCGGGGACGGCTGGACGAATAAATTCGGGGAAAATAACAAATCGGTAATCTTGCCAATTGCAATTTACGTTTGGCACGGCAATTGGCTAGGACAATTTTAACGGCAGTTTAGAGCGTTCGATCATACATGACTGTTGAAATCATAGGGCGTGCATGCCTCGCCCCCGGAGCGAAATCGCCTGAGGCGCTGTTTAAGGTTCTTCGTCAGGGCAAATGCACCGTGTCCAGCGTTCCCACGGACCGTTGGGACTTGGCGCGTTTTTGGCATCCCGTCATGGGCGTGCAGGGCAAGACCTATTCTTTTGCTGCCGGCGTGCTTGATGAAATCTATGATTTCGATCCTGCTGTCTTCGGCATGTCCCAGCGCGAAGCCATGTATATGGATCCGCAGCAGCGTGTGCTGCTGCAACTCGCCTGGCGCGCACTCGAGGATGCCAATATCTCTATTGCATCCCTCCATGGCGAGAATGTCGGCGTTTATGTCGGCGCGTCGAGCCTCGACCACGCCAACCTGACGGTCGAAGATCCGGCCGCCGCCGGTCCATATTTCATGACCGGCAACACGCTGTCGATCGTTTCCAACCGCATTTCCCACATCTTCGGGTTGAGCGGCCCGAGCATGACGGTGGACACCGCCTGCTCCTCTTCTCTCGTTGCGCTCGACCAGGCGATGCGGGCGCTCAACGCCGGCGAGATCGATACGGCGATCGTC
>NZ_JASKLT010000001.1:35054-554920 GCF_030124405.1 Sinorhizobium sp. 7-81 | reverse complement strand
GTCAATATTCTTGCCCATCCCCTCCCTTTCGTCGGCTTCGCCCAGGCGCGGATGCTGTCGCCGGAAGGTCTCTGCCGGGCCTATGACAATGACGGCGCCGGCTACGTGCGCGCCGAGGGCGGCGTCGTCTTCGTCCTCCGCCGCTCGGATCGGGCGCGCCGCGAACGCGACCGGAGCTACGCCAGGATCGTCGCTACCGGTGTCAACTCGGCCGGCCGGACCAACGGCATCTCGCTACCCTCGCGCGAGGCGCAGGCCAATTTGCTCAGGGCCATCTACGAAGGCAACGGAATCGACGCCAACCAGGTCGCCTTTGTCGAAGGCCATGGCACGGGCACGAAAGTGGGTGACCCGGCGGAAGTGTGGTCCATCGGCACAGTCATTGGCGCCAAGCGCCGGGCGCCGGTGCCGATCGGCTCCATCAAGTCGAATATCGGTCACACCGAGCCGGCATCGGGTCTATTCGGCATGATGAAGGCCGTTCTGGCGCTTGAGTACAACTACCTGCCGGCATCGCTGCACTTCGATACGCCGAACGAGCACATCGATTTCGACGGACTGAACGTCCGCGTCACAGCCAACCCGATCGAACTGCTCAAGGGCAAGCGTGCACGCCTTGCCGGCATCAACTCCTTCGGCTTCGGCGGCGCCAATGCGCACGTGGTCATCAGCGACCCGGAGGCGATACAGGAAGAAAAGGCGGCGCCTGCATCGGCAGGTCACGTGTTCCTGGCGAGCGCCCACACCCTTTCGAGCCTCGAGAGCCTGCTGAAGGAATACAAGGCGAGCTTTGCGAGTGCCTCGAAGGAAGAGGCGCGCGCAATCATCGCCGCCTCTGGCGCTAACCGTACCCATATGCGCCATCGCTTCGCCGCGCGCAGCGATCACCCCGAAGATATCGTGCGGGCGATTGCCAGCCATCTGGAGAAGCCTGGCTCCGACATCGGCGAATTGGGCGAAGCCCCGGTGAAGGATGCTAAAGTCGCATTCGTCTTCTCGGGCAACGGCTCTCAGTGGGCCGGCATGGGCGTCGAAGCCTTCCGCGAGAACCTGCATTTCCGGCAATCCTTCACTTCCGTCAGCGCGCTCTTCAAGTTCCACTCCGACATTGTCCTGACGGATCTGCTGACGGATCCAGACCTCGACAAGAAGCTCTCGGATACGAAAATCGCGCAGCCGCTGCTTTTTGCCGTGCAGGCTGCTCTTTCCGACTCGCTCGTCGCGATGGGGATCAAGCCGCTGGCGGTATTCGGCCACTCGGTTGGCGAGATTGCCGCCGCCTATGCAGCCGGTGCCTTGTCGCTCGTCGATGCCGTGTCGATCGTGGCCAAACGCTCGCTGCATCAGGATCTCCTGGCAGGCCAGGGAACGATGGCGGCCGTCATGCTCGGCGAGGAGGCGGCCCAGGCCTTCGCGCAGGCCCGCGGCCTCAACGAACTCTGCGTCGCAGCCGTCAACGCGCATAATTCGGTCACGATGTCCGGTCCGGCGCACGAAATTGCAGCCTTCCGCGACGCCGCACGCAAGGCCAAGATCCCGGTCCAGATCCTCGATATCAACTATCCGTTTCACCATCCGGTCATCGACCAGGCAAAGCAGGCCTTCCTTTCCGATATCCCGGACATCGCCCCGCGGCGTACGGAGTTGACGTATCTCTCCACCGTAACGGGCGCTGCACTCGACGGAACGGAACTCGACCCGGACTATTGGTGGAAAAATGTCCGTGAACCCGTTCGCTTCCAAGCTGCCGCGGAGGCGGCGCTGGAACTCGGCTGCCGGCTCTTCATCGAAATTTCCCCGCGCCCGATCCTGGCATCCTATGTCAAGGAAACGATCAAGCAGGCGGCCCTCCCGGCAGCGGTCGTGCCAACATTGCTCCGGGACGTCGGCCAGAGCGGTCACGATCCGATTTCCGCGTCGATGGCGCGCGCCGTCGCGCACGGTGCGGCTGTTGACCGGCCGCGCGTCTACGGGAAGCGCAACGCTTTCGTCGAATTGCCGATTCTGCCCTTCGAACCGGTCGAACTGCGGCCCGCGACCACCACTGATGCCACCGACCTCTTCGGCCGTTCCGGCAAGCCTTTTCGTTTGACGGGCTGGCGCAGCGACCCCAACAGCGGGAGCTGGAAGAACCACGTCGATGCGCATCTCTTCCCCGACCTTGCCGAGCATGTCGTCGACGGCAAGCCGATCCTGCCGGGCAGCGGCTTCATTGAGGTGGCAGTCTCCGCCGCGCAGCAATATTACGGCAGTGACGAGGTCGAGATCACCAATCTGGAGATCGTTCGTCCGCTGGAGCTTGCCGACAGCCGCATCATGGAGCTCTCGACCATCCTGTCCCCCGAGACAGGCGACATCGAAATCCGCTCGCGCGAGCGCCTCTCGGAGGACGACTGGACGGTCCATGCCGTTGCGCGAAGCCGCAAGCCCGTTCCCGGAAAGAACAATGCCTCACGTTCCCTCGCCGGCATGGCGAAAACGGCCAGCGTGGATCCGTCGAAAGCCTACGAGACGGCGAAGCAGTTCGGGCTCGACTATGGCCCGAGCTTCCAGTTGCTTTCAAAGGCTGTGGCCTATGGTGACCGGATCATCGACGTCGAACTGAAGGCGCCGGGCACGACGGGACATCCGCTTGTCACCTATGCCCTTCATCCAATATCCATCGACGCCACGTTCCACGGGCTCGTTGCGCTCTTCGACCGCTTTACGGGCGACAAGGGTGGCGCGCCTTACATTCCGGTACGCTTCGGTTCGGTGCACGTCGTCAACGCCGGACGGCCGATCGCCCGCGCCACGATCGAGATCGAGCGCGTCAGCGCCAACTCGATCAAGGCGAGATTCCACTTCTTCGACAAGTCGGGCGAAGCCATCGCACATTTCGACGATTGTCGTTTCCGCCGCACTTATTTGCGCAAGCACAAGACGCTCGACGGGCTTTCCTTCCACTACGAGACGGTGCTCTCGGACACGGTGCTGCCCAACATGCAGCCGCCCGCGCCGATGCCGCCCCTGCTGACGATGCCTGCCGGTGCCGATCACAGCGTGGACAATGCGACCTTGCTGTTCAATGCTGCGATCTACCGCGCCTGCCAGGAAATCGCGCTGAGGCTCGCAAGGGGAGGCACGACCATCCGCGGCGATGCTCTGCCCGGTGATTTCGCCTTCCAGTGTTTCCTGACAAGCTGCCTCTACGTACTGGAGGATGCCGGCCTCAGCGAACATCACAATGGTATCTGGACAGTTGCACGAGAGTTCAGCCTTCCCGCAGTGGCGGAAATCCTCGGGGAGCTCTATGGCGAGCGTCCCGATCGTGCGGTCGAAGCCGTGCTCATCAACAATGCCTACGCCGAAGCCCTAAGCCGCCTCGACGCGCTTTTCGCGGCGGCGCCGGATGGTGACCACATACCCCCCTCCGGCGCGGGCTTCATCAGCGACGCGACGCTCGACCACCAGGCCGTTCATTCCGTCGCGAGCCGGCTGCGCATGGAGCAGGTCCTCGGCGCGGCAGAACGAGCACTGGCTGCGCAAACGACAGGCATCCCCTTACGCATTGTCGAGTTCGGAAGCGTTTCGACCGGCTTCACGCGTCGGCTCGCCGACCTGGCAGCTCGTCACGGGGCGTGCCTGATCGTTGCCGAACCGCGTGACAATGCCCAGCGCAATCTTGAGATCGCATTCGAGAACGATGCTCACGTGCGCATTCTCAAGAAGAGCGACTTCGCGGCGATCTCGCCCTTCGATCTCGCAGTCAGCGCCTCCGACAACCTTTACCATCTGATCGAAGACGAAGCCGCGCTTCGCACGGCGTTGCGCTCAGCGCTGCGCGAGGGCGGTTCCCTCGCCGCCGCCGTGAGCGCGCCCTCGATCTTCGGCGACTTCGCTCTCGGGCTGTCCGATGGCTGGTTTGCTCGCAGCCAGACGGCCGAGTTCCCCATCGGCAATCTTGCTGCCGTACCGCATTGGCAGAAATGCCTGACGGATCTCGGACTGCGCGACGTCAACGTCGCGGACCATGAGTGCGCGCACGGCAACATCATTCTGCTCGAAGCCCGTGGCGCGACCGCGACGACAACGCCCGCCGAGCCGGCCCAGGCAAGCAGGACCGTTGCGAGTCCCTATCTGGTCCTCCATGTAGAAGGCGCGCCACGAGCGTCATCTATGCCTGCACATGCCGTGCCTGTTTCGCTGGCAGGCGACATGGCGGCCGACATTGCAACACTGCGGATAGCACTCAGCGCGCTCGACCAGGGCCCTGTTCGTGCAGTGCTCGTTTCGCCGACGACGCATCACGCGAGTGACACCGATTCGGCCTCGCTGCAAGCTCATGTGCTTGCGCTTAGCGCCTTTGCCGAAGCGCTGAGGCAACATGTCGGAGACGCCGACCCGTTCGCCGACGACCGCCCTCGGCTGGTGCTCGTTGCCCCCGGCGGCGCGCCGGTTACCTCCCCGGCCGATGGCGTCGCCTTCAGTTCCGGCCTGAATTCCGGCCTGTGGGCGTTCGCTCGCGTTCTGCAGAACGAATACGAATTCCTCGACGTCCATTCGCTCGATCTTGCCGGCCACAAGGCCGGCCCCGAGGATGGCATCGCGTCGGCGCTGTCTCTGTTGACGGTCTCCGGTTCAAATCGCGAATGGTTGCTCGACGGGGCCACTGGATTACTCTCGGAGATCCGCGCCGTTCCCGGTCCCGCCATCAGCACCGAAGGCAGGACGAGCGCCTTTGCAGCGGCGACCATCCGCCAGCGCGTCAGCTCTCAGGTTGCCAGCATCGCCTGGGAAGAGAGTGATGTACCGCAAGCCGGACGGGGCGAGATCGTCGTCGCGGTCGCTGCTACCGGCCTGAACTTCCGCGACGTGATGTGGGCGATGGGCCTTCTTCCCGAGGAAGCGCTCGAAGATGGTTTTGCCGGCGCAACGATCGGCATGGAGCTTTCCGGCCATGTCGTCGCGGTCGGCGAAGGCGTCGACGACCTCACGGTCGGTGACGCGGTCATGGCGATTGCACCCTCGGCATTCTCGACGCACGCGGTCGTTTCCCGGGCGGGCGTTGCCAAGCTGCCGCGGACCATCAGCCCCGTAGCAGCAGCCACGGTGCCCGTCGCCTTCCTTACGGCCTATTATGCGATGGTCGAGCTCGGGCGCATCCAGGCGGGAGAGACGATCCTCATCCACGGCGCTGCCGGCGGCGTCGGTCTGGCTGCCCTCCAGGTCGCCAAGCTCAAGGGCGCCAAGGTCATAGCGACAGCTGGAACACGTGAAAAACGGCGCTTCCTTGCGATGCTCGGAGCCGATCACGTCTTCGATTCGCGGTCGCTCGGTTTCGTCAACGATGTGCGCGCCGTCACCGACGGCCAGGGCGTCGACCTCGTGCTGAACTCGCTTTTCGCCGAGGCGATGGAGCAAAGCCTCGCTCTGGTGAAGCCGTTCGGCCGGTTCCTGGAGCTTGGCAAGCGCGACTATTACGCCGACAGCAAGATCGGTTTGCGGCCGTTCCGACGGAACGTCAGCTATTTCGGCATCGATGCCGACCAGCTCCTCGTCAATGCGCCCGAACTCACCAAACGCATCTTCATGGAAATCGGAGCGCTTTTCGAGGAAGGCAAGCTGACCCCGCTTCCATACCGCGCGTTCGATTTCGACGAAATCGGCAACGCATTCCGGCTGATGCAGAATGCCGGCCACATCGGCAAGATCGTCGTGCTGCCGCCGGTCGCCGGCAAGCACGAGATTGCCGCGAAGACGCACAAGGGCGTGAAGGTCGATCCGGACGGCATGCATCTCGTTGTCGGGGGCATTGGCGGTTTCGGTCTCGCAGCCGCCAACTGGCTGGTTGAGAAGGGTGCACGCAGGATTGCGTTGTGCTCCCGCCGCGGTCAGCCGGACGCGGAAACGAGTGCGATGACCGCGCGGTGGAAGAAGGCGGGCGTATCTGCCTCGCTTCACGCCTGTGACATCACCGACGCTGCCGCAGTGGAGGGGCTTCTCGCGGCGCTTCGCGCCGAGGCGCCGCTGCGTTCCGTCGTCCATGCTGCGATGGTGCTGGACGACGCCCTGATCAGCAATCTCAACCGTGAACGCAACCGGCCGGTGATCGACACGAAGGCCAAGGGTGCCGCGATCCTCGACCGGCTGACGCGTGGCGACCAGCTCGACAACTTCATCCTGTTTTCCTCGGCAACGACGCTCGTCGGCAACCCGGGACAGGCCAACTACGTCGCTGCCAACGGCTATCTCGAAGGCCTTGCCCGCGCCCGACGTGCGGAGAGCCTCGCGGGCTTGGCGGTCGGCTTCGGCGCGATCGCGGATGCCGGTTATCTCGTGCAGAACACCGATGTGAACGATCTTCTGGCAAAACGCATCGGCAAGACCGCTTTGAAGGCTCAGGTGGCGCTGGACATGGTCGAAAGCCACATCGCCTTGGATCCGGGCACCGTCGATGCCGCAGTCGTGATGATTTCGGAGATCGACTGGGCGGCCGCGCGCAACCTGCCGGTTGCCCGCAATGCGCTCTTCGAGGTAATCCTGCGCAGTGCGGATCAGCATTCCTCCGGCGCCGAGGGCATGCAAATGGACCTCGTTGCGATGATCGAAGGGAAGTCGCCGCAGGAAGCGGAGGACATTCTGTTCGATCTGGTGGCAGGCGAGATCGCCGCAATCCTTCGCGTTTCGAAGGACACGGTGACCCGCAGCAAGATCCTGAAGGAAATCGGCCTGGACAGCCTTATGGCGGTGGAACTCGGCATGAGCTTCCAGCAGAACACCGGTTTCGACATGCCTTTGAGCGGCGTCGCCGACAATACGACGGTGGGCGATGTTGCGCGCAAGCTCCATGAAAAGGTAAGCAAGCGCGACCAGGGTGACGATAGCGAGGCAGCCGACGACCGGCTCGTAAGCGAACTTGCGCAGCGCCATGCCGGGACCGACAGGGAAAAAGCACTGAGCCAATGAGCAACGACGGAAACGGCCAGACCTTCTCCAAGATGAACAGCAGCCTCAAGGAGAACCTGCTGGACAGGATGAGGAACACGCATCAATCGTCCGAGCGCAACCGCATGGCGCGCTCGGAACGGGAGTTGCCGGCCGCTCCCCGTCGCCGACAGGCCCGCTTCGAGGATCTTCCCGAATATAAACAGGTGCTCACGCAAAAATTCGCGAGCGAGCAACTGGGTATCGCCAATCCTTTCTATCGGGCACACCAGGCGGCCGCCGGCGCAACCACCGTGATCGACGGCCGCAAGCTGATCAACTTCGCCTCCTACGATTACCTCGGCTTGAACCGGCACGCCCACGTGCTGGACAGGGCACGCGACACGATCGAGTCGTTCGGGATCTCCGCTTCGGCGAGCAGGCTCGTTGCCGGCGAGCGGCCCGTGCATGTCGAACTCGAGGAAAAGATTGCGCGCTTCTATGGCGTCGAAGCGGCGGTTTGCTTCGTCAGCGGCTATCTCACCAACGTTGCCGCCATCAGCTGCCTGATGGGCCCCAAGGATCTCGTCATCCACGACGAGTTCATCCACAACAGCGCGCTCGCCGGCATCAAGCTTTCCGGCGCGACGCGCCGCCTCTTCAAGCACAACGACACCGCTGACCTCGAACACGTTCTGCGTACCGTTTCCGGCGACTATCGTCACATCATGGTCATCGTCGAAGGCATCTACTCGATGGACGGCGATGTCGCGAATCTTCCTGCACTGCTGAAGCTCAAGGCCGAATATGGCTTCTGGCTGATGGTCGACGAGGCTCATTCGCTCGGCGTTCTCGGGCGGCACGGCAAGGGGCTGGCCGAGCACTTCGGTGTCGATCCCCATGAGATCGATATTTGGATGGGAACGTTGTCGAAAACCACGTCGAGCTGCGGCGGTTATATTGCCGGCAGCGAGGCATTGGCGGCGGTGCTCAAGGCATCCGCCGGCGGCTTCGTCTACAGTGTCGGTCTGGCACCCGTGCTCGGAGCATCGGCGGTCGCCAGCCTCGATATCCTCGAACGCGAGCCCGAACGCACCGCAGCGCTGAGGCGCAACGGCAGCCTGTTCCTCAAGCTCGCGAAGGAGGCCGGCCTCGACACCGGTTTGAGCGGCGGCTTCTCGGTCGTTCCCGTCATCGTCGGCGATTCGCTCCGCGCCGTGCAGCTCTCCAACGATCTGCTGGCGGCGGGCGTCAACGTGCTGCCGATCATCCATCCCGCCGTGCCCGAAGGATTGGCGCGACTGCGCTTCTTCATCACCAGCGACCACACCGAAGAGCAGATCCGCCGGACCGTCGCGCTCACCGCCGAGCGCCTCAAGGATTTGACCGAACGAAATTTCGGGCTTGGCGGCGTCGACATCGAGCAGATGTTGAAGGCGCTCTCGGCGCGTTAGACCGGACGGAAACCCGTTATACACCTCTCCTGGAAGCGCCCTGGAAACCTCTGCCCCCAAGCCGCAGGCGGAAACTGAGAATGACCCATGTGATCATCACCGGTGGCTCCAGCGGCATCGGCCTGGAACTTGCATTGATCTACGCAAGCCGCGGTGCGCGACTTTCACTCATTGCGCGCTCCCGCAATCTTCTGGAACAGGCCAGGCGAAAGCTCGTCTCGGAGCACGGCGCGGACGCCGGAGAGATCCGCGTCGAGGCGGCCGATGTTGCCCAGGAGGAAGAGATCGAGGCTGCCGTTCGGCGTTGCGTCGAAGCCTTCGGCCCGTGCGATATTCTCGTGACCTCGGCCGGCATCGTCGAACCGGCTCCTTTCGAGGAACAGCAAAGCGCGGCCTTCCGCCGCCAGATGGAAACGAATTTTTCGGGCACGGTCCACACGGTGCGCGCCGTCTATGCGGACATGAAGCGACGGCGCAGGGGAAAGATCATGATGATCTCATCGGGCGCCGGCCTTATCGGCATTTATGGCTATTCCGCCTATTGCGCGTCGAAATTCGCGCTCCACGGTTTTGCCCAGGCGCTGCGCAGCGAGGCGCGAAGACACGATGTGCAGATATCGGTAAGCTTCCCGCCGGATACGGAAACGCCGCAGTTCGAGCGCGAGCTCTCCCTGCGTCCGCGCGAGGCGAATGTCATAATGGGGACCGTCCGGCCGTGGCCGGCCGATGCCGTCGCCCGCAAAATCGCCGCAGGCATCGACCAGCGGCGCTTCGAGGTTTACTTCGGCACAACCCTGTTTCTGCTCGGCCGGTTCGCCCCTGCCGTAAGGCCGCTTGTCAACTGGTGGCTCGATCGGGCGATCGCACGCGGTAGTGGACGGTGACGCCCCATATGCCGGACCGCGCTTGTGCCGGCCCGAGATAGGATTTAAGTGTCAGGCGATCGCCGTGCTGCCGAGGCGCGACCGAATGGCCTGAAGGTAACCGTTTGCCGCAACTTTCCTTTCATCTCCATGATTATCCGGCAGCGCTGACCCTCTTTTGCTACCTCCTGTCCTGCGGGGTAATTTTCTTCACGGATCGCTTCGCCCTGCCGGCGCGCGAGCGCAGGAGGAACAGGCCTCGCTATGGGCGTAATCAGGATATTATCGACGTCTTCGCGCGGCTGCCGGTCATAGCGCTCGTCTTTGCCGGCTTCTTCGCAATCTCCTGGCGCCCCCTCTATGCGGCTGCCGGGGTCATGAGCTTCTTCATCATTTTCACCGGCATTTCCCGCGCCAAGTTCAAGTTCATCCGTGAACCCTTGGTGTTCTCGGACATCGCCCTCGTTGCCGACGTCTTCAAATACAAGACGATCTTCTACGCGACTTCACTGAATATCCTGTTCTGGATCGTCGCTTTCCTCTACGTATTCGGCGTTTCCGCGCTCTACATGTATTTCGAGCCGACCATCTTGCCCGAGCAAGGCAAGTTGTTCTGGGTTCTGCTGATGATCCTCGTTGCCGCCGCGCCCTGGGGCTTGCTTTTCTACGGTCCGGTGAACCGGCCGACTGCAGCCCTCGTCCAGAAGCTCGTCAGAGCCATCAACGTCAAGATGAATACGGTGCGCTTCGGGACCTTCGCCTCGGTCGTCTTCCACTTCATCATATGGCTGGGCGTGAAGCGTGAAAAAATCGTCGCCGAACTCTCGGAGCGGCTTCGCGCCGCCGTGCAGGACCTTATCGGCCACGAGGAAGCCCCGCTGATCGTCGTCTGGCAATCAGAGTCCTTTATCGACATGCGCCACTTCGGCGTCGACACGATCAAGCTGCCGACGATCGACCGGCTGCGCAAACAGGCGGTGCAGTGGGGCCGCCTCAGCAACGTGTTCGAGGGCGGTTATACACTGCGTACCGAGTTCGCCGTGCTGAGCGGCCTCTTGCCGGACGATATCCACGTGGATGCCAGCTACCCCTATCTTCGCGCCTCGCATTACGCCGACGTCGTGTGGCCGGGGAAATTGAAACGCGCTGGCTGGCATACGCACTTCATTCATCCCTATGACCGGACGTTCTTCCTTCGGCACAAGGCGATGCCGCAGCTCGGCTTCGACAAGCTCACCATGCTGGACGCCTTCGATCACAAACCCGAGCGCGACGGGCTCTATGTTTCCGACGCGGCGCTGACGTCGCGGGTAATTGCCGAAGTGGAGAAGCTGCCGGAAGACGAAAGCGGCTTCTTCTTCGTCGCTTCCATGGCCAATCATGGCCCGTGGGAGCCCGGCCGCGTGGGCACGCTCACGAACCCGGTCGACATCTACATGGCAATTCTGCAGCAATCGGATGCCGCGCTCAAAGAACTGATCGACAAGCTCAACAAGCTCGAGCGTCCTGTCTGGCTGGTCTTCTACGGCGACCATGCGCCTCTTCTGAAGTCCTTCGCAGACCCGTTCCCGGACCCCCGCACGGACTACTTCATCGTGCCGCTCGCCAAGGCGCGCCCAGCTCAGCCCGGTGCGAAAGGTCCTCAGGACGAGGACCCGTGGAACCTGATACGGTCCCTGCTCCGATACGCAAACCTGCAAAAGGATGCGCTGCAATAGCGGCGGCGACTGGCAATGACAGCGGGCACGACAATCAATCGCTTAGCACCACGGACGTTCCTGTTTCTGCAAGGTCCCTCGTCGCCGATCTTTGCCAAGATCGCAGCCGGGCTCGAAGAATTGGGCCATACCTGCCTTCGCATCAATCTCAACGTCGGCGACCAGATCTTCTGGCGACGTCGCGGCGCCGATAATTATCGCGGCTCCATGTCCGCATGGCCGGCCTATGTCGAGGCCTTTATCCGTCGCCACGCCGTCAGCGACCTGGTGCTGCTTGGCGAAGAGCGCCCCTATCATAAAGCCGCGATCGCGGCTGCCCGCGAGAGAGGCGTTGCCGTCTTCATCGTCGAGATGGGCTATCTCAGGCCCGACTGGCTGACGCTGGAGCGTGGCGGCATGTCGTCCAACTCGCATTTCCCGGCTGAAGCAGACCGGATCCTGCGGGCGGCGGCCGACCTGCCGGAACCGGACTGGCGGCGGCTTTACGAACAGTCTTTCCTCGCCGAAGCGGTCTACGACCTGCTGTACAATCTTCCGAACGTCTTCCTCTGGTTTCTTTTCCCGGGTTACCGCCGGCACGCGATCTTTCATCCGCTAGCGGAATATGCGGGGTGGCTGTTGCGCTTGATCACGCAAGGGCGGCGGCAACGCGCGGCCGATGCCCTTATCGGCTCGCTGACCTCGGAAGGGACCGGTTATTTCGTCTATCCGCTGCAGTTGGAGACCGATTACCAACTGCGTGCGCACTCGCCGTTCAACAGCCAGAAGGAAGCGATCCGCGCGATCCTTGCCTCCTTCGCGCGCCACGCCCCCGCGGACAGCACACTGGCGATCAAGACCCACCCCCTCGACAACGGCCTCATCCGCTGGCGCAAGATCATCTTCGAAGAAGCAGCCAAGGCTGGAGTTGCAGACCGCGTCGCCTATCTCGACGGCGGCAACCTGGATGTTCTGGTACAGGGGAGCGCCGGTGTCGTTACGGTCAACTCGACCGCCGGGCTGCATGCCTTGAAACAGGGCAAGCCGGTAAAAGTACTCGGCAGCGCCGTATTCGACATTGCAGGCCTCACCGACCAGCAGCCGTTGGACTTGTTCTGGCAAGGGCCGCAAGCGCCGGATCCGGCCTTAAGCGTGGCCTTGTTCAGGTTGATGGCTGCCGCCATCCAGGTTCGTGGAAATTTCTATTCAAGCGCGGGCACGAGCGCCGGCGCGAAGGCGATCGTGGAGCGTTTGCATCAGGGCGTCGTCAATGAACCCGGGGCTTTCGTAAACCCTCCGCCTCGTCGAAAGCCGGCGAAGATCACACCGGCTGGCGCTGACCTTGCGTAACTGCGCGGATCCGGCGGAAACACACGTTTCCTGGGCGACGCGTCCTTTGCGTGTCTTATAGACACGCGCGCCGTAGCAATCCTGAACTTCCACAGCGCCGTGCGTCTTTTCAGAAGCAAAAAGGACGCCATGGCACTTTGAATTGCTGCGATCGATCACGCCACGCCGGCGCGCAAAAGGTCGTGGATGTGCAGGATGCCGACCGGAAGTCCGGCGTCGTCTATGAGGAACAGGACCGTAACCTTGTGTTCCTGCATGAACTCCATGGCGGCACTGGCAAGCACATCACCTTTGATGACCCTCGGATTGTGCGACATCACCGCCTCGACCGGCTGAAGGAGCAGGTCGCCCGCCATGTGGCGGCGCAGGTCGCCGTCGGTAATCACGCCGACCAGCGTGCCGCCGTCGTCGACGATACCGACGACGCCAAATCCCTTCGACGACATCTCGATAACGGCTTCGCTCATCGGCCGACCGACGGCGAGCAGCGGCACTTGCTCCGCCACATGCGCCAGCTCATGCACCAGGCGCAGCTGCGCGCCGAGCTTGCCGCCGGGATGGAATGTCTTGAAATCTTCAGCCGAGAAGCCGCGGCGCTCCAGGAGCGCAATCGCCAAGGCGTCTCCGATAGCGAGCTGCAGCATGGCCGACGTCGTGGGGGCGAGTCCATGCGGGCAGGCTTCCTGCACCTTCGGCAGCACCAGGGCAACCTCGGAGTTGCGGGCAAGAATGCTGTCGCGGTTGGCGCAGATCGAGATAATCGGCACCTTGAAGCGCTTGGCGTAGGTGAGCATGTTGCCGAGCTCGGCCGTCTCTCCCGACCAGGACAGCAGAATCAGGACATCCTGCGAGGTAACCATGCCGAGATCGCCGTGGCTCGCCTCCGTCGGATGAACGAAATAGGCTGAGGTGCCGGTGGACGCCATGGTCGCCGCGATCTTGCGGCCGATATGGCCGCTCTTGCCGACGCCGGAAACGACGACCCGGCCCTCGCTGTCGCCGATCAATTCGACCGCATCGACAAGGCTGCGCGCAAAGGCTTCATCCGTCGTCAGGTGATCAGCAAGAGCCTTGATCCCATTGGTTGCCTTCGTCAGCGTTCTGCCGATCGAATCCAGCATGGCGGAACGGGACTGCCCATCCGCTTTTACTTGTCTCAAGCCCATTGTCGATCCTAGTTCCCGCGACGAAATTGCCCGGCACCCCGCCGTTTCAGCGGTTAACGAAGCACGTAGAAGCCAGATAAGCGCTTTTTCTTGGCAAACCAAGTCTATTTGCGCCTGTTTGCACCAAAACAGACTTGTTCGATCCGTCAGCCGGCGCGTTTTTCCTCAAGAGCCTCCTGCGGCAGAACACCATCGCCGGCAAACTCCGCAAGCGTCATCGAATCGAGGATCGATGCCATCGCGTCGCGAACCGTCGTCATCGATATGCGCACACGACAGGTCTCGGGGTCGCTGCAATCTTCGCAGACCTCATAGGCGGTGCGACTGGCGCAACGGATCGGCGCAAGGGGGCCGTCAAGCGTGCGGATGACATGGCCGATGCGAATCTCCGACGCGGGGCGGGAAAGCGAATAGCCGCCACCAGGCCCCTTCTTGGAACGGAGCATGCCGGCGTTGCGCAATTCGAGCAGAATCGTGTCGAGAAATTTTTTGGGGATGTTGTTGCGCAGGGCGATTTCATTGATGAAGGCGGTTTCGCCGGGTTCGAGGCGCGCCAGATCGACGAGGGCCTTGAGGCCGTATTTTCCCTTCTTCGTCAGCATTCCGAGAAATTCTCCTCCCGGTCCCCGGATGCTGGGGACCGTTCGCAACGACACAACCTGTCTTGGCATAGCACAAGAAACGTGTCGCCAATACACAATTATGGTCGACAATCGGGGAGGACGAACTTCGGATTTGATCGATCTGTTGCTGACGTTGCGGCGGACGCGAGGTCACGCCGCCGCAATGCCAATCTGATGGTTTCGGGCGCCTTGGCCGGCGAGCAGGTTGCGGATGGCTGCACGCGCCTCGTCGGCCGAGCGGAAACGCTGAGCGTCCAGATCCCAGACATGATACTTCACGGCCAAAAACTTCAACCGGTCTTCGTCAGGGACAACGACGCCGACGGCTTCGCCGTCATATTCGATAACTTGCTTGCTCATGTAATAACGCTCCTCCACGCCTCGCGGCGCGGATCATTCGATTCTCGGCAAAAGGTGAATTCGGGAAGCTTGGACGGTCACATTCGGCGAAGCGCGCGAAGGTGACGTTTCACAGTTGCACGACAATAGGAACGCGAGCCGCAGAAAGCGGCGGTCGAGACGATTCCGGACATGTCACTCTCCTTTGGCTGGCCCGGCGCATCGCGCGCCGCGGCGGTCATGAACAATACGAGACGGATTCCCTCCGCCTCGCGATTTGCAAACTAGAATAATCTACCAAATTAGTCAATTCCAAAAGCAAACAGGAGAAAAATAATTCTCCATATTTCCGTCTTGAACCGCCCATGGCGACAATTCTGTTTGGTCGTCCCGGTGAGGACTCCCCCACCCATCTAGGTAGCGGCGAATCAACCTGCAAGGGACAGTTCACATAAAGACAGCACTTTCAGACGAAAAAGGGGCAGTCCGCCGGACTGCCCCTTTTGGTTTCCTCACTGGTGGCCCCGATCAGGCCGTTGGGGTGCCTGCCTGCGTTGCGCCGGAACGGCTGGCTTCGCGGTCCTTCCACCAGCGGCTCAGGAACAGAAGGATCGGGCCGCCGATATAGATCGACGAGGTCGTCGCGACGATGACGCCGAAGATCATCGGCCAGGCGAAGCTGCGTACCGCGTCACCACCCCAGATCGCCATCGGCACCAGCGAGAGAGCCGTTGCCATCGAGGTGAAGATGCATCGTGCGATCACCTGGTTGATGCTCATGTCGATCAGATCGGAGAAGGGCATCGACTTGTACTTGCGCAGGTTTTCGCGCATGCGGTCGTAGACCACCACCTTGTCGTTCACCGAGTAGCCGATCATCGTCAGCAACGCGGCGATCGCCGTCAGGTTGAAGTCGATCCCGGTCAAGGCAAAGAAGCCGATCGTCTTGGTGATGTCGAGCAGGAGCACCGCGATCGCGCCGACGGCGAAATGCCATTCGAAGCGGAACCAGATGTAAAGCAGGATCGCCATCATCGCGAGGCCGACGGCCAGGAAGCCCGACCGTGCCAGCTCGCTACTGATGGTCGGCCCGACGACCTCGGTGCGCTCCAGGCTCGCCCCCGGAACAGACGTCGTCACCGCATCCTTGATGCGGTTCAGCGCCGCCGTCTGCTCCTGCTCGCCACCCGGCTGGCGCTGGACGCGGATCAGGACCGATTGCCCGCCACCGAAGTCCTGGATTGCCACCTCACCGAGATTGAGCGATTCGAGCCCGTGGCGCAGCGTCGGCAGGTCTATCCTTTCCTTGGACGCCGCTTCGACCTGGATGCCGCCGACGAAGTCGATGCCGTAGTTCAGGCCCGGCGTGAAGAACAGGATGACCGAGCTTATCGACAGGAAGGCGGACATGCCGATCGCCTGGAAGCGACGCTTCATGAAGGAGAAGGTCGGCAGATGCGGCACGCGGCCGAAGAGCGACGGGATCTCGAGCTTCTTCATCTTGCGGCGAACGACGACTTCGCGCATCAGCAGACGCACGACCGTTACCGAGGTGAACATCGAGATGATGATGCCGAGCATCATGGTGACGGCGAAACCCTTGACCGGGCCGCTGCCGAACCAGAACAGGAGAATCGTCCCGGCGAGCGTCGTGACGTTGGAGTCGATGATGGTCGCGTAGGCCTTGTTGAAGCCGACATCCAGCGCCTTCATCGCGCCGGCGCCCGCCTCCGTTTCTTCGCGGATACGCGCATTGATGAGGATGTTGGCGTCAACGGCCATACCGATGCCGAGAATGATACCGGCAATACCAGGTAGCGTCAGCGTCGAACCGATCATGCCGAGCACACCGATCGTCATGATGGTGTGCAACAGCAGTCCGACGTTGGCGATGATGCCCCAGGCGCCGTAAAGGACGATCATGAGGGCCACGACGAGGCCGAAGCCGGCAAGGCCGGTGTAGAGCCCGATGCGGATCGAGTCGCTGCCGAGGTTGGGGCCAACCGAGCGCTCTTCGATGATCGTCAGCGGTGCCGGCAAGGCGCCGGAGCGCAAGAGAGCCGAGAGGACCGTCGCCTCCTGAGCGGTGAAATTACCGCTGATCTGACCGCGACCACCCAGGATCGGTTCATTGATCACCGGTGCCGTCAGCACCTTGCCGTCGAGAACGATCGCAAACGGGCGGCCGACGTTTTCGCGGGTGATTTCCGCAAACTGGCGGGCACCGAGCGAATCGAAGGTGAAGTCGACGACCGGCTGGTTGGTCCGCTGATCGAAGCCAACCTTCGCATCGTCGAGCCGCTCGCCTGAAATCGCGACCCGACTTTCTACGGGATACCGGTTGCCATCATTGGCGCCCGGAAGAATATCCACGCCGCGCGGCGGTGGCTGAGTCACATCCGCGGTCTGGTCGAGCATATGGAAGCTCATCTGCGCGGTCGAGCCGAGAAGTTCGCGAAGACGCGTCGGGTCCTGGAGACCTGGGAGCTGGACGAGGATGCGGTTCGAGCCGATGCGCTGGATAAGCGGCTCCGCGACGCCGACCTGGTCGACGCGATTGCGGATGATCTCCAGGCTCTGCTCGACCGCCTTTGTCATGCGATCGGCAAGACCCGCCTCGGTCATCGCGAGCGTGACGACATTGCCGTCGCTCGTGACATCGACTTCCGGAGCGGCACCGCCAAAGCCGATCGTGCTGACGGGGGCCGCCAGTTCCTGAAGCTTCGGCAGGACCTTCTCCCGGTCCGCAGCATCCTCGATGTTCACCATCACGGCGTTGCCGCTGATGCGCGCCGAAGAAGCCGAAACGCGTTCGCCGCGCAGAACGCGGCGGGTATCGTCGAGAAGCGTGTTGAGCCGCGCCTTCTGAAGGCCGGCACCGTCGACCTCGAGCACGAGATGCGAGCCGCCCTTGAGGTCAAGGCCGAGCGTGACGGGCTTGAAGGGCAGAACAGCCGCAAACTGTTCGCGCATGGCCGGCGTCAGAACGCTGGGAAGCGCCGCGAGGCATCCGAAGATAATGATCGCGACATAGGCGAGAACCGCCCATTTGGATGTACGCATGTGGAAATTCCATGAACGCCTGAACACGCCTGTCTGGCATCATCCGGGCTAGGTTTCATCAATGGGAACGGCGGGACGTAGAGCGCCGACCACTCGTATTCTCAAAGCCGATCACGCCGTGGGAGGCGCGCGGATTCGTTGGCCTTGTGCTATCGGGCCATGCACATGAGCGAGCCGCGAAATCGCGCCCCATTTACGGCTTCCCAGGTCGAAAAAGCGGACCAGCGCAACGAGAAGAGCCGGTGAAAGGTCTTGCCCACTCGTCGACTTCGCATCCTTGCGCTCGCCGGTAAAGCGGAGGTCGGGGTGTGGAACGGCCCTGGAGATCTGACGGGCGATCGAATGATCGGCAGAGCCGCTGTCGCGCGTCGACGCATCGCCAGCCTGCGTTCCCGCCGACGCACGCGCCGAGACACCTTGCCCGACCGCGACGATCTGCATGGCAAAGGACGCACAGAGCAGCCACACCGCGGCCAAGAGCCGACCGGCCTGTATGCTCTTGCTGCCACCACCCAACAGGTCCATTGAGGACACTATCCCTTTCTCTCGACGCGGGACGCGCCGGCGAGACGAAATTCAGCCCGATTGCCTGAGCCTAGCGAAAGAACATGGCCGGATTCGAGCTTGCGGCGCTCTTAACACCATTCCGAGCCGGAAAAGTCAAATCCGGCCTGCTTTGTCAGGCGGAGACGCCGGCGGTTTTTGCCTGATGGATTTCAATCAGCGAAGGACCAGATCGCCCAGCGGCTTGCGCCAACGCGCCCGGTAGATCCCGCACGTCCGCCAGCCGCTCCGCCGGTACGCCATAGGCTCTGGCGGTCATCGGGAAGTCCGGCGCCGAGGGCTTCACGCCTTCGGGTGTGATGCCGGAATCGACCATATAGGTTTCGATTTCCTGGTAACCGTCGTTGTTCCAGACGAGGAAGATCACCTGGGCCCCGGCATCGGCCGCCGAGCCGATCTCAGCCAACGAAAACTGGAAACCGCCATCACCGACGAGGCAGACGACAGGCTTGCCGCGATCAGCCACGGCGGCGCCAACCGCCGCCGGCGGCGCGTAGCCCAGCGCACCGTAACCGGTCGCGGAATTGAACCAGCTCCGTTGCCGAGGCGCGTCGCAATAGAGATTGCCGGCATAGACGGCCTGCGTAGAGTCTCCGACGATGGTACAATCCGGCAGCGCCTTGTAGATCATGTCGATCACGGCGATTTCGGCCTGCATCTTCGCCGACAGTTCCTTCAGTGCCGCTTTGCGGGCCGCTTCCGCGCGCTCTGCCCCGCCCTTTGCAGCCGCATGGCCGGGCAGGAAAGCCAGCATGCCCGCCGTCGCCGTCTTCGCGCTGGACAGGATCGACAGTGCCGCCTGCGGTCCGCGGGCGAGCTGTGCCGCATCGATGTCGGTGCGGATGAGATTGCGGAGCGCCGGAAAACCACCGTCGGCATAGAGGTCGTAGTCCGTCTGACCCATTTCCGTGCCGAGCGCCAGCACGAGATCCGCGTCGCGCAGCAAGGCGCGCACTGCCTTGAGACTCGGGCTTGCCGGCACTCTGAGAGGGCGGCCCGCGAGCATGCCCCGGGCGTTGACGGTCGTGACGACCGGCGCGCCGATCTGTTCGGCGAGCTGCCGTACTTCCGCCTCCGCCGTCAATGCGCCGCCCCCGCATATGATCACCGGCCGGGCGGCATCGGCGCACAGGATCGCCGCCTTCTGCAAGGTTTCGCTGTCGGAGCGCGGGCGGGTCGCCGCAGCGGGCCTGCCGGGCCGGCTCTCTATCGGCAAAGCCATGACATCGGTTGGAATCTCGATGTGAACCGGTCCGGGTCGGCCGGAAAGCAGGACTGCGAAAGCGCGATCTACCACAAGCGGCAAATCGATGGGGTTGAGCAGCGTCTGGGAATAGAGCGCCAATGTCTTCATCATGCCGTGCTGATCCGGCAGTTCATGCAGCAGACCCCGGCCATGGCCGAGCGAATCGCGGCGGTTGACACCGGAAATGACCAGCATCGGGATCGAATCCTGGCGAGCCTGCGCCATCGCCGTGATCGTATTTGTCAGGCCCGGGCCGGTGATGACGAGCGCAACGCCAGGCTTGCCGCTGACGCGCGCGTACCCGTCGGCCATGAACCCGGCGCCTTGCTCGTGCCGTGGCGTGACATGGCGGATCTTCGATGTCGCCAGCCCGCGATAGAGCTCGACCGTATGCACGCCGGGAATGCCGAACACGACTTCGACACCGTTTGCCTCGAGGAGATCGACGAGGACCTCGCCCACGGTTTTCATTTCGGTCATGCGCGGCGCTCCTTACGGGCGATCAGGCGTTCGGCAAGAGAACTGATGCGGCGGCATGCTTCGTCGATATCTGCGTCGGGGACCGTGAGGCTCACACGCAGGAAATTCTGCGCCTCCTCGCCGAAGGAAGAACCCGGCATCACCGCCACGCCCTCCTCTTCGAGAAGAGCCCAGGCGAAGGCCTCTCCGGAAAGGCCGGTACCGGAGACGTCGATCAGCGTGAACATCCCCGCTTCCGGCGGTAGAACAAGAACACCCGGTGCATAGGCAAGGCGATCGGCGATCCGACCAGCGCGCCGCTTGTAGGTTTCGCGCATCCGTTTCGCCGTCTCGATTTCGTGCGTCAGCGCATAGGCCGTCATGTCGGCGATGAAGGGCTGCACGCCGAAGAGCATGGTTTCGGAGATCGGCAGCAGACGATTCGTGAATTCGACAGGACCGACCGCCCAGCCGCTGCGAAAACCGGGGGCCGCATGCGACTTGGAAATGGACGAGACGACGACCGTGCGCTCTGCGAGATCGGGATTGTCGAAGGGCGACGCGAATTCGGCATCGAAAACGAGTTCTTCATAGACTTCGTCGCAGACGATCCAGAGGTCGTGACGACGGGCAACTTCGCCGATGGCGGCAATCTCCGCGGCGGTCAGCACGGCGCCGGTCGGATTGTGCGGCGTGTTCAAAAGCAGCACGCGGCATTCCGGCGTGATTGCCTTCTCCAAGTCCTCCGCCCGCATGTGAAAGCCGAATTCGGGCTTCAGCGGAACGAGGACCTGGTGGGCGCCGGTGGAACGAATGACGCCTTCGTACGTGGCATAGAGCGGGTCACCGACGAGCACCCCATCGCCGGCCTCTACAAGGCCGAGCATGGCGGCAAAGAGTGCCGTCTGAGTGCCCGGAAAACACAGGACGTTTTCCGCAGTCACATCGACCCGGCGACGCCGGTACTTTTCCGCAAGAGCAGCAACGACGGCCGGTTCGCCGCGACCATTCGAGTAGCGGTACCGCCCGGCATTCATGGCACGCTGGCATTCGTCCAGCAGCGAGCGGTCCGGCGGCAGGTCCGGCTCCCCGATCGTCAGCTCGATGATATCGGCTCCGCTTGCCTTCAATTGGCGCGCGCGGATGTGCAGCGTCCATTTCCCGGAACCGAGATCGGCGAGGCGTGAGGTGATCGACGCGTAGCGCAAATGTTTGCTCCCTTGTGGTTCTTTGTTTTATGCATGTCGTTATCCCAAAACCGCTGCACACTTTTGGGCGACATGCATTAGTTTTCTATCGGCAGGCCGATCAGCGCCTCGACAGAGGCCATGGCGATGCTGACCAACTCGCCGTCGCGAAAGAGGTCGCCGGCAAGGCAGCCTTCGACCCAAAGCCCGTCCACCAAACCGTTGATCGCAATCGCATGCCGGCGACATTCTTCGGCGCTTGCGGTTCTGCCCTTCGCTGCGAGAAATTCGCTCAGCAATTCCTGCAACGTGTTGCGGAAGGCGAGATAGCCTTCGCGGTGAATCTCGGCGAGCACCGGATCGACGCGCACCTGGCTGATGAAGGCCGCCCAGAGCGAGACGCTGCGGCTATCGGCAACAGGTTCGGTGAAGTTGACGGCGATGAATTCCTTGAGCCGTGTCGCAGGATCGCCTTCGACATTCTTCGCCTTCTCCGTAAGCGACGCGATGACGGCGCGGTAGGCTTCGGCGACCATCTGGTCCTTCGAGTCGAAATAGTGGCGGACGAGTCCCGCCGTGACGCCAGCCCGGATCGCTATCTGCCGGACCGTCGCGCCCTTCAGACCGAATTCCGAGATGCAATCGAGCGTGGCCTCGATCAACTCATGGCGGCGCTCCCCCTCGGGAGCGCGGTGAAACGTGCGACGGTTCACGGCAGCCTCCGGCATGCAGGGCGGCGGGACCAGATCGTCAGTGCCAGCGAACCGGATGGGCTCATGCGCTACTCCTGCAGGGATTTCGGTGATGCCACGCGGCCAAAAAACCGCGATGAAGCTATTATACGCTTGAATAATAGCGGCACAAGTGCAACATTCCCCCTCATGAAACAGCGTGACAAGCCGAAGATGCTGCACGAGAGAACGAACAGGGGAACTGTTTTCATGGCTTCAAAGAAAGCTCGTCGAGCCATCGGAGCGGCGCGTCGATGACGGGTACGGCCCAGGCAATCGCGGTCTCTGACCTGCACAAGCGTTTCGGGCCATTGGAAGTGCTGAAAGGTGTGTCGCTTACGGCTCGACAGGGCGACGTGATCGCGATCATCGGCGGCAGCGGCTCCGGCAAGTCCACTCTTCTTCGCTGCATCAACATGCTGGAATTGCCGTCGGCCGGACGCGTCAGCGTTCACGGCGAGGAGATCCGGATGAAGTCCGACGGGCATGGCGGGCTGATGCCTGCCGATCGCAAGCAGGTGCAGCGCATCCGCACCCAGCTCGGCATGGTCTTCCAGAGTTTCAATCTCTGGCAGCACATGACCATTCTTCAAAACGTCATCGAAGTGCCGGTGCATGTGCTCGGCAAATCCAAGGGCGAAGCGATCGAAACGGCCGAGACGCTGCTGCGCCGGGTCGGCCTCTACGAGAAACGCGACGCCTATCCGGCCTTCCTTTCCGGCGGCCAGCAGCAGCGGGCGGCGATCGCCCGGGCGTTGGCGATCCAGCCGCTGGTGATGCTCTTCGACGAACCGACTTCGGCGCTTGATCCGGAACTCGTCGGCGAAGTGCTCTCCGTCATCGGCGATCTTGCGCGCGAGAAGCGCACGATGATCCTCGTCACCCACGAGATGAAATTCGCCCGTGACGTCGCCAACCACATCGTCTTCCTGCACAACGGCGTCATCGAAGAACAGGGGCCGCCTGAGGCAATCTTCGGCGCGCCGAGATCCGAGAGGCTCAAGAAGTTCATCAGCTCCATTCACTGAATTCCGCAATGCTCAACAAACCAAAAAAGGGAACAGCATGAAGAAGACATTGAAAGTCCTGGCCGTCGCGGCCGCTTTGTCGATCACCGGCGCCGTCGCCGCACAGGCCGAGACGGTCAAGGTCGGTTTTGCCGCCGAGCCTTACCCGCCCTTCACCTCGCCTGACGCCAGCGGCAATTGGGAGGGCTGGGAAGTGGAATTCATGAAGGCGATCTGTGCCGAGGCGAAACTCGACTGCGTGATCACCCCGGTCGCCTGGGACGGCATCATCCCGGCGCTGACTTCGAAGAAGATCGACATGATCATCGGCTCGATGTCGATCACGGAAGAGCGCCTGAAGACGATCGATTTTTCCGACAAGTACTACAACACGCCGACCGGTATCATCGGCACCAAGGGCGTGGACATGAAGCCGACGCCGGAAGGCCTCTCCGGCAAGACGCTTGGCGTGCAGGTCTCGACCGTGCACCAGGCCTATGCAACCAAGCACTTCGCCCCGGCGGGTGTGGAGGTCAAGGAGTATCAGACGCAGGACGAGGCGAACCAGGATCTGGCCGCCGGCCGCGTCGACGCGGTGCAGGCGGATGCGATCGCGCTCGATGCCTTCCTGAAGAGCGACCAGGGCAAGGAGTGCTGCGATTACAAGGGCGACGTTGCCCAGGACCTCGCCATCCTCGGCCCGGGCGTCGGTGTCGGCCTGCGTAAGGGCGAAACGGAGCTCAAGGACAAGATCAACGCGGCGATCAAGGCGATCCGCGAGAACGGCACTTACGACACGTTCTCGAAGAAGTATTTCGACTTCGACATCTACGGCGGCTGAAGCGCCTCCGGCCGGCAGTCCTACAGCGCCCCCGCGTCTTACCAGACGCGCAAAGGACGCCGTAGCACTTTGAATTGCTGCATTTCCTCAGCTCGGTTCTGAGCTGGGGAATATGCAGAAGGAGCATGAAGTCGCCATGGCTGCGGATTCCATCATCAACTGGAGCCTGCTCTCGCTTTCGGCGCCCGGCTGGGGCGGCGTATTGCTGCAAGGCTTTCTCAATTCGATCCAGATCGCGGTCGGAGGGTACGCGCTTGGCCTGCTGCTCGGCGTCGGCGGCGCCTTCGGCAAGCTCTATGGCGGGCCGGTAACGCGCGATCTTCTCGAATGCTACACCACCATCGTTCGGGCTGTGCCCGAACTCGTCCTCATCCTTCTCCTCTACTATGCCGGGACCGACCTCTTGAACCAGCTTCTGGGCGCCGTCGGCCTCGGCACTGTCGATATCAGCGGCCTGATAGCAGGCATCTTCGTCATTGGAGTGGTCCAGGGTGCCTATTCGACGGAGGTGTTGCGCGGCGCGATCAAGGCGGTGCCCGCCGGACAGATCGAAGCGGCGCGTGCCTATGGCATGTCGCCGGGGAAAGTGCTGCGACGTGTCACGCTCCCGGCGATGCTGCCCTATGCCATTCCGGGTCTTGCCAATCTCTGGCTGATCGCAACCAAGGATACTGCCCTGCTCGCCGTCGTCGGCTTCAGCGAACTGACCCTGGTGACCCGCCAGGCGGCCGGCGCGACCAAGGCCTATCTGCTTTTCTTCTGTGCGGCCGGCACGCTCTACCTTGCGCTGACGCTCGTTTCCAACATTTTCATCGGCGCCTTGGAAAAGCATGCGAGACGCGGTTTCGTGGAGCAGCGATGACCGACGAAACGACCCATGCTCTCGCGTTCACGCCCGAGGACCTGCCGAATGGCAAGAGTTTCCTCAAGCCTCACCGCATCGCTCTCATCCTCATCGCCGTCGCAGTCATCGTCGCCGTCGCCGTCCTGATGCGTTGGGACTGGCTGCCGCGCTACCTGCCGAGGCTCGGCTGGGGCATCCTTGTCAGCATGGTGATGCTGTTCAGCACCTCGATCCTCGGATTCCTGTTTGCCGTGCCGCTGGGCCTCGTCCAGGTCACCGGCCCCTGGTACCTGAAGGGTCTTGCCCGGATCTTCTGCACGATCATTCGCGGGACGCCGCTGCTCCTGCAGCTCTGGCTGCTCTATTACGGGCTCGGCTCGCTGTTTCCGCAATTTCCGGCAATCCGCCAGTCGTTTCTCTGGCCCTATCTGCGCGAGGCCTGGCCCTATGGCGTGGCGGCGCTCACGATCTCCTTTGCGGCCTACGAGGGCGAGGTGATGCGCGGCGCCTTTGCGGGTGTTCCCGCCGGCGAGTTGGAGGCCGCCCGAGCCTATGGCATGAGCCGCTGGACGATGTTCCGGCGCATCTGGCTGCCGCGCGCGATCCACCGCGCTCTCCCGACGCTCAACGGCGAGACCGTATTGCAGCTCAAGTCGACGCCGCTGGTCGCGACGATCCCCGTCGTCGACGTCTATGCAGTCATTTCGAAGGTGCGGCAGGAAACCTTTCTCACCTACGAACCGCTCCTGCTGCTTGCGCTGATCTACATGTGCCTCACGGGCATTCTGGTCGTCGCTTTCCGCTATTTCGAAAACCGCATACCGACACGTGGTGCCTGACATGAAGCTCTCCGCGGCCATCGACAACGCCACGCCGGAATTGGTGGCTATCCGCCGCGATCTGCATGCACACCCGGAACTCGGTCTCGCGGAAACGCGAACGTCCGCCTTCATCGCGCGCCACCTGGAGGCGCTTGGCTATGCGGTGACAACCGGACTTGCGAAGACCGGTGTTGTCGGCACGCTCAGGGATGGCACCGGTTCGCGCTCGATCGGCATCCGCGCTGATATCGATGCCTTGCCGATCCACGAGGAGACCGGTCTCGACTATGCCAGCAGGACGCCCGGCCTGATGCATGCCTGCGGGCATGACGGCCACACGGCGATGCTGCTCGGTGCCGCCCGCGCACTTGCCGAACGGAGGAACTTCGACGGTACCATCCACCTCATATTCCAGCCGGCGGAAGAGAATTTCGGCGGCGCGAAGATCATGGTGGATGAGGGCCTGTTCGACAGATTTCCATGCGACGCGGTGTTCGCACTCCACAATGAGCCGAACCTCCCCTTCGGCCAGTTCGCCTTGCGCGAAGGCCCGATCATGGCGGCCGTCGACGAAGCACGGATCACCGTCCACGGCCGTGGCGGCCATGGCGCCGAACCGCAGGAGACCGCCGACCCGATCGTCTGTGGCGCCAGCATCGTCATGGCGCTGCAGACGATCGTGTCGCGCAATATCCATCCCATGGACCCGGCCGTCGTCACGGTCGGCGCCTTCCACGCCGGCTCCGCGAGCAACATCATCCCGGAGCGGGCCGAGATCGTCGTCGGCATCCGCTCCTTCGATTCCGCCGTTCGTGACGCGTTGGAGCGCCGCATCCGCATGATCGCGGAAGCGCAGGCAGCAAGCTTCGGCATGCGTGTCACGGTCGACTACGAGCGAAGCTACGACGCGACGATCAACCACCAGGCCGAGACCGATTTCGTGCGCGACCTTGCGATCCGCTTCGCCGGTGCCGACAAGGTCGTCGATCTTGCCCGTCCGTTCATGGGCAGTGAAGATTTTGCCTACATGTTGAAAGAGCGACCCGGCAGCTATTTCTTCCTCGGATCGAGGGCGACAGGCGACGAAAAGCCGCTCCACCATCCGGGCTATAACTTCAACGACGATCTGCTGCCGATCGGCGCTGCCTTCTGGACTGAACTGGCAGAGGCCTATCTCGCGCGAAGCTAGAGCAGCGGACCTGCAAAATGCCGCAGGCGAAACATTGCCGCAGTGTGACAACGTGGCGATCCGCCTGTCATTGACCTTTGCCAATTTTGCGTCAGATTCAATCACACGATGAAATGACGGCTCCGGCTGACAGGCGGGCGCCTGGCTCTCGCTACTGTATGTTTTCCTAAATCGAGGCGATTTGAGGAGAAGGACATGCAGCAACTCAAAGTGTTACTGCGTCCCGTGTGCAGCTGAAACGACGCACGGCGCTGTAGTGCCCAAGAGGATCACGTCGTGTTTGAATCCTTCGACGCAACCATGCTTGCCCGCATGCAGTTTGCCTTTACCGTCTCGTTCCACATCATCTTTCCGGCCTTCTCTATCGGCCTGGCCAGCTACCTCGCCGTCCTCGAAGCCCTCTGGCTCTGGAAGAAGGATGAGGTCTACCTGGAGCTCTTCAACTTCTGGAAGACGATTTTTGCGGTCGCCTTCGGCATGGGCGTCGTTTCCGGGATCGTGATGTCCTATCAGTTCGGCACCAACTGGAGCGTGTTCTCCGACAAGGCCGGGCCGATCATCGGTCCGTTGATGGGCTATGAGGTGCTGACGGCTTTCTTCCTGGAAGCCGGCTTTCTCGGCGTGATGCTTTTCGGCCTGAACCGTGTGGGTCCAAGATTGCATTTTCTCGCAACCGCAATGGTCGCCATCGGCACGCTGATTTCGGCCACCTGGATCCTGTCCGCCAACTCCTGGATGCAGACCCCGGCAGGTTTTGCCGTGAACGAAGCCGGACAGTTCATTCCGGTCGACTGGTGGGCGATCATCTTCAATCCCTCATTCCCCTATCGTCTGGTCCACATGGTGCTTGCCGCCTATCTGACGACGGCGCTCGTCGTCGGCGCCTGCGGCGCCTGGCATCTCTTGCGAAAGACGGCGCCACGCCGCGCCCGCACCATGTTCTCGATGGCGATGTGGATGGCGGCCATCGTCGCCCCGATCCAGATCTTCGCCGGCGATCAGCACGGGCTGAATACACTTGAGCACCAGCCGGCGAAGGTGATGGCGATGGAGGGCCACTTCGAAAGCCATCCCGACGGTGCTCCGCTGGTGCTCTTCGGCATTCCCAATCCGGCCGAGAAGCGCATCGACTACGCGATCGAGGTGCCAAAACTGGGGAGCCTCATCCTGAAGCACCATCTCGATGCGCCGCTTGCCGGCCTCGACACGATCCCGGAGGAACTGCATCCGCCGGTCGCTGTGATCTTCTGGTCGTTCCGCGTCATGGTCGGCATCGGCCTGGCCATGCTCGGCATCGGCCTGTGGTCGCTCTGGTGTCGGTACCGCGGCACGCTCGACAGCGATCCCTGGCTCCACCGCGCCGCCGTGCTGATGGGCCCTGCCGGCTTCGTCGCGGTTCTGGCCGGATGGATAACCACGGAAGTCGGCCGCCAGCCTTACACGGTCTACGGCCACCTGTTGACGGCCGACTCGGTCGCGCCGATCGAAGCTCCCGCCGTTTCCGCCTCGCTTCTGGCATTCATCATCGTCTACTTCTTCGTTTTCGGCGCGGGGACCTTCTACATCCTGCGGCTGATGGCGCGGCTGCCGCGCGATACCATGCCGGAACTCGACGAGGGACCGATCCGGACAGCCGGTGTCGCGCCAGGCCCGGCAAGCCCCAAATCTCATGGAGCGCATCATGGACTTTGATCTGCCACTGATCTGGGCGGCCATCATTGCCTTCGCCGTCCTGGCCTATGTCGTTCTCGACGGCTTCGATCTCGGCGTTGGCATTCTTTTCCCGCTCTTCCCCGAAAAGCACGATCGCGACGTGATGATGAACTCGGTTGCCCCCGTCTGGGACGGCAACGAGACCTGGCTCGTGCTCGGCGGCGGTGGTCTGATGGCCGTCTTTCCGCTTGCCTATGCGACGGTCATGCCGGCGCTCTACGCCCCGATCATCGCAATGCTGATCGGCCTTATCTTCCGGGGCGTCGCGTTCGAATATCGCTGGCGCACGAAGCGCGCCGAATACCTGTGGAACTGGGCATTTGCCGGCGGCTCGATGCTGGCGGCCTTCGCGCAAGGAATCGCGCTTGGCGCGCTGGTCCAGGGGATACCGGTCGAAAACCGCGCCTATGCGGGCAGCTGGTGGGACTGGCTGACGCCCTTTTCCATCGTGACGGGCATTGCGATCGTCGTCGGCTACGCCTTGCTAGGAGCGACCTGGCTCGTCATGAAGACGCATAGCGATCTCGCCGACCGGGCACGCGCAATCGCGCTCAAATGCTGCTTTGCGACCATCGGGTCGATGGCTGTCGTCAGCCTCTGGACGCCGTTTCTCGAGCCGGTCTATCTGCAACGCTGGTTCGGCTGGCCGACGGCGATCTTCAGCGTGATCGTGCCCCTGCTCGTTCTCGGTTGCCTTTATCTGCTCATCAAGGGCATTCGCGACCGGCATGATGTGCAGCCGTTCATTGCGGCGCTCGGCCTTTTCGTCCTCGGCTACATCGGCATCGGCATCAGTTTCTATCCCTACATGGTGCCGCCGTCGCTTACCATCTGGGAAGCGGCGGCACCGGAGGAAAGCCTTGCCTTCCTGCTTGCCGGCGCGCTCGTCCTCGTACCGATCATTCTTGCCTACACCGGCTACGCCTATTGGGTTTTCCGCGGCAAGGTCGATCCGGAGGAGGGCTACCATTGATGAGCGCGGATGGCACGGGCCGGAAGCTCCTCTGGTTTGTCGCGCTCTGGCTCGCAGGGGTTGCCGCCGTCAGCATTGTCGGTCTCGCGATCAAGCTTGTGCTCGGCACGTAGAGCAATTCCGGGAAGAGTACTTAACGGTTTTCCGCCCGGAATTGCGTCATTTCAAAGGGTTAGATCATTACACTGTTTCGATGAAACAGTGTAATGCTCCAGGCACAACGTGACGATAAAGCCTCGCTCAAGTCTTAAGGGCTAACGTCCTCACACACATCGGCAGGCGATCGCCGACGGAGACAGGACCGCACCCTGCTCCCCGGCGATCGCCTGCCGAGGTGACCACTCCGGAAAGCTGCGGCCGAGGTCGCTGCGGCGGTTTTACCCCTTCTCAGCCACGCTCCCGTTTGCTAGCAGTTCGGCCCGACGAACCCCGGGGGCGCGTTCCGCCTCCCCGGAACTGGACAAGCGATCTGGACAAGCGATGCAGAAGACACCCGCAGAATGCACGACAATGTCGGATGTGCGTGCCGAAATCGATCGGCTCGACAACGCCCTGATGAGGTTGCTTGCGGAGCGCTGGGGCTACATTGATCGTGCGGCCGAAATAAAGCGCCCGCTGAAGCTGAAAGCGGATATCCCGGCGCGCGTGGCCGAAGTGCGGGAAAACGCGCGCAGGCAAGCAAGCGAACTCGGCCTCGATCCCGATTTCTACGAGGGCATCTGGGCCCAGCTGATCGATCATGCCATCGCTCACGAGCGCAAGCTGCTCGGAGAGGACGAGTAGGCCGAACACCAGCCCCGGTTTGCTCCTTAACTCGCCTTGTCGTAGCTGTTCTTGCGGCTGAGATAGCCCTCCCAGTCGAAGGCGCTCTGGACGATGTCTTCAAGGCTTGCATGGGTTGGTACCCAGTCGAGCTTCAGCCGTGCAAGCGAGGAGTCCGCGACGACCTGCGCGGCATCGCCGGGACGCCGTGGTGCATAGTCTATGCGGAAATCACGTCCCGAGATCCGCCGCACCGCATCGAGAACCTGCAGCACCGAGAAGCCTTTGCCGTAGCCGCAATTGGTCGTCAGCGGCTCACCGCCGGCCCTCAGATAGCGTAGCGCGTCCTTGTGTGCCGCAACCAGATCGGCAACGTGGATATAGTCCCGAATGCCGGTGCCGTCAGCGGTCGGATAGTCTTTCCCGTAAACGTCGACCTTGCGGCGTCTGCCGAGCGCGGCCTCGCATGCAACCTTGATGAGATGGGTGGCGCCAGCCGTCGATTGCCCGGCACGGCCGAGCGGATCGGCTCCGGCGACGTTGAAATAGCGCAGCACCACATAGCGGAGATCATGAGCGGCGGCAGCATCCTGCAGCATCATTTCAGACATCAGTTTGGAGCGACCATAGGGGCTCTCGGGACGCAACGTGGCCGTTTCCTTGACCGGATCGACGGTATCCTGTGTGCCATAGACCGCCGCCGTCGATGAAAAGACGAGGTGGCGAACACCGGCCTCAATCGTCGCGGCGATCAGCGTGCACGTGCTCGCCGTGTTGTTCTCGTAATAAGCAAGCGGATCGGCGACGGATTCCGGAACGACCGCCGATCCCGCAAAATGGATGACAGAGTCGATCTCGTTTTCGGCAAAGATCCTGGCAAGCAGCGTTTTGTTGGCGACGTCCCCGAAATAGAACTTTGCCTCCGGCGCAATCGCCCAACGGAAGCCCGTCGACAACCTGTCGAGCACGACGACAGATTCGCCGGCATCGAGCAGCGACCATACCATGTGGCTGCCGATATAACCCGCTCCACCCGTCACCAATATCGCCATCGCCCGATTTCCCATCCGCTCAAAGATGGACACAGGAAAGACGAGATGAGCTTTCTGAATTGGTAAACTCGGGGCGCGCCAGCGGCCATCGCCACGATATTCTCGTGGCTGTGGTTAAGCCCCAATCTGTAGCTTATCAAGAATTTTATGCATCTGTACCAAATGCATACCTCCGCCCGCCGCAGGATCGGCGTGACGAGTGTTCACGTTCGCTTTTGTCGCCTGAGATCCGCAAGATCTTCAATTTTACTAAAATGCACAGACACCTAATAACGGTTTCTGAAGCGGGCATGCATTAGCCTTTCGAAATACTGGCTTTTCCAGGGGGAAACCACGAATGAGACGTGCGAAGCTCCATGCCCAATTGAGAGGATTGGCCCGCGACAAGGATGGAAATTTTGCCATTCTTGGAGCAATCGCCATCGTCCCCATCATCGCCGCTGTCGGCGTGACGCTCGACTTCGTCGGCGCCTATCTGGAAGCCGAGAAAATTCAAGCCGCGCTGGATGCCGCCGCGCTCGGTTCCGTGCGAGCCTATGGCGAAGGCGCGGATGAGACCGAAGCCTCCGAAGCGGCAAAGAAGTTCTTCTGGAGCAACTACGCGATGCCGCAAGAAAGCGTCCTCGTCGAGGGAGGCAATCTCGCGGACACGCCGACACAGGGCGCTTTGTCCGTTGCGTTCACGCGGAACACCATTGAAGACGTCGCGGCAGCGGAATTCAGCTTCGACTATAAACCGATCTTCCTGGAACGACTGCCGTTGGCAATTCGACGCCAAAGCGTCGCAGCGCGGGCAGCCAACGCGGAAGCCTGCATTCTGGCATTGCATCAAACCGCCGACCGGGCCTTTGACGTCAGCGGCAGCGCAGCGGTCGATCTAACCGGATGCACGGTCATCTCCAATTCCAACGACGATCAATCGATCTACGTCGGCGGCAGCGGCAAGCTCAAGGCGGAATGTCTTTACGCCGCCGGCGCCATTTATGGCGCGGCACAATCGGTCGAACTTGCTTGCGACAAGGCGGTGGAAGGCGCTTCGCGCGTGCCCGACCCGTTCAAGAACAAGGTACTGCCAAAGGCAGCGGCATGGGTCGATCTCTCCGGCTGCGGGCAGGATTTCATCAGCGGCGGCGGCGGCAATGGTGATTGCAACGGCACCGGCAAGACGCCAAAGACGAACAACGAAGGCTACGTCGTCACGCTGAAGCCTGGAACCTACCAAAACCTGGACGTCAAGCGCGCCGTGAATCTCTTGCCCGGCAACTACATCATTGACGGCGGGCGTCTGGAATTCGGCGCCCAAGCCACCGTGACCGGCGAGCGCGTGACTTTCTTTCTCGTCAATGGCGCCGAGATCAGCATCAATGGCGGTGCCACGTTCAACATTTCGCCATCACTCGAAGGCGATTGGGCCGGGTTCTCGATCGTCGCCGAGCATGGAAATGTGGAGACCGCGATCATCAACGGAAACAGTCAGTCGTCCTTGACCGGCATCGTCTATCTCCCCGACGTCGCGGAACTGCAATATGCGGGCAATGGCGCAACGAGCGGCGAATGCATCCGGCTGATCGCCCAGGAAATCACCCTGACCGGCAACAGCACATTCAAGATGGATTGCACGACGGAACTTGCCGACAAGGGAATCTACTACCCGGGCGCAATCCGGCTCGTGCGCTAGGCGCTTTCTCTATCCGGCCGCCATCCCTTGGCCGCGGAGCGAAGCTCTACCGGCTCAATATGTGGCGGCGCAGGCGCTCCGCCGCCTCCGCCACCTGAGCCGGATCGCGCAGAAAGCAGGCGCGCATGAAAAGCGACCCGCCCTCGCCGAACGCGGTTCCGGGCGCCAGCCCGACACCGGTCCTGTCGACGATGTCGATCGCCGCTTGCCGTGAGTCGGTGACACCGTCGATCTTCAGGAAGGCATAGAGCGCGCCATTCGGCTTAAGGGTTTCGACGCGATTGGTCGCGATCAGTGCATCGCAAAGCAGATCTCGGCTGCGTGCCGCCTTGGCGATGTTCTCGTCGACAAAGGCGTCTCCCTGATCGAGGGCCGCGACCGCGCCGCGTTGCATGAATTGCGCGACGCCGGATGTCGAATACTGGATCAGGTTTTCCAACACCTGCCCCATCGCCGCCGGTGCAACGATCCAGCCGACGCGCCAACCGGTCATCGACCAGTTCTTGGAGAAGGAATTGACGAACAGAATCCGGTCGTCATCGTCCATGATGTCCAGGAACGATGGCGCCCGTCCGCCGGCATAGTAGTAAAGCGCATAGATCTCATCGGCGATGATCCAGAGACCGTGTTTGCGCGCCAGCGTCAGAATCGCTCTGAGATCATCCGGCGTCGCGGTCCAGCCCGTCGGATTGGAAGGCGTGTTGATGAACAGCGCCCGCGTCTTCTCGCCGACCGCGGCCTCGAGCCGATTCATGTCGAGCTGCCATTTGCCATGCTCGAAACGCAGCGGCACCGAAACCGGCCGCGCCCCGGAGATCTCGGCGGCAGCAGCGAAATTCGGCCAGGCGGGCGTCAGCAGCACCATCTCGTCGCCGGGCGACGTCACCGCCTCGATTGCAAGCTTGATCGCCTGCATCCCCGATCCCGTGACGTAAAAATTGTCCGGGGACAGCGTCTTCTGGAACCGGCGCTGATAGTAACGCGCCAGCGCTTCGCGAAGCGGCGGGATGCCGCGCTGCCAGGTGTAGAAGGTCTCGCCGGCCACGAGCGCCTCGGCGGCGGCCCGGCTGATGAAGTCCGGCGTCGCAAGGTCTCCCTCGCCCACCCAGAGCGGGATCACGCCTTCCCGCCCACGCGCGTAGTTCACAACCTCAACGATGCCGCTTTCGGGGGCCGAAAGAGAACGAGGGCTGAGGCTGTTCATGATCGTCACGGGCGGCTCCTGGGATCACGATGATCTTGGGTCCAATCGACCCAAAATCGTAAACAATGATCAATTCTAATAGGTTAGAGCGACATACGCGCGGAAAACCGTAGGTTTCCTCGTCCCGCTCCAGACTGCGCACGCTTCTAGACGCTTTTGCGCGGACGATCACGCGACATTATCTGACCGGTTTATTGATTTTTGTGATGTTTCGCGGCTCCTACAGCGCCGTGCAGTCTTTTCAGATGCACAAAGGACGCTGCAGCACTTTGATTTGCTGCATGCATGTTTCCTTAAATCGGCTACGATTTACGGAAACATGCAGGAGCGAAATCGGAAGCCGCAATGCCCTTCGAGGCAATCAGGCGCGCTGTTTCAACAGATCGCGAATCTCGGAAAGAAGCAGGATATCCTGCGGCGGCGGGGCGGCAGGCTCCGCTTCCTTTTTCGTTTCGATCGAAGCACGCATCCGGTTCACGGCCTTGATCATCAGGAAGATGATCCAGGCGAGGATCAGGAAATTGATGAACACGGTAATGAAGTTACCGTACGCAAAGACGGCGCCCTGCTCGCGAGCGGCTGCAAGGGAGGGTGCGGTGACGTTTGCGGAAAGCGGAATGAAATAATTGGAGAAGTCGAAACCGCCGCCAGTAATGGCGCCGACAATCGGCATCACGAGGTCGTTGACGACCGAGTCGACGATCTTACTGAAGGCGGCGCCAATGATCACACCGACCGCAAGATCCATTACGTTGCCGCGGGCGATAAACTCCTTGAATTCGTTCAGCATACGTCTCTCCGTAAAGTCCCCGTTCAAGACAGGCACCGCATCCGTCCCGCGCGGCAACCGTCGGTTCGGAATCTAGACCAAAGCTCGCGCTGTGGGAACTGTTCTTTGCGTTTGAGCAATTCGCATACAACCAGGCGTGTCTTGCAGGGCGTTTGTCCCGGCCAGCCCGAAAGGATTGTGCTTCTGCTCAAGAAAACGCTGGCTGCTCTCTTGGACTTAAGACGCATAGACGGGCAATTCTCAACCCGCTGGACTTGCCCTATGCTGCTTTCGGAGGAGTGAGGCATGCTTTCGGGTTCTGTCATTTTTGCCTCGGCCTTCGCCTATCTGCTGCTGCTGTTCGCAGTCGCAAGCTACGGCGACCGGCGAGCCAGGAGAAACAGCGCTGCCAGCAAGGGCAGACCGCTGGTCTATGCGCTCAGTCTCGCGATTTACTGCACTTCCTGGACCTATTTCGGCGGTGTGGGGCTGGCGGCCGAACGCGGGCTCGAGTTCACGGGCATCTATATCGGTCCGATCCTGATGTTCACGCTTGGCATGCCGCTGGTCCGCCGCATTATCCAGCTCGCCAAGACCGAGAAGCTGACATCCGTCGCCGATTTCATGGCGGCACGTTACGGCAAGAACCCGGCGGTGGCGGCAATCGTGGCGCTGATTTCGCTGGTCGGGGCCATTCCCTATATCGCCCTGCAGCTCAAGGCCGTTTCGAGTTCGGTCGCCGCGATGATCGACACGAGCGACTACGGCATTGGCGCCGGGCAGACCTTCATCGACCTGCCCCTGCTCGTGACGCTCTTCCTCGCCTGTTTCGCGATCGTCTTCGGCACGCGCCACACGGACGCGACCGAGCATCAGGACGGCCTGATCCTCGCGATCTCCATGGAATCGGTCGTGAAGCTCGTGGCGATGCTCACGATCGGCGTCTACGTCGTCTTCGTCCTGTTCGACGGGCCCGCAAACCTGTGGGCGCAAGCCCAGCAAAGTCCCGCGGTTCTCTCCGCCCTCGAATACCGCACGCCGCCGGCGCGATGGATCCTGCTGATCGTGCTCTCTGCCTTTGCGATCATCATGCTGCCGCGGCAATTCCATGTGACCGTGGTCGAAAACCGCACCGAAAGCGAGTTGCGCACTGCCGGGGTTCTCTTTCCGCTGTATCTCATCGCGATCAACCTCTTCGTGCTGCCTATCGCTATCGCTGGTATTCTGACTTTCTCGGGCTCCGGCGACGCAGACCTCTACTTGCTGAAGCTGCCGCTCGCCGGTGAAGTCCCCTTGCTGTCCCTGACGACGTTCATCGGCGGCTTTTCCGCCGCAACAGCCATGGTCATCGTCGCGTCGGTGGCGCTGTCGATCATGATTTCCAACGATATCGTGATGCCGATCTTTCTGCGGCGCAATCTCAGCCAGCGCGGCGGCATGCAGGAGAATGTCGCAGGCACGCTGCTCAATATCCGCCGCACCGCGATCTTCGTCGTCCTGCTGCTCGGCTATGGCTACTATCGCGCGGCCGATATCAGTGCGGGCCTTGCATCGCTGGGGTTGCTCTCCTTCGTCGCCGTATCGCAGATGGCCCCCGCGCTTCTCGGTGGCCTCGTCTGGCGTCAGGCCAATGCCCGCGGGGCAATCACCGGGATGGTCTGCGGCTTTCTCGTTTGGGCCTATCTCCTGTTCCTGCCGAGCCTAGGCGGCCCCGACAACTCCCATGTCGCGACGACGGTACTGAGTTTCCTTCTGCCGTTCACGGATCTCTTTTCGGGGCCGAACGCCGATCCTCTGGTCAATGCGACGGCATTGAGCCTTTTCGTCAACACGACGGCCTACGTGCTCGCGTCGCTGACCCGGACGCCGAAACCCCTGGAGCGCTTCCAGGCCGGCGTGTTCATCACCCGCCGTTCGCGCACGGAAGGAACGTTCCGCGGGCGCAAGACCAAGGTGACCGTACGCGACCTAAAGACCACGATCGCCCGCTATATGGGCGAAGAGCGGATGCAGCGCTCTTTCCATACCTACGAGCAGCAATCCGGCCGCTGGCTCGACGAAAATGCGTCCGCCGACATGGCGCTCGTTCATTTCTCGGAACAATTGCTCGGCAGCGCCATCGGTTCATCCTCGGCCCGTCTCGTGCTTTCGCTCGTGCTGCAGCGGATGGACGACGCCTCCTCTGACACCGCCTGGCTGCTCGACCAGGCGAGCGAGGCCCTGCAATACAATCAGGATATGTTGCAAACGGCACTCTCGCAGATGGATCAGGGCATCGCCGTCTTCGACAATGCCAACAACCTGATCATCTGGAACCGCCGCTTCAGACAATTGCTCGACCTACCCGAAGCCGCAGGCCAGGTCGGCTTTCCGCTCGCCGATATCGTCGAGATCCTTACGAGGCGTGGCGACATCCGCAAGGATCAGGAGAAGGCACTGGTCGCCAACTTCCTGACGCTCGACAAGCCCTTCCTGCTCGAACTCGCCAACGGCGAACGCATCATCGAAGTCAGAACCAATGCCATGCCGGACAAGGGCATCGTCACGACCTATACCGACATCACGCAGCGCGTGGCAGCCGATATGGCGCTGAAACAAGCCAACGAGACGCTGGAACTGCGCGTAACCGAACGGACGGGAGAACTGACACGGGTCAACCGCGAGCTCGCCGAAGCGAGGGCGGCAGCCGAGGAAGCCAATATCGGCAAGACCCGCTTCTTCGCCGCCGCCGGACATGACATCCTGCAGCCATTGAATGCGGCGCGACTTTATTCGTCGTCGCTCGTCGAGCGCCTCGGCGATTCCGACAACAGCACGCTCGTCCAGAACATCGATTCCTCACTGGAATCGGTGGAAGCCATTCTCGGCGCGGTGCTTGATATTTCCCGGCTCGACACCGGCGCGATGAAGCCGCGCCTGCAATCCGTGCCGCTCAACGAATTGCTCCGGCGTATCGAGACGGATTTCGCTCCGATGGCGCGGGCAAACGGTCTCGAACTCATCGTCATGCCGACATCACTCGTCGTGCGCAGCGATCCGAACCTGCTGCGGCGGGTGGTCCAGAATCTCGTGTCGAACGCCATCAAATACACCCTGAAGGGCAAGGTGCTCGTCGGGGTGCGCCGGCGCGGCCGGGCCGCCACGATCGAGGTGCTCGATTCCGGCATCGGTATTCCACCCTCGAAATTCCGCACGGTCTTCAAGGAGTTCGCACGCCTCGACGAGGGCGCGCGTACGGCGTCAGGGCTCGGGCTCGGGCTCTCGATCGTCGACCGCATCTCGCGCGTCCTCAACCATCCCGTCAACCTTCAGTCGAAGCACGGCAAGGGCACCGGCTTCAAGGTCACGGTGCCGCTCGAGGCAGGCGTCGGCGAACGCGCGAAACCCAAAGATGTTGCGACCGCGAAGACGAGTGACGCCCTGGCCGGCCTGAGCATCATCTGCATCGATAACGAGCCGAAGATTCTCGACGGAATGGCGCTGCTGCTTGGCGGCTGGGGCTGCACGGTCACCACGGTGGAATCGCTTTCCGGCTGTTCGGCTATGGGACCCGACAGTCAGGCGAAGAGGCCCGATGCGATCATCGCCGATTATCATCTCGGTGACGGCACCGGCATCGAAGCGATCGCCCGCATTCGCGCGCTTTGGGGGGACAGCATTCCGGCCTTGCTGGTGACGGCCGACCGTTCGCCGGAGGTGCGCGGGGCCGCCGAACGCGATGGCGTCGCTCTGCAAAACAAGCCCGTGCGGCCGGCGGCCATGCGCGCGTGGTTGACCCAGCTCTCGATTGCGGGAAAGGCGGCTGCGGAATAGTCAGGGGCACGGATCGCCGGCTCAGGCCGCTGCGACCGTGCCAATCTTGGAAAGCTGGATGACTGCCTGCGTACGGCTGTCGACGTTCAGCTTCAGCAAAATCGCTGAAACATGGGCCTTGATCGTCGCCTCCGAGACGCCGAGCTCGTAGGCAATCTGCTTGTTGAGCAGGCCCTCGGCAAGCATGCTGAGCACCCGCGACTGCTGCGGCGTCAGCGTCTGCAGGCGATGCAGGAGATCGGCCACTTCGGGCTCGTACTCCTGGTTCTGGTCGTAGCCCGCCGGCACGAAAACTTCGCCGGCGATCACTTTCGTGATGCCCTCGCGAATTTCGTCGATACCAGCAGACTTCGAGAGGAAACCGGCCGCACCAAGATCGATCGCACGATGAACAGTCGCGTGATCGTCGTGGGCCGAGACGATCATCACCGGGAGACTCGGAAACTCCGCCCGCAATGCAATGAGACCCGAAAGACCGCTGACCCCGGGCATGGTGAGGTCCAACAGCATCAGGTCGGCATCCGGATACTCGGCCGCGGCTTTGCGTGCGGCCGCGAAATCACCGGCTTCGACTATGCCCGGAGCATCGGCCATGCCGCTCAGCGCCTGGCGCATTGCACCACGAAAAAGCGGGTGGTCATCGGCGATGATGATGGTCATTTCCGGCATTGGATGCTCCCTCCCAAGAGCCTCAGCCCCGGACCCCGCGCATCCTCCAACGCGCCGGATCGCGTCTCAATGGCTCGTGCCGGTGCCCGTCAGGTCTTTTGCGGCACCTCGGTACCATCGCTGGAACCGCCTCCGCTCCCTTCGAGATCCTTCACGATCTCCATGAACTTGCGCATCATTCTTTCCATGATGCTCATCGTCCGGTCAATCTCTTCGTCGCTCGGAAGAGCCGGTTTCATCGCAGTTTCACCGCTTTTGACGGCCTTTTCCAGTGCTTCGACGCGCTTGGTCAAAAGATCGATCTCCCGCTCGAAGGCCGCCCGCTCATCGGCCGCCATCCGGCAGACGAGCTCGCCGTCCTTTTCCCGGCACAGCGTAACATCGCCCGTCTCAGTGTCGAGGCGCGCGATGCCGGTGTCCGATTTCTGCATGCTGTAGCGTCCCGGGGAAACCTCCTGCGTGTAGGCCGACGCGCCCCAGCCGAGCGTCAAGCCCATCGCCAGTGCCACAACTACCTTCCTCATGACAGCCACTCCATTGGATGCTGCGGAAATCCGCCTTCCGTGGTGGACAAGCGCCAATATTTGCGGCAAGGCCACGATTGGGTTTCACGACGGACAAGCGGGCACATGAACGCCATTATATACAAGATCGTTCCGGCACTTCTATGGCAGGAGGCGCGGCGGGCAGGACAGTTCACGGGGGCGCCCGTCGACCTCGCCGATGGCTTCATCCATTTCTCGACCGGGGACCAGGTCGCCGAAACGGCCGCGAGGCACTTCGAAGGTCAGTACGGCCTACTGCTCATCGCCGTCGACGGCGCCGCCCTTGGCGACAAGCTTGTCTACGAACCTTCGCGCGGCGGCGCGCTGTTTCCGCATCTCTACGGGCCGCTCCCGCTCGGTGCGGTGATCTGGGAGAAGCCCTTGCCATTGGGTGCCGACGGCCTCCACGTCTTTCCCGAGCTCGCACCATGATCCACGCACTGAAATTCCTCTCGCGCAGCGGCCTGTTTCTTCTCGATCCGGAAACCGCGCATGCTGTGTCTGTCAAGGCACTCAAGAGCGGGCTCGTGCCAAGTTGCGCGGCGCCGGCCGATCCGCGCCTCAGTCAAGAAATCGCCGGCCTCACCTTCCCGAACCCGATCGGCATGGCGGCCGGATACGACAAGAATGCCGAGGTGCCGGAGGCTCTCCTGAAGATTGGCTTCGGCTTCACCGAGATCGGCACGGTCACGCCGCGACCACAGCGCGGCAACGACAAGCCTCGCATGTTCCGGCTCGTCGAAGATAACGCGGTCATCAACCGGCTCGGGTTCAACAATGAAGGTCATGGTGCCGCGCTTGCGCGCCTTCAAGGCTGTTCGCGTCAGGCACTGATCGGCGTCAATATCGGCGCCAACAAGGATAGTGCAGATCGCATCGCCGACTATGTTACCGGGATCCGCACCTTTTACCCGGTCGCGCGCTACTTCACCGCCAACATCTCCTCGCCGAACACGCCCGGTCTTCGCGACCTCCAGGCGCGCGAAAGCCTGGCAGCACTGCTTTCGGCCGTGCTTGCGTCCCGCGACGAGGAAGCGAAGAAGAGCGCGAAACGGATCCCCGTGTTCCTGAAAATCGCGCCCGACCTCACCGAAGAAGGGATGGACGACATCGCGGCGGAGGTGCTGGCGCACGGTCTCGACGGCCTGATCGTTTCCAACACCACGCTGGCCCGCGACGGCCTGAAGGATCGGCGACAGGCTCAAGAAGCGGGCGGGCTTTCCGGCAAGCCGCTATTCGAGAAATCGACGGCAGTGCTCGCGCGGATGCGCAAGCGCGTCGGCCCTGCCTTGCCGATCATCGGCGTCGGCGGCGTGCACTCGGCGGAAACCGCAGCAGAGAAAATCCGCGCCGGCGCCGATCTCGTCCAACTCTATTCCTGCATGGTCTATGAGGGACCGGGGCTGCCGGGCCGGATCGTGCGAGGCCTATCCGAGCTCTGCGATCGCGAGGAGCTTGCATCGATCCGCGAAATCCGCGACAGCCGGCTGGACTACTGGGCCGCGCGAAACGCCTGAGCGGCCCGGCGCGGCACCAGGATCAACAGGAAAACGCCGCGCATCAGCAGGAAAAGGTTGAGTCCGGCCCAGAGCCCATGATTGCCGAAGACCGGGATCAGAACGGCAAGCGCGATTGCATAAGCGATGAAGGCCGCCAGCATCATGTTGCGCATGTCGCGCGACCAGGTGGCGCCGATAAAGACGCCATCCATCAGAAACGCGAGCGCGCCGGTCAGCGCCGTCAGCGCCGCCCACGGCATGTACTGGTAAGCCACGGCACGCACATCCGGCGCCGTCGTCAGAACGTCGACAAGGTCATCGCCGAAGAGCAGAAAGGCAAGCGTCGTCAGTGCGGCGAGCCCCAGCGACCAAAGCGCGGTCATCCGCAAGGCTCGATCGAAGGCCGGACGGTATCCGGCGCCAATCGATCGCCCGGTAAGCTGCTCGGCGGCATTGGCGAGGCCGTCGAGGTAGTATCCGGCGACCAGGAAGATCGTCATCAGCACGGCGTTGGCGGCAAGCGTCACGGGCCCGAACGACGTGCCGATCCGGGTCATCAGCGTGAAGGCGGCGAGCAATACGAAGGAGCGGATCATGATGTCGCGGTTCAGACCGAACATCGGCTTCAGCCGCTCGCGGGCGAAGATCGCAGCCCAGTCCGGTGCATCGCGCCGGTCAAATCGCCCATAGACGATCGCGAAGCCCGCGAGTGCGCCGATGACTTCGCCGGTCACGGTCGCCAACGCCACGCCCGCCACCCCCCAGCCGAGGATGAGACCGAGCACGATGGAAAGCACGATGTTGATGCCGTTGATAAGCGTCTGCAGCAGGAGACCGATGGAGCCCTCGCCGCGCCCGAGCACGAAGCCAAGGATTGCATAATTGGCGAGCGCCGCCGGCCCGGACAGGATTCGATAGAAGAAATAGGTGCGCGTGACGGCTTCGACCTCGGCGCCCGGCGCCATCAGCCACAGACCGGCGGAAAACAGCAAAGGCGAGAGCACGACGACGGCGACGCCGGAGAAAAGCGCGATTACCAGCGAACGCCAGAAGACCGCCTGTTGCTCCCGCCGGTCCCCTCGGCCATAGGCCTGGGCGACGAGGCCCGTGGTCGCAGCCCGGAGGAAGTTGAAGGTCGTGAAGATCAGATCGAACATCACGGCGCCGACCGCGAGCCCGGCGAGCAGGTCCGCCCGCCCGAGGCGGCCGACCACGGCGGTGTCGACAAGCCCAAGCAGCGGTGTCGTCAGAAACCCCAACGTCATCGGCAGGGCGATCGAGAAGATCAGCCGATTGGTAACGTGAAACGGACCGGCTTCGCCAGCATGCGCGTCGCGTTCGAGGGTTTCGGTCGCAGCCATCTCCAAATTCCTTATGGGCGGCTTCCGAACCGCCCACTACAGCGCCGCGCGTCTAATCAGACGCGCAAAGGACGCTGTAGCACTTTGAAGTGCTGCATGTTTTTATCCTTAATCGGCTACGATTTAAGGAAACATACAGTAGGGAATCAGGTCAGCCGGAAAGCACCATGGCCCAATAAGGGCGGTTTCCGGAAGCGGAATTCTGCGCCACGGCAACGCCGAGGCCACGGTAGCTGCCGAGCATGTTTTCGAGATGCTTCGGAGAATGATACCAGGCGTTATACGCACTCTCCGCATCGTCCTGACCCATCGCGATGTTTTCCGCGGCCGGAAGCGTGACGCCCTGCTGTTTCATCCGGTCGTAGAAACTGTCGCGCCAGCCGATGTTGTGCTGCATCTTGCCGACTCGCGCCATGCGCGCTGCCTGACTCAACGCGGCAACCGACGCAACGGGGTCGTGAACAAGCGACGTCATCCCGCGATCCTTCCGCAGCTTGTTGACGTAGCCAAGTGTCGCTGTCGTCTGGTCGCTTCCGCTACCTTCGCCGGTAGAGAGGAGGTTTGATGTCGTGCAACCGCCAAGCACGCCGAGTGAGAGGAAACCGCCAGCCCGCAACAGGGCGCGCCTGCGGATGAAGAACTGCTGATGCTGCATGCTTACCGTCGATAGCTCAAAACACGAAGGATGAGAAAGGCGGGAATGACGATTGCCGCCCCGAGCAACAGATAGTCGCCGACCCTTCCGAGGGCTGCGAATCCTGTGCGCCAAAGGTCGAGCAGGAAATTGCGGATGCCGAAAAAGATGTCGACCGGATACCAATCGAACACGGTCATGACGAAACCGACAAGAATCGACACGACGACGAGCTTGACCAGCACGCGCAGCGGCGTGTCACCCAGAAACTTGTTAATTCCGTCCGACATCGGCGAATATTCTCCTGTTTCCCTTCACATAAGCCGCCGTCATCGGGGCCGCAAGGCGCAAGAGAAAGCGAGCTGCGCCGTCTTTCAGATTCCGCTTGTATTTTGCCGTGTCCGGCGTCAGAAGCGTCCATCGCAACCACGCCGTCATGTCGATGACCCTCAACCAGCTCTCCTCCGGCGATCTGATCGCCGATCGCCGCGCCGACTACGCAAAAATGCTCGCCGAGGCCGGTGAGCCGCAAAGCGCGGCGGAACTGATGGCCCAGGCTCTCGAACGCGCGCCCGACTGGGCCGCAGGCTGGTTTCGGTTGGCGGACTATGAAGAAAAATCTGGCCGAAAAGAGGCGGCGATCGACGCGCTGCGCAACACGCTCCGCCTCAATCCCGATGACGTTTTCGGCGCCAGCCTCAAGCTCGCGCTTCTTGGAGCGACCGAGACGCCCGAACAGCCGCCGAGCGTTTACGTCGAACGCCTTTTCGACGACTATGCGGAACGCTTCGACAAGGCCCTCGTCGAAAAACTCGACTACAGCGTGCCCGAAAAGCTCGCAGCGTTGATCGACAGGGCGACCGACGGGCGCCATTTCCACTACGTCACCGATCTCGGCTGCGGCACCGGCCTCTTCGGCGAGCGCATCCGCCATCGCTGCAACTATCTCGAAGGCTTCGACCTCTCCGCCAACATGCTGGCCAAGGCGGAGGCAAAGGCCATCTACGATCGTCTGGCACAGGCGGACCTGTCGCTTGCGCCCGAAAACTCGGGAGCGTTCGGCGAATTGCCGACCGCAAGGGCAGATCTCGTCAGCGCGGCTGACGTGCTGATGTATCTCGGCAATCTCGAAAGCGTCTTCGTGATCGCGGACCGGCTGCTCGTACCCGGCGGCCTCTTTGCTTTTTCGGTCGAGGACGCGGCAACGAACGAGGGATACATGCTCCGGCCATCGCTCCGCTACGCGCATTCCGAAGCCTACATCGCCGATGCTTGCGCCGGACGCGGATTTTCGCTGATCGGATCGGAGTGCACGGTCATTCGCATGGATGCCGGAAGGCCGGTCGCGGGAGTTCTGTTTCTTGCGCGGAAGCCTGCATAGGACGCAATGCTGCCGCGCAAAAATAGGTCAGCATTGCTTACATATTTTTCTTGATTGTTTTGTGCGTTGCAGCAATGCTGATGACCTGCAGCGCCGCGCGTCAATCCTACGCGCTAAGGTCACTGTAGCACTTTGAAATGCTGCATGATTTTAGCCTGCAGTATCAATCGAGGTTTCGACATGGCACAGATCAGCAGCGTCTTCGGTCTCTGGAACACCACCCCTACCCGGCACACGCCTGTCGAGGACTTGCAAGGCATCTTTTCCGGCAGCCTCGTCGCCGCGCTCGGGCTCTATTTCCTCGCGAGTGCCGGGTTGCTGACCGGCAGCACCGCCGGCATCGCCTTCCTGCTGCACTATGCAACCGGGGTGAACTTCGGCCTTGCCTTCTTTCTTCTCAATCTGCCGTTCTTCTATCTCTCGCTGAAGCGGCTCGGCCCGGCTTTCACAATCAAGACCTTCATTGCAATCGCGCTCACCTCGTTTCTGACCGACATGCAGTCGCGCCTGTTTCAGATCGGCGGGATCGATCCCGCATGGGCTGCCCTTCTCGGCGGTCTGCTGCTCGGATATGGGCTGCTGGCGCTCTACCGCCACCGCGCCAGCCTTGGCGGCGTCGGCATATTGGGCATCTACCTGCAGGAGCGTTTCGGCGTTCGTGCCGGACTCGTGCAGCTTGCGATTGACATGGTCGTTCTCGCCGTCGCCTTTGCCGTGACAACGCCATCGGTCGTCGTCTGGTCGGTGCTCGGCGCGGTCGTCCTCAACCTGTTCGTGGCAATCAACCACCGCGCCGATCGTTACATCGCACTTTGATGATGCTTATGCGGCCTCCGCCGGCGCATCGACCGGAGGAAGTGCTCGGAAGCCGACGCAGAGCCGATTCCATACGTTGATGGTGCCGATCGCAACGGTGATTTTGGTCATTTCCTCTTCCGTGAAATGCGCCTTCAAAGCTTCATAGGCGTCGTCGGGCGCTCGGGTCGCGGCCACGTTCGTCAGCGCCTCGGTCCAGCCGAGCACAGCGCGCTCTCGCTCGTCGAAGTGCGGCGATTCGCGCCAGACGCAGACGAGATTGATCCATTGCTCGCCAAGACCGCTGTGACGGGCCTCCTTGGTATGCATGTCGACGCAGAAGGCGCAACCGTTGATCTGCGACGCACGCAGCTTGATCAGGTGGATCAGGCGAAGCTCTATCCCCGAACCTTTGACATAGCTGTCGAGCGCCGCGACGGCTTTGTAGGCGTCCGGCGCGGCTTTGGCGAAGTTGAAACGCGGCTGCATGCTCTTCTCCTTGGTTTGCGAGGCTGATCCGTCAGGCACTCACGCCTGACTTTCGCTCGTGCGTGGCAAGAAAACGGTTCGTCCGGGCCGCGATGGCGCCATCGCGGTCGATCGAATTTAGGTCCGCCATGATGTCGGCGATCGTCACCCGGCGCAGTTCGGCGCGATAGGCCTGCTCGGCCCTGAGCATCGCCACATTGATCGTGCAGGGCGCAGTCGGTTTGCACTGATAGGGATCAGGACCGCGCAACCGGATTTCGTTGCAGCGGAAGGCCGGATCCGGCCCCTCGACGGCAAGCACGATATCGAGCAGCGTTATCTTTTCCGGGGCGCGGGCAAGCCTGTAGCCGCCCTTCGGGCCCGGCACCGCCTCGAGCAGGCCCGCTCCCGACATCGCCTGGAGATGTTTCAGGAGATAGCTGGTCGATACGCCGTGAAATTCGGCGAGTGCCGCAGCCGAAAGCGTGCTGCCTGGCTGAAGACAGCTCAGCATCGTCACGCTGTGAATGGCCTGTTCGACGCCGTCTCCAAGTTTCATCGCGCTCTCCTATCATGGATATTTCTTATCCATGATTATCCCGGAGTCAAGTTGTTGCCGCCGATGCCACACTCAGGCTTCTCTTTTGCCGAACATGATCTACTTTTGTTCCCCGTGAACAGGATCGATTCCCCATTGCCGGATAGCGACGCTCTGACGTTGCCGACGCCGTTTCTCCGGTGGTTCGCCGAGAAGGGCTGGCGACCCCGCGCCCATCAGCTCGAACTGCTGTCGCGCGCAGAAGCGGGGGAAAGCACGCTTCTGATCGCGCCGACCGGCGCGGGCAAGACTCTTGCCGGATTTCTGCCGTCGCTCGTCGATATCACCCGGCGCGGCAAAATTCCGGCCGGCTCGCCCTTTGTCGGCATCCACACGCTCTACATATCGCCGCTGAAGGCACTTGCGGTCGATATCGAGCGCAACCTGATGAAGCCGGTGGCGGAGATGGGCCTGCCGGTCCGGATCGAGAACCGCACGGGCGACACGCCGCAGGCCAAGCGCCAGCGCCAGAGGTTCAATCCACCCGACATCCTGCTGACCACGCCCGAACAACTGGCCCTGCTCATCGCCAACGGGGAGGCGGAACGCTTCTTCAAGGACCTGCGCTACGTCGTGCTAGACGAGTTGCACTCGCTGGTCACCTCCAAGCGCGGACACCTGCTGTCGCTCGGTCTTGCGCGCCTGCGCCGACTCGCGCCCGACCTCCAGACGATCGGTCTTTCGGCGACGGTCGCCGAGCCGATGGAGTTGCAACGCTGGCTCGTGGCCCAGACCGAGGAACAAGAAAACCACGCGGGGCTGATCACCGTTTCCGGCGGTGCCAAGCCGGAAATTTCGATCCTGCGGACCGAGGAGCACGTGCCTTGGGCAGGGCATTCGGCCCGCTATGCGATCGCCGACGTCTATGCCGCGATCAAGGATCACGGCACGACGCTGCTCTTCGTCAACACTCGCAGCCAGGCGGAGATGCTGTTCCAGGAACTCTGGACGATCAACGACGACAACCTGCCGATCGCGCTCCATCACGGTTCACTCGATGTCGCGCAGCGCCGCAAGGTCGAGGCCGCCATGTCGGAAAACCGGCTGCGCGCCGTCGTCGCCACATCCACCCTCGATCTCGGCATCGACTGGGGCGATGTCGATCTTGTCGTCCATGTCGGCGCGCCGAAAGGGGCGAGCCGCCTTGCCCAACGCATCGGTCGCGCAAACCATCGCATGGACGAGCCGAGCCGCGCGATCCTCGTGCCCGCCAACCGCTTCGAAGTGATGGAATGCCAGGCAGCACTCGACGCGAACTACATCGGAGCGCAGGATACGCCGCCGGTCGGCCAGGGCGCACTCGACGTGCTCGCTCAGCATGTGCTCGGGATCGCTTGCGCCCAGCCCTTCGATGCCGTTGATCTTCATCGGGAGATCACCAGCGCCGCTCCCTATGGGCATCTCTCCTGGGAGACTTTCGAGCGCATCGTCGATTTCGTCGCCACGGGCGGCTATGCGCTTCGCACCTACGAGCGCTATGCCCGGATCCGCAAGACGAAGGACGGGCTCTGGCGGGTGTCGAACTCGATGGTGGCTCAGCAATACCGCCTCAACGTCGGCACCATCGTCGAATCGCCGATGCTGAACGTGCGCATGGTCAAGCGTAACGCGCGCGGCTCGCTCGGCCGCGGCGGCATGACGCTCGGCAAGGTGGAGGAATATTTCCTGGAAATGCTGTCGCCGGGCGACACCTTTGTCTTTTCCGGCAAGGTCGTGCGCTTCGAAGGCATCCGCGAGAACGAATGCCTCGTCTCCCAGGCCTTCTCTTTCGACCCCAAGGTGCCGACCTATGCCGGCGGCAAGTTTCCGCTTTCCACCTATCTCGCCGCGCAGGTGCGCAAGATGCTTGCCGATCCGGCGCGCCGCGCTTCATTGCCGGACCAGGTGCGCGACTGGCTGGCGCTGCAGAAAGACATCTCCATGCTGCCGCGCGAGGACGAGCTGCTGATCGAGACCTTCCCGCGCGGCAGTCGCCATTATATGGTGATCTACGCCTTCGAGGGGCGGCTTGCGCACCAGACGCTCGGCATGCTCTTGACCCGACGCCTGGACCGCGCCGGCCTGAAACCGCTCGGCTTCGTCGCCACCGACTACTCTCTCGCGGTCTGGGGGCTCGATGATCTGGGCAACGCTTTTCGTGCCCGCCGGCCATCACTGGCGCAACTCTTCGATGAGGACATGCTCGGCGACGACCTCGAAGCCTGGCTGAACGAGTCCTTCCTCCTGAAACGTACCTTCCGCAACTGCGCCGTCATCGCCGGGCTCATCGATCAGCGCCACCCGGGCAAGGAGAAGACCGGACGGCAGATTACCGTTTCCGCCGATCTCATTTACGACGTATTGCGAGCGCACGAGCCGGACCACATTCTGCTGGAGGCAACACGCAGCGACGCCGCGACTGGACTTTTGGACATCGGTCGGCTCGGATCTATGCTGAAGCGAATCAAGGGGCACATCACCCACCGCCGACTCGATCATATCTCGCCGCTTGCGGTCCCGGTCATGCTGGAGATCGGACGCGAAGCGGTCCAGGGAGAGGCGCACGACTTCCTGCTTTCGGAAGCCGCCGACGATTTGATCAACGAAGCGATGGGCGGCGAGCCCGATATTATGATCCGGTGAAGAGACACGGAAAGAATGCATCGCCTCGTTCATGCGATATCTCCCTCATCCGGGACGGCGCTCCTGCAGGCCCGCACGGCGATCAATGGCGTCGCCGGGATCTGCGATCCCTTGGGCGGGCTCTATTTGCCGGAAACCAGAACGCTCGTCGTTTCCGATCTTCATCTCGAGAAAGGTTCCGCCTTCGCGCGACGCGGCATGATGCTGCCGCCCTACGACACGCTTGCGACGCTGCGCGTGCTCGAAGCGGTCATCGTTCGCCACAATCCGAATACCGTGATCAGCCTGGGAGACAATTTCCACGACCGTGTCGGATCGGGAGCAATGCCCGAGACGTTCCGCCACATGGTCGCGACCATGGCACGCGGACGCGAGTGGATCTGGATCAACGGCAATCACGACCCTGACGGCACCTCGGGGCTGCCGGGAGCCTCCATGGACGAGCTTCGCCACGCCGGTCTCACCTTCCGCCACGAACCATCGAAAGGCGACGGCATCGGCGAAATCGCCGGACACCTGCATCCGGCGGCCACGGTTAGGCGTCGGGAAAAATCGGTCCGGCGCGCGTGTTTCGCGACGGATGGAAAGCGCCTCGTGATGCCGGCCTTCGGCGTTACGACCGGCGGGCTCGATCTGCGCCACCGGGCGATGAGCGGCCTGTTCGATCGCGGCAAGCTGGTTGCTCATATGCTTGGGCGCGATCGCATCTACTCGGTTCGTTACGACAATCTCATCGGCTGAGGCGGCTCAACGGCCCGCACCTACAGCGCCGCGCGTCTTGCCAGACGCGCAAAGCACGCTGCAGCACTTTGAATTGGTGCATGTATTTATCCTTAAATCGGCTGCGATTTAGGGAAACATGCAGTAGTCGTCGGCAGGCGGGTCAGGCCGCTTCCGGGGCGTAGCGCAGAATGACGCTGCCGTTGGATAGCGGACGTGCTTCCAGCAGACTGAACGGCCTCGCCTCCTTGGCCTTCTTGAAGAACGGTGTGCCGTCGCCGAGCTGCACGGGAACGAGGCAAAGCATGATCTCGTCGACGACGTTCGCCGGTAGCAGCGATGCGACGAGGTCGGCGCTCCCGAAGATGTAGAGGTTCTTCTCGCTCTCGCCCTTCAGTCGCCGCAATTCGGCGGCGGCGTCCCGAACGACGCGGCTGTTGTTCCAATCCGCCTTTTCCATAGTGCGCGAGGCAACGATTTTCGGAAGAGCATTCATATAGGTCTTCACCCGCCCCTCTCCTTCCGCCGTCGGCCAGTAGGCCGCCATGCCCTCGTAGGTGACCCTACCGAAGACAAGCGCCTGCGCCTTGGCTCCGAATTCCAGGCTGAGCGCTTCAAGTTCCGGCCCCCAGGCGCGGTTATGAAAGTCGAGGTCCCATTTCCTGGTGCCTTCGAAGTACCCGTCGAGCGTGACCAAATTCCAGACGATGACCTTGCCCATGACTCCATCCTCCATAAAACTGCTTGCATAAGTGAAGCAGTTTCATCATAGCGAACCACTTTCAAATTGCAACCAGTACATTCGAGACGTGCGCAGGACCGCCTCCCCGAAGAAGGGAGGCGTCCGCCAGGGCGAAACAAGCGGCGCCGGAAGCGACCTCAGAAAGCGTTGAAGGTCAGGGTCGTCAACGAGCGCGAAATACCCGACACCGAAGCGATATTGTCGTTGATGAACTTGCCGATATCCTCGCCCTCCTGAATGTAGATCTTCAGAAGCAAATCGTAGTCGCCGCTCGTCGAATACATCTCCGAGACGATCTCCTTCCGGTAGATCTCGTCGGCCACCTCGTAGGTCTTGCCGGGAGCGCATTGCAGCTGGACAAAAATCGGTTTCATGGAACTTCCTCTGCTTCCCGGAGCACTGCGCCATCGTCAAGGCGCGCTCCGACGTAAAATACCTTTCCCTCCTTAGACCGCCACCACGCAAAAGGGAATGTGAGAAGGCCTGCTGCATGTTTCCTTCAATCGTAGCCGATTTAAGGATAAAAACATGCGGCAATTCAAAGTGCTACAGCGTCCTTGCGCGCCCGATGGCACGCGCGGCGCTGCAGTCGACAAGAAAAGCTATTCCTTGCGGAAGAGCAGGCTCGCTCCCCAACCCGTGATGACGGCCAGAAGCACCGCAACGAGACCGTAGATCACGGGCTGGTCATGCGCCGCGCGGGTGATCGCCTGTTCGAGGCCGGTTTTGACGACTCTCAGCGGCAGCGCCTTCGCGGCAACGAAGACGCCGTCCCGGAAAAGATAGGCCCGCACGATATGGACGCCATTCGGTACGTTGGCGGGAAGGCGCACGGATGCCTTGAAAAGACTCGAACTGATGAACTGCACGCCGCCCGGGTCGCGCTGATAGACACCGCTCGTCTCCCTGATCTGGCGGAAAGCGTTGCGGAACTCGCCCAAATTGCTGCCATCGCCGACGAAACCCAAAGGTACGAGGCGCATGTGGTCGACGCCAATGCCCATGTTGCCCATCTCGCCTGGCGGCGCGATCGTCTCGATGTCACGCGTGCTCGACAGCGAATAGGATTCCGGCACCAGCTCGAAGGTCATCGAACTGGTGTTCACCCAGATGCCGAAGACGCGCTGCTTCTTGCGCACCGTTGCGTTTTCCTTGGGTCCTTCGAGGGTGACGATGATGTTGTACTTGCCCTGGGCAAGGAGGTTCCCGTCGAATCCGTCGATGGCGCCGAAGATCGTCAAATCTGCGCCGCGGAAGTCGGAAGTGATGGAGATCTCGTCCGTCGAGATGCCGATCTCGAGCTTTTCGGTGAAATCCGAGGCGTCCTCATCCTGAAGCTGCGCAGCGGCCGGTGCAGCCAGGGCAAGGACCAGGGAAACGAAACCTATGCGCGCGAGGTCGAACATCAGAAGCCGAACCCCGCTGAAACAACCGAATAGATGTCCTTCGGCGGAATGATGAGTTCGATCGCCAGTCGGATACCGACGGCCAGAACGAGAAGAGCGAGCAGCGCCCGCAACTGCTCGCCGCGTAGCCGCTGGCCGACGCGAACGCCATATTGCGCCCCGATGACGCCAGCGATCATCAGCACGAAGGCGAGCACGATATCGACGGTATAGTTGGTCGACGCCTGGACGATCACGGTATAGGCGGAGACAAAGACGATCTGAAAGAGCGAGGTGCCGACGACGACGCTCGTCGGAATGCGCAAAAGATAGATCATGGCCGGCACCATGATGAAACCACCGCCGACGCCCATGACCGAGGTCAGGATGCCGATGCAGAAGCCGAGCGTGGCAACCGGGATGACGCTCAGATAGATCTTTGACTTCTTGAACCGCATCTTGAGCGGCAGGCCATGGATCCAGTTGTGCTGCCCGGGCCGGCGGAGCGGTGTCGACTGGTTTTTCGCCGCCTTGCGCATGGCGCCGATGCTCTCCCAGAGCATCAGCCCGCCGACCGAACCGAGCAGAACGACGTAAAGCAGCGAAATCACGAGATCGAGCTGCCCCACTCGGCGCAGCAGCGAGAACAGCCAGACACCCAGTGTCGCGCCTACGAGACCGCCGCAAAGCAACACCGTGCCGAGCTTGATATCGATCGTGCCACGACGAAAATGCGTGATGGCGCCAGAGATCGACGAGGCGACCACCTGGTTTGCGCCCGTCGCCACCGCCACGACAGGCGGAATATTGTAGAAGATCAGGAGCGGCGTGATCAGAAAACCGCCGCCAACGCCGAACATGCCGGACAGAAAACCGACGGCCGCGCCCATGCCGAGAATGATGAGTATGTTCACCGACAACTCTGCAATGGGCAGATAGACCGTCACGGCCGAACCTCGATACGACAAAGGCCCGCGATGCGGGCGGAATTGCAACTCCACAAGTCCTAACCGGAATCGATTTAGGAATTGTGCAATGCCTGCTGCATGATTCCTTAAATCGGAATCGATCTAAGGAATCACGCAGCATTTCAAAGTGCTACAGCGACTTTAGCGCGTCCGATTGGACGCGCGGCGCTGTAGAATTATTCGCGTCCCTGCGCATATCCGGAGAGACGCGCGGCGCGACGCTTCAAGGTGGCAAGTGATTCACCACGAGCAGGGGATGTATGGCGGACCGCCCCTCGACAACGAGGAACAGCGGAATTTTCCTCATGCGCCCCCGGGCCGGAGCTGTCAACCTTTTCAGGCACATGGCCCACAGCCTCCGAACCCTGTCGCGCCGATCTGCGGCTTTATTGCGGCGGTATGGATGGCTGAAGGCAGAGCGTCCCTCAAGTGACGCCCGAGATCATTTCATTGTTTCGTTGGGCCAGTAAATTTGACCCAGCTCTTTTCCTGAAGTTGTTCTAGGAATTCCGCTTCAACAGTTCCTTGACGAGTTCGTCGGTGATCTCTCCGGTCGGTTCCTGGCCAACGGATTTCTGAAAGGCCTTGATGGCGGCAATCGTTTTCTTGCCCAAGTGCCCATCCGGTTTGCCGGCATCGAAGCCGTTGTTGTTGAGAATGGCCTGGATATTGCGCACGGCCTTGGTCATATCGACCGTGGCCGTCTTGGTCGGCGGACCGACCCATGCGTCGGGGATATCCACGGTGTTCGCCTTGGCGTCGACCGGCTGCGCCTTCCATGCGTCGACCTTGGCCTTGGCGCTGGTCAGTTGCTCGGGCTTCATCGCCTTGGCGATCTCGTCGCGCTTCTCGCCGGCGTCCTTGTCGCCGTCGCGAGCCGCGATCGCGAACCACTTGTAGGACTCTTCCAGATCCTGCTTGACGCCGTTGCCGCGAGCATAAAGCACCGCGAGATTGAACTGGCTGTCGCGAACGCCGAGGCTCGCCGCCTTCTCGAACCATTTGGCGGCCTCGACGAAATCCGGAGCCCCATCGCGACCGCTGGCGAGCATCACCGCAAGGTTGTGGATCGCGCTGGCATTGCCCGCGGCGGCGGCCTTGAGATAAAGCGTTTTCGCCTTGACCGCGTCACGCACGACGCCCGACCCCTTCTCGTAAAGACTGGCAAGCCGGTATTCAGCCGGAATCACACCCGCGTCAGCCGCGCGCTGATACCATTTGATGGCTTCCGCGAGATCTTCCTTGACGCCGCGCCCTTCGGTGAAGCGTGCGCCGATCTCGTAGAAGGCATAGGGGTCGCCGCCTTTGGCGGCCGTAACAAGAGCGGCGGGGCCAAAGCCTTCCGGAAGAATTATATCGCCCGGCTTGATGACCGGCTCGAACGTTCCAGCTTTGGCAGTCTCGGCAGGAACCTGAAACGTCGAGGCAGCGCCCGCCTGTGCCGGTGCCGGCTGCAGCAAAGGCGCCTGGCCGCTGGCGACGATTACAGCCTCAGGCTCGGCCTTGGGCTCTTCCGCCGGAGCGGTCTCTGCCATGGCAGGCGCCTCAACCGTCTCGGGTGACGCTTCTGGCGCCTTCGGTTCTGCCTGCGGCGCCTTGGCAACAACGGCGGGAGCCGTTTCCTCGAGGCGGTCGTCGGCGGCCTTCAGTTGGACCGCCTCGGAAACCGCCTTCTGCTCGATCACCGCTGCCGGCTGGATATCGGGCACGTCCTTCCCCTTGAGCACAGTGCTGACGAGCGGATAGGACATGATCGCGAGGAGCACCGCGCCGACCGCCATCAGGATCGGGCGGCGATGACGGGCGAAGGCGCCAACGCCGGAGGGGCCGTTGCCGTTCTTCGCGCCGTTCAGCGTATCGGCTTCCTCGACTGCCAATTGCGCTGCGCGACGCGCCGCAGCGATGAAATCGGCCTTGTCGCCTTCGAAGGCTTGCTGACCGCCGCGGCTCATCTGACCTGCGCGAACGCGCTCGAGGATCTTCTTGACGTCAGGCACGCCGGAACCGGGCTCGAGCAATTGATTGGCGTCTTCCGGGGCGAGCATTTCAGACGGGTCGATCGACGGAGCGGGCTCGACGACCTGCCGCACCCGTTCAGGCAACGGCGCGGTTCGTTTCGCACTGAAGCGACGCGTCAATCCGGCAAGCAATCCCGTCCTGGCGGCTGGCGCCGGGTCTCGCGTTTCGCCGCTTTCGACTGTCGAAACCGCCTCGGCGACGACCAGATCACCGGCTGCGGCAGACGCAGGCGCGGCCGCCTCGTCTTCCGCCTGCAGCACGCGAACTTTCCGCTGAAGATCGCCGTCGCGGTCATCGAGATCGGCATTTCCGAAGGGATCACCGAATTCCGGTTGCGCAGCCTTCGGCATTGCTGCTTCCGACTGCATGGCGACAGCCACGGGCGCCCGTTCTTCGAGCCGCTCCAACTTCTCGGCAATGTGAACGAGCGTTTCATGCAGGGCTTCGAAAGTCCGCGCCGTGCGTTCGTCGCTCGAACGGCTGAGGTCCTCAAGCGTCCTCAGATCCTCGGCAAGTGCCGAGATTGCGGCCATGTCGCCGCTGGCATGCATTTGGGCCGAGCCATTCTTGGCATAGGCCTCCATGACGGCTTCTGCCGCTTGCCGCGCTGCTTCGATGATGTACTCGTCGCTGGTTGCCAGATAGTCTTCGAGCGCGTTCATGCGGCCTTCGAAATCCGCTGGAATCGCACCGGCTTCGATGCGCGGCTGGCTGACCAGGGTCGAAAGGTTTGCGATCTGAGCCTCGAGGTTTCGCAGCGCATCGCGGTCGTCGAAGGGGGCGGCATGCGTCTCTTCCAGGCGCTGCGCAATGCCCGCGAGGCGGTCTTCCAGACGCTCGAAGCGCGAGTCCGCCGCTGGCCGATCAGCCTGCATGCCCAAATCGTCGATCCGACGGGCGAGATAGTCGAGACGCTCCGCCAAGGCGTCGTTGACGCTGCCTTGGTCCAGGGCCTCGATCTTCCGCGAAATGTCGGTGAGATAGCCGGTCAGTTCCGGCTGTGCGTTTTTCTGGCTGCGTTCGAGCAGCATCGAGAGTTCATCGAGGCGCTCCTCAAGCCGCGCAGCGGCCTTCTCGCCCGCCATTTCTTCGACACGCGCCGTCAGTGCTTCGAGCCGCGCGCCAAGGCCGACATCGGCCGGATGGACGATGTCGTCGATCTGACGCGAGAGCTCGCCGAACCGGCTTTCGAGACGGTCGACGAAGGCGCTGTCGAGCCCTGCGGCACTGCGGCTGTTGACCGCAATCGCCCGGCTGATTTCGTCGAGCCGTGCATCAAGATCGGCAAACTGCGAGACGAGGCGCCTGTCATCCGGCTGTATCTGGCGCCCGAGCATCTCGATTGCCTGGGCGACCGCGACGAGCTTGTCTTCCAATACCTCGATAGCCGACCCTTTGTTCAGGGCGCCGATCTGCGACTTGATTTCATCGAGCCTGTAGGCGAGCGCCACCAGTTCGTCATCGCGGTTCTGGTCGAATGCGTTCAGGCGGTCCTCGACACTGTTCCAGCGGCTTTCCAGACGGCGCATGCCGTCGTCCCGTGCGAGGCCGTCGATCATCGCCCTGAGGTCGTCGAATTCGACGCGCAGTGCGTCCGCCTGAGCGGGAGATGCCTGCAGGCCGAGCTGATGAATGCTGTCTGCCAGCCGCTGCAGGTCTGCCCGGATGTCCTCGGCGAAGCGATGATCCTGTGCCTCGGTCTTGATGCCTCGGATTTCCGATCGGAGGGCGTTCAGCTCACGACCGAGTCCATCGCTTATGTCGCGCTTCAACTCCTGCCTCAGTCCTACCAGAGCTTCGGCTATGTCGGCCGCAGCCGACGCGGGCCGCGGCGGCGCGACGTGCGGCCGAGCGTCTTCCTGGACGCGGCCGGGAGCAAACCGGTCAGCCTCCCGCGCGGCGATGCGTTCGCGCAGCGAAGGCCGCTCGCGGCCTGCGCTCAACGCGCGCTGGCGCTGCAGAATTTCGGAGACGGCGTCGCTGGTGGTCGCCGCGCGCTCGGTTTGCCGATGCGGCGGCTCGCGTCCCGCCCCGCTCATCAAGCCTTCGATGCGCGCCTCCAGCCCCTCGATCGTACGGTTCAGGGCATCAAGCGACGGCCTGTCGCCATAGGACGGGCTGCCCGTGCGCTGAGGATTGGATCGCGATCCGTTCATTGTCTCTTCGCCCCTGTCGTTGACCACCATCGAAAGCCGCGAGCGAAAAGAGCCAGGCTTTCCGGGCCTGCGGCATGATCGATGCGATCAAAGCAACAACAACGCGAGGACCGGACCCGTTGCAGCTTTGACCATCTCACCGACCACAATTCATTAAACGTGGTAAACAAGCCGTTAATCGACCTGTGTTTTTTAACGATGTGTCAGGATCGCGGCCGCTGCGCCGGGGTTGCTCCACGGATTTTCCATTCGCTGGAGCCGAGCCGCGAAACTTTTCATACGCGTCCATTTTTGACGTTTACGCAAACGTCAAAGTTTTGTAGCATCCTGCCGAAGATGCGTGGCCGCAGCCAGCGGTGTACGCTCTAAAGCAATGGGAATCGGGCGGCGGCAACCCGGCGCGAGCCCGAAGGGAATAAAGGCGAGGAAAGAATGCCCATCTACAAGGCTCCGGTCGACGACACCCTGTTTATCCTCAACGACGTGCTCGGCATCGAGCGCTACCACAACCTGCCGGGCTTTGCGGATGCGAGCCCGGACACCGTGGCGGCGATCGCCGGCGAGGCCGCGAAGCTCGCGGAAGAGGTTCTCTTCCCGATCAATCTTTCCGGCGACCAGGAAGGCTGCAAGCGCCATGACGACGGCTCGGTCACGGTGCCGAAGGGTTTCAAGCAGGCCTTCGGCCTCTATCGCGAAGGCGGCTGGCTCGGCCTTGCGGCGCCGGAAGAATTCGGCGGCCAGGGCCTGCCCTATACGCTGCACACGGCCGTCGGCGAATTCATGTCCGCCGCAAACATGTCGCTGATGATGTATCCGGGCCTGACGCAGGGGGCGATCGCCGCCATCCTCGTGCATGGTTCCGAGGAACAGAAGCGGACCTATCTGCCGAAGATGGTCGACGGCACCTGGACCGGGACGATGAACCTGACGGAGCCGCATTGCGGCACCGACCTCGGGCTCTTGCGCAGCAAGGCCGTGCCGAACGGCGACGGCTCCTACAGGATCTCCGGCCAGAAGATCTTCATTTCCGCCGGCGAACACGACATGGCTGAGAACATCATCCATCTGGTGCTGGCCCGCATCGAGGGAGCCCCGGAAGGCGTCAAGGGCATCTCGCTCTTCATCGTGCCGAAGTACAAGCTCGACGACAGCGGCGAACCCGGCGAGCGCAACGGCGTTTCCTGCGGCGCGATCGAACACAAGATGGGCATTCACGGCAATTCGACTTGCGTGATGAACTATGACGAGGCGACCGGCTACCTGATCGGCGCGGAGAACAAGGGCCTCAGCGCCATGTTCGTGATGATGAACGAGGCCCGCCTTGCCGTCGGCATGCAGGGGCTTGCGATCGCGGAAATCGCCTACCAGAATGCCGCCAACTACGCTCGCGAGCGCATCCAGGGCCGTTCGCTTTCCGGCCCGAAGGCACCGGACAAGAAGGCCGATCCGATCATCGTCCATCCGGATGTGCGCCGCACGCTGATGACAATCAAGGCCTTCAACGAGGCCGGCCGCGCCTTTACGCTCTGGACCGCGCTGAAATCCGACATCGCGCACCGCTCCGACAGCGAAGAGGAACGCCAGGCGGCAGACGATATTCTTGGCCTGATGACGCCGATCCTCAAGGGCGTCATGACCGACAAGGGCTTCGACCATGCGGTCATGGCGCAGCAGGTCTTCGGCGGCCACGGCTATATCGAAGAGCACGGCATGAGCCAGTATGTCCGCGACGCTCGCATCGCGATGATCTACGAGGGGGCCAACGGCATCCAGGCGCTCGACCTCGTCGGTCGGAAGTTGGCGATGAACGGCGGCCGCGCGGTCATGGCGCTCTTCAAGGAGATCGGCGACTTCTGCGAGGAGAACCGCAACGACGAGAAGCTGTCGGGCTATACCAAAGCGCTGAAGAAAGGGCTGAACGACCTGCAGGCGGCGACCATGTGGTTCATGCAGAACGCCATGGCGAAACCCGACAATGCGGGTGCCGGCTCGACCGATTACATGCACCTCTTCGGGCTCGTCGTGCTCGGCTACATGTGGGCGAGGATGGCCAAAACGGCTGAGGAGAAGCTTGCCGCTGGCGAAACCGCGCGCGCGGACTATCTGAACAACAAGCTGATCACAGCAAAGTTCTTCATGGAGCGGATCATGCCGGAAACGGCGCTCCGGAAAGCCCGCATAGAAACCGGAGCCGACACGCTGATGGCGTTGGACGCGGCTGCGTTCTGAGGCAGCTTGTGCAAGCGGCCTCCTCCCCTTGTGGGGAGGGTTGCGCCGAGACGGCCGCAATGTTCCAGACGGGCCGCTGCGAATGATTGCGAAGCGCCTTGCGCTTCTGATGACGTTAGAAGGCACCACGATGCCTAAATGGGAGATCAAGAGATGACGAAAGTCTTCGTTTACGACCACGTGCGCACGCCGCGCGGCCGTGGCAAGAAGGACGGATCGCTGCACGAGGTGCCCTCGGTTCGCCTCGCGGCCAAGACGCTGGAGGCGGTGCGCGACCGCAACGGTCTCGATACGTCGACCGTCGACGACATCATCATGGGCTGCGTCGATCCGGTGATGGATGCGGGCTCGGTCATCCCCAAGGCAGCCGCCTTCGAGGCAGGGTACTCCACGCGCGCGCCGGGCATGCAGATCTCCCGCTTCTGCGCCTCCGGCCTTGATGCCGTCAATTTCGGTGCGGCCAAAATTGCCCAGGGCGCGGACGATATCGTGATCGCCGGCGGCGTCGAATCCATGTCGCGTGTCGGTCTCGGCATGTCGGGCGGCTCCTGGTTCATGGACCCTTCCGTCAATCTGCCGGCCTATTTCATGCCCCAGGGCGTTTCCGCCGATCTCATCGCTACCAAATACGGTTTTTCGCGCGACGACGTCGATGCCTATGCGGTTGAAAGCCAGAAGCGCGCGGCCAATGCCTGGGAAAAGGGCTACTTCAAGAACTCGGTCATACCGGTCAAGGATCAGAACGGGCTCACCGTTCTCGACCGTGACGAGCACATGCGGCCCACCACCGACATGCAGGCGCTCGCCTCGCTCAACCCGTCCTTCCAGATGCCCGGCGAGATGGGCGGCTTCGAAGCCGTCGCCATCCAGGCGCATCCGGAGATCGAGAAGATCAACTATGTGCACCACGCCGGCAACTCCTCCGGCATCGTCGACGGCGCGGCCGCCGTTCTCCTCGGCTCCAAGGCCGGCGGCGAATCCATGGGTCTGAAGCCTCGCGCGCGTATCCACGCCTTCGCCAATATCGGCTCCGACCCGGCGCTGATGCTGACCGGTCCGGTCGATGTGACCGAAAAGCTCCTGAAGCGCGCCGATATGAAGCTCTCGGACATCGACCTCTTCGAGCTCAACGAGGCCTTTGCCGCCGTCGTGCTCCGCTATATGCAGGCCTTCGACATTCCGCACGACCAGATCAACGTCAATGGCGGCGCGATTGCGATGGGCCATCCGCTAGGCGCCACCGGCGCGATGATCCTCGGCACGGTGCTCGATGAACTGGAGCGCCGCGATCTCAACACCGCGCTCGTCACGCTCTGCATCGGCGCCGGCATGGGGACCGCCACCATCATCGAACGCGTCTGATCCGATCCTGGGAGAGAGAAAATGTCTTACACGAATTTCAAGATCGAAACCGACGCCGACGGCATCGCCCTCGTCACCTGGGACATGCCCGAGAAATCGATGAACGTCTTCACCCAGGAGGTGATGGAGGAGCTGAACGCGATCGTCGACCAGACGACGGCGGATGCGGCCGTCAAGGGCGTCGTCTTCACCTCCGGAAAGTCGTCCTTCTCGGGTGGCGCCGATCTCTCGATGATCAAGTCGATGTTCACCTTTCAGGCGGAGGAAAAGAAAAAGGACCCGGCCAACGCCGCCCAGAAGCTCTTCGACCTCGTCGGTCGCATGACCGGGCTTTTCCGCAAGCTCGAGACTTCGGGCAAGCCATGGGTTTCGGCGATCAACGGCACCTGCATGGGCGGCGCTTTCGAGCTATCGCTCGCCTGCCACGGCCGTGTCGCCTCCAATTCGAAAGCGGTCAAGATCGCGCTGCCCGAGGTCAAGGTCGGCATCTTCCCGGGTGCCGGCGGCACCCAGCGCGTACCGCGGCTTACCAATGCGCAGGACGCGCTGCAGATGATGACGACCGGTTCGTCGCTGACGGCGGCCCGTGCCAAGGCGATGGGCCTCGTCCACGAAGTGGTCGATCCGGACAAGCTGATCGATGCCGCCAAGGCGATGATCAGGAACGGCCTGAAGCCGGTTCAGCCTTGGGACGAAAAGGGCTTCAAGGTTCCGGGGGGCGGCATCTGGACGCCGGCTTCGGCCCAGCTCTGGCCGGCCGCCTCAGGGATTCTTCGCCGCGAGACCTATGGCAACTATCCGGGTGCCATCGCCATCCTGAAATGCGTCTACGAAGGCCTGCAGGTGCCCTTCGACATGGGGCTCAAGATCGAGCAGCGCTACTTCACCGAAATCCTGCAGACGACGGAAGCCTTCTCGATGATCCGGTCGCTGTTCATTTCGATGCAGGAGCTCGGCAAGGGTGCGCGTCGCCCCGCGGGCGTTCCGAGATCGGAATTTAAAAAGGTCGGCGTCGTCGGCGCCGGGTTCATGGGTGCTTCGATCGCCTATGTCACCGCCGCCGCCGGTATTCCGGTGACGCTCATCGACCGCGACATGGAAGCGGCCGAAAAGGGCAAGACGCATTCCGAGGGGCTGGTGAAGGATGCGATCGGCAAGGGCCGGCTGACAAAGGAAGAGGGCGAAGCGCTGCTTGCCCGCATCACGCCTTCGGCCGACTACGGCGACCTCAAGGATGCCGGCCTCGTCGTCGAGGCGGTCTTCGAGGACCGGCAGGTCAAGAAGGACGTGATCGAAAAGGTGGAAGCGGTGATCGCGCCGGATGCCATCTTCGCCTCCAACACCTCGACGCTGCCGATCACCGGTCTTGCCAAGAATTCGAAGCGGCCGGAACAATTCATCGGCATCCACTTCTTCTCACCGGTCGAGAAGATGATGCTGACGGAAGTGATCCTCGGCAAGGAGACGGGCGACCGCGCGCTTGCGAGCGCACTCGACTTTGTCGCGGCGATCAAGAAAACGCCGATCGTCGTCAACGACACCCGCGGCTTCTATGTCAACCGCTGCGTCTTCCGCTACATCCATGAAGCCTACGACATGCTGATCGAAGGCGTGCCGCCGGCGATGATCGAAAATGCCGCCAAGATGGCGGGCATGCCTGTCGGTCCGCTGTCGCTCAACGACGAGGTGGCGATCGACCTCAGCCAGAAGATCCTGAAGGCGACCGTCGCCGATCTCGGCGAGAAGGCCGTCGACCCGCGCCACATGGCGCTGATCAACAAAATGGTCGACGAACTCGATCGCCGCGGCCGCAAAAACGGCAAGGGTTTTTACGAATATCCGGCGAGACCCGCCAAGAAGTACCTGTGGCCGGAACTGAAGACGCTCTATCCGCAGCAGGATACCGACAAGATCGAGGTCGAGGTGCTGAAGCAACGCTTCCTCGCCACCATTGCACTAGAGGCCGCCCGCACCATCGAGGAAGGCATCGTTACCGACCCGCGCGAAGCCGATGTCGGCTCCATCCTCGGCTTCGGCTTCGCCCCCTATACCGGCGGCACGCTCTCCTACATCGACGGTATGGGTGCGAAGGCTTTCGTCGCGCTGTGCGAGAAGCTCGCCAAGAATTATGGCGACCACTTTAAGCCGACGCCGCTGTTGAAGGAAATGGCTGATAAGGGCGAGACCTTCTACGGTCGCTTCGATCCTTATGGAGAGTCAAAGAAGGCAGCGTAGGCCGCCTTTCCAGGCAAGAATCCGGGGCCGTGCCGAAGGGTGCGGCCCTATTTTTGCGAGATGCGCGCGGGCCTCTTCGTCGGTTGACCCCGGAATGAAGGAAATCACCTTGGCAAACGGCTGACCCGGCAATGTTCTGTCGGCTCGTGCCTGTCCAAATCGTCCTCTGATCATGACAGGAGGAGCTCCCATGGCCAAACCAAACAGGATCATCGTCGAGAACATCATCCGCCCCGGCAAGACCAATTCGGTCGACGCGGAAAGATACGCAGCAATGAAGGCCGCCCTGCTGACGGTCATCCCGGCCGAAGTGCCCGGCCTCACGCTTGCGGAGATCCGTGAGCGAATTTTCGCGCATTTATCGGACGAGAAGTTTCCAGATGGCAAAGGGGTAAGCTGGTGGTCGAAGACCGTGCAACTCGATCTGGAGGCGAAGGGCGTGATCGCGCGGGAAAAGACGAGTCCGATCCGCCTGCACAAGGTCTGACGAGAGTTTCCGGGCCCCGATCAGAACCGTGCGCGGGCAGAGATCGATTTGGCCGGCTGTTGACCATGATCAAGCCGCTCGGCTTGTCTTCCGGCTAAAAGGCAGCAATATCCAGGCAAGCCAGAACGGAACTTCATGCAGCCGCTTCAATTCACACTCGGCATCTTGCTTCTGCTCGCAACGCCGGGCCGACAAACACGCTGCTTTGCCTTTCCGGCGCGGCGGCGGGGTTGCGCCGCTCCGCACCGCTGCTCCTTGCCGAACTCAGTGGTTATCTCTGCGTCATCATGCCGGTTGCCGGCTTCGCCGCGCCGCTACTCGCTGCGCATCCGCAAATAAGCCTCGCCCTGAAACTGACCGCTGCCGGTTGGATCCTGTTCATGGCTCACACGCTCTGGGCAGCCCGCGGGCTTCAAACGGACGACCAGGCGATCTCGTTCAGGCAGGTGTTCGTGACCACGCTGCTGAACCCGAAAGCGCTGATCGTCGCTCTGGTGATGATGCCGCAGGTGGAGCTTGGCGCGATGATGCCTTGGGTAGCGGGATTCTCGTTGCTGGTCGTTTTCGCCGGTTCGGCTTGGATGCTCGCCGGCGCCACGCTCGGGCGGCTGTCGAAGACGCCGGCGGCGGCAGGACTGCCGCGCCGAGTGGCGGCTGTCTGCCTGATGATCTTCTCGTTCGGCATGGCGAGCAGTGCGCTTGCGTCCATGGCCTGATGGCGCAAGCTGCGTTTCTCAGGCTCAGGCTGCTTCAGCCGTCTCACCGAGTTCAGCGGCGAGAAAGCCGATCAACTGCTCCCAGCCTTCTCGGCGATACTCGACCTTGTCCAGGCCGTCGAGAAAGGCTGCCTGTTCGGTGAACACGACGCGGGTGCCCTTGCCCTCGGACAGCAGGTCGACGGTGGCGATGGAGGCGGAAATCCGGCGATCGTCCTTCGCCATGGTGTAGGCCGAGATGATCCGTCTGTTTTCGACGATGTCGAGATAGACTGTCTCGTTGACATAGAAGGTCTTGCCGTCCTGACTGAAACGACCGCTTTCACGGCCGCCAACGCGGAAGTCGTGCCGGTATTCCGCCACCGGCCAATTGTCCGCCTTGACGAACCATCGGTCGTGCGCCGCAGGATCGGCAAAGGCGCGAAAGACCCGCTCGGGCGGTGCCTTGAAGACGCGTTCGATGGTGAAGCTTGCATGCTCTGCGGATGGGCTGGTCATGATTTTCTCCTCTTCGGTGGCCGTACCCGGCGCTCCTCCACCGGCAAACTCTGTCAGGACTAACGTCTTTGTTCGCCGCCTGGCGACTATGTCATCCGGTGTGAAACTGCTCTCGAAATGAAAGCAGTTGCACTTTAACTTCACTGATGCGATAATGCAAGCGGTTTAGCCCGATGTGGAAAGCTGCAAGCGGTTTTTGCCAGCATCCCGCATCTCAACTTGCCAGAATCGTTCGCGTTCATGATCTTGGGTCCAGTCGCAAGATCATCGTGAACCATAGGGACCAGCATGACAGACGACCATCGCTCGGCTTGCCCGATCAATCTCTCGCTCGAAGTCTTCGGTGACAAATGGAGCCTGCTGATCATCCGCGACATGATTTTCGGCGGTAAGCGGCATTTCCGCGAACTCTTGCGCTCGCAGGAGGGCATCTCTTCCAACATTCTCGCCGATCGGCTGAAGACGCTGGTGGAAATGGGCATGCTGACGAAGAGCGACGATCCCAGCCACAAGCAGAAGGCGATCTATAGCTTGACCGAGATGACGATCGCACTGGTGCCGATCATGGCGCATCTCGGAGCCTGGGGCCGGCGCTATCTGCCGGTCAGCGAGGAATTGAGCATCCGCGCCCAACTGATGGAGGAAGGCGGCCCGGAACTCTGGGAGCGGTTCATGGATGAACTGCGGGTCGAACATCTCGGCGCCTCACCTTCGGTTCCGGACGGGCCCACGGTGCGACAGACGCTGCAGGCGGCCTACGAGCAGGTCGTGGCCAGGAAGGCACCGGAGCGTGAGCTCGTGTGACCGCAACCGACCCGAAAAGGACTATTTTCCTTCGCATTCTTTACGGCCATTGCCTGCTTCGCTAATGTAGGGGCGGCAGAAGGAATGGCGGTCCCTCGCCCTTCCGGAGTGGATCGAATGCTTTCACACGACAGCATCTGGCGCGCCATCGACGCGCTGGCCGAACGTCATCGGCTGTCGCCGTCCGGCTTGGCGCGCCGTGCCGGCCTTGATCCCACTTCCTTCAACAAGTCGAAGCGCCAATCTGCCGATGGTCGGGACCGGTGGCCCTCGACGGAATCGATCTCGAAAATCCTGGAAGCGACCGGCTCATCCCTCGACCAGTTCATGGCCCTCATGCGCCCTGCAACGGAAAGCAGGGTGCCGGCGGACGAGCGGGGGCAATCGGCGGCGGACATCCCGCTTATCGGTTTCGCCCAGGCTGGCGCCGGAGGTTTCTTCGACGACGGCGGCTTTCCGGTCGGCCACGGATGGGATGTTGTCGAATTTCCGACCGCGTTTGGCCGCCGCTCCGGTATCTACGCGCTGGAGATCCAGGGCGACAGCATGCTGCCGCTCTATCGCGACGGCGATGTCCTGATTGTCGACCCGACCGCGCAAGTGCGGCGCGGCGATCGCGTCGTCGTCAAGACCTGCGAGGGCGAGGTGATGGCGAAGGTACTGTCTCGGCAGACGCCGCGCGGCATCGAACTCCTGTCGCTCAACCCGGACCACCCGAACCGCAATTTCGAAATGTCAGACGTGGAGTGGATCGCCCGGATCATCTGGGCCAGCCAATAGGATATTCTTCCTGATGCGGCAGCAGTTGTTCACCTTCGCCGGCGGGCTTGCCGCCCTCATGCTGTACGCCGGCATTCTCTGGGGCGGTGCTGCCGCGATCCGCAGCCAGGAACGCGCTATAGCGGATTTCCCCCTGGAAGCGCCGGATGTGGCAGCAGTCGAAGCCCCGGATCCGCCGGAAGATGTGCCCGCCGAAGTAAGTCCGACATTGCCCGAGCAGAAGGCCAAAAGCGGAAAGGTCGGCCGGCTCCCGGTACGGAAAATCGAGCCGCAGCTTTTCGCCTTGCCGGAGGACGGTATCGCGCAGCCGCTCGAGCGCATTGCGCCGAGACCGCCGCTCTCCGAACCGAAAGAGAAGCCGGCGGCGGCCACAGTTGTGTTCCAACGCCCGGTCGCGCTTGCGGCCGGATTGATCCGGTCGGGCGACACGACCGTGCAGCTCAAGGATATCGAGCCGGAAAGCGCCGAAAAGACCTGCGAAGGCAACGGCCGAAGCTGGCCCTGCGGCATAGTCGCGCGCACGGCCTTTAGCAATTACCTGAGAGCGCGCGCCCTCGTCTGCGATCAGCCCGAGGACCGTTCCGGGGGAACCGTTACCGCGGCCTGCAAGGTCGGAACCGAAAATCCGGCGGAATGGCTGGTCAGCAACGGCTGGGCGACGCCGCTGCCTGGCACTCCCCTCGAAGCCAAGGCAGAAGCCGCCCGAAGCGCCAAGCGCGGCTTCTATGGAGATGACCCGCGCGATCTGGGCCGTGCGCCGCTCGTCATCGATGACCCGACGGCGGGCATGGTCCCCGACAACGCGGTACCGGACTTGTAAGCCCAACCCGAAACTCCTAGATCACTTCACTGTTTCATTGAAACGGTGAAATGATCTAACTCTTTGAAACTACGCAATTCCGGACGGAAAACCGTCGCACGCTTCTCCTGGAATTGCTCTAACTGCACTCGGTCACAGGAGTCCGGAAGACGATGCCGCCAAACCTCAGCCAGCACGAAGCCTTCATTTATGTCATGGTGATGATGTCGGCCGTCGACAGGAACATGGCCGACGATGAGTTCGCCGGCATCGGCAGGCTCGTCCAGTTCCTGCCCGCCTTCGACGGTTTCGACGAGCATCGACTGATCGAGATCGGCCGCGAATGCGCGAACCAGCTCTCCGCGCCGGAGGGCCTCGACGTCATTCTTGAAATGATCCGCGAAGCCTTGCCGCAACGTTTTTATGACACGGCCTATGCGCTCGCCGTCGAGCTTGCGGCCGCCGATCAGCGCATCCGCAACGAGGAAATCCGGCTGTTGCAATTGCTGCGCGACCGGCTGGGCCTCGACAAGCTGACCTGCGCCGCAATCGAACGCGGCGCCATTGCGCGCTTCCGGAAATAACCGGCGACCGCGGCCATGCCAGCGTGTCTTGCGCCCTCGATTCTCGTAGGCCGAGACACAAGAATGCGGGATGCAAGGCTGCCCGACGGTCGGCGCAACTGGAGCGCAACCTCGTCGATGAGATCCTGACAGATGCTGTTTTTCGGTATTGCGGAACCCCTCTGGCGGCTGGTCGCCTTTGCCGCCGCCTTCACCCTGCTCGCGCTTTTTGAACTTTCTCATCCGCGCCTCGAGCGACCGGAACTCATGAAAGCGCTGAAGGCCCGCCGCTGGGCGACGAATCTCTCGATCCTCCTTCTTTCCTCGCTGTTGCTGCGTGTAGCCTTTCCGGCTGCGGCCACAGGTGTTGCGCTATGGGCTGACTCACGCGGATATGGTGCACTGCCCGCACTCGGCGTCCCGCCTCTCCTTGCCGGCCTCATCGCCTTCGTGGCGCTGGATTTTGCTGTCTGGCTGGAGCACGTCGCGTCGCACAAGCTGCCGATCCTGTGGCGCATCCATCGCGTCCACCATGCCGATCCGGGCGTCGACCTGACGACGGCGCTCCGCTTCCATCCATTGGAAATTCTTCTCTCGATGGTCTGGAAGGCTGCGGTCATCATCGCGCTCGGCGCCCCGGCGCTATCCGTGCTGCTGTTCGAAATCGTCCTCAACGCCGGCGCCATGTTCAACCATGCCAATCTGCGCCTGCCCCATCGGGCCGACAGCATATTGCGGCGCTTCATCGTCACGCCCGATATGCATCGCATCCATCACTCCGTCGAGAGAATTGAAACGGATTCGAACTACGGCTTCAACTTTTCCATCTGGGACCGGCTGTTCTCGACCTATGTCGCGCAACCTGCGAGCGGCGACGATGCGATCGAGACCGGCCTCAAGGCCTACGGACGCACGGAGCCGACCAAGCTCGTCTGGTCGCTCATGCTGCCGTTCCGGCGTAATTAGGCTGAGACGGGCGGCTCTGCTCAGTAGATACCGTTCGGGAAATAGCGCAGATAAATCTCCTCGAGCCTGCCGTTGCGCGACAGCGCCAGCAGCGCGTGATCGATCGCCTGCGTCAAGGCCGGCTCGGCCTTGCGGTTCATGATCGTCAACCCTTCCCCAAGGAAGTGCTGCGAGAAATAGGCGCCGTCGAGCAAGGCGCAGCATCCGCCGGCAATGCTGCCCGAAACCCAGAACGAGAGTTGCATGCCGTCGGAAAAGACCGCCGCAACCCCGCCTTGTTGCAACGCGGAGAGCATTGCGTTCCGCTCAGGAAAGGTCTTGGGCTCGATTTTCGGAAAGAAGGCCTTGAGCATCGCCTCATGCGTTGTACCGGACACGACACCGACGGGCTTGCCTTCCAGCTCGGCCGCGCTTGCCACGGGCTCTTCGGCCTTCGTGTTGACGGCAAAGCGGGCCGGCAACTGCATGAAAGCCCTGGAGAAAGCGAAACGCTGGCGCAGCTCCGGGCTAACCGCAATGCCAGCCGCGACAGCCTCCCCCTGGCCCTGCTCAAGCGCCGGGATGAGCTCAGCGTAGGTCACGGCCTGGATCTGGCACTTGTCCTCGATCAGCAGTTCCCGGCAGATTTCGCGCGCGAGGTCGACGTGGAAACCGGAAAGCTTGCCCGATTGGTCAATGAAGTTGAACGGCGGGAAATCGACCGTGGTCAGAAAACGAAGCCGCGCAAGCCCGGTGAGGTCCGGTCGGGCAATACGTTCGCGGGCGTCGAAAAGCAGCGGCAGATCCCGTGGTTGCGCAAGCACCGGTTTGACGACGAGCAGGGCGCAAAGCGCCAATGTTACGCAAATTCGTAGACTCAGAGCACGCGTCATTGCGATCCGATTCTTGGAGCCGCGGCCCGGGAACACGCGGATTCGGTTTGATTTTTCGAAAGATTATCGAGATGTTGCCCGACTGGCTACAGGAACCTCCACGAGACGGGCACGCGCCACGAAGGCGGTTCGATCAGTATTGTCGGAAAACCACAGGGAAAAGTGGAGCGGGTGATCGGGATCGAACCGACGACATCAAGCTTGGGAAGCTGGCGTTCTACCACTGAACTACACCCGCGATAGAAGCGGAAATTTCATCAACGGCCGCGATCTGTCAAGCGCTTACAGCGCCGCGCGTCTTATCAGACGCGCATTGCCGCATGTTTTTCTTCAATCGGCCCTGTTCAAGGGAACATGCCGTGGGCTCACTCGGCGCGAAAATGCTTGGAAAGCTTCAGGCCCTGCGCCTGATAGTTCGAGCCGAGGTCGAGGCCATAGAGACCTTCCGGCCGCTCCATCATGTGCTCGTAGACGAGGCGACCGACGATCTGGCCATGCTCGAGAATGAACGGCACTTCGTGGCTGCGCACCTCGAGCACCGCCCGGCTGCCGCTGCCGCCGGCGGAAGCGTGGCCGAAGCCCGGATCGAAGAAGCCGGCATAGTGAACGCGGAATTCGCCGACGAGCGGATCGAAGGGCGTCATCTCGGCTGCGTAGAGCGGCGGAACGTGAACGGCTTCGCGGGAGACGAGAATGTAGAATTCGTCCGGATCGAGGATCAGGTCGTCACGGCCTCGGCTGTAAAGCGGCTCCCAGAAGTCGAAGACCGGGTGCTCGGCCTTCTTGTCGACATCGACCACCGAGGTGTGGTGCTTGCCGCGATAGCCGATCAGGCCGTCCGGGCCGGTGCCCTTGAGATCGATCGAGAGCGCGATGCCGCCGCCGGTGACGTTGGGCCGCTCGCTCGCGACGAGCACATCGCTTTCGTGCAGCGCCTGCAACTCCTGTTCGGAGAGCATCGACTGGCCGACGCGGAAGCGGATCTGCGACAGGCGTGAACCGCGCCTGACGACGATCGGAAAGGTGCGTGGGCTGATTTCCAGATAGAGCGGGCCACTATAGCCCGCCGGGATCTTGTCGAATTCCTGCGCCCTGTCGGTGATGACGCGGGTGAAGATATCGAGGCGGCCGGTCGAGCTCTTCGGATTGGCGGAGGCCGACATGTTCTCCGGCAGGGCGAGGCTCTCCATGAGCGGCACGATATAGACGCAGCCGGTTTCGAGCACCGCGCCCTCGCTGAGGTCGATGACATGCAGTTTCAGGCGGTCAAGCTTGTCGGCAACGAGATGGGCGGGACCGGGCATGAAGCTTGCCCTGACCCGAAACGCCTTGGCGCCGAGGCGCAGGTCGAGGCTTGCCGGCTGGATCTGATCTTCATCCAGCGGTCTTTCGCTTTTCAAGCGCCTCGTGGCGAACAGCGCGGCGATTGCGCGGTCGGCCAAAATTCCTGTCTCGCGAGCCATTCCGATCCTCACTCCAGTTGCCAGACAAAACCAAACTCCGGGAATTGACGCAAGCACGCCCAGGCAGTATTGGAGCTTTATCCCGTGGTGATTTGGCCGGTCGGCTTGCAGCCACGTTAAACAAGTAGCTAAAAAGGCCGGGTGTCAAACCGGCCCGTTTTCGCGGCCGGTTTTTTTGTTTTGAAAGTGATTGTCGCATGAGCAAGACCTGGCGCCCGGCAACCCAACTCGTCCACGGTGGGACCCTCCGCTCGCAGTACGGCGAGACCTCCGAAGCGATCTTTCTGACACAGGGTTTCGTCTACGAAACCTCCGAAGCGGCGGAAGCCCGTTTCAAGGGCGAGACCGACGGCTTCATCTACGCACGCTACGGCAGTCCGACCAACGACATGTTCGAAAAGCGCATGTGCATGCTCGAAGGGGCCGAAGACGCCCGCGCCACCGCGTCGGGCATGGCGGCTGTTTCCGCGGCGATCCTCTGCCAGGTAAAGGCCGGCGACCATATCGTGGCCGCGCGCGCACTGTTCGGCTCCTGCCGGTGGGTCGTGGAAACGCTCGCCCCCAAATACGGCGTCGAGTGCACGCTGGTGGACGGCCGCGATCTCGCAAACTGGGAGAAGGCGGTTCGCCCCAACACCAAGGTCTTCTTCCTCGAAAGCCCGACCAACCCGACGCTCGAAGTGATCGACATCGCCGGCGTCGCGAAGCTTGCCGATCAAATCGGCGCCAAGCTGGTCGTGGACAACGTGTTCGCCACGCCTCTCTTCCAGAAGCCGCTGGAACTCGGCGCCCACGTGGTCGTCTACTCCGCCACCAAACACATTGACGGCCAAGGCCGTTGCCTCGGCGGCGTCGTGCTTTCCAGCAAGGAATGGATCGACGAGAACCTGCACGACTATTTCCGCCATACCGGCCCTGCGATGTCACCGTTCAATGCCTGGACCCTGCTCAAGGGCGTCGAGACGCTTCCTCTGCGCGTGAAGCAGCAGACCGAGAGCGCCCGCCGGCTTGCCGATTTCCTGGCGGAACAGCCGCAAGTCGAGCGCGTCATCTATCCCGGCCGCAAGGACCATCCGCAGGCGGACATCATCGCCAAGCAGATGAGCGGCGGCTCGACGCTGGTCGCCTTCGAACTCAAGGGTGGCAAGGACGCGGCCTTCGCTCTCCAGAACGCGTTGGAGATCACCCGCATTTCCAACAATCTCGGCGATGCCAAGAGCCTGATCACCCACCCGGCGACGACCACGCACAAGAACCTGACGGACGAGGCACGCGCCGAACTCGGCATCTCCGCCGGCACCGTGCGCTTCTCCGCCGGCATCGAGGACAGCGAGGATCTCATCGAGGATTTCGCCCGTGCTTTGAAAGGCGTGAAGGCCTGATCAAGCCGCATCCAACTCTTTGAAACGACGCAATTCCGGACGGAAACCGCTATACGCGCTTCCTGGAACTCCTCCGAAACCGCCCGCGCACGCACGGGCGGTTTTTTATCGCGGCTCGGGGAAACTGAGGCGGGCAAGAACGATGCGCGACACGGCCGTGTAAAGACAGACGATCGCGAACAAGGATGCGAGCAGCGGGAACCAGCCGGGAAACAGGCAGAAGGCCAGGAAGACGATAATGGTTTCGGTCGCTTCGGCGAGGCCGGTCGTGAAATAGAGCGACTTTGCCCCGCGCACGCTGGTCGTCATTGCTCGCTTCTCGGCGATGGTGGCATAGGCGAGAAAGGTCGATCCGTTGACATAAAAAGAGAAAAGCAGAAACGCGCCAGCAAGGCCGTTCACGACCGGATCCGCAACGATGAAGGCGAGCGGTATCGCGCCGTAGAATGCAAAGTCGAGGACGATATCGAGAAAACCGCCGAAATCCGTGCTGCGGCTGGCGCGTGCGATCGCCCCGTCGAGACCGTCGCACAACCGGCTGAGCAGGATCATGACGGCGCCGGCGAGATAGAACCCTTGTCCGATGAGGCCGGCCGCCAGTAGTCCGAGGCCGAGGCCGAAAATCGTGATAGTGTCGGCTTTTACGCCCCGCTTCACGAGAGCGACGCCCAATCCGTCAAGGAGTGGATCAAGCCGCCTGCGCACCGCACCGTCCAGCATGGATTTCGGCTCCGTCTAATTTGAATGGGACTTGTGCAATCTTGCTGTTATTCTTGCCGAAACCATATTGCAGTAAAATACCCGAATAGATTTGGCATAGGGTGTGCACATGTATCGTGCCCTGACTCGCGACATCGAGGTCACGGTTGAACCGTATTATCTGGAAGAACAGTCGGATCCGGACGATAGCCGCTATGTCTGGGGTTACCGCATCGTGATATCGAACCACTCCGACATCTCGGTTCGCCTGATGACCCGTTACTGGCACATTACTGACGAGAACGGCCAGGTGGACGAAGTGAGCGGCCCCGGCGTGATCGGCGAGCAGCCTCTGCTCAACCCCGGCGACACTTACGAATATTCCTCCGGTTGCCCACTGGATACCCCCTCCGGCGTCATGTTCGGCCACTACAGCATGGAGGCCGAAGACGGGGAGACATTCAATGTGGCGATCCCCGCCTTCTCGCTTGATTCGCCCGGGCTCGTCCGCACCCTCAACTGAGGGTGCGGCCCCGGTAGCCAAAACGCATCAGCTAAGGCACATCACTGGGGACGCACCTCGCTCGCCTCGAAACGATAGGTGGTGGAGCAGAACTCGCACGTCACCTTGATCACGCCGTCTTCGATGCTGCTTTCGATGTCATCGCTGTCGAGCCCCGCCAACACCCCGCGGATCTTCTCGCGCGAGCAGCTGCAGCGATCATAGACAGCTTGCGGCTGATAGACACGGACCCCGCGTTCGTGGAACAGCCGATAGAGCAGCCTTTCCGTTCCGACGGTCGGGTCGGTCAGCTCGTCGGTGTCGATCGTCTCGACCATCACCTTCGCCTCCGACCAGAGATCATCTTCCTCAAAGAGGTGGAACGTCTCCTCCCCCTCGTCGCCGTCGCCCCCCGGAAGGTCCGGCTGGCGCATGCGTTCAGGGGCGTCCGGCAGGAACTGGGCAACCATGCCGCCGGCGCGCCAGCGGTGCCGCGGCTTGCCGTTTTCGTCGCGATCGAGAAGCTCGGCGACACCAAGGCGCACCTTGGTCGGGATCTGCTCCGACTGGCGGAAATAGACACCGGCGATTTCCTCGAGCGTTGCACCGTCGAGTTCGACAATACCCTGGTAGCGCTGCATGTGGGCGCCCTGGTCGATGGTGAAGGCAAGAACGCCCCTGCCAAGGAGTTCGTGGGGCTGCGTGCGCCCCCCCTCCTCCGCGGCGGCCAGGGCCTCCTGGCTGTAACGGGCGTAGGCCCGGACCCGGTCCGGCGTGGAAAAGTCCGCCACGACGAGATCGACCGGACCGTCGCCCTGAGTCTGAACGATCAGCTTGCCCTCGAACTTCAGCGACGTGCCGAGCAGCACCGTCAGCACCACCGTCTCTGCGACCAGCCGCGCCACCGGCAGCGGATAACTGTGCCGCTCCAGGATGGCATCGAGCATAGGGCCGAGCTGCACGGCGCGCCCGCGCACGTCGAGCCCCTCGACCTGGAAGGGCACGACATGGTCGTCGCCGGCAAAATCGAACTCGCCAAGCCCCCGCGCTGTTTCTGTCATATCTTGCTCCTTGCATCGCGGGCGAGGCGCGTGGGGACATAGATACCCCGGCGCAGTCTGCCCGTTATTTCATTTGACCCTGTCGCGATCGGATTTGTCCAGAAGGCACGTGCATTCCGACGGTGCGCGGCACGCGCTCACAATGCACAATGACTGATTGGCGGCCACTATCCGGCAGCATGACCGGAGCCGGCCTCATGCCGCCTAAATTGTGTTTCAGCGCGGAAAATTCAATAGGCACCCCGGTTCCACGGGCTTCCGGTCTCCGACGGTCCCGAACCGGCCATTCCAGGACCACCCCAAACGACCGGGTCTTCGGATCAGGGCGGAATGCCGTCAAAAGACCGGTACCGCGCTCGTCAGACGACGCCCATGCACCAGGCAAGGATCGATTTCTGTGCATGCAACCGGTTCTCCGCCTCGTCGAAAACAACCGATTGTGGGCCGTCGATGACCTCGTCCGTCACCTCTTCGCCACGGTGCGCCGGCAGGCAGTGCATGAACAGTGCGTCCGGCGCGGCGTGCTTCATCAATGCCCCATTGACCTGGTAGGGTTGGAAAACATTGTGGCCGCGGGCGCGGTGCTCCTGGTTCATCGATACCCAGGTGTCGGTGACGACGCAATTGGCTCCCGCGACGGCCTCCTCGGCCTCATGGCAAAGCAGGATCTCACCGCCATTGCTGCGCGCCCAGTTGAGGAACTTGTCCTGCGGCTCGGAACCGAGCGGCACCGCCATGTTCATGCGATATCCGAAACGCGCCGAGCCTTCGACCAGCGAATGGAGCACGTTGTTGCCATCACCCGCCCAGGCGATCGTCTTGCCCTTGACGGGCCCGCGATGCTCCTCGAACGTCATGATGTCTGCCATGATCTGGCAGGGATGCGTATCATCGGTCAATCCATTGATAACCGGCACCGTGGCGTGTTCGGCGAGTTCCAACAGCCGGCGATGATTTGTCGTGCGGATCATGATGGCGTCGACATAGCGCGAAAGAACCTTTGCCGTATCGCCGATCGTCTCGGCCCGGCCAAGCTGCATTTCGGTTCCGGAAAGAAACAGCGTCTCGCCACCGAGCTGGCGCATGCCGACGTCAAAGGAGATGCGCGTGCGGGTGGAGGGCTTCTCGAAAATCATCGCGAGCACCTTGCCGGCAAGCGGCCGTTCAGCGGTGCCCGCTTTGGTCGCCGTCTTGCGAACGCGGGCGTCGTCAATGATCGTCCTCAAGTCGGCAGCCGTCATCGCCGAAAGATCGAGAAAGTGTCTGGTACCGGTCATCACTCAAAATTCCTGTCGTGAAAGTCAGGCCGTTCAGGCCGCCGCATTGCCGCTGTTGCTTCTGACCGCTTCGGCGGCACGCTCAAGCCTTGCGAGCCCTTCTCGGGCTTCGGCGGCAGTGGTGATCAACGGCGGCAACAGGCGCAGCACGTTTTCGCCGGCCGGAACTACAAGCAGCTTCTCCGCGCGGATTGCCTTCAACAGATCGGCCGAGGGCACCTTTGCCTTGATCCCGAGCATCAGTCCGTCCCCGCGGATTTCCTCGATCACATCCGGAAAACGGTCCTTGAGCGACGCGAGCCCCTGCCGGAAAACGAGAGTGACGTCGCGCACCTGGTCCAGGAAGCCGTCGGCGAGAACAACGTCGAGCACCGCGTTGCCGACCGCCATTGCCAGCGGATTGCCGCCATAGGTCGATCCGTGCGTCCCCGTGACCATGCCAGCGGCCGCTTCTTCGGTCGAAAGGCACGCGCCCAGAGGAAAGCCGCCGCCGATGCCCTTCGCGACAGCCATGATGTCGGGCCGGATGCCGGCCCACTCATGGGCGAAGAGCTTGCCAGTCCGCCCGACGCCGCACTGAACCTCGTCGAGGATCAGCAGCAGGCCGAACTCGTCGCAAAGCGCCCGCAACTCCTGCAGAAACTCCTTGCTGGCCAGGCGAATGCCGCCCTCGCCCTGGATCGGTTCGATCAGGATCGCCGCCGTCTCGTCATTGATCGCATCCTTGACCGCAGCGAGGTCGCCGAAAGGAACCTGATAGAAGCCTGGCGCCTTTGGCCCGAAACCCTCGATGTACTTCTGTTGGCCGCCGGCCGCGATCGTCGCGATCGTGCGGCCATGGAAGGCGCCTTCGAAGGTGATGATATGGAACTTTTCCGAATGCCCTTTGGCGAAATGATAGCGACGCGCAGTCTTGATCGCGCATTCGAGCGCTTCCGCACCCGAATTGGTGAAGAACACGCGGTCCGCGAAGGTCACGGCGGTCAGCCGGCGGGCCAGGCTTTCCTGCCCGGGAACCTCGTAGAGGTTGGAAAGATGCCAGACCTTGTCCGCCTGCGCCTTCAGCGCCTCGACGAGGTGCGGATGTGCATGGCCAAGCGAGTTCACGGCAACGCCTGCGGCAAAATCGAGATAGCGCGAGCCGTCTTCGGCGATAAGCCAGACGCCCTCGCCTCGCTCGAAACGCAACGGCGCGCGCATATAGGTGTCGTAGAGCGGCGTTGTTGCGGCCATGGCGAACTTCTCCTTCCGTCCTGTTGGCATCGATATCGGCTGATCGCGTCCGATAAAAATCAAAAATGCCGCCTTTCGGCGGCGCAGGCACTATTCCTATTTCGCACTGCAATGTCAACAAAACCAAGGCTTGCAACGGCCCTGAAGGCTTAGATTCCGACGTGCGAAAAAACGTCCGGCGAGGGCTTGCAAAAATGCAACGGCCAGCGAGCAAGTTGGGGAAAACCCCGAAATCGATTCGGCGCGATTCCCGCGACTCTTGCCACGGAGTCACCCTGCCAGTAGGTTAATATTCAATTACTAGACGCATGCGGCGGACCTAGTCACCAAAAGAGTTATCGCGTTGCAGCTCCGGAGTTTTTCCGGAGCATGGTGATGGATTCTGCCATCCAACGCCGAGAACGGAGAGTGCAGAATGAACTGGACTGACGAGCGGGTGGAGAAACTGAAGAAGCTGTGGTCGGAAGGCCTGAGCGCCAGCCAGATCGCGGCACAACTGGGTGGCGTCAGCCGTAATGCCGTCATCGGCAAGGTTCACCGGCTGAGCCTGCCGGGGCGGGCCAAGGCCGGCGGCGCGACCACTGCCGCACGCCCGAAGCGCACCACTTCCGCTCCCCGCGCGCCGAATTACGCCGCGCGTGTCACAACCCGCACCGTCACCCGCACCGCTGGTGCCACCGTGCTCAAGGAAGAGATCGAAGTCGATCTCGTCGCGGATCAGGACCTCGAACACGCACCCAATGTCGTCGTTCCGATGTCCCGCCGCCTCGGCCTGACGGAGCTCAGCGAGCGCACCTGCAAGTGGCCGATCGGCGATCCTTTGAAGGAAGAGTTCCATTTCTGCGGCAATGACTCGCCGGAATCGTCGCCTTATTGCAGCTATCACACGCGGCTCGCCTATCAGCCTTCCGGCGAGCGCCGGCGGATGCGCTGATCGGTCTTGCGAACGCAAATGAAAAGGGGCCTAAAGGCCCCTTTTTTATGCATGCAGAAACCGGACAACAGCGGCCTTCAGCTTTCAAGTGAATAGCCGGCACCGCGCACGGTGCGAATGACATCGGGCATGTTCGAAAAGTTCAGCGCCTTGCGCAGACGACCGACATGCACGTCCACTGTGCGTTCGTCGACATAAATGTCATGACCCCACACGCCGTCGAGAAGCTGTGAACGGGAGAAGACGCGCCCCGGCGAGGACATCAGGAACTCCAGCAGCCGGAACTCCGTCGGTCCGAGCCGAACCTCGCGGCTGCGCCTGTGGACCCGGTGCGTCTCGCGATCGAGCTCGATGTCGCCGCAGCGCAAGAGCGTCGAAAGTACCTCGGGCTTGGCGCGCCGCAGCATCGCCTTCACCCTTGCCATCAGTTCCGGCGTAGAGAACGGCTTGACGACATAGTCGTCCGCGCCGGTGGCGAGACCACGAACCCGCTCGCTTTCCTCGCCGCGCGCAGTCAGCATGATAATCGGCAGGCGCTCCGTTTCCGGCCTCTGCCGCAGCCGGCGGCAAAGTTCGATGCCGGACACTCCGGGCAGCATCCAGTCGAGGATCAACAGATCGGGCAACCGCTCCTGAAGGCGGATTTCAGCCTCGTCTCCACGCAGGATCGTATCGACGTCGAATCCTTCGGCCTCGAGATTGTAGCGCAGGAGGACGCTCAGCGCCTCCTCGTCCTCGACAACAGCGATCTTCGGCAACATTCGGTCATGCTCCTTCCCACGCGCGGGTGCCGTCATGCCACCGCGGCACAATACGGGCGCGAATACTCGCGACCGGGACAAGATTAACGCATGCACCTGCGCATGCGGGTATCGGGCGCCCTAGATCGTTTCATTGAAACAGTGAAACGACCTAAATCTCTGAACGACGCAACTCCGGACGAAAAACCGTTGTCCTGGAATTGCTCTAGTCCGTCACGGAGCCCAGCGACGACGTCGTGTCGTCCTTCGGCCGTTCGCCTTGCGGCTGAGCACCCGTCGCCATGTAATAGATCGTTTCGGCGATGTTGGTCGCATGGTCGCCGATACGCTCGATGTTCTTGGCGCAGAAGAGAAGATGCGTGCACGGCGTGATGTTGCGCGGATCTTCCATCATATAGGTCAGCAACTCGCGGAAAAGCGACGTGTAGATCGCGTCGATCTCTTCATCGCGCTCGCGGATGCTGTTCGCCTTTTCCGGCGAACGGGAGGCATAGACGTCGAGCACTTCCTTGAGCTGGACCAGGGCCAGCTCCGCAAGATGCTCCAGGCCACGCGCGAGCTTGCGCGGAATGCCGGATCCGGCGACCGCGATCACGCGTTTGGCGGTATTCTTGCCGAGGTCGCCGACACGCTCCAAATCGGCGGCGATCCGGATCGACCCCATGATCTCGCGGAGATCCGACGCCATTGGCTGACGCTTGGCGATGGTGACGATCGCCTTCTCGCCGATCTGACGCTCGGCGTCGTCGAGGATCGCGTCGTCCGAAATCACCTTCTGCGCCAAGGCCAGATCCGAGTTCACCAGCGCCCGGACAGAGTCCGCCACCATCTGCTCGGCAAGCCCGCCCATCTCGGAGATCCGGCGCGTGAGATATTTCAACTCCTCGTCGAAGGCGGACATTATGTGTGCATGAGTCATTTTCGTTTCCTCAAGGCGCGCGCTGTTCTGGACGGACCTTCATCGATCGTAAGGGTTGGAAACCGCTTTAGCCGAACCGACCCATAATATAGTCCTGCGTGCGCTGATCATCCGGATTGGTGAACATCTTGTCGGTGTCGTTCTCCTCGACGAGATTGCCGAGGTGGAACATGGCGGTGCGTTGCGACACACGCGCGGCCTGCTGCATCGAATGGGTCACGATCACGATCGTGAAATTCGCACGCAGCTCGTGAATGAGCTCCTCGACCTTCGCGGTGGCGATCGGATCGAGCGCCGAGCAGGGCTCGTCCATCAGGATCACTTCGGGGCTGACCGCAACGGCGCGCGCGATACAGAGGCGCTGCTGCTGACCGCCGGAGAGGCCGGTGCCCGGCTCTTGCAGCCGATCTTTGACCTCATTGAAAAGGCCCGCCTTTTGCAGGCTCGTTTCGACGACCTCATCGAATTCCGCTTTCGTGCGGGCGAGACCATGAATACGAGGACCGTAGGCGACGTTCTCGTAGATAGATTTCGGGAACGGGTTCGGCTTCTGGAACACCATGCCGACACGGGCGCGCAGTTCCACGACATCGATGCTCGGATCGTAAATATCGTCCTCGTCGAGCGTGATCTTGCCGGTCACCCGGCAGTTCTCGATCGTATCGTTCATGCGGTTCAGCGTGCGCAGGAACGTCGACTTGCCGCAGCCCGATGGACCGATCAGGGCTGTCACGGTGTTTTCACGGATGTTGAGATTGACGTCGAAGAGCGCGCGCTTCTCGCCGTAATAGACCGACACATCCTTGCCGATCATCTTGTAGGGCACCGTGTTCATTTTCAGGTCCAGAGCCTTTTCCACTGCAGCTTCCGACATCATGTTCATAGTCCTTACCCCACTACCAGCGGCGCTCAAAGCGACGCCGCAAGAGAATTGCGCCCAGGTTCATGAAGACCAGGAAGATCAAGAGAATGATGATCGCCCCGGACGTCCGCTCGACAAAGGCGCGCTCCGCCTCGTTCGCCCACATATAGATCTGCACCGGGAGGGCCGTGGACGGCTCCAGCGGCGATCCCGGAAAATCAACCACGAAGGCGACCATGCCGATCAACAGCAACGGCGCGGTTTCGCCGAGGGCGTGCGCAAGGCCGATGATCGTTCCGGTCAGGATGCCAGGCATGGCAAGCGGCAACACGTGATGGAAAATCGTTTGCATCTTCGATGCGCCGAGACCGAGCGCGGCGGAACGGATCGACGGTGGAACGGCCTTCAGAGCCGCCCGCGTGGCGATGATGATCGTCGGCACGAAACCGCCGACGAGCGCGGCCGAACGCGGCAAGCCGGCGAAATTTATAAAGACGGCGAGGCCGAGAAGGCCGTAGACAATTGACGGTACGGCCGCGAGGTTGTTGATGTTGACTTCGATCAGGTCGGTAAGCCGGTTCTTTGGTGCGAACTCCTCGAGATAGATCGAGGCGGCCACGCCGATCGGCAGCGACAGAACCAGAACGATCAGCATCATGTAGAGAGAGCCGATCAGGGCAACGCCAACGCCCGCCGCTTCCGGACGGCTCGATGCGCCGAATGTGAAGATACCCGTGTTGAAGCTCGTCTTGAGTATGCCGGCATCGGCGAGCTCGTTCATCCAGGCAACCTGCTGGTCCTTGACCTTGCGATTGGTTTCAGCGACCGACAGGTCGATCTGGCCCTTGAAAGCGGAATCGATGTTCGCTTCGGCAAGCAGCGTCACCGGCACCGTTTTGCCGATGATCGACGGATCCGCGACGACGATGTTGCGCAGCTGCGTGCGTGCGCTGGCGGAGATCATATCCGTCGCCTGCTTGACCAGAGGCCGCTTCGTCGCGTCGAGCCCGAGTTGCTTAACGAGCGCATCGCGAACGAGCAACGGATAGTTGGCCGTCATCAGCTGCTTGGCGTCGGTCGCGCGCTCGTTTTTAGGATCGATGACCTTTTCCGAAAACTCGATCGGCAGCGTGATCGTCGTCTGCAGGAATGCAGTGTAGCCCTTCGAAACGACCGTCGTGACGAGGACCGCGAGGAAGAACAGACCGAGGACGATGGCGCTGATGCCATAGGCCCGGAAACGGCGCTCGGCAGCATAGCGGCGCTTGATACCGATATCGCGGCGGGTTTCGGCAGGACGGGTCGAGACCCTTACCGTCGGGGAAGCAAGGTCGGTCATTCGTACTGTTCCCGATATTTGCGCACGATATAGAGCGCGTATATGTTGAGGCAGAGCGTGATGACGAAGAGCGTGATGCCGAGCGCGAACGCGACCAACGTCTGTGGCGACGTGAATTCCAGGTCACCCGTCAGCTGGTGAACGATCTTCACCGTCACCGTCGTCATCGGCTCGAAAGGCGTCAGTTGCATGCGCGCCGCCACGCCCGCTGCAAGCACGACGATCATCGTCTCGCCAACCGCGCGTGACGCCGTCAGAAGCAGCGCACCGACAATGCCGGGCAGTGCGGCCGGCAGGATGACCTTCTTCACCGTCTCTGAACGCGTTGCCCCAAGTCCGAGCGAGCCGTCGCGCAATGCACGCGGAACCTGCGTGATGATGTCATCGGAGAGCGACGATACGAAGGGGATCAGCATGATGCCCATGACGATGCCAGCAGTCAGTACGCTCTGCGCCTGGATGAAGTTCTGGTAGTTGCCGGTGAGGAGGCCGTTCAGTTGCGTCGAGATATCGCGCAGGAACGGTCCGACCGTGACGAGCGCAAAGAAGCCGTAGACGATCGTCGGGATGCCGGCGAGCACTTCGAGGAGCGGCTTCGCCGTCGAACGCAGCCGCGGGCTTGCGTATTCTGCCATGTATATCGCCGCGAAGAGACCAATGGGCACTGCAAACAGCATGGCGACTAAGGCGATATAGAGTGTGCCTCCGAGAAGCGGCAGGAGGCCGAACTGGCCCGATGCGCCGCCGCTGCCGGCGGCCGCGAAACGGGGGTCCCACACCGTGCCGAAGAAGAACTCGGCGGGCGATACCATGCTGAAGAACCGGCCCGCCTCCGACAACATCGAAGCGACGATACCGATGGTGGTGAGAATGGCGATCGAGGACGCAACGATCAGCGAAGCGAGCATTACGCGCTCCACCCGATTGCGGGCGCGGAAGCGGGTGCTGATGTTGCGGATGGCATACACACCGCCAGCAACGGCAACGAACAGCACGACCGCGCTCATCAGCCAGCGACTGTAGGTCCGCATGGCGTTGAACTGCTGCGCTGCCCCAATCATGTACGGTTCGCCTTCTCCCGCCAGCGCTACGCCCTTGGCGGCAAGCGTTTCGCGCAGGTTGGCCGAACCATTTTCAAGCGCGGCGAGTTCAGACGCGTCCAGGCGAACGAGGCCGCCGGCAACCGACTTCACCTGACCGAGTGCGAGCTGAACCGTTGCAGCGCCCTGGCTCTTTACCGCCTCGGGAAGAGCAGAACGGACACTGGAATCGATGTAAAGCGGCGATGCGATCAGCCAGGTGGCCAGCACAAGTGCCGCCGGCAGCATCGCCCAGATGGCGACATAGCTGCCATGATAGCCGGGCAAGGAGTGCAGGTCCGCGAATTTACCGCCGGACTGCGCGAGCGAGCGCGCACGACCGGCAAAATAGGCAATGAAACCAATCAAAACTATGATCAAAAGAAGGAGCGAAGTACTCATCAGCACGTCTCCCCGGCAAAGACCGCCATGGCCGCCGGCAAAATCAAAATGAACGCATGCCCCGACGCGACACCAGGTCGCGCCGGGGCGTGTCTTAATTAGAGCATGTTGCCGGCTTCGAAAGCCTTGCGGATTTCTTCACGCTCTGCGTCCGGAGCAGAAACGAGGCCGTATTCGGCGAGCGGGCTGTCAGGGCCGATCATCTGGTCGTCGATGAAGAATTCGACGTATTCCTTGAGGCCGGGAACAACGCCCATATGGGCCTTCTTGACGTAGAAGAACAGCGGACGGGAAACCGGGTATTCGCCCGAAGCGATCGTTTCCGTCGAGGGAACGACGCCGTTGACGGTAGCGACCTTCAGCTTGTCGGCGTTGTTCTCGTAAAACGAAAGGCCGAACACGCCGATGCCGCTCTTGTTGGAAGCGATACGGGCGAGCGTTTCGGTGTAGTCGCCGTCGATGTCGACAGCCATGCCGTCCTTGCGGACAGCGACGCACTTGGCGAGCTGTTCCTTGGCATCGCTGACGGCTGCCTTGATGACGTCCTGGGCACCGGCTTCCTTGCAGCCTTCAGCGAGGATCTTCTCCTCGAAGACTTCGCGCGTGCCGTGCTTCTGGCCTGGGATGAAGGCAGCGATTTCGGCGTCCGGAAGCGAAGCGTCGACTTCCGACCACTTCTTGTACGGGTTGGCAACGAGCTTGCCGTCGACGACGACTTCAGCTGCGAGCGCCTTGTAGAGATGCTCCGGCTTCAGGGCGAGGTCGGCGTTGCCAGCATCGGTCGCGAAGACGATGCCGTCATAACCGATCTTGACTTCCTGGATCTCGGTCACGCCGGCAGCCTTGCAGGCTTCGATTTCGCTGTCCTTGATCTTGCGCGAGGAGTTGGCGATATCGATCGTGTCTTCGCCGACGCCCTTGCAGAATTCCTTGAGGCCGGCAGACGAGCCGCCGGACTCGACAACCGGCGTCTTGAAGTCGGGGAAGGTCTCACCGAAGGTTTCGGCGACGATCTTTGCGTAGGGAAGAACGGTCGACGAGCCAGCGACCTGAACCTGGTCGCGAGCCGCTGCGGTGCCCGCGAACGCGGCGGAGGCGACCAGCGCCGCTACAGTGAGTTTAAGAGCTTTCATAGATGTTCTCCCGGAATGGGCTTGTGTTGGTGCGCTTCAGTTCCAGCGCTCTCTTCGCCGTATGATCGGCCGCCCCTAGTTAGCCGCCGATGGTCACACCTTTTATGTCAATTCGGTGAAACATTTATGACAGTCTATGTCATTGAAGAAGCTTCGTAATTTCGACATCCGCGATGAACCGGCGACGTTTTGTGTCAGAAGCGGACCGTGAAGATCGTACCCTTCCCGACCTCCGAATGAATTAGGAGACGGGCACGGTGGCGCGTGAGGATATGCTTGACGATGGCAAGCCCCAGGCCGGTGCCTTTTTTCGAGCGGCTCGCCTCCACGTTAACGCGATAAAAACGTTCGGTAATTCGCGGTACGTGCTCGGCCGGAATGCCTCGCCCGTAATCCTCGACGGTGACCTCGGCCTGCTTGCCCTCGTCTCCGGTCAGCCGGACGTCCACCTTCTTGCCTTCCTGTCCGTACTTGCACGCGTTCTCGATCAGGTTCTCGAAGACCTCGATCAATTCGTCGCGATCTCCTGGGACAAAAACCGGCGCATCAGGAACATCGAGCGAGATCGTGACGTCAAGCTCGGTTGCGAGCGGCAGCAGGCTGTCGCGCACATGCCCGAGCAGCGGCGCCAGGTCGACCATGTCCTCGGGGGCAAGATGTGACTTCAGTTCGAGCCTGGAGAGCGACAAGAGGTCGTCGACGAGGCGGCTCATGCGGGTGACCTGCTCGTGCATGATGCCGAAGAATCTCTCCTGTGCCTTCAGGTCGTTGCGCGCCGGACCCTGCAGCGTTTCGATGAAGCCGCGCAGCGAGGCGAGTGGCGTGCGCAGTTCATGGCTGGCATTGGCGACGAAATCGGAGCGCATCCGGTCGATGCGGCGCACTTGCGAAATGTCGCGATAGGTCAGCAGGAAGATGCGCCGGCTCGAAGCATCGGCTTCAATCTCGGCGGGTGCGACCCTGACGACATAGACAGCATCCGACGGCAGCCTCTCGGTGTGTTCGATCTGATTGATCTTACCGGTGGCGATGGTCTCGCGAACCATATCGAGAATGCCGGGCGAACGGACGCGTGCGGAAAGGTCGCTATTCGGGGGAATCGTGCCGAACGCCTTTTCGGCAGCAATGTTCTGAAAGAGCACGGTTTCATCCGCCGCGACGACGAGCACGGGCATGTCGAGCGCGTTCAACGCCGGGACCAGCGGGTCCCTTCCCTTTTCGGTCGCAACGGCGCTTACCGGAGCCGGCTGCACGGACGGCACGCTGCGATTGAGCAGCGCCGCGGCAAGCACGATCCAGAACGGCAGTACGGCAAGGATATGAATACCGGCGAGCGTAGCGAGAACGGCCAGCAAGACCGAGAGGCCGAGAACCCACCGTTCCGCCTTCAGCTTCGGCAGCAGGGTCCGCCAGAGCACCCTTGCATTGTCCAACACAACATCCTCATGACTCAATTGCGCCCTCCTGATCATGCGCCGGGAAGGCAGAGAGATAGCGCTGCTTCATGACATGATTTTCACGACATGCTTGAATCCGCAACGCAATTATGGCCTCTTTCAAAGAAATCGAGCGTCAGCGGGAGGCAGAACAGATGGCGGCAGAAACGGCGGCAGCCCAGTCCAAACCGGAGACCCGGGCGGTCGAATTGCGGATCGGCGGCAAGTCCCGCATCTTCGATATCGACAATCCTGAACTGCCAAAATGGATCGACGACGAGGCCTTCTCTTCCGACGACTACCCCTACAAGAAGAAGCTCGACGAGGACGAGTACGAAGAAACGTTGACGAAACTTCAGATCGAGCTCGTCAAGGTCCAGTTCTGGATGCAGGCTACCGGCAAGCGCGTGATGGCCGTTTTCGAAGGGCGCGACGCGGCCGGCAAGGGCGGCGCCATCCACGCGACAATGGCCTATATGAACCCTCGTTCCGCCCGCATCGTCGCGCTTACCAAGCCGACCGAGACCGAACGCGGGCAATGGTATTTCCAGCGTTACGTGGCGACTTTTCCGACCGCCGGCGAATTTGTACTCTTCGATCGCTCCTGGTACAACCGCGCCGGCGTGGAACCGGTCATGGGTTTCTGCACGTCCGAGCAGTACGAGCATTTTCTCAAGCAGGCGCCCCGCTTCGAGAAGATGATCGCCGACGAGGGCATCCAGCTCTTCAAGTTCTGGCTCAATATCGGCCGGGAGATGCAATTGAAGCGTTTCCACGACCGCCGGCATGATCCGCTGAAGATCTGGAAGCTGTCGCCGATGGACATCGCGGCACTGAACAAGTGGGATGACTATACCGAAAAGCGCGACCGGATGCTCAAGGAGACGCACACGGACCATGCACCCTGGACTGTCATCCGCGGCAACGACAAGCGCCGAGCCCGGATCAACCTAATCCGCCACATACTCAAGAATCTGGATTACGACGGCAAGGACAAGGCGGCTATCGGCGAGATCGACGACAAGATCGTCGGTTCCGGACCGGGGTTCCTGAAATGACCCGCGAAGCGGTTGACCGCGTCACTGACCCGGCAGCACGCGGATCGCAAAAATATCCAGGCTGTTGCCCGCTCCGCTAACGTCGCTGTTGAGCACGAGCCTGCCCGGACTGCTTGGCGCAGGGCTCTGCTCGAACGAAACCTTGAAAAGCATGTCGAGGCGTTCGTCATGAACGGTGAACCGGTGGCGGCCGCAGGCGCCGAGCGAAGAAAAGTCGCATTCGACGGAAAATTCTGCCGTCTTGCCGGGCGCGGCCTGGACCGTGAGCGCCAGTGTCGATGATTTGCCCGAGAGGTGCTCAAGGATATCCGCGGGAATTTCGAAGACGAGATCTCCATCCTTGTCGGCGACCGCCGACGTCACGCGTACGCGCTCTCCGCCCTCGTCGTTCAAAGGCTCGACGGTGGCGCGCGCGCCCGGCTTGATCGCGGCGGCGTTCGCCGCGGTGAAAACCTCGACCCAATCGCCGGAGAAGCCTTCCTGTGCGCCGAGGTTCTGAAGCCGTGCGGCGCCTTCGAAATCTTCCGATTCCACCGTGGCAGGCGGATTGGCGACGTTGGTGTCGCGCTCGGCCGGAGATTTCAGCAGGTCGTTGGTCTGGATCCACCAGACAGCAGCGCCGGCTGCCGCCGCGAGCGTTGCCAGGACCATGGCGAAGGAAAGCAAGCGCCCGCGCCGGCGCTTGCGGGGGCGCTTGTCGGCAGCGCCCAAATCAGGTGCAGCGGGCGCAGTCTTGCCGCCTGGCGGCGGAGATGCGGGTGTAGCGACGGACCGCCCCGAGGCGAGCGAGTCGTCGCGATCAGCGCGCAGGGCGCCGAGGTCGCTTTCGCCTTGCGCCGCACGTCCTTGTCCGCCGGGAGCCGGCTCGCGGCGGGCAGACACGGAAAGGTCGGCAGCCGCCGTCTTCGGCGCCGCCCGCTCGCCTGCATCACCGAGGCTGACGACCGGTGGTGCAGCGGCACGCCGCAACGCAGCGCGTTCTTCGGTCTCGATCGCATGAATGACCGCTTCGAGCCGGTGGCGTTGTTTCGCAATCAAATCCGGGTCTTCGATCTGCTGCTTCTTCAGTCCGTTTTCCAGCGCCTGACGGGCCGACTGATAGATGCGTGCGCGGATTTCCGCATTGGTCCGGTCGGAACGTTCCAGTGCATTCCTGATCGCAGTTTCGAGTCCGCTCACATCAAATCCTTCTGCACAACGAAGCCCTGCTGCATGTTTCCCAACCGATTTAAGGAAACATGCAGCAATTCAAAGCACCACAGCGACCTTTTGCGCGTCTAACGAGACGCGACGCTGTAGCGGCACGGCGTGGCCAAGCGGGCATTCCCATCCTTGGGAGGAGAGGATGGTTTCCTTCCCGATCCACGACATTGGTTTTATTAACGATTGGGTAACCGTTGCTTTCGGAATCTGCAAGTCCGGCCGTAAGACCACCAGGGACTTCCGCGGGGAAAATCGAACGAGGACCTGATCGACGGGTAAAATGCGTCTCTTTGCAAGTCCATCGGTTTGCTGTTATCTATTTTGACGTTTACGCAAACGTCAAACAATGAGGGATGGAGAAGCCTGATGCCTTTGCCGCCAATTCTTTCCGGAACAACGAGACTGCCGGTGGTCGGCGCGCCGCTCTTCATCGTCTCGCATCCCCGGCTGACGATCGCGCAGTGCAAAGCCGGCGTCATCGGTTCCTTTCCCGCCCTCAATGCTCGTCCACAATCGCAACTGGACGAGTGGCTTGCGGAGATCACCGAGACGCTCGCCGATCACAAGGCCAGGCATCCCGACCGGCCGGCAGCGCCATTCGCGGTCAACCAGATCGTCCACAAGTCGAATGCCAGGCTCGAGCAGGACCTGATGCTCTGCGTCAAATACAAGGTGCCGATCGTCATCTCGTCGCTCGGTGCGGTGCCGGAAGTGAACGCAGCGATCCATTCCTATGGCGGCATCGTGCTCCATGACGTCATCAACAACCGCCACGCCAATTCGGCAATCCGCAAGGGTGCCGACGGCCTGATCGCGGTGGCGGCCGGGGCCGGCGGCCATGCCGGAACGCTCTCGCCTTTCGCGCTCATTCAGGAGATCCGCGCATGGTTCGACGGACCGCTCCTGCTTTCCGGCGCAATCGCCACCGGCGGCGCCATCCTCGCCGCGCAGGCAATGGGCGCGGACATGGCCTATATCGGCTCCTCCTTCATCGCCACCGAAGAGGCGCGCGCCAGTGATGCCTACAAGCAGATGATCGTCGACAGCAGCGCCGCCGACATCGTTTATTCCAACTATTTCACCGGCATTCACGGCAACTATCTCAAGCCCTCGATCAGCGCAGCCGGCATGGATCCAGACAAGCTGCCGGAAGCGGACCCGTCGAAGATGGACTTCGGCAGCGCCGCCGAAGGCGCCAAGGCCTGGAAGGACATCTGGGGCTGCGGCCAAGGCATCGGCGCCGTCCGCGAGATCGGCACGGTGGCTGAGCTCGTCGACCGGCTGGAACGGGAATATGACGCGGCACGAACCCGGCTCGGGCTCGGTGCCCGTCGCGATGTTCATCCGGCCAAGGAATTTTCAAGTTCTCGAAACTGATGGCTTGAAATCTTGGCGCTTTGCGTTTATCAGCGCCTCACACTTCGTTCCGCGGCCAACCGCGGAGCCATCAGGGCCGCTTTAGCTCAGTCGGTAGAGCACATCATTCGTAATGATGGGGTCACGTGTTCGAGTCACGTAAGCGGCACCATTAATTCCAAGCATTTAGCATGAGATGCCCTCGACTGCGTCGAGCAAGCAAGCGCGCGCCCGTTGCCGACTCGTGAGCCACACCGACGATGATCCGACGCGGAATCGGCAGGCAAGGAGCATGCCGACCGCTCAGGCCCAGCCGCCCTCAAGCAATGGCTTGACCGGATGGCGGGACTTGACCATGCGCAGCCGGCGGATGGTTTCCGCGTGCTCATAGTTCTCGTGCTCTGCGCCGAGATCGAGGCCATATTCGGACTCGGGATTTGAACGTGCCCCGATCAGGATGAACTCCGCGCCCTCGAAATCGAGGAGGCGAACGTCCTCGCGCGCAAAACGCCGGCCTCTGAATTCCTCCTGCAGCTTCTCCGGATAGTCGGCCTCATCCTCCTCGCGCAGCCCGGCATTGACGGGCTTGCCCTTCTCCGGATTCTTGATCGATAGCGCGTAGCTCGCCTCGGGGGCGATCTTGAAGGCTTTCTGCACCTGGCCGGGTTTTTCGGGAAGCTCGAGCGCGTATGAGAGATGCATCTGTCCGTCTTCGAGCGTGATTGCGTACACGCCTTCCCCGGCGGGACGCGCGGCCGGCTGCCGACGCTCGGCCCGTGTGCCCGTGTCATAGCGTCGCTCGCGAAGCTCTTTCTCAACGTCCTTGGCCGAATGCCTGGTCGCCTCCACAAAACCCCAGTGGCGTTCGTGCCGCTCGGCTTCGGGCAGTCGCTTTCGCCCGACAACCAGGAGCCGGACCTTCTCGCCGCCGTGCGGACGGAGCACCATCTCGAACCGTTGCACGTCACCGATACTCGAGGGATGCTCTTCCTCCACCCGGGGTCGATACAGAAAGAAGATATTGCCCTCTTCCAGAACGACCGTTTCGCGCTCCTGCCCGGGTTCAGCCATCGATTGTTGCTCCTGATGCTCTGTCCTTCGCCAAGCGGACTTGATGCTCAGCTATAGGGAAGCGTCCCCAGCGACGAGTAGCGCTCGTTCAGGCCATCAAGGGTTTTCAGGTCGCCTTCGCCGAGATCGAAATCAAACACATCGATGTTCTCTTCCAGATGTTGCCGCTGGTTGGCTTTGGGAATGGGAACTGTCCCGCGCTGCAGGTTCCATCGGACCAGCACTTGCGTCGGCGATTTGCCGTATTTCGCGGCAATCTTCGTGAGAGTCTCGTCCCGCAGCCGTTTCGTGCGCGTGAGGGGGCTGTATGCCTGGATGACGATCTGCTTTTCCTTCGCATAACGCAGCATGTCATCGCTGTGCCCGAACGGGCTCCACTCGATCTGATTGACCGTTGGCACCTCGCCCGTCGCATCTATCAACGCATCCATGAGGTCGATCGAGTAGTTGCTGACGCCGATGTCTTTCGCAAGACCCTCCTCTTTCGCCCGGATCAGGCCTCGCCACAGATCTTCCCCCGCTCCTGTTCGCGGCGGACGGTGTATGAGCATGAGATCGGCATAGTCCAGCTGCAATTCGTCGAGATTTTTGCGCGTCGCTTGATAGGCGTCGTCCACTTCCTCGACTTTCGTGACCAGGTAGAAGTCGGCGCGTTCGATGCCGCTCCTGTTGATTCCGTCTGCGATGCCGGGCTGGGTCCCGTAATCTCCGGACGTGTCGATCATTCGATAGCCCAGCTTCAAGGCAGTTGCGATCGTCTCGGCCGTGTCGTCCGTCAGTTGCCATGTGCCGAGCCCCAGAACAGGCATCTTGTTTCCGGTGTGCAGCATTATCTCGGTCTTCTGGTCCATGATTTGCGCCTTTGTCCATCACGCCGCCGCGCCGCGCTCACACGCCAAACACCTGCTCAGGAAAAGTGTTCCGGGCGGTCGTCTCCGGACCGGCGCGGTTCGGCAGAGGCGGCAAGCGCCAGCCTGCCGTTCATGGGACGGTTATCAGGATCGAAGTGGGGAACAATCGACCTCTGCGGAGATTGGAGCACAAGACCGCGGGCGATTGGAAAGGCGCGGGATTCGACGAGGGGACGTGCGTCAACTCCTGAGAGAGGCCGGAACGATGCCCCGAGAGCGCCGTGCGTTCAAATGAATGCACAAAGGACGCTCCAGCATACGGGATGCTCCGGCAGGGGACACCGGATCGGGTTGGCCGAACAGGATCTAGCGACGAAACGACACCAGAACGCGTGCTGCGGCTGTGAGAGTGAGCAAATGGCCTTCTCGACACCTGATGATGTACAATCCGTAAGAATCGAGCCCCCGGGGATCGAGGCTTTTCTCGGCGTCCCTTCCGGCGCGAGTGGCCTCGTGATCTTTGCCCATGGCAGTGGAAGCGGGCGCTTCAGCCCTCGCAACAATCGCGTCGCGGCGGCACTGCGGGAAGCGGGGTTGGCGACACTTCTCGTTGATCTCCTGCGACCGGACGAAGAACAGGACCGGCGCAACGTCTTCGACATCGATCTCCTCGCTGATCGGCTCGTCGCCGCAAGGCGTTGGGTCTCCGAGGTTTCCGAGGCTTCGCATCTGGCGGTCGGCTACTTCGGCGCGAGCACGGGAGCCGGCGCGGCGCTGCAGGCAGCCTACGCCGAGCCGGACGTAGGCGCGGTCGTATCACGCGGTGGCCGCCCCGATCTTGCCATGCAGGTTCTGCCGGAGGTTCGCGCCCCCACCCTCCTCCTCGTCGGAAGCCTCGACGGGCCGGTGATCGACGTGAACGAACGCGCCTTCGACGCGCTCGCCTGCGAGAAGCGGCTCATCATCATCGATGGCGCGGGCCATCTGTTCGAGGAGCCCGGCACGATGGATCAGGTGATCCGGCATGCGACAGACTGGTTCCTGATCCATCTCGGCAGCACTCCAGGAAGGACATGAGATCATGGATTATCCCCCGCGGAAATTTGTAGATCGCCGGGATGCGGGACGGCAACTCGCGGACGTTCTGGCGAAACATGCCCAATCGGAGCCGTTGATCCTGGCATTGCCGCGCGGCGGCGTGCCCGTGGCTTTCGAGATAGCCAAAGCCTTGCACGCACCGCTCGAATTGGTTCTGGTGCGCAAAATCGGCGCGCCTGGACACTCCGAATACGGCATCGGCGCTGTGGTGGACGGCAATGATCCGCAATTCGTCTACAACGAGGAGGCGATGCGCATCGTCAGTCCTTCGGCTGCCTACATTGAGGCCGAAAGCCGCCGCCAACTCGCCGAGATCGAGCGGCGGCGCGAGATCTATCAAGGAAATCGACCTCCGACACCAACCGCGGGCCGCACGGTGATCGTCGTGGACGATGGTGTCGCGACGGGCGGCACTGTCAAGGTCGCATTGAAGGCGTTGCGCAAAGCGGGAACCGGCAAGATCATTCTTGCTGTTCCGGTCGCAGCCGGCGAGGCCCTCGAGCAACTCGAAGCGGAGGCCGACGAAGTCATCTGTCTGCAAACACCGGATCCGTTCCGGGCTGTCGGCATCCACTATATCGACTTCGACCAGACATCGGACGAAGAGGTCATTCGGCTGCTCGAAGAGGCTCGCGAAGGCGAGGCTTGAGCAAGTAGCAACGGCCGATCGTCACGCCCGCGCCGAAGGCGTCATCGCTGCGGTCCCTCAGCCCTTGGCGACCCGGCCGGGCGCTCCGACAACGCACTGCGTAGACGAGGGCGACTATCGGTATTTCGCTCGGCTGATTGCCGATCGTTCGTCTAAGTCGCGACCTGCGGCAACGGTCACTTCACCGACACATCGCCCCGCGAGATTTGGTTGACGGCCGGCGGCTCGGGCTGCGTGGTCACTTCGTGCAACCATTCCCGCCAGATGGCGACGAGCAGCGCCATAAGCACGGGGCCGACGAACAGACCGAGGAAGCCCATTGTCTTCACGCCGCCGATCAGGCCGAAGAAGGTCGGCAGGAAAGGCAACTTGATCGGTCCGCCGACAAGTTTCGGCCTGAGCGTCTTGTCGACGATGAACAGCTCTGTCGTGCCCCAGGTAAAGAGCGCGACTCCCTGCACCGGCGAACCGCTCGCCACGAGATAGATTGACACCAGCGTGAAGCAGAGAGGTGCGCCGCCTGGCACCATTGCCATGATACCGGTGATGATGCCGAGCGTCACCGGCGACGGGACACCGGCCAGCCAGTAAGCGACGCCGAGAACGATGCCTTCGCCGATTGCAATGATGCCCATGCCGGTCACCGTCGAACTGATGGTCAGCGGCACCACTCGGGACAGACGCTCCCAGCGCATCGGAAAAATCCGCTCGCCGAGATGGTCGAGCTGCTTCGAAAAGGACTGGCCGTCGCGATAGACGAAGAACAGCGTGATCAGCATGAAGAGCAGCGTCAGGAAGGACTGGAAGGCGGACGCGCCGATCACCAGCACGCCGCGATAGATATTGCCGATGTTGGAGCCGCTGACGAGCTGCACCAGTTCGCCCAGCGCACCGGGATGGCCGACATATTTAACCCATTGCTCTCCGAGCCAACTGCCGGCCGCCGGTATGGTCGTCAGCCAGGCGGGAACCGGCGCCCCGTTGGCATTGGTTTCGACCGCCCAGACGAGCCAATCGCGCACTTCGTCCACCGCATAGACCGCGGTGATCGAAATCGGCACCACGATGAAGGCGACCACGGCGACGATGGCGATCGTTGCCGCCAGCGTGCGGTTGCCATCGACCGCCTGGAGCAGCCGACGGTAAATCGGCCAGCTCGCGAAGCCTATGACGACGGCGGCGAGCACCGGCACCACGAAGCCATGGAAGAAATAGACGCCTGCCACCAGAACGAGGACGAGCAGCCAGCGGGCAGCCGAGATCGGCAGGACAAGGGCAGAGCGTGAATGGGCCGGCTGCCCGAAGAGCCTCGGCTCCGCGGGAAGGTTTTCTCGCTCACGATTGCCCAATTGCACCTGTCATCCTCCGTCTTTTAGAAACCTTACATGAAACCCCGGACCTTGCCAGCCCATCTGCTGCGTTGACACTCAGTTTCCGATGGATAGGGGATGGTCGCGGACGTTAGCGGCGGGACATGACAGAAAAATTTAGGCGTACTCAAGATCGTCGCGCGAAAATTCGGGTCTCTTCGCAAACTTATGCTGCCTGCCGCCCTCTGCGGTCGACAAGAACCGAGACGAAGAAGATGGCAAAACCGGCAAGACCGAGAACAGCACCGACCAGCCCCGTCGAGGTCCAGCCGTAGCCTGCTGCGATCGACACACCGCCGAGCCAGGCGCCGAGCGCGTTGGCGAGGTTGAAGGCGGAGTGGCTGAGGGCTGCGGCTAGCGTCTGCGCCTTGCCCGCCACGTCCAGCAGACGCGTCTGCACGCCGGGCACGACGGCGAAACCGCCGCCGATGAACAGCACGTTGACGATCGCCATCCACGGGTTCGTCATGGTGAAATAGAACAGGATGTAGGCGAAGATGTTGAAGGCGATCGCAATGCCGATCGTCGGCAGCAACGACCAGTCGGCGAGCCGCGAGCCGACGATGTTGCCGAGTATCATGCCGGCCCCGAAAACGGACAGCATGATCGGCACGTTCCCAAGGGGGACGCCTGCGACGTCCGTCAGCGCCGGGGTGATGTAGCTGAAGACCGCGAACATGCCGCCGCAGCCGATGGCGCAAATGCCGAGCAGCAGCCAGACCTGCAACTTTCCGAGCGCGCCGAGTTCCCGAAGCGGCGTTGCCTCAGGGTCACCCTTGTCCCGCGGCACGTAGAGGCAGCTCAGGACCATGGTCAGCAGGCTGATGCCGCCGACGAGGGCAAAGGCGGCCCTCCAGCCAAGCGCCTGGCCAAACCACGCGGCGAGCGGTGTGCCGAAAAGCGTGGCTATCGTCAGCCCCATCATCACCCGGCCGATCGCCCGCGCCCGCTGGTTGGGCGCGGCGAGGCCGGCAGCGACGAGCGCCGCAACACCGAAATAGGCGCCGTGCGGCAGCCCGGCGAGGAACCGCGCCGCGATCAGCGTGTGGAAATCCGGGGCCGCGGCGCTTGCAAAGTTGCCAAGAGCGAACAGTGCCATCAGGACGAGAAGAACGTGAAAGCGGGCAAAGCGCGCGGCAAGAACGGCAATCAACGGCGCACCGACCACCACACCCAACGCATAGGCGCTGATCACGGCGCCGGCTTTCGGCACCGAAACGACGACATCTTCGGCGACCTGAGGCAGCAGACCCATGATCGCAAATTCACCGGTACCGATACCGAACCCGCCGACTGCGAGCGCGATTTCTGCCGCCGACACCCTGCTGCGTGGCATGACAGCTGTGGAGGGGAGGACGTCGTCGGACATGGAACAGCCTTGCTGCGGCACTTCAACCGCTGCTCGAAAATCGATATCTGGAAATGCCGCGAACGGCGTCGGCACCGAGGATGCCGCAGGGAGGTGTGTATTGCGGTGCAATATAAATTGTTAGCCAACTGCCGCAAGGATTTATGCTGCGGCGCATATCAAAATCTCGTGCGTTCTGCCGGTGCACCAAGGCGCCGCGATTGTTGACGTTTACGTCAAAGTCATATAAGCGGATTCACGGCTTGAAGAGACGCTGTAAAAGCTTCATCTTCGACGGAGAGGAAGATCGGGAGGGATTTTTCTTCGCCGTGAGCACGGCCGGTCACTGGCGACCAGAGGGAGAGAGATCATGGCGGAAGCAAGCGCGCAGCAGGCGGGTTCCAATACAGGGAAAATCTGGCTCAAGTCCTATCCGCCAGGCGTGCCGGCCGAAATCGGCCCGTTGCCCTACCGCTCGATCGGCGAGTTCTTCGATCATGCGGTGGCGCAATATTCCTGGCGCCCGGCCTTCACCTGCATGGGCAAGTCGCTCACCTTCGCCGCTCTCAACACGCATTCGGCCGCGATCGGCGCATGGCTGCAATCGCTCGGCCTGGCCAAGGGTGATCGCGTCGCAGTGATGCTGCCGAACATCCTGCAGAATCCGGTCATCGTCTACGGCATCCTTCGTGCGGGCCTGACGGTGGTCAACGTCAATCCGCTTTATACGCCGCGCGAGCTCGAGCACCAGCTCGTCGATGCCGGCGCCAAGGCGATCTTCGTGCTCGAGAACTTCGCGCACACGGTCGAGCAGGTCGTCGCCCGTACGGCCGTCAAACACGTGGTGGTCGCCAGCATGGGCGACATGCTCGGCGTCAAGGGAGCAATCGTCAATCTCGTCGTGCGGCGCGTCAAGAAACTCGTGCCCGACTGGTCGATTCCGGGACATATCTCCTTCAAGACCGCACTTGCCAAGGGTGCGAAACTGAGCCTCACGAAACCCCATCTGGCGCCGTCCGATGTCGCCTTCCTGCAATATACCGGCGGCACCACCGGCGTCTCCAAGGGCGCCACCCTCACCCATTCCAACCTTTTGTCCAACATGGCGCAGATGGAGCTGTGGCTGGAAACCGCCTTCCGGCGCAAGGCGCGCCCGGAAAACCTCACCTTCATGTGCGCGCTGCCGCTCTATCATATCTTCGCGCTCACGGTGAATTCGCTGATGGGCCTCTCGACGGGCGGCAACAACATTCTCATCCCCAACCCGCGCGACATTCCCGCCTTCGTCAAGGAACTCGGCAAGTACCGGACGAATATCTTCCCTGGGCTCAACACGCTGTTCAACGCGCTGATGAACAACGCCGAATTCAAGAAGCTCGACTTTTCGTCGCTCGTGCTGACCTTTGGTGGCGGCATGGCCGTGCAGCGGCCGGTCGCCGAGCGTTGGCTGGCGATGACCGGCTGCCCGATCCATGAAGGCTACGGGCTTTCCGAGACCTCTCCGGTCGCCACCGCCAACCGGCTCGATACAGGCGATTTCACCGGCACGATCGGCATGCCGCTCCCCTCCACCGAGGTCGAGATTCGGGACGAGGACGGCAACACGCTGCCCGTCGGCGACATCGGCGAAATCTGCATCCGTGGCCCGCAGGTCATGGCCGGTTACTGGCAACGGCCGGACGAGACGGCCAGGGCGATCTCGCCGGACGGCTTTTTCCGCACCGGCGACATCGGTTTCATGAACTCCGAGGGGCTGACGAAAATCGTCGACCGCAAGAAGGACATGATTCTCGTTTCCGGCTTCAACGTCTTCCCGAACGAGATCGAGGAAGTCGCGATAACCCACCCGGGCATCCTCGAATGTGCCGCCATCGGCATCCCCGATCCGCATTCGGGCGAGGCCGTGAAGCTCTTCGTGGTGCGCAAGGATCCCGATCTCACCGAGGCGGAGGTCAAGCGCCACTGCGCCGCCAACCTCACCAACTACAAGCGGCCGAGACACGTGGAATTTCGCACCGAGTTGCCGAAGTCGAATGTCGGCAAGATTCTGCGCAAGGATTTGCGCGGGTAGACCGCGTTCGCCCCCCAAAAGCCGGGGAAAGCCCCTCATCCGGCCTGCCGGCCACCTTCTTCCCGCAGGCGGGGCGAAGGAGACTCGCGGCGCCGCCTTAGTCCCCTCTCCCCGCCCGCGGGGAGAGGGCTAGGGTGAGGGGCAATCCACGCTAGCTAGAAACCGCTGCGCGCTTCATGGCTGACGCTGCGAAGGCGGGCCCGCCGGTTGGCTTTTTTCGCTGCAGCGCACACATGCCCTTGATTTACCGCAAACAAACCGACTAGCTATCGCAGCCAATTTCCGATGCAAGGAGCCTGCGATGAAAGCGCTTGTCGAACACCTGAAAGCCACTGCACGCGAGACCAATGCAACCGACATTCGCGCCGCCTTCGCGGCCGATCCGAACCGCTTCTCCCGCTTCAGCACCACGCTCGACGACCTACTCTTCGACTATTCGAAATGCTCGATGAACGACCGAATTCTGGACGGGCTCGAAGCGCTCGCCAAGGCGGCGAAGGTCGAAGAGAAGCGGGACGCCATGTTCCGCGGCGACGTCATCAACATGACCGAGGGCCGCGCCGTGCTGCACACGGCGCTCAGGAACCGCAGCAACCGACCGGTCCTCGCTGACGGCAAGGACGTGATGCCCGACGTCAACGCGGTACTCGACGCGATGGGTGCCTTTGCCGACGGCGTCCGTTCGGGTGCTTTGAAGGGCGCCACCGGCAAGGAGATCACCGACGTCATCAATATCGGCATCGGCGGCTCCGACCTCGGCCCAGTGATGGCGACGCTGGCGCTCAGCCCCTTCCACGACGGTCCACGGCTGCATTTCGTTTCCAACATCGATGGCGCGCATATCGCCGACACGTTGAAGCTCGTCGATCCGGAAACCGCGCTCTTCATCGTTGCCTCGAAGACCTTCACCACAATCGAGACGATGACCAATGCGGCAACTGCCCGCGCCTTCATCGCCGACAAGCTCGGCGAAGCGGCGGTCGGGCATCACTTCGCGGCGGTGTCCACTGCACTCGACAAGGTCGCGGCCTTCGGCATCGACCAGGCCCGCGTCTTCGGCTTCTGGGACTGGGTTGGCGGACGCTACTCGATCTGGTCGGCAATCGGCCTGCCGCTGATGATTGCGATCGGCAAGGAAAATTTCGGCCGCTTCCTCGACGGCGGCCACGCGATCGATGAGCATTTTCGCACAGCGCCGCTGCGTCAGAACATTCCGATGCTGCTCGGCCTGATCGGCTTCTATCATCGCAACGTGCTCGGCTATCCGTCGCGCGCGATCCTGCCCTACGACCAGCGCCTTGCGCGCTTCCCGGCCTATCTGCAGCAACTCGACATGGAATCGAACGGCAAGGGCGTCACGATGGACAGCACACCGGTCGAATTCTCGACCGGTCCGGTCGTTTGGGGCGAACCGGGCACCAACGGCCAGCACGCCTTCTACCAGCTGATACACCAGGGCACCGACATCATCCCGGCCGAATTCATGATCGCTGCCAATGGCCACGAAAAGGACCTGCGTCACCAGCACCAGCTGCTGATGGCAAACTGCCTGGCGCAGTCGGAAGCCTTGATGAAGGGCCGCACGCTTGCCGAAGCCAAGGCGCAGCTCACGTCGAAGGGAATGGATGACGCCAAGGCCGACAAGATCGCCCCGCACCGGGTCTTCACCGGAAACCGGCCGTCTCTCACCTTCGTCTACGACCAGCTCGATCCCTTCGCGCTCGGTCGCCTGATCGCCCTCTACGAACATCGCGTGTTCGTCGAAGGTGCGCTCTTCAACATCAATTCCTTCGACCAATGGGGCGTCGAGCTCGGTAAGGAATTGGCCACCGGATTGCTGCCGGTGGTCGAAGGCAAGGAAAGCGCCGAGGGCCACGATTCCTCGACCGCCGGCCTTGTTGCAGCCTTGCTGAAGGCCGCGCGTTGACCAAATAAAAGGGCGCCAGCGATGGCGCGCCCCTTCAGCTTTCAGGAATCCGCGCCGAGAGGCGGGACGCCCCGGAAAAGCTCACAGTCCGATTTCGTATTGCCACGGCGGATTTGCGCCGGCGCGCGAGACGGTAACGGCCGCGGCCTTGGCGCCCAGCGCCAGAGCCTGACGGACTGCCGCGTCGCTGAGATTTGCCACGTTGTTCTTGGTCAGCAGGTTGTTGAGCTTCAACGACGCCAGCACGCCGGCATCAAAAGTATCTCCGGCACCGACCGTATCGACGACCGTCACCCGTTCACCGGCGACTTCGACCTTGTGGTTCCTGGTATAGCCAACCGCGCCGTCGGCACCCTTGGTGATCAGCACCAGCTTGGGGCCGCGCTTCAGCCATTCGGCAGCAAGCTCGTCATGACTGCCTTCCATGCCGAACCAGGCGAGGTCCTCATCGGAAAACTTGATGATGTCCGACATTGCCGCCATGCGGTTCATGCGGCCGAGATGCGCCTCGCGATCCTTGATGAAGCCGGGACGGATGTTCGGGTCGAAGGAGATCACACGCTTTTCGTGCTCGCGCATCATCAAGGCTTCGTAAGTCGAGCCGCACGGTTCGGGAATGAGGCTGATCGCGCCGAAATGCAGAGCCTCGCAGAAATCGCCGAGCGCCGGTAGGTGGTCCTTGGTGATCATCCGTCCGGCGGTGTTCTCGTCGAAGAAGGCGTAGCTCGCGTGACCATTGACGAGCTTCACGAAGGCAAGCGTCGTGTGGAGCGGCAGGATCGCGCAAGGGCCGAAATCGACATTCGCGGCCTTGAGCGTAGCGCGCAGGATATCGCCGAACATGTCGTCGGAAAGGCCGGTGAAGAAGCCGGTCGGGATGCCGAGCCGCCCGAGCGCAATGGCGGTATTGAAGATCGCTCCGCCGGCATAGGGCGCAAAGGCGCTCTCCCCGGCCGCCGTGTCGCGCGGCAGCATGTCGATCAAGGCTTCCCCGCAGCAAACGATCATCCGCATTTCCTCCCTTAACGACCATTCTTTCGATTATTCAATCGATTTAAATCAGTTCTCTCGCCAAAGCCAGCGGAAAGCTCACTGGGCCGCGAGCGCGCTGACGCCGCCGTTGCGACCGGACCAGGCGAGCGGGGCGTTGAGGAAGGCTTCGACCTCGTTCAGCGTCTTGTCGTCGAACAGCGCCTGCTTGCGGGCAACCGCCAATACGTTGCGCCAGGTGGCGATGAAGTGCAGGTCGACGCCCTTGGATTTCATATTGCCGCGCGCTTCCGGGAAGATGTCGTAGTAGAAGAGCGCGATGCCGTGGTCGACCACACCGCCGGCCGCGCGGATCGCATCGATGAACTTGAACATCGAACCGCCGGCGGTCGTCAGGTCCTCGATGACCAATACACGCGCGCCTTCCGGCATATGACCTTCGATCTGTGCATTGCGGCCATGGCCCTTCGGCGCCTTGCGCACATAGATCATCGGCAGGCCGAGGCGCTCGGCAAGCATGGCGGCGAAGGGGATGCCGGCCGTCTCGCCGCCGGCGACCACGTCGAACTGCTCGAAACCGGCCTCGCGGAGGATCGTCGCGGCGGCGAAATCCATCACGGCAGAGCGGATGCGCGGATAGGAGATCAGCTTACGGCAGTCGATATAGACAGGGCTCGCCATGCCGGAGGAAAGCTTGTAAGGCTCGTCGGCACGAAAATGCACCGCCTTGATCTCCCAGAGCATTTTCGCGACCAGTTCAGCCATCACCGCCTTGTCGGTGAACGCGTTGGAAAACATCAATCTCTCCTTCCTGGCGTGACCCCGAAAAGCGGGGCCGGTTTTCGGATTCAGTCACGCGGCAAAACAACCCACCAATCAGACGACGGCCCAATAAAGCGGGAACATCGGATCGAAAACGGTGACCGTGCCGGCCTCGGTCTCAACCTTGGCCGGATAGCGGACCGGCTGTTCCTGCTTGCGCAGCGTGATCCTTTCCTCGTTCACCGGCAGGCCGTACCAGGAGGGACCATTCAACGATGCGAAGGCCTCCAGACGATCAAGCGCCCCCTCCTCTTCGAAGACATGGGCAAGGCAGCTCATGGTATTGATCGAAGTATAGATGCCGGCGCAACCGCAGGCGCACTCCTTCAGCGGATCGACATGGGGCGCGGAATCGGTGCCCAGGAAGAAGCGTGCATCCCCGGACGTCGCCGCTGCGCGCAGCGCCAGGCGATGCTTCTCGCGCTTGGCGACCGGCAGGCAGTAGTAATGCGGCTTGATACCTCCGACGAGGATGGCATTGCGATTGATGATCAGGTGGTGGGTCGTGATCGAGCCGGCGAGATTGGCTTTGGACCCGTTGATGTAGTCGACACCATCCTTGGTCGTTACGTGCTCCATCGTGATCCGAAGCTCGGGCAGGCGCCGGCGGAGCGGGTCGAGCACGGTTTCGATGAACACCGCTTCGCGGTCGAAGATATCGACATCGGCGGTCGTCACCTCGCCGTGGACGCAGAGCGGCAAACCGATTTCGGCCATGCGCTCCAGCACCGGCATGGCTTTCTCGATGTCGCGAACGCCGCTGTGCGAGTTGGTCGTCGCTCCTGCCGGATAGAGCTTGACCGCCTTGACGAGGCCACGCCTGTGGCCGGCCTCGACGTCGTCCGGGTCGGTGCCTTCGGTCAGATAGAGCGTCATCAACGGCTCGAACCGATCCTCCGTGGGAACGGCGGCGAGAATGCGCTCGCGATAGGCGGTAGCATCGGCGGTGGTCACGACCGGCGGCACCAGGTTGGGCATGATGATGGCGCGGGCAAAGTGGCGGCTCGTGTCCGCGATCACGCCGCGCAGCATGCCGCCGTCGCGCAGGTGAAGGTGCCAATCGTCCGGGCGGCGGATAACGAGGTCTTGCATGGTCAGCGTTCTCCCGATGCTCGCGTCCGATCGGCGCGAGCGGCGCGCTGGCCGGTCGATGCGCTCGATGAACGGGACTTCATGTGGTGAAACCGCGCCTCGATATCATCATTGCGCCGCAAAACACAATGGTGATTCGAAAAGTGCAGAGCGGGATGCGTGCGGAAAACTGCGCACACTTTTCCTCATCCCGCTCCGAGCCCACCCCTCAGAAATCCCGAATGACGAGGCTGGCCGGCCGGCGGCTGCCTATAACGCGCCGGGCATTCGGGATATCGTTGCCGAACGCCTTCACCCTCGCGGTCTCGTCGTCATAGCCGTGATCGTACCAGCGTTTCAGCAATCGCTGCTCGACCATATCGAGGCCGGGATCGATGAAAATCGAAAGGTCGAAGGCCCCTTCTAGTCTGTTCCACGGCGCTTCGTCGAGCATCAGATAGTTGCCTTCGACGACAACGATGCGCGTTTCCGGCGCGATCACTCGCGCAGAGGCGATTGCCAGCTCGCGCGAGCGGTCGAAGATCGGCACGAGGACTTCGCCGTCGTTGGCGCGAACGGCAGTGAGCGTCGAAAGAAACGACCTGAAGTCGAAGGTTTCGGGCGCGCCCTTGCGGGCAAGCAGTCCTTTTTCTTCGAGAACGGCATTGTCCATGTGGAAGCCGTCCATCGGCAGTACCGCCGCCTTCTCGCCGACTTCCGCTAGAGCCTCGGCAAGCGCTTCAGCGAGCGTCGATTTGCCGGCGCCCGGTGGACCGGCTATGGCAACGATGAAACGGGCGGCGCCGACCGCCCGCTGGAGGATCTCATCCCTCAGGGCATGCAGATTCATGCGGCAAGGGCCTCGCCAGGCGGCGCCTTGGCACCGGTCATGAAGGCCACCGCATCCGACATGGTATAGTCCTTCGGATTGATGACGCAGAGCCGCCGGCCGAGGCGGTGGATGTGGATCCGGTCCGCCACCTCGAAGACGTGCGGCATGTTGTGCGAGATCAACACGATCGGCAGACCGCGGCGGCGAACGTCGAGGATCAGTTCCAGCACCCGCCGGCTTTCCTTGACGCCGAGCGCCGCCGTCGGTTCGTCCATGATCACCACCTTGGAACCGAAGGCGGCGGCGCGGGCGACGGCGACCCCCTGGCGCTGGCCACCCGACAGGGTCTCCACCGCCTGGTTGATGTTCTGGATCGTCATCAGGCCGAGTTCGGAGAGCTTTGCCCGCGCTTGTTTTTCCATGGCCGCACGATCCAGCGAGCGGAACCACTTGCCCATGATGCCGGGCTTGCGGATCTCTCGGCCGAGGAACATGTTGTCGGCGATCGATAGCGCCGGAGACAGGGCGAGATTCTGATAGACCGTCTCGATACCGGCCTTCCTGGCTTCCATCGGCGAGCGGAAATGGATCGGCTGGCCCTCGAGCCGGATCTCGCCCTCGTCAGGGGTGATGGCGCCGGAGATCGCCTTGATCATCGTGGATTTGCCGGCGCCGTTGTCGCCGATCACGGCCAGGATTTCGCCCGGGTAGAGATCGAAATCGGCGTGGTCGAGAGCGGTCACGCGACCGTAGCGCTTGACGAGACCGCGGGCGGTGAGAATGGGTTCCTGTGCCATCAGGCTGCTACCTTTCTGATCCACTGGTCGATTGCAACGGCGAGGATGATCAGCAAGCCGATCAAGAGATAGGTCCATTGCGGATCCGTGCCCATGAGGCGAAGTCCGAGCGAGAAGACGCCGACGATCAATGCGCCGAAGAGCATGCCGAGAATGGAGCCGCGACCGCCGAAGAGCGAGATGCCGCCGATCACCACGGCGGTAATCGATTCGATATTCGCGAACTGGCCTGCCGTCGGCGAGACCGATCCGATACGGCCGATCAGGGCCCAGCCGGCAAGCGCGCAGATGAGACCCGAGAGCGTGTAGATGGTGACGAGCATACCCTTGACATTGACGCCAGCGAGCTTGGCCGCCTCGGGGTCGTCGCCGACCGCGTAGACATAGCGCCCCCAGGCGGTGCGGTTGAGCACATACCAGAGCAGGGCCACGAGAAGCACCATGGCGACGACGCCGTAGGTGAAGACGGCATTGCCGATACGGAAATTCTGACCGAAGAACTGCAGGATCGGCGCGTTGTTGGAAATATCCTGGGCGCGGATCGTCTCGTTGGCGGAATAGAGGAAGTTGGAGGCGAGCACGATCTGCCACATGCCGAGCGTGACGATGAAGGGCGGCAGCTTCATGCGCGCAACGAGCGTGCCATTGATGAAGCCGCAGAGCGCCCCGATGCCGAGACCGCAGAGAACGGATAGTGTTGGTGGCAGGCCGTAGCGGAAGGTGAACTGCCCCATGATCACCGATGACAGCACCATCATGGCGCCGACCGAAAGATCGATGCCCGCCGTCAAGATGACGAGCGTCTGCGCGGCACCTACGATGCCGACGATCGCCACCTGCTGCAGGATGAGCGTCATCGTGAAGGCGGAAAAGAACTTGCCGCCGAGGATGGCGCCGAAGGCGATCAGCGACAGAACCAGCACGATCAACGGTACGGCGGCCGGACTTGAATGAAGGAAATGCTGCAGCTTCTGAAGCGGCGTCTTGTCGTGCGTATCGAAGGACGCCACCTCCGTCGAACTGTTGACCAGGACCTTTTCGAATTCCTGGGATGATTGTGCGGCTGTGTTTGGCTCGCCCATGGAGACTCCTCCCGTGAACCCCACTCCCAAGGGGGGTGCATTGCTGCCGGATGCGGCCCCGCCGATGATTTCGGCGAGTTTCAGCAATCTCTAAAAACTGCGCAGGTTTTCCGCGCCATGTCAAAGATCTCGGCGCTTATGCGAAGGGCGGCCGGGGCCGCCCTTCCCTGTACATGGTCACCGGATCGCCGAGGTAATCAACCCCAGCACTTATCCGTGCCGACCTTGGTGTCGATCGACTCGACGCCTGAAACCGGCTTGTCGGTGACGAGCGAAACGCCGGTGTCGACGAAGTCCTTGCCCTCGGTCGGCTTCGGCTTTTCGCCGGTGTCTGCGAATTTCTTGATCGCCTCGATGCCGAGCGCGGCCATCATCAGCGGATATTGCTGCGACGTCGCGCCGATGACGCCGTCGGCGACGTTCTTGACGCCCGGGCAGCCACCATCGACGGAAACGATCAGCACGTCCTTTTCGCGGCCGACGGCTTTCAGCGCCTCATAGGCACCAGCGGCGGCCGGCTCGTTGATCGTATGCACGACGTTGATGGTCGGATCCTTCTGGAGGAGGTTCTCCATAGCGGTGCGGCCACCCTCTTCGTTGCCGTTGGTGACGTCGTGGCCAACGATGCGCGGGTCGTCCTCGTCACCGATCTTGTTCGGGTCCTTCGGGTCGATGCCGAAACCGATCATGAAGCCCTGGTCGCGCAACACGTCCACGGTCGGCTGCGAAGGTGTCAGGTCGAGGAAGGCGACCTTGGCATCCTTGGCGGCGTCGCCCAGCGTCGCGGCCGCCCACTGGCCGATCAGCTTGCCGGCGAGCAGGTTGTCCGTTGCGAAGGTCGCGTCAGCGGCATCGAGTGGCTCAAGAGGGGTGTCGAGCGCGATGACAAGCAAGCCGGCCTCACGAGCCTTCTGCACCTGCGGCACGATGCCCTTGGTGTCGGACGCCGTCAGCAGGATGCCCTTGGCACCATCGGCAATGCAGGTCTCGATTGCCGCGACCTGGCTTTCGGAATCACCGTCGATCTTGCCTGCGTAGGACTTCAGCGTCATGCCGAGTTCCTGGGCCTTGGCGGTGGCGCCTTCCTTCATCTTCACGAAAAAGGGATTGGTGTCGGTCTTGGTAATGAGGCAGGCCGAAACGTCGGCGGCCTGCGACGGCGAAGCGAAGGCAACTCCGAGCGCCAGTGCCGCAAAGGCAGCGGAAAGAACAGTTTTCTTCATGTAATCCTCCCAAGGATTGAAAAACGTGCCGGCATCCCGGCTTCGGGCTTCGTCGCCGCAGCATTCTCCTCCTGCGGACGGCGCTTCCGAAGGTAAGTCAAACACCAAACTTTCTGGGTGTCAATAAATAAATCAAATTGAATTATTATTCCGTTGTGGCATTCTTAGGCACGGGACGAGCTTGGAGGAACCCCGGACCGTCCGGCAAATTGACAGATCGACCTGAAGTGGAAACAACAGATTCGCGCCAAGCGAGCATCTACAGCGCCTCGCTCCGATCAGACGCGCAAGGACCGCTGTAGAACTTTGAATTTGCAGCGTGATTTTCCCTCAAATCGGTTCCCGATTTAAGGAATCATGCAATGTGCCAACGGGAGGAGACGGTGGCATGTCGATAACACACGATTCCCGCGGGGGATCGACGCAACCGGATGTGGTCGACCCAAGCGGCGGAGCGAACCAGACCCGCGTGCGCGCCTATAACGAACGGCTCGTCATGTCGCTGGTCCGCCGCCACGGCAGCCTCTCGAAGGCGGATATCGCCCGACGCTCCGGCCTTTCTGCGCAGACCGTCTCAGTCATCATGCGCGCGCTCGAGCGCGATGGCCTCTTGATCCGCGGCGCCCCGGTACGTGGCCGCGTCGGCCAGCCCTCGATCCCGATGCGCCTCAATCCGGATGCGGTCTACTCGTTCGGCGTCAAGATCGGCCGCCGCAGCGCCGACCTGGTGCTGATGGATTTCGTCGGCAATATCCGGCTGCATCTGCATCAGATCCACACCTATCCGCTGCCCCAGGATCTCGTCACCTTCATCGTCGGCGGCATCGAAAAGCTCGAGCGGCAACTCGCGCCCGAGCAGCGCGCGCGCATCGCCGGCGTCGGCATTGCGACCCCCTTCGAACTCTGGAACTGGGCCGAGGAAGTCGGCGCGCCGCGGGAGGAGATGGATCGGTGGCGTGATACGAACCTGCAGGCGGCCGTGGCCGCGCGGATACCCCATGCGGTTTTTCTCCAGAACGACGGAACGAGCGCCTGCGGAGCGGAACTCGCCTTTGGCGTCGGCTCCAGCTATCCCGATTTCGTCTATTTCTACATCGGCTCGTTCATCGGCGGCGGCATCGTTCTCAACTCCGCCCTCTTTTCCGGGCGGACCGGGACCGCCGGAGCCGTCGGCCCGTTGCCGGTCTCGGGCAAGGATGGCAAATCCACACAATTGCTGAAGATCGCTTCGGTCTTCGTGCTTGAAAACCTGCTGCGCGAGCGCGGTATCGATCCGCAGCCGCTCTGGTATTCCGCCGATGACTGGATCGACTTCGGCGAACCGCTGGAAATCTGGATCCAGGACACGGCCGCGGCCCTTGCCCAAGCCGTGGTCTCCGCCGCCTCGATCATCGATTTCTCGGCGGCAGTCATCGATGGTGGTTTCCCGCCCTGGGTTCGGGCACGCATCCTTGCGGCGACGCGCCGGGCGCTGCAAACGCTCGACCTGCAGGGCGTGACGGTTCCGGATCTCGTGGAAGGCGCCGTCGGAAGCCACGCCCGCGCGATCGGCGGGGCAAGCCTCCCGCTGTTTTCCCGCTATCTCTTGGACACCAATGTCCTTTTCAAGGAGCTTAGTTGATGCTGAAAGGAATAAACCCACTGCTCGGCCCGGAACTTCTCTCGGCGTTGAGAGCAATGGGGCACGGTGACGAGATCGCGCTCGTCGACGGCAATTATCCGGGCGAGGAACACGCGCGTCGCCTGGTTCGCCTCGACGGACATGGCCTCATCCCGGTGCTCGATGCGATCCTGAGTGTTTTGCCGATCGACGATTTCGTACCCGAGGCGATCTTCCGCGCCACTGTCAAACAGGACAAACATGCGCTCGACCCGGTGCATCGTGAAATCATCGAATGCTGCGGCAAGCATGAGCCGACACGCAACGTCGTGCCGCTGTTGGGCGCCGATTTCTATCCACGTGTAAAGGCGGCACACACGGTGGTGCAGACCAGCGAGCCGCGCCTCTACGGCAACGTCATTCTGCGCAAGGGCGTCATTTACCCCTAGGTTCATTTCATCGTTTCATTGAAACGACACAATTCCGGACGGAAAGCCGTTACGCACTTTTTCTGGAATTGCTCTAACAACACGCCACAATGCAAAAACCCGCCGGAGCGGCCGGCGGGTTTCTTCGCGTTTTTCGGAAACTTTCCCTCACGCCTTATGCGGTGGCGAGGACCTTTCCAGTGCGGGCGTCGACCGAAAGGGCGCCCGGACCGAAGGCGGCGAGCACGAGGAAAGCACCGGCGATCGTGATGTTCTTCATCATCATGATCTGGTTGAAGACGGTCAGCAGGCCGTTGGCAGCCGGCGGAAAGTCCGGAACGTTGATGGGGCCGCCATGGAAGACGAAAGCGGTGACCAGGCAGAATGCGGCGAGCAGATAGGACGCGATGCGCGTCTGAAAGCCGACGAGGATTGCGAGACCGGCAACGAGTTCAAACAGGCCGGCGAGATAGGCGAGCGCGGTTGCGGCCGGCCATCCAGCGCCGGTGATCATGCCGGCGGTTGCCGTCGGATCGGTCAGCTTGCCGAAACCCGACATGATGAAGATGATCGAAAGGAGAATGCGCCCAATAAGGACGATGACATTCTGAGACATGCGCGAGGCTCCTGATTGGAAATTTGTTAGAGGGAGAAATATCAGCATTTTCAAAAACATCTAGCCGCACAACCGGCGACAGATCGTTCACAATCGGGAGACAGATACGATTTATCGTCAACCGATGCTTTGAAACCACGCCCGTGCCGACCGCTTCCCACGGCCGCCAGCGCCTTCCATACAGTCTTTTTATGTTGCAACGACGGAAGGACTGGGCGAAGAATTTCGACGCGTTGCAAGGGGACGCGTACGGGGAGATCTCATGACCGAAGTCAACAGGAGTCCCGCCTTCTGGCGATCCTTTCCGATTTTCGAGGAGTTCGACAAGGAGACGCTGACGGAACTCGCCGGCATCGCCACGTACCGAAAATGGCCCGCGGGCACCGTCATCTTCCAGCGCGGCGACGACGGCAACTACATGGTCGTCGTGGTTTCCGGCCGCATCAAGCTTTCGCTGTTCACGCCGCAGGGCCGCGAACTGATGCTGCGCCAGCACGAGGCAGGTTCGCTCTTCGGAGAAATGGCCTTGCTCGACGGACAGCCGCGGTCGGCCGATGCGACGGCGGTCACCGCAGCCGAAGGCTACGTGATCGGCAAGAAGGCCTTTCTCGATCTCATTACCCATAGGCCACAGATCGCCGAAGCGGTGATCCGCTTTCTCTGCGCGCAGCTCCGCGATACGACGGAGCGGCTGGAAACGATTGCGCTCTATGACCTCCATGCCCGCGTTGCCCGCTTCTTTCTTGCAACGCTCAAACAGATCCACGGCCAAGAGCTTCCGAGCAGCGCCAATCTGCGCCTGACCTTAAGCCAGACCGATATCGCCGCCATTCTCGGTGCGAGCCGGCCAAAGGTGAATCGCGCCATTCTGTCGCTCGAGGAATGCGGTGCGCTGAAGCGCGCGGACGGCATCATTTGCTGTAATGTAGATAAACTGCTGAGCGTCGCCGATCCCGAGGAGGGCTAGGTCGGTTGAGCGCGCAACGCCGCCACTATCGCGTCACCCCGCTCCTCGGCGGGATCATCGCAAGCCTGGCGGTGGCGCTGCTTCTCTATCTCTACGGCGAAACCGTTTTCAAAACCCCACGCGAACTTTTCTTCGACAATCTCACGCAGTGGGTGACCTCGCCGCGGTCGCCGGACATCACCGTGGTCGATATCGACCGCAAGGCCCATGAAGCGCTCGGCTCCGGAAACTGGGACCGGGCGGCCACGGCCGCGCTGATATCGCGGCTCTCCACGGCGGGAGCAAAGGCGATTGCGGTCGACTTCGTCTTCAGTACCGAATGCGAGCCCGACTCCGCCGGCAACATCGCGCTTGCTTCCGCGATTGCAAATGCACCCGTCGTTCTGGGCTTTCTCGCCGCCGACCGTGCCTTGGAGCATCCGCGCCCCGTTCCTCCGCTCGCCCTGCGACGCAGGCTTGCCGTTCCCGACCTGTGGTTCATCGCGGGGGCAGAAACATCCTGCCCGCAATTCATGGACCGGTCCAAGGCGGCCACTGCCGGCTTTCTCGTCGGCGACGAGGACGCTCGCGTGCGGCGCGCGCAGGCTTTTGCGATCCTCGGCAACGACGCCTATCCGGCGCTCGGGATTGAAGCGGGAAGGCTCGCGGCCGGGAGCAGCACCCCGGTGCTCGGCGGCGAACCTGCCTGGCTACGGCTCGATCATGCAATCATCCCCCTCGACACGGCGGGCAACCTGCGTTTCGTGGCAAGCTCGGACGGTGCGATTGCCGCGCGGACGCTCTCGGCCGCCGACATCATGGCAAACACGGTCGACAGAAGCCGTCTCGCGGGCAAACTGGTCTTTATCGGCAGCAGCATGCCGAGTCTCGGCGGGCTGAGACCCAGCGCCTCGATGCCGCTCGAGCCTTCGGTACAGATCCACGCCGACATCGCCAATGCCGTCATGACCGGCTTCGTTCCCTATCGGCATGACGGGCTGCCATTCGCCGAAGCCTTGTTCAGCCTTGCAGCCGGCACGATCGCAGCCTTTGGCGCCATCCGACTTCGGCCGCACGCGACACTCGCCCTCGGCCTCCTCGCGCTGCTCTTTGTCGTTGTCAGCGCCGGCGCGATTTACGCGGCAACAGGCTGGCTCGTCGATGCAGTCGGTATCGGGGCAGCGCTGGTTTCAGTGCTCGTCGTAACGAGTGCGCTGCAACTTGCCCACGTACGCCGTGCGGAGGCGATCGCCCGGCAGAAATTTTCGCAATATCTGCCCCAGTCCGTGGTGGCGCGCTACATAGACGAGCCGAATGCCGGACGCGTGGCCGGCGAGGAGCGCATCGTCACCGCGCTCTTCACCGATATCGAGGGGTTCTCGACGCTCGCCCACAAGCTCGGCCCTCGCGAACTCGTGGCTTTGCTCGACATCTATTTCGCGGAAGTGAACGCGCTGGTCTCCCGCCATGGCGGCATGGTCGACAAGGTGGTCGGCGACGCGGTGCATGCGCTTTTCAACGCTCCGGAGGACCTCGACGATCACGTCAACAAGGCGATCGAATGCGCCGTGGCGATCCACGCATTGACCGAAGAGATGCGTCAGCGGCCGCAATTTGCGAAAAACGGTTTCGGCAGGACCCGGATCGGCGTCGAAACCGGCCCCGCGATCCTCGGCGAGGTGGGCGCAGGAGGCAAGCTCGACTACACCGCGCATGGCAACGCGGTTAACCTGGCCGCCAGGCTTCAGGACGCGAACAAATTCCTTGGAACGGCAATCTGCATCGGACCGGCGGCCGCGGCGCAAACGGGCACGCCGCTTCGGGCGCTTGGACGCCACGATATCCGCGGCTTCGGGCCGATGGAACTTTTCACGGTCGCTGACCGGCCATCCCAGGCGGAATGAGAGCGGGGCCGTTAGAGGATTTCATAGCATCCTTGAACCAGTGAAATCCTCTAACTCCTTGAAACCACGCAATTCCGGACGAAACCGTTCCTTTACGGCAACCCGACGCTCGCATAGGCTTGCCGGATGCGGGCCTGCCCCCAATTCGTCGGTTCCGAGGGTGCGGCACCGGGCCGGTCGAAGTCGACGCCCTGGCCGGCCGTAACCGTGCGCGTCACACCACCACCCTCGACGGACACGGCCCCGCGCTCCACGAAGACGGCAAAGGCCGCCCGGCTCGGGCCGCAGAAGAACTTCGTGCCGCGCACGCCGATCATCCCGAAAGCCGTGCGCACCGCCACGTCCACCTTGGAAAGCCCTTCCGGCCGGTCGAAAACCATCCGGCCGAGACCGAGCTCGAGCGTGCCGCCCTGCTCGGCGATGAAACTGTCGATCAGGAGTTCCGTCTGCGGGCCGAGCAGGATGCGCGTCTCGCTGAGCGCGAGATCGGCAAAGCTGTTGGTGCTCGTCAGGACATAGTCGTTGTCGAGAACCGAGCCGCCGACGGCCAACCGCGCCTCGTCCTCTCCCTGCCGACGGCGAACGTTGCCGCGAATCTTCTCGGCCTTGCCGACCACCGAATTGGTGGCCGCATTCCCCAATCGGCTGGCCATGGCTGCCAGCATCAGGCCGCCGACAAAAATTCGCCTTTTCACATGTATCTGCCGCATCGGCCTTGCCCGCTGCCCTCTCGCAACGCTCCCTGTTCGAGCCTCCGGCGCCTCCGAAGATAGCCGCACGCATCGGCGATGCAAGACGCATCTCGTCTTTGGCCGGCGCCGATGCTCAGCCAGACACTCGCCGTCCAACCCGGATCATTGCTGTTTCCCGAGGAACAGGTGTCGCATCGCGACGGCCCTACGTTCAAGGTAGTACGAGGGAGACCATGATGGACAACCGGATCAATCAGAGCGTTCGCATCGCCAATGTTTTTCAGCTGGCGGTCATCACGCTCCTTTCATTTGCTACGATCGCGCTTCCCGCGGCGCGTGCCGCCGATCTGACTGCCGCCGAACAATGCGACCGGGAAGCGGGGAGCGAATTCGACCTGGAACGAAACAGATCGTTCCCGGCAGTCGACACGGAGGACATCCGGATCGGCATCGCGCTTTCTGCTTGCCGCGAGGCCTATAACCAGAATGGCAACGCGCGGGTGCAGTTCCAGCTCGCGCGCGTTCTCGACAGGGCTGGGCAGAAAATACAGTCGCGCCGAATTCTGGAGGAAGCCGCGCACAATGGCCATGCGCTGGCCAGGGTGAATTACGGTGCCCTGCTCGCCGAGGCCGGCGAAGTGGAGACGGCATTCAACCTCTACCAGCAGGCGGCGGCAGCCGGGAACATCCTCGCCGCCTACAATCTCGGTGTCGCCTATCGCGACGGCGTCGGCACCATCGCCGACGGCGCGCTGGCAATCCGCTGGTTCGAACGGGCGTCGCTGGCAGGCGACGATGTCGCCGCGTTCAACCTGGCGGTAATGCTGGATGAAGGCACGGCCGTGCCGGAAGACAATCTCGGGGCGGCAAAATTCTACGGTCTCGCCGCCCGGCGCGGCAATGTCGATGCGATGGTCAATCTGGGCTTGATGTTCGAAAGCGGTGAAGGCGTGCGGCGCAATCCCGCCGCCGCACAGGACCTGTTCAGGCAGGCGGCCGACCGCGGCGATCCGCTTGGCCAGCAAAAGCTCGACCCGATCGCCACGGGCAGCGTCCTTCAAGCTGCCATGGTGGCAAAGATGGACCGGCGCAAATGACGAAACCATTTAGGCGCGGTTACAGCGCCGCGGGATCGGGTCTCACCGGATCTCGCCCGCCTGCGGCCCCCAGGTATCGGTCAGCGCAAAACCTTCGGCGAGCGGATCGAACGGATCGAGCGCCACCTGATGGAGGCCGAAGGTCCAGCCCCGGCCGGAGATGGTCGGAATGATTGCCGGCCTGCCGGCGACCGTCGTAACGCCTTCGAGCCCCACCTCGAACTCCGAGCCGATGATCGATCGGGATTTCAGGATGTCGCCGGGCTTCACTTGGCCGCGCGCATGCAGCGTTGCGAGGTTTGCCGAACTGCCGGTGCCGCAAGGAGAGCGATCGACACGGCCCGGCCACATCGTCGTGCAGGTTCGGACCGTTCCATCCGCCTCGGTGTCCCGGAACATCACGTAGGCGACGCCGCTGATTTCGGGGATCTCGGGATGGACGACCGGGATCGTGCGGTTGACGAGGTCCTTGAGCAGCATGCCGGCTTCGACGATCCGCCGCGCGTTCGCCTTTTCGATCGTCGTGCCGATCTGGCGGACGTCGACCAGCGCGTAAAAAACGCCGCCAAAACAGAGATCCAGCTTGATGCGGCCCCATTCCGGCGTCTCGATCTCGACGTCCAACTCCTGCACGAAGGAGGGCACCATGGTGAGCTTCACCCTTTCGCACCGTCCGTCGCGGCAGGTGGCGGTCGCCTTGACGAGACCAGCTGCGGTGTCGAGAATCACGACGGTTTCCGGCTCCTTCATCTCTATCATGCCGGATTCGAGTAGCGCGGTCGTCACGCAGATCGAATTGGATCCGGACATGGCATGGGCCTGATCCGCCTGGAGGATGATGAAGCCGGCATCCGCTTCCGGCCGTTTCGGCGGCACGAGCAGGTTGACCGAGCCGATCGATCCGGAACGCGGCTCAAGGCAGAGGAACCGGCGCAGCCTGTCGTCGACCGTATTGATGTGGTTCAGCTGTTCGGCGACCGTGTTTCCCGGGATCTTCGGCACGCCGCCGATCGCCACCTTACCGATCTCGCCCTCGCAATGAACATCCAGCAACTGGATCGTGCGCTTCCATCTCATGAAGTATCTCCGGATATCGCGTCTGCCGCCGTTTACCGCATTCAATCCGGTGCCGGCGCTCGTCTGATATATCAGACCCGGTAACGATGCATACAGCCTCCGCGTTTCGACCGCAAGACGGGCGACGACGTAGCCGGATTGCAGCCCCGCGTCGCCTACTGTTCATTCACCCAAAGATGCCGCTTGACGGCCGCGCGCCAGCGCGGGAGCGTGAAAAGCGGGAGCATCACTGGAACGCGCATGACGAAGTTCATCATCTTCACCGACCTGCACATGGTTCCCGAAGGCATGACGATTATCGGGCTCGATCCCTATCGGCGGCTTGCCAACGGGATCGCTCACGTCAACCGCTATCATGCCGATACGGACTGCGTGATTTTTGCCGGGGACCTTACGCACCGGGCCGACCGCCCGTCCTACGAACGGCTGAAGGCGCTCGTTGGCGAACTCGTCCCGCCGGCGGCGATGATGATTGGCAATCACGACCGGCGCGAGGTTTTCCTGGATGTTTTTTCCGACGCAACAACTGACGAGAACGGCTTCGTCCAGCAGGCGATCGATTTCGCCGATTGCCGCGCCGTTCTGCTCGACACGCTGTTTGCGCCGCCCTACGACTACCCCGTGAGCCATGCTGGCCACCTTTGCGAACGACGCCTTGCGTGGCTCGATCGGCAACTCGGCGAGGCGGGCGACCGGCCGGTGCTGATCTTCATGCACCATCCTCCGCATGTGACCGGCTTCACCGGCATCGACATGATCCGCCTGATCAACGGGCAGGAATTCTATGCCCTCGCGGAGCGCCACGGCAATGTGCGCCACATCATCGCCGGCCATGTTCATCGCACGATCAGCGGCTCGAGCCGCGGCATTCCGTTCTCGATCTTCAAGAGCCCGGTTCATCAGCAGCCCATGCCCTTCGATACGCCGGACGCTTCGCTCTCCGTCGACGAACCGGCGGCCTATGGCATCGTTCTGGTCACGGATGACGGCGTCCTCGTCCACACGGAAGACTACGAAATTGCCCGGCGCGATGCGGCGATGGCGTAACAGCCATTTCGACGCCACCGCCTTCATGTTAGGCTGGGCCATGAGCCATTCCGTTTCATCCAGCCAGGATTTCGATTGCCAGAGTTGCGGCGCCTGTTGTGCCTATTCGGCCGATTGGCCGCGCTTTTCGCTGGAAACCGACGAAGAGCTCGATCGCATTCCGGCGGAGTATGTCGCTGCCGACCTCGGCGGCATGCGTTGCGAGAACGACCGCTGCACGGCGCTTGACGGCACGCTTGGACGTTTCGTCGCTTGCAAGATCTACGCGGTGCGACCGATCGTGTGCCGAACCTGCATGCCGGGCGACGACGAATGCCTGATGGCGCGTGCACGGCATTTCGGCGCTGCCGCCTGACTACAGCGCCGCGCGTCTTATCAGACGCGCAAAGGACGCTGTAGCACTTTGAATTGCTGCGTGTTTTTATCCTTAAATCGGCTACGATTAGGATAACGTGCAGTAGGGATCATCCGGCACTCGCTGCGACACTCCGCATGTTCCTCCGTTTGCGGCCGACGGGGTAGCGAAACATTCCGAGAATGCCGAAATTTGCCGGATGGATGTTCGGCTGCGTTAGGCGTATTTTCTGCCCACGAAATCAGAGGCGCCAGACGCCTGTTACCGCTCCGTGGAGGACCGCGTTCGATGAGCCAGACCAAGCTTCAAAAATCCCCCCCAGCTACGGACGCAGCGCCTGCGCCTTTTGCCGACTTCGCGTCGCCGATCCGGCCGCAAAGCACGCTTCGTCAGGCTATCACGGCCGCATACCGCCGCCCGGAACCGGAATGCCTGCCGGCGCTCATTGAGGCGGCGACGCTGCCCAAGGAAACCCGCGACGCCGCCGCCAAAACCGCCCGCAAGCTGATCGAGGCACTCCGCGCCAAGCACAAAGGCTCGGGCGTGGAAGGGCTCGTGCACGAATATTCGCTGTCGAGCCAGGAGGGCGTTGCGCTGATGTGCCTTGCGGAAGCGCTGCTGCGCATTCCAGATACGGCGACCCGCGACGCGCTGATCCGCGACAAGATCTCCGACGGCGACTGGAAGTCGCATCTGGGCGGCGGCCGTTCGCTCTTCGTCAACGCCGCGACCTGGGGTCTCGTCGTCACCGGCAAGCTGACCTCGACCGTCAACGACCGCAGCCTTGCCGCGGCGCTGACGCGGCTCATCGCCCGTTGCGGCGAACCGGTGATCCGCCGCGGCGTCGACATGGCGATGCGGATGATGGGCGAGCAGTTCGTCACCGGCGAGACGATCGACGAGGCGCTGCGCCGCTCGCGCGCGCTCGAACAGAAGGGCTTTCGCTATTCCTACGACATGCTTGGCGAGGCGGCGACGACGGCCGCCGACGCGGAACGCTATTACAAGGACTATGAAGCCGCGATCCATGCGATCGGCAGGGCTTCCGCGGGGCGCGGCATCTATGAAGGCCCTGGCATTTCGATCAAGCTGTCGGCACTCCATCCGCGCTATTCGCGCGCCCAGGCCGCGCGGGTCATGGGCGAACTGTTGCCAAAGGTGAAGGCGCTCGCGCTCATCGCCAAGAAATATGACATCGGCCTCAACATCGACGCCGAGGAAGCCGACCGCCTGGAGCTGTCGCTCGATCTCCTCGAAGAGCTTTGCCTCGACTCCGAGCTCTCCGGCTGGAACGGCATGGGCTTCGTCGTGCAGGCCTATGGCAAGCGCTGCCCCTTCGTCCTGGATTTCATCATCGACCTGGCACGCCGCTCGGGCCGACGCATCATGGTTCGATTGGTCAAGGGCGCCTATTGGGACGCCGAAATCAAGCGCGCGCAGCTCGACGGGCTTGAGGATTTCCCTGTCTTCACCCGCAAGATCCACACCGACGTTTCCTATGTCGCCTGCGCCCGCAAGCTGCTTTCGGCAACCGACGTGATCTTTCCGCAGTTTGCCACCCACAACGCACAGACGCTCGCCACCATCTACCACATGGCCGGCAAGGATTTTCAGGTTGGTAAATATGAGTTCCAGTGCCTGCACGGCATGGGCGAGCCGCTCTACGACGAGGTCGTCGGCCGCAACAATCTCGACCGCCCGTGCCGCATCTATGCGCCGGTCGGCACGCATGAAACGCTGCTTGCCTATCTCGTCCGCCGCCTGCTCGAGAACGGCGCAAACTCCTCCTTCGTCAACCGCATCGCCGATCCGAAGGTCTCCGTCGACGAGCTCATTGCCGATCCGGTCGAGATCGTCCGTTCCATGCCGGTCATGGGCGCGAAGCACGATCAGATCGCGTTGCCGGCCAAGCTCTTCGGAGAGGCTCGCACCAATTCCGCCGGCGTCGATCTCTCAAATGAGGCCAATCTCGCATCGCTGACCGAGGCATTGAAGGCGAGCGCCGCAACCGCCTGGACCTCCGTGCCGCAGCTCGCGACCGGCGCAGCCTCGGGCGAAACGCGCCCCGTCGTCAACCCCGGCGACCATCGCGACATCGTCGGTTCGGTGACGGAAACGTCGGACGAGGATGCCAAGCGCGCGGCCCGTCTCGCTCGCGAGGCCGCCGAAGCGTGGGCCGCCGTTCCCCCAACCGAAAGGGCCGCCTGCCTTGACCGCGCAGCCGATCTGATGCAAGCGCGCATGCAGACGCTGCTTGGGCTGATCGCCCGCGAAGCCGGCAAGTCGCTGCCGAATTCGATCGCCGAGGTGCGCGAGGCAATCGATTTCCTGCGCTACTACGCTGAGCAGACCCGCCGCACGCTCGGCCCGGCCCACAGACCGCTGGGCCCGATCGTCTGCATCAGTCCATGGAATTTCCCGCTGGCGATCTTCACCGGTCAGATCGCCGCCGCACTCGTCGCGGGCAATCCGGTGCTTGCCAAGCCGGCGGAGGAAACGCCGTTGATCGCGGCCGAAGGCGTGCGCCTTCTGCATGAAGCGGGCATTCCGGCAAATGTGCTGCAGTTCCTGCCCGGTGACGGCCGTGTCGGCGCGGCGCTGGTCGCCGCACCGGAGATTGCAGGGGTGATGTTCACGGGCTCGACCGAAGTTGCACGGCTCATTCAGGCGCAACTCGCCGACCGGCTTTCGCCTGCCGGACAGCCGATCCCGCTGATCGCCGAGACCGGCGGCCAGAACGCGATGATCGTCGACTCGTCCGCCCTTGCCGAGCAGGTCGTCGCAGACGTGATCGCATCGGCCTTCGACAGCGCCGGACAGCGCTGCTCGGCGCTGCGTGTGCTCTGCCTCCAGGAGGACATTGCCGATCGCACCCTGATGATGCTGAAGGGTGCCCTGCACGAACTGAACATCGGCCGCACTGACCGTCTTGCCGTCGACGTCGGCCCGGTTATCACCGCCGAGGCGAAAGGCATCATCGAAAAGCACATCGACGCGATGCGCGGGCTTGGCCGCAAGGTGGAGCAGATCGGTCTTGCGAGCGAGACGGATCTGGGCACCTTCGTGCCGCCGACGATCATCGAGCTTCAGAAACTCTCCGATCTCAAGCGTGAGGTCTTCGGACCGGTGCTGCACGTCATCCGTTACCACCGTGACGATCTCGATCGGCTGGTCGACGACGTCAACGCCACCGGTTACGGCCTGACCTTCGGGCTTCATACCCGTCTCGACGAGACGATCGCGCATGTGACGAGTCGCGTGAAGGCGGGCAACCTCTACGTCAACCGCAACATCATCGGTGCCGTCGTCGGCGTGCAACCCTTCGGCGGGCGCGGCCTTTCCGGCACCGGCCCGAAGGCGGGCGGTCCGCTCTATCTCGGCCGGCTGGTGACGACCGCACCGGTGCCGCCGCAGCACAGCTCGGTGCACACGGACCCTGCCCTCCTCGACTTCGCCAAGTGGCTCGACGGCCGCGGCGTGAGAGCCGAAGCAGAAGCGGCACGCAACGCCGGCAGCAGTTCAGCCCTCGGGCTGGAGCTGGAGCTGCCAGGTCCGGTCGGCGAGCGCAATCTTTACGCGCTGCACCCACGCGGTCGGATCCTGCTCGTGCCGCAGACCGAGGCGGGTCTCTACCATCAGCTCGCCGCGGCGCTCGCGACCGGCAACTGCGTCGTCATCGACGCCGCCTCGGGGCTGCAGCCCTCGCTTAAGGGCCTTCCGCAGAGTGTCTCCCTCCGCGTCTCCTGGTCGAAGGACTGGGCGGCCGACGGCCCCTTTGCCGGCGCTCTTGTCGAGGGCGACGCCGAGCGCATCCGCGACGTCAACAAGGCCATCGCCGCGCTCCCGGGTCCGCTGGTGCTCGTCCAGGCCGCGTCGAGCGAGGAGGTCGCCCGCAATCCCGACGCCTATTGCCTGAACTGGCTGCTCGAAGAGGTTTCGACCTCGATCAACACTGCGGCCGCTGGCGGCAACGCCAGCCTTATGGCGATCGGGTGAGCGCAACGTCGGCGTTCTGGATCTGCACCTGATTTGCCCCTCACCCTAGCCCTCTCCCCGCACGCGGGGAGAGGGGATGTGCCGCACGCCGAGGCATCACTCGCAGCGACTTTGGGGACGAGGCGGTGCCCCGGATCCCTTCTCCCCGCCTGCGGGGAGAAGGTCGCGGCAGCGGGATGAGGGGCGGCCACACCCGTCGCTTTGCCCGCTGGCGCACCCTTCCCCAATCCGCTATCTGCATTCCAAAGAACGGAAGCAGCGGATGTTCACCCTCCAGCGCATCGAGACCTCGACACAGGACATCAAGAAAAGCCGGTTCCTCGCGATCGCCGGTCCGATCGAGGACGAGCAATCGGCAAAGGCCTTTCTCGCGGCGCATTCCGACCCGACCGCCAATCACAATTGCTGGGCCTGGCGCAGCGGCCAGACCTATCGGTTCAGTGACGATGGCGAGCCGAGCGGCACGGCGGGCAAGCCGATCCTCGCGGCGATCGACGGCCAGTCACTCGACCGCGTCGCGGTCGTCGTCATCCGCTGGTTCGGCGGCGTCCTGCTTGGAAGCGGCAGGCTGATCCGCGCTTATGGCGGCACCGCGGCACTCTGCCTTCGGTCTGCTGAAAAAGTCGAACTCGTCGACACGCAGCGCGCCACGATTGCCTGCGACTTTGCGGATCTTGCTTTGATCAAGGCACGGCTGACGGCGCGCGGCGTAGCGCTCGCCGGAGAAACATTCACGGATACAGGGGCGGTCCTGACGGCCGAGATGCGGCGGGACATCGCGGCGGAGGTCCTCGCACTCGTCACCGATCTCAGTCGCGGCAAGGCGATCGTCTCGCTCGAAGACTGAACTTCCATGCGGAACACAACCAGCATAGAACTCACGCCGACGAAGAGCGATGACGAGGATATCGAAATGAAGACGAGAGTTTTGGGACGAACAGGTGCAACGATCTCGGAAATCGGCTTTGGCGCCTGGCAGATCGGCGGCGCCTGGGGCGACATCAGCGAAGAGGACGGCAAGCGCGCGCTTCACGCCGCGCTCGACAGCGGCGTCACCTTCGTCGACACGGCCGACGTCTATGGCGACGGGCGTTCGGAAAAGATCATCGCGGCGGTGCTGAAGGAGCGCGGTGGCGAAAAGCCCTTCGTTGCCACGAAGGCCGGCCGCCGGCTCAATCCCCATGTCGCTGACGGCTATACGGCCGCCAATATCGAGGCCTTCATCGACCGCAGCCTGAAGAATCTCGGCGCCGATACGCTCGATCTCGTGCAGTTGCATTGTCCACCGACGGATGTCTACTACCGTCCCGACGTCTTCGGCGCCCTCGACCAGTTGGTGGCCAAGGGCAAGGTCCGCCACTACGGCGTCTCTGTCGAAAAGGTCGAGGAGGCGCTGAAGGCGATCGAATATCCGGGCGTCGCCACGGTTCAGATCATCTACAACATCTTCCGGCAGCGTCCGCAGGAACTCTTCTTCGCCGAGGCGCGAAAGAAGAATGTCGGCGTCATCGTGCGCGTTCCCCTCGCTTCCGGCCTGCTTTCAGGCAAGATCGGAAGGGACACGGTTTTCGCGGCTGACGACCACCGCAATTTCAACCGCCACGGAGAAGCCTTCGATGTCGGAGAAACCTTCGCCGGCGTGCCTTTCGACGTCGCGCTCGAAGCGGTGGATGAACTGCGCGCGCTGGTGCAGGAAAATGTGCCGATGGCCCAGTTTGCCCTTCGCTGGATTCTGGAGCAGCCGGCTGTTTCCGTCGTCATTCCCGGTGCCCGCAACGAGGCGCAGGCGCAGTCGAACGCCGCGGCGAGCGCGCTGCCAGCGCTTGACGACAAGACCATGGCGGCGATCGCCGCGCTTTACGAGCGGCTGATCAAGGTTCATGTTCATCACAGATGGTAGGAAACTGACGCTCCGCAGAAGACGCGGGGCCTCGGAAGGAAGCCACCGATGCAAGAGGCCTTCGATCTGGAGCGCTTCGTGAAAGCGCAGGAAAGCACGTACCGTAGCGCACTGGCGGAACTCGCCGCCGGCGCCAAGCGAACCCACTGGATGTGGTTCATCTTTCCGCAGATCGCAGGCCTCGGCCAATCGCCGACGGCGCAATACTATGCCCTTGCCAATCTCGATGAGGCGCGCGCCTATCTGCGGCACCCGCTGCTTGGTCACCGCATTCTCGAATGCACGGAAGCGGTGAACTCTCTTCAAGGGCGATCCGCACTCGAGATTTTCGGCCGACCGGACGATCTCAAGTTTCGCTCGTCCATGACGCTCTTCGAGAGAGCCGCCCCGACGGTCGGCGCCTTCGCACGGGCGCTCGATCGCTATTTTGACGGCCTGAGAGATCCGAGGACGCTCGAAATCCTCAACCGGGACTGAATTCCTGATCCGTCACTACGGAGACGTGACCGGCATCTGGGAAAGAACAAACAGGAGCAATGTCGCGAAGGCCGCCAGCCCGACAATGATCAGCATCAGTTCCTTCATCATATAGCGATACATAAAATCCTCCCACGGATGACGTCGGGAAGCACACAACTTCATATGGGATCCGGATCACCGGACTTGAAGGCGCGCCCGCACACAACACCGTGAAATGCGGTGACGCCTGCGTGTCTTCCAAGGTCGACAAATGGTCACGCTGCCAAGCTAAACGCGCGAAGACGAGCTTCGATCGCTTGCACAATCAGAAAAACGCGCAGCGACGGAGAGGTTGCGATCGGTGGTGGAATTACTATCTGTATAATTATCCTCGTCAGATCGTGTGGAGCTTGCCCATGATCGCCAGGCTGACCCTGCAGACCCTCATTTGGTTTGCAATCATTGGAGTGGTGCTCTTTGCCTCCGCCGGAACGCTTGAGTGGCCGGCCGCGTGGGTGTTCCTCGCGGCGATGCTGGCGCTCTCCCTGATCGCCGGACTGTCGCTCGCCCGGCATGATCCCGCACTGCTCAAGGAAAGGCTGTCGGCACCTATTCAGAAAGGGCAACCTTTCGCGGACAAGGTGCTGACCACCGTCATCCTTCTGTTCCTGCTCGGCGCGTTTGCGTTCATGGCACTCGACGCCGTGCGGTTCGGCTGGTCGTCGGTTCCCGAGTGGGTACAGGTCCTCGGCGGCTCGGCGCTCTTGTTCTCGATCTGGTTCGACTACCGGACGTTCAGGGAAAACAGCTTCGCGGCACCCGTCGTGAAGATCCAGAGGGAGCGAGCGCAAAGGGTGGTTACAACGGGACCATACAGCTACGTCCGCCATCCCCTCTACGCCGGCGCCCTCATCTTCGTCGCGGGCACCTCGCTACTCCTCGGCTCCTGGTGGGGGCTTGGGGCGGTGCTCGTGCTCATCGCCTTGCTTGCCATGCGCATCGGCATCGAGGAAAAGGAGCTCCGGACCGGTCTTGCGGGATACGACGCCTATGCAGCGCGCGTGCGCTATCGCCTGATCCCCTACGTCTGGTAATGACGCAATTCCGGACGGAAAACTGCTACACACCTTTCCTGGAATTATTCGGGGTCGTAGTCAGGATTTGACTTAGCAACAGATGGATTGCACCGACCGTGACACCGAACGCGCTGAAGCGCGATATCGACGCCTATCACGCACACTATCGGGTCGAGGCCGGGCTCCATATCAAGCGCGAGTATCTGATCGCCGTTGGCGAGAGACGATAGACAGTTACTGGCAACGCCGTCGATTGCGTTCGTGACCGCTTGCCGCAACCTTGTTGCGAGCAGCTGAAGGATGTGACTTGAGAGGGAATGGCGCACCCGAAGAGATTCGAACTCCTGACCCCCAGATTCGTAGTCTGGTGCTCTATCCAGCTGAGCTACGGGTGCTTGCCTGAAGCGGTGAGAACCGCTTGCGTGGCGATCCTCTACTGGGTCCTTTCGGCGATTGCAAGCGCCTTTCGGCAAAAAATTTCATTTTTGCGACAACCGTGGATGACGCGCCGGAGCGAGCGATCGGAGGGCAGCGAGGACCTGAGAGCGGAATGTCAGGGCCGCGCCTTCGAACGGAACGCGTCCAACGGCACCGGGCGATCCGGCAGTTCGATGCGGAACAGCGTGCCGGGCGTCGGCTTTTCCACGAGCGCTATTGTTCCGCCATGGGCAAGCACCAGTTCGCGGGCAATGGCAAGGCCGAGCCCCGTGCCGCCGGAGCGCGCCGAGCCGCGGAAGGCGGCAAACAGGTTTTCGCGCGCCTTGGCCGGCATGCCCGGCCCGGTATCGTCCACCGAAATCGCAACCACGCTCCCCGTTCGGATGGCGGAAACGGAAACCATCTTGGCGCGGCCATCCTCCGGCTCGTGTTGCGTCAGCGCCTGTACGGCATTGCGGCAGAGATTGTGAACGACGCGAAAAAGCTGCTCGCTGTCCGCATCGACGACGACGTCGTCCCGGATCTGGATCTCGAAATCGATGCCGCTCTGGCGGTCGATCGCCAGGAGTTCGGCAACATCCTCGACGAGTGGGCGCAGGGCGACAAAGCGACGGTGCGGCTCTGCCTCAGCCGTGCGCCCGTAGGAGAGCACCTCCTGCGTATAACCGACGGCGCGATCGATCGTTCTCAAGAGCGTGGGCGCGAAGCGTTTCACCACCGGATCATCGACGTCGGCGAGCCGGTCGGAAATGAGCTGCGCGGACGAGAGGATGTTGCGCATGTCATGGTTGATCTTCGAAACGGCGAGGCCGAGCTCGGCGAGGCTTTTCTGTTGCTTCAGGGTTTTCTGCAGTTCGCGCTGCATGCTCGCGAGATGCTGACCGGCGACCGCCAGTTCATCCCTGCCTTCCGGCGAAACAAGGAGGCGCTCCGGGTTGGACGGCTCGTCGGCGAACTCCTGCATGCTCGCCGTCATCCGCCTGATCGGCACAATCAGCATGCGATTGATGGCGAGAAAGATCAGTGCCGCCGTGATCAGCGAGATCACGATCGACAGAAGGAAGACGTTGCGCGAGTAGACGAGCATCGCCTTGCGCAAGCCGGCATCCTTCATCACCAGCTCGATCGTCGCATCGCTTTCGCCGAGCGGACCATAAACCCGCACGATCCGGCTGCCGCCGAACAGCAGCGTATCGAATGCATCGCGTATCGCGCCGACGGGGGTAAAGTTGGCGATGTCGTATTCCCCGTCGATCGCCGGGGGCATGTCGACGCTGGCGATCATCCGCGACGCATCCTTGCGGCGAATTACGATGGCCTTGGTTCCCGTCGCCATCAGGGTGTCGCGTTGCACGGCCCGCGGAAGCTCGACATTCTGCAGCCCGTCGACGGCGACGGCCGCGGCGGCCACGGTATTCAGCCGATCCTGAAGCCAACGGATCCGCATATTGGCGACCGACGGCACAAAGATCAGAACTTCCGCGAGCATGACGAAAGCCACCGTCAAAAGCAGCAACTTGCCGGAGAGCCCGCGAAGAAACCCGACGGCCGCTCGGGGCTTCGCACTCGCATTGGCCGGACGCGCGTCTTCCACCATAAACCTAGAACGTTCCCTGCAAACTCAGCCAAAATACCGCAGCGTTCCGATCACGGATCGAACAAGCGGATTTCGCGCCACGGGGGCATAATAGGAGATCGATGCCTGTTTTCCAATCTCGGACAAGGTGGGATAGGGCGCCACATAGCCGCGAAAATGCTTGAGCGTCAGCCGATTGGCGATGGCGAATGCAAAGCCGTTGATCATTTCGCCGGCACCGGCACCGGCGATCGCCGCCCCGATGATCCGACCGCGCCGGCCGACCGCGATCTTAATCAGCCCCCGGTCGAGGCCGTCGGTGCGGGCGCGATCATTTGCAGAAAAATCCCAGCGGACGACGTCGATCCGGCCGAACTTTTCCCGCGCCTCTGCCTCGCCAAGGCCGACCTGCGCAAGCTCCGGATCGGTAAACGTCACCCTCGGAACAATGTCGCGGTCTTCGCGCGCCGGCATTCGGAACAGGATCTGCTGCAGCACGAGCCGCGCATGGTAGCTCGCAACATGGGTGAATTGCAGGCCGCCTGTGGCGTCGCCGATGGCATAGACGCGACGATTGCTCGTTCGCAGATCTGCTCCAACGGCGATCCCCTTCCCATCGTGGCGAATACCGGCGGCGCCGAGGTCGAGAGAAGCATGGTTGGGGACGCGGCCCGCGGCCAGCAAAAGATCGCTGCCATCGACGGCGAACCGCCCTTGCGCATTCTCGCAAAGCAGCCGGACGCCGCCCGCCTGCCGCTCGACCGATAGGATGGCGGTTTGCTCGTGAAGCACGGTACCCTCGGCGCGGATCGCCTCCAGGACGATCGCCGCCAGTTCCGGATCGCCGCTCGAAAGCGCCTTGCCGGCCTCGACGACCGTCACGCGCGCCCCGATCCTGCGATATGCCTGCGCCATCTCCATTCCGACCGGTCCGGCGCCGACAATGACGAGGTGTTCCGGCAGCCTCTTCAGATCGAAGAGTGTCTCATTGGTAAGGTACGGCGCCTCCGCCAGCCCCGGGATTGCGGGAATGGCCGGCGACGAGCCGGTGGCGATCACGAAGCGCCGCGCCCGGATGATATGGTCGCCGGTCGCGACCGTCCTGTCGTCGACAAACCGGGCCGTGTCGGCGATGACCTTCACGCCAACGCTCTCGAACCGCTCTGCGGAATCATGCGGCGCGATTGCGCCGATGACCGCGTGGACCCGCGCCTGCAATCGCTCGTAGTCGACGACCGGTTCGCCTGCGGCGATGCCGAATTCGCCTGCTGCTCGGATCGCCTGTGCATGTTTCGCGGCCGCAATCAGCGCCTTCGACGGCACGCAGCCAAAGTTCAGGCAATCCCCTCCCATTCGGCCGCGCTCGACAAGGACGACCGGCACGCCGAAGGCCGCGGCACCCGCAGCCACGGACAGGCCTGCCGCACCACCGCCGATCACGCAGATATCCGGATTGAGGATTTTCGCCACGCCGCCTTCCGCCCCGTCACACCGTCTTGCGGCGTGACTGTATTAGCTTGAACACGAGAGGCAATGCCGCGATGAGCGCAAGCGCCGCGAGCCCGAGCGAAATGTCCCTCGTCGCAAAATCCGAAAGCGTAAGCTCGCCTCCGGACGCGGCCGAGCGGGCGATCACGTCGTCGAGGCTGCGGCCGAGCCAAGCATAGGCGAACGTGCCCGGCACGATGCCGATCAGCGTTGCTGCCGCGAAAGTGCGCAGCCTCACATCAAAGAATGCGGGCGCAATGTTGACTATGAAGAAGGGAAAAATCGGCGCCAGCCGCAAGATCAGAAGATAAAGGAACGCATTGCGCCGGAACCCATCCGCGAGCCGATCCAGGAAGCGACCGGCGCGCGGGCGCAGGAGGTCCCCGAGGACCCCGCGCGCGGCAAGGAACAGAAGGCAGGATCCGAGCGTCGCCGCGACGATTGCCATGGCTGCGCCGGTGATACAGCCGAACAGGAATCCGGAGAATATGGTCAGCACCGACGCAGCCGGGATCGAAAAGACGACCACTGCGACATAGACCACAAAGAAAGCTGCGCCCGCTCGAAGCGGGTAGGCATCGACATAGGCACTGAGGGTCTCGCGGTGGTGGACGAGCGCCGTCAACGAAAGATATTGCGGCAGGCCAAACGCGTAACAAGCGGCACCACCGACGAGCAGAAGAGCGAATGGCACGAACCGCCATGGCGAACGACGCGCCGCATGTCCAGCGCCGCTCCGCCCTGACGAAGGGTTCAGGGCTGCATCTTCTGCCCCGTTTCTGGCACCATGGCTCATGCGGCTTGCTTTCGGCGAGATCTACCCTTGAGTTAGAGGGAATCCGGACCCGGAACCAATAACGAATGGTCGCGCCGTCAAACGTCGACGTGAACGGCTCGCCCTGACAAATCACGTTGCCGTGAAAGGGGATAGCACGATCCGGCAAGGATCGTTGCACCACAGACTATTTCTCGCGGTAAACGCCAAGGCTTCCCGCGAGAATATCATGACATCGGATGCGAGAAGCTCAAAACTCTTCCCAATCGTCACGTGCCGCGGCGGAACTGCCGCCGAAGGCTCGGGCCACGCTGCCCATCATTCGCCGGGCGGGCGATGCGACGGGACGACTTGTTTCCCTTGCCGGTGCAACCACTCCGGCATCCCGGTCGACCTTGAAGTAGGCGATCAGGTTCGCAAGGTTGCCGGTTTCGGCCGAAAGCTTGTGCGTCGCGGCGTTCGCCTCTTCGACCATCGCGGCATTGCGCTGCGTCACCTGGTCCATCTGGTTGACGGCAGTGCTGACCTCGGCAAGCCCTGTCGACTGCTCGCGCGCGGCCGTCGCGATCGAATGGATATGGTCGTTGATCTTCAGAACGCGCGTTTCGATCTCGCCGAGCGCGGAACCGGTCGCCTGCACGAGCTTGACTCCCGTCGCCACTTCGCTGCCCGACTTGGAAATGAGCGTCTTGATGTCCTTGGCAGCGCTGGCCGCCCGCTGGGCGAGTTCGCGGACCTCCTGTGCAACGACTGCGAAGCCCTTGCCGGCGTCACCCGCGCGCGCCGCCTCGACGCCCGCATTGAGCGCCAAAAGGTTGGTCTGGAAGGCGATTTCATCGATGACGTTGGTGATCTGGCCGATCTCGCTTGAAGCCTGCTCGATACGGCCCATGGCCTCGACCGCGCTACGGACGACGGAGGCGGATTCGGCTGCGCTTTCCTTTGCCTCAGTGACCATGACCGATGCTTCCTGCGCCCTCTCGGTCGAGCTGCGAACTGCGGCGGTGATCTCGTCGAGCGCCGCCGAGGTCTCCTCGAGCGAGGCGGCCTGCTGCTCCGTGCGCTTCGACAGGTCGTCCGCCGCCGAGCGCAGTTCGGATGCGTTGCCATTGATCGAGTCCGTCGTCGTGCGAACCTCGCGCAAGGTTTTCTGCAAGGTGGTGAGCGTGTCGTTGACGTTCCTTTGCAGTTCCGCGAAGGCGCCCTGGAACTGGCCGTTCATGCTCTGCGTCAAGTCACCGGCTGCAAGGCTTGCGATTACCCGCCGTGTTTCGGAAATCCCGCTGTCGACGCCGCCGACGAGTTCATTGACGCTCGCGGCAAACCGGTTGAGATCGTCGTTGCCGTAGTCCTTGCCGATGCGCTTGGTGAAATCGCCCGCGGCAGCCGCTGAGACGACGATGCCGATGCTCGACTGGAGATCGGCGCTCTTTTCCCGCAATGCCGCTTCCTGGGCGTTGAGTTCGCGCACCGCAAGCCCGTTCTGCTTGAAGATGGCGACGGCGGCAGCCATGTCGCCGATCTCGTCCTTGCGTCCGGCGAAAGGCACATCGACCGACAGATCGCCCCCGGCAAGCTGCTTCATGGTGCCCGTCAGGTCGAGGATCGGCCGGCTGAGCTGGTTGGTGCCGATATAGAAGGCCGTACCGATGCCGGCGACCAGCCCGAGGCCGGCGATCCCGAGCACGATCAGAATAACCGAGCGTTCAAAAACTGCGATCTCTTCCGTGATCGCCTGAAGCGATTCCAGATTGGCATCCACGACCACGTCTATCTCGGCCTGGAAAGCCTTGCGGTTGGCGCGATTGGCGTCGTTGTTGCCCTGCTCGTTGGCAGCCTGCGGCGAAACCTCTCGGCCAAGACGGGCCGTCTCGCTGCGGAAGGTCTTGAACTCGTCGGCGCGCTTCGCCAGCGCATCGAAGGACGAGAGGTTGTCCGCGGGAACCAGCGGACGCCAGTCTTCGAGCAGCGCGTCGATCTTGTCGAGATTCTTGAGGAGGCCCTCGGCGAAGGGCTTTGCTTTTTCGATTGTCGGTGCGGCGTAGATGCCGCGCGATTCCATGACGACGCCGGTCACCAGACGATTGAGCCGCTCGCCCTTGAACGCCCGGTCGGATGCGTTCTGGAATTGATGAAGCTTGTCGTTGTATTGCGACACGATCAGCAAAGACATGCCGGTAATGGCGATCGCCAGCAGACTCATGATGCCGACGATCAAGTATATTTTCCCGCGAATTTTCATTCCTGTCCCCCCAACGCCCGCAGACGTCGTCCCCTTGGTGCGCGGTGCTCGCTGCACACACAAAGGGAATGCTAAAATGCGCGTGGTTAACGAAACCATCACCGGTCCGGCCAACATCTGGCGAGGCTGGATTAGGTTTTTATTCACCGATCTGCACTACAGCGCCGCGCGTCTCATCAGACGCGCAAAGGGTCGCTGTAGAACGTTGAGTGGCTGCATGATTTTGTCCTTAAATCGACCGATTCAAGGAATCATGCAACAAGCGCCGCGCGTCTCATCAGACGCGCAAAGGGTCGCTGTAGAACGTTGAGTGGCTGCATGACTTTGTCCTTAAATCAACCGATTCAAGGAATCATGCAACAAGCGCCGCGCGCCAAGGGAACCGCTGTCAGGCCCGGCATCGGATGATCGCGGGGGTCGGGAATTGACTTTGCCGGACATTTGTCCTTATAAGCCGCGCACGTCCGGTCAAACCATCCTGCCCGCAAGGCGGAGCTGTGCCCGGTTACGTAAACGCTCTTGCACTTTGCAAACCCAAGAAGGGCCGCACACCGCGGTATTTAAATAAATGAAGCGTACCTACCAACCATCCAAGCTTGTTCGCAAGCGCCGTCACGGCTTCCGTGCACGCATGTCCACCAAGGGTGGCCAGAAGGTCCTCGCAGCCCGCCGGGCTCGTGGCCGCAAGCGTCTCTCGGCTTAAGCCGAGTTTGCCCGAAACCTCATGTCCGGGCATATGACGTCAGATAAAGACAAAACGACTGTCGGGCGGCTGAAAAGCCGTCCGCAGTTCTTGGCCGTCAGAGCTGGAGAAAGCCGCAAAGGCCCGCTATTTCTCCTCGAAGTGCTCGACCGCAAGGATATGGAAGGTGACGCCCGCGTCGGCTTCACCGTTACCAAGAAGCACGGCAATGCCGTAGAGCGCAACCGAATGCGCCGACGCCTCAAAGAAGCAGTGCGGCTTTCAGCCGGGTTTGCAATGAAACCCGGACACGACTATGTGATTGTCGCCCGACGCGATCTGCTGCATGCCCCCTTCGACGCATTGACCCGGGCGCTTTGCGATCGCATCGAAAACAAGCCGAAACAGAAGCGGCCTTCGGCCGGTTCCAGGAAACCATGATGGAAAACAACCGCAATTATTTCGTCGCGATTGCACTGTCCGTGCTGATCCTCGTCGCTTGGCAATTTTTCTATGTCAATCCGAGGATCGAAAAGGACCGCATCGCTGCGGAACAGGCCCAGCAGGCACAACAGGCTCAACCCCAGGGCGGCACGCAGCAGGCGACTCCGGGGCAGGCGCTGCCCAGTGGCGCCGTTCCGGGCGAAAGCCGCGACCAGGCCGTCGCCAAGTCTGCACGCGTGGAAATCGACACGCCGGCGCTTGCGGGATCCATCAACCTGACCGGCGCGCGTTTCGACGACCTGAAGCTCAAGGGCTACCATGAGACGGTCAATCCGCAGAGCCCGGTCATTACCCTCTTCAGCCCGGCGGAAACCGCCGATGGCTATTTCACCGAACTCGGCTATGTCGGCAACGACGCGACCGGAACCGTGCCCGGCCCGCAGACCGTGTGGACGCTTTCCGGTGGCGACAAGCTGACCGCATCCACGCCGGTGACGCTGACCTACACCAACGACAAGGGCATCACCTTCACCCGGACGATTTCCGTCGACGACCGTTACATGTTCCAGGTCGTCGACAGCATCAAGAACGGCGCCGCAGAGCCGGTTTCGCTCTCCTCCTACGGCCGCGTAACGCGCTTCAACAAGCCGACGACCCCGAGCATCTACGTACTGCATGAGGGTTTCATCGGCGTGGCCGGCGACAACGGCCTGCAGGAATACGGCTATTCGAAGATCGAGGACGAGAAATCGGTCGAGCCCGGCAAGGCCACCGGCGGCTGGCTCGGCATCACCGACAAGTACTGGGCGGCGGCGATCGTTCCGCCGCAGGCAACGGCCTTCGACACCCGTTTCTCCCATTTCACCGATGGCCGCGCGCGCTACCAGAGCGACTACAAGGCGGATGCGGTGACGATCGCTCCGGGCCAGACTTCAGAGGTGAAGAACCTGGTCTTTGCGGGCGCCAAGGAAGTGCCTGTTATCGACAATTACGAGGCTGCCTATTCCATCCCGCAATTCGACCTGATGATCGACTGGGGCTGGTTCTACTTCATCACCAAGCCGATGTTCAAAATGATGGACTACTTCTATCGGCTGTTCGGCAATTTCGGCATAGCGATCCTGATCACCACGATCGTCGTCAAACTTCTCTTCTTCCCGCTCGCCAACAAGCAGTATGCGTCGATGGCGAACATGAAGAAAGTTCAGCCGAAAATGGAGGAACTGAAGAAGAAATTCGGTGACGACCGCATGGGCCTGCAGCAGGCGATGATGCAGCTCTACAAGGAAGAGAAGATCAATCCGCTCGCCGGCTGCTGGCCGATTCTCCTGCAGATCCCGGTGTTCTTCGCGCTTTACAAGGTGATCTACGTCACCATCGAGATGCGCCATGCGCCGTTCTTCGGCTGGATCCAGGACCTGTCGGCACCCGATCCGACAACGATCTTCAACCTGTTCGGACTTCTGCCTTTCGACGTCCCCCTCTTCCTGCATCTCGGCGTCTGGCCGATCATCATGGGCATCACCATGTTCCTGCAGATGCGCATGAACCCGACACCGCCGGACCCGACGCAGGCAATGCTGTTCACCTGGATGCCGGTGGTGTTCACCTTCATGCTGGCGTCCTTCCCGGCCGGCCTCGTCATCTACTGGGCCTGGAACAACACGCTGTCGATCATCCAGCAGTCGATCATCATGAAGCGTCAGGGCGTGAAGATCGAGCTCATCGAGAACCTCAAATCCCTGTTCACGAAGAAACCCAAACCGGCGGAATAGCCGCCGGACATCACTCCGCTTCAAAGCCCTGGATCGAAAGATCCGGGGCTTTTTCTTTCCTCATTCCGCTTTGCGACAACCGCCTGTCGCGAACGCCCGCGCCTGCAACCAGCAAGCAATCTATCGTCTGCCAGTTCCGATCCGGAAGCCGTTCATGTCGCAACCGACCGTACTGCCGAAATCCGCCGTGCCGGTGCAAGGCCGCGCAACCGGCATCGCGCTCGTTCTCGGCTCGGCGATCGTGTGGAGCTTCGGCGGCATGCTGGCGCGTTTTCTCGAAATCGACGACAGTTGGATCGTCGTCTTCTGGCGGTCGATCTTCGCCGCGTTATTTCTGCTCGGGTTCATGCTGGTCCGCGACGGCGCCTCGAACATGATGCGGCTCTTCCGCGACATGGGCTGGCCGGGCGTAGCCGTCGGTTGCTGCTTCGCGACGGCATCCACGAGTTTCGTGCTCGCACTTGCCTACACGACCGTCGCCAACATCCTGCTCGTTCAAGCGGGCGTGCCGCTCATCGCGACCCTCATCGGCCGGGTCGTATTCCGCGAAACCGTCTCATCGCTCACCTGGCTGGCAATCGCCGCGGTCATCGCCGGCGTCCTGGTGATGGTTTCCGGTTCGATTACCGGCGCGGTCTCACCGGTCGGGGATGCGCTTGCCCTGCTGATCGCATTCGCCTTTGCCTGCGCAACGGTCGTCACCCGCCGCTATGCCGATGTCCGCATGACGCCGGCGGCCTGTCTCGGCACACTCATTGCCGCCATGATCGCGGCAACACAGGCCTCGGGCTTTGCCGTCACTGCGGCCGAACTCGGGATCCTCGTCGCTTTCGGGGCGCTGAATTTCGGCCTCGGCCTCGCCTTATTCGTCACTGGCGCGAGGCTGCTTCCTTCGGCACTCGCAGCATTGCTTGGCACGGTCGAAACCGTGCTCGCACCTCTCTGGGTCGCCGTCATCCACGACGAAATTCCCCGCGCAAGCACCATTGTCGGCGGGTCGATCGTCCTCTTTGCCCTTTTTGCCTATCTCGCTATCGAACTCTGGCGGCAGCGCCGGCTGCGCTGAGGCTTTCCATATGGCCGTGAAGCCAGTGCAAAGCCGGCCAACGCTTGACAAGTCGGATCAAAACATTGAAGCCGACCGGGCAACGAGGAAAAATCGAGCGATGACCGAGAAGAAGAAAAACCGGAACGATTCCTCCGCTTTCGGCCGCCCGTGGATCTTTATCCGCGGCGTTCCTGCCATGAAGTTCCTGCCGCCCGAGGGCCCGCTGGAGATCGCCTTTGCCGGCCGCTCGAACGTCGGCAAATCGTCACTGATCAACGCCCTTGTCGGACAGAAGGGCCTCGCGCGCACATCGAATACGCCGGGCCGCACCCAGGAGCTCAACTATTTCGTGCCGGACGGCTATTCCGGCGAGGCCGGCGACCTGCCGCCGATGGCGCTCGTCGACATGCCTGGGTACGGCTATGCCCAGGCGCCCAAGGAGCAGGTCGACGCCTGGACCAAACTCGTCTTCGACTATCTGCGCGGCCGCTCGACGCTGAAGCGTGTCTACGTGCTGATCGACGCCCGTCACGGCATCAAGAAGAACGACGAAGAAGTGCTCGCGCTGCTCGACAAGGCTGCCGTTTCCTATCAGATCGTGCTCACCAAGACCGACAAGATCAAGGCGGCGGGCGTGCCTCGGCTGATCGCCGAAACGATCGAGAAGATCAAGAAACGCCCGGCCGCCTTTCCAGAGGTGCTATCGACCTCGTCGGAAAAGGGTGTCGGCATCGAGGAACTGCGCGCCGCGATCGATCTTGCGGTCACGCGCTGAGACCGGCGCGTTTGCCCGCGGACTAGCATATCCGACGACAAAGTCCTTGATCTTCGTCACTACCCCGACAGGCAAAGCGCTCTATCTCTGCGAGCGGCGGCATCCTTTTCGCCGGCCGGGCCAAGATCCAGGAGAGAGACATGTCCGATCTGATTGTCGTGGGATTCGATTCGATGGAAGAGGCCGACAGGGTTCTCTTGAAGCTGAACAGCCTGAGCAAGGAATATCTGGTCGATCTCGAAGATGCTGTCGTAGTCATGCGCGATGGCGAAGGCAAGGTGCATCTGAAGCAGAGCCTAAATCTCACTGCTGTCGGTGCGACCTCGGGCCTTCTTTCGGGTTCGCTCTGGGGTGGCCTCGTCGGCCTGCTTTTCCTCAATCCGCTCGCAGGCTTCGCGATCGGTGGCGCACTCGGTGCCGGCGCAGGGGCGCTTTCCGGCTCGCTCACCGACTACGGCATCGATGACGACTTCATCAAGTCGCTCGGCAGCACGATTCCGAACAACTCCTCGGCGCTCTTCATTCTGGTGCGCAAGGTGCAACCGGAGAAGGTGCTGGCCGAATTTTCGGGGCTGCGGGGCCGTGTGCTGAAAACGTCGCTCTCGCCCGAGCAGGAGCAGAAGCTCCAGGCCGCACTCTCCGACGTGCAGACACCTTCGCCGCAGGCGGGCACGTTTTAAGCGTTTGCTCTTCGTCGTTCCCTAACGACGCCTCATACGCGTCGGCCCCGCGCGTCACCGTCACGCGCAACAGACGCTGGTCACACGGCGGCCGGCGCAAATTTGAGCGCCAGCCCGTTGATGCAGTGCCGCTTGCCGGTCGGCGGCGGACCGTCGTCAAAAATGTGGCCGAGATGCCCGCCGCAGCGGCGGCAGTGGCATTCGGTCCTTGTCATGAACAGGGAATTGTCCTCGCGTGTGCCGACCGCGCCCGGGAGCGATTGCCAAAAGCTCGGCCAACCGGTGCCGCTGTCAAATTTGGCATCGGAGGAATAAAGCGCCAGGTCACATCCCGCGCAGTGGAAAATCCCCTTGCGTTTCTCGTTGTTGAGCGCGCTCGTGAAGGGCCGTTCCGTGTCCTCCTGCCGCAGGATGCTGTATTGCTCCGCTGTCAGGATCGCCCGCCACTCCTCGTCCGTCTTTGCGACCTCGAAAGTTTCACTGTTGGCCGCACGCGCGGCAGGCGCAAAGCCACGGGCGACCGTCCATGCGGCGAGCGCGGCGCCCGCCATCAGGAAATTGCGACGGTTCGTCATGAGAGCCTCCCGTCCGAAGACGCATTCGCCGTTGATGCTCCCGTTTTAGACTAGCGGACCGACGGAAGCGGGACAAAACAAAGTCCATCAAACCGCCGTGAGAGAGTCGCCACGCAGCAGAGCGCGGGTCGCGCGGGCGGCGGGTCGTGACCCGCCGCCCGCGATTGTCAACCTTTCGGCAGCAGCACCTTGTTGATGACGTGAATGACGCCGTTCGACTGTTTCACGTCGGCGATCGTTACCCAGGCCGTGCCGCCGGTTTCATCAGTCAGTCCGATCTTGCCGCCGTCGGTCTTGGCCTTCAGGACGCAACCGCCGATCGTCTTAAGGTCGTGTTCCCCGCCGTCGTCCTTGATCATCTCCGCGATCGTCGCCGACATCGCGTCGGCGGCGACGACATGGCACGTCAGAACGGTCGTAAGCTTGTCCTTGTTCTCAGGCTCCAGCAGCGTGTCGACCGTGCCGGCCGGCAGGGCCGCGAAGGCCGCGTTCGTCGGTGCGAAGACGGTAAAGGGTCCCTTGCCCTGCAGGGTCTCGACGAGACCGGCCGCCTTGACGGCCGCAACCAGCGTCGTGTGGTCCTTCGAGTTGATGGCATTTTCGACGATATTCTTCTCGGCATACATCGGCGCACCGCCCACCATCGGGTTCTCGGCGTAGGCGACGACCGCACCTGTCGTGAGCATGGAGGCGACGAGTGCCGAACGGATCACAAACCTGAACATTTCTCTCTTCCTTCCTATTGCGCTTGCCCGCTGAGATCACCTTGAAAGTGTCCGCTCGGGCGATTGCTGTTCCTTCCAGGGAACATTGACAAGCAACGGGAGGCGCGGAGAAAGAGTTTCAGGCGGCGCGCTCTGCTTCTATCAGTCTGAAAGACGACGTTTTTTTGCTGGAGGCTCTGCAGGCGCCGGCGTCCGCCTAGAGATGGCGAGCCTTGCCGGAGGCAATGACGGGACCCGTGGGTGAGCCGGTCGGCGAGCCGCCGAGCGGCTCGACGCTGACGGCAAGGGTCGCGTCCTCGATGAACTTCGTCCGCATTTCGGGCGGCACCAGGAGTTCGCCTTCGCCGGACTGCGGCAGTACTCCCAGCGAGATCGCCGGATTGCTGCCCTCGATCAGCCAGAGTTCGAGAGATTTCTCCTCCGCCTGCCGCGCCGCCACCGGCGTCAGCTTCAGGCTGCCGGATGTCCTGTCGAAACGGGCAACGAGATTGATGGTATTGCCTTCGCCGGAAAGCTCCGCCACCAGCGGCTGGCTTTGCGGCTCGCTGAAGAGGCCGACCATCGACGCGCCCATGATCACGACGGCAGCAAGCGAAGCGATGGCGAGGCTGCGCCAGAGAAGAAGCGAGTTCCAGAAGCCGACCGGAGGAGCGGCCGCCGGCGCAGGCGGAAAAATGCTGCGCTCCACGGCAGCAAGCACATGGGCTGGCGGCCTAACCGCTTCATAGGTATCGTCGAAGGAGGCGAGATTGTGTTGCCAGCGATCGACCATGGCGGCGAAATTCCGGTCCGATGCCATGCGCGCCTCGACCTTGCGGCGGTCCTCCGCCGACAGAACGCCGAGCACATATTCCCCGGCGATCACTTCGTCGCGGCGAAAATCTCCGCTCTCGGGATTCTGCGTCGTCATCGCTCCATGCACTCTCTCAGCTTCAGGAGGCTGCGTCTCAACCAGGTCCGCATCGTATTGAGCGGTACCGCGAACATCTCAGCCAGTTCCTGGTAGCTCAATCCTTCGACATAGGCTCGGCGCACCGCCTCGGCGCGATCCTTCTCGAGCTCCTCCATGCAGGCGTCGATCCGCCTGCCTTCTGACCGGACTGCAGCCGATCGTTCCGGATCTGGAGCAGGATCAGCCAAATCATAGGCCTCGTCAATCGCGTTTGCGACGGGTTTTCGCGCTCGGATGAGGTCGATCGCATGGTTGCGTGCGATTGCCGTGAGCCAGGACATCGGACTTGCCTGCCCGGTCGCGAAACGGTCGGCGCGTTGCCATACCTTGACGTAGATTTCCTGTAGCGCTTCTTCCGCTTCGCTGCGATCCTTGAGAATACGCAGACAAACGCCGAAGAGTTTCGGACTCGTCTGGCGATAGAGCGCCACAAAGGCATCGCGGTCTCTCAGGGCCACGCGGCTGAGCAGCGCGGAGATCTCCTCATCAGCCATGGCGATTGCGCCCCTCACGGCATCAAAGCATCACCATAGTAGGGTAGAGAGACCGCCAGAACCAGCAGGAGTGTCATTACCGCTTTATGTTGCCCGCCGATCATTCCATCCTTTCGGAACTTGCGTTTTCGCCATGAAAGGCTCTAAACAGCACCCGATATTTTCGAGGATCCGCCATGTCCGCATCAGAAAGTGAAATCCAGGCACGCCTGCTCACACAAGCGCTGCCCTACATGCAGCGTTACGAGAACAAGACGATCGTCGTCAAATATGGCGGCCATGCCATGGGCAATCCGGAACTGGGGCGCGCGTTCGCCAGCGACATCGCGCTTCTGAAACAGTCCGGTGTCAACCCGATCGTCGTGCATGGGGGCGGGCCGCAGATCGGCGCCATGCTGACAAAGATGGGTATCGAATCGAAATTCGAAGGCGGCTTGCGCGTTACCGACGAGAAGACCGTCGAGATCGTCGAGATGGTGCTTGCCGGGTCGATCAACAAGGAAATCGTCGCCCTCATCAACCAGACCGGAGAATGGGCGATCGGCCTTTGCGGCAAGGACGGCAACATGGTCTTCGCCGAAAAGGCGAAGAAGACCATTCGCGACCCCGACTCCAATATCGAACGCGTTCTCGATCTGGGCTTCGTCGGCGACGTGGTCGAGGTGGACCGCACCCTGATCGACCTGCTCGCTCGCTCGGAGATGATTCCGGTGATTGCACCGGTGGCGCCCGGCCGCGACGGCCACACCTACAATATCAACGCCGACACCTTCGCCGGCGCCATCGCCGGTGCGCTCAACGCGACCCGCCTGCTCTTCCTCACCGACGTTCCGGGCGTGCTCAACAAGCAGGGCGAATTGATCAAGGAACTGTCGGTGGCGCAGGCACGCGCGCTGATCGCCGATGGCACGATTTCCGGCGGCATGATCCCGAAGGTCGAAACCTGCATCGACGCTATCAAGGCTGGTGTGCAGGGCGTGGTCATTCTCAACGGCAAGACCGCCCATTCGGTCCTGCTCGAGATCTTCACCGAGCACGGCGCCGGCACGCTGATCGTGCCGTGATCGGCCATAAGAGCATCGTGAAGGTTACCTGACGGCGCTCTGGTAGATCTTCTCGGCCTCGGCACGCAACCGCTCGATCATGGCGCGATAGGGGAACGGCCCGTAGCTGACCCGGCCGACACCTGCCGCCGCGAGCGCGGCGAGGTCCGGCGCGCCCGGCTTCATCATCGCGTTCACCGGCAGCGGCGAGGCCGCACAAATCTTGCCGATCAGGCCCGCATCGGCCAACCCCGGCACGAAGAAACCACTGGCGCCGGCCTCGGCATAGGCTTTGCCGCGCGCGATTGCCTCGTCGAGCAGCCCTGCATGGCGCGCTGCATCGCTCTCCTGAAGGAAAAGATCGGTGCGAGCATTGATGAACAGCGCTAGGCCGCGACGCTCCGCCATCTCACGGATAGCTCGGATGCGTGAGGCCTGCTTTTCGATGGCATGGACACCGCCCTTGCCGACCACCTGGTCCTCGAAATTGATGCCGATCGCGCCGGCATCGAGCAACTGAGCGACGTTCGCCGCCCCCTGGGCCGCGTCCTCCGCATAGGCGCCTTCGAAGTCGACCGAAAGAGGCAGGTCCGTCGCGCCGACGATCAGCCGAACGATTTCCAGCAGGAGCGCGAGCGGTATCTTTTCGCCGTCGCCAAAGCCCTGCGCCGCCGCGACCGACCAGCTTCCGGTGGCAAGCGCCTTTGCACCGGCTTCGGCCACGCAACGGGCGCTGCCCGCATCCCAGATATTGTACAGAACGACCGGGTCGCCCTTGCGATGCAGCGCTGCAAAGGCAAGCGCCTTTTCCTGTTGATTCATCCGACATCCTCCGCAAACAATCCAACGGGTTTCATTTTTCCTTCGTGCCGCAACAGCCATTGCTTTCGCCGAAGACCGCCGCCGTAGCCGGTCAGCGATCCATCCGCGCCGATGCAACGGTGGCAAGGGATGACGATCGCGATGCGGTTGGCGCCATTTGCCTTGGCGACTGCCCGCACCGCCTGGAGCGTGGCGACCTCTCGCGCGATATCGCTGTAGGATCGCGTCTCGCCCAACGGTATTTCCAAAAGCTTTGCCCAGACCTGTCGCTCGAAGGCGCTCCCGTCGAGCGCCAGAGGCGTGCGGAAATTGCCTGATTCTCCGGAAAAATAGGCATTCAGTTCCGCCTCGATCTGGTCGATCGGCGGCGTCCTGCCCCGTGCGACCGCGGACCGCGTCTTGCGCTTCAGGCTTTCCATTTCGGTTTGCAGGGCCTTGCGGTCGTGGAATTCGAGCAGATGAAGATGCGTCTTGTCTGCGACCGCTATCATTGGCCCGAGCGGCGTTTCAATCGTATCGGCAAATAGCAACTGGCGACCCTGCGACATGGCGGGCACCTCCCCTATCAGCTTCGCGAAAGCGGTACGAAAGCCGCTCGGCGAGTCATAACCGGCATCGATCTGTGCTTCAATAACGCTTGCGCCGGCCGAAAGCTGACGGGCGGCCTCGCCCACCCGCCGCTGACGAGCGAGGTCGAGGAAGGTAACCCCAAACGCCCGCTTGAAGGCGCGACGCACGGTCGATGGATCGAACCCGTGGAGGAAAAGATCGTCCTCCGTCCAGCGACGGTCCGGAGATCGATCGAGCAGTTTCAGAAGGTCGTTGACCAGCGGCTCCTTCTCAGAAGGCTGGCCCAGCGGGCGACATCGCTCGCAGGGGCGGAAACCGGAATTGATGCAGGCGGCGATGCTGTCGAAAAACAGCGTGTTTTCCCGCTTCGGCTTGCGGGCAGGACAGGAGAGCCGGCAGAAGATGCCGGTGCTCTTGACGCAGACGAAGGCCTGGCCCTCGTAATCCGCGCTTCGGGCCAGAAGCGCGTCGTAAAGGATATCGTCGTTCGGCAGATCGAAAAGCATGGCGCAGTTGTAGCACCCGACGGACGGCTCGTCCGCCGAAATTCGGGCGTTTATTTCGGGCGCCTTAGAGATTCCGCTTTCAGGTGGAATCACCGAAAGCGGATAAGATGCTCTAGACTCAAAGTGCTAGAGCGTCCTTTGTGCGTTCATTTGAACGCATGGCGCTCTAGACAACGATCAGCATCACGACGCCGAGCACGATCAACAGGCAGCCGAGTAATTCGAGGCGGTTGATCCACTCGCGGAAGACGAAGAAGGACGAGGCGAAGGTGAAGAGCATTTCGACCTGCGCCACCACCTTGACGATCGCCGCCTGCTGCAAGGTCATCGCCATGAACCAGCCGAACGACGCCGAGGCGCCGACAAAGCCGACGACGAAGGCAGGCCTCCATGCCGCACCGATACGTTGCAACTCCTCCGGCTCGCGGACGACGATCCAGACGAGCATCACGACCGTCTGCAGCAGGATGACGAAGCCGAGCGTGAAACTCGCCTGCATCATGTAATCCGGCGCAGGCAGGCTAGGCGCAAGCGCCAGCGAGGCGGATCGATAGGAAACGGCCGAGAGCCCGAAGAACGTGCCGGACATAAGGCCTATCGCGGCGGTGCGGCTGAAAACCGAGGTCAGCAAAGACCGCGCGCTGAGCGTGGTGCGGGCAACGGAAATAAGCATGACGCCGACCACCGAAATGCCGATCGCAACCAGCGCGCCCTGGCTCGCTTTCTCGCCCAGGAAGATCAGGCCGAAGAGGGCTGCCTGCGCCGGTTCGGTGCGAGAATAGGCCGTACCGACGGCAAAGTTGCGAAAGGAGAAGAGATGGACGAGCAGGAAGGTCGCAGCGATCTGCGCCAGCCCGCCGACAACTGCCCATTGAAAAAACGTGGCGTTCGGAACCGGCAGGGGGTGCCCGGCGAAACGCCAGAGGACCACGAGATAGAAGAGCGCGAACGGCAGGCCGAAGCCGAAGCGCACGAAGGTCGCGCCGGTGGTGCCCATGACGCCCTTCAGGTGCTTCTGCATGGCGGAGCGGACGTTCTGAAGGAAGGCCGCGGTGATGGTGATGAGGACCCAGGTTTCCATGGAATGCGAGCTAGCACGCAGGTCCGGACATTGCCAAGAACTCCGTACAGCCACCGCTGCTTCAGTCCGGCTTTTCCTGAACCTCCGGCGGGTAAATGGCCTGACTGAATTTAAGCGCCGGCCCCTCCTGCTCGAATGTCTTCACGCGATGGTCGTAGTTCGGCGAGATTGTGCCCAGCACGCGATCCCAGAACGAGAAATAGTTGCCGTAATTGTACCGGAACCCCGAATGATGCTGATCATGGAAGGTCGTGCACAACAGGGGGGACGGATAACGTGCTGTCGATGAGGCGAAATACTCGAATCCACAGTGCCCGAACATGCCGTTGAAATGTTCGAACAGTCTTTGGCCGATGAGAATCGTCGGCGGAAACGGGACGGCGAAAACGATGACGGCTGAAAAACCCTGCAACAGAAAGTTGTCGAAAACATCCTCCGAATAGGTGCTCCAGATCGTCGGTGCGATACTTTTATGATGGAGTGCGTGCAGGGGGTAGAGCCATTTGGTGTGCAGCAGCCGGTGCATGAAATAGAACCAGCTATCGTAGAGGAACAGGCACAGGACAAAGAGCGGCACCGCCGCCCACCAGTTGAAGGCCCAGGGCGCCGGCGCCCAGCCCTTCTGCTGGGCGTACAGGCCGATTGCCAGCGGCAGACTGGCGCTGAACATTGACGCCAGGCTCTGGCGGATTTCCGCCTTGCGGCGCTTGTCGGAACCGCGTCCCTTCTGAATCTTTCGCTCAGGATTGCGGTCGTTGACCCAGGTCAGGCCGTGGCCAAGGGCGAAATAGGTAACGACAGTCGTAGCGTAGAATCCGAACAGAAACAGTAGATAGAACAGTTCGTCCGACATTGGCACCTGCAGCCCCGAGCCAAAACCGCGCCAGCCGCAAGATGCCATGCCGATTTGGCAATTCAAAGTGGAATGTGTGCGTCGGCAGAACAGCCCGGGGCGCATTTTCTCGTTTGCCGCCGCCCATACCCATGTCATAACCCGGCCATGAAAAAGCTCGACCGCCTCCCGAACCATGCCGAGTTCGCCCATGTCACAGACTGGGTCTTCGACCTCGACAACACGCTCTATCCGCACCACGTCAATCTCTTCGCGCAGATCGACCGCAACATGACGGCCTATGTCGCCGAGCTTCTGTCGCTCGAGCCGGCGGAAGCGAAGAAGCTGCAGAAGGAATATTATCGCGATCACGGCACGACCCTGCAGGGGCTGATGATCCATCACGGCGTCGATCCGAACGACTTCCTGCAGAGGGCGCATGCGATCGACTACAGCGTGGTTCCGGCCGATCCCGCGCTCGGCGAGGCGATCAAGGCGCTGCCTGGCCGCAAGTTCATCTTTACCAATGGCAGCGTCCACCATGCTGAGATGACGGCGCGCGCGCTCGGTATTCTCGACCATTTCGACGACATCTTCGACATCGTCGCCGCCAATTTCATCCCGAAGCCCGCGGGCGATACTTACGACAAGTTCATGGGCCTTCACCGCGTCGACACCCGCAACGCGGTGATGTTCGAGGATCTGCCGCGCAACCTCCTGGTCCCGAAGGCACTCGGGATGAAGACGGTGCTGCTCGTGCCACAAAATCTCGAATACGAATTCGCCGAAGCGTGGGAGACATCGAGCGACGCCGACGAACAGATCGACTACGTCACCGAGGATCTGGCGGGGTTCCTGCGGCGGGTTGTGGCGCCGTCCTGACGCAACACAATTCAACCAAGGAAAAACCGCTTTTCCGTACTGCATGTTTCTTAAATCGTAGGATTTAAGGATGAAAACATGCAGCGATCAAAGTACTACAGCGTCCTTTGCGCGTCTGATACGACGCGCGGCGCTGTAGAGACTTAAATTACCAAAGTTTAACTGGTGCCGGCGTCGCGCGTGCCTATCCTTCAGTCAGGATAACTGATCGAAAGGAAGCATGATGCGCAGCAGGACTTTCATATTCGGCGCCACCATCCTCGCGGTGGCAGCGACCGGACTTTCGGCACCCTCGTTTGCCGCAAAGGCCAAGCTTACGCCCGAACAGCGAGCCGAGCGCATGATCAAGCGTCTCGACACAAGCGGCGATTCCAAGGTTTCGCTCCAGGAACTCCAGGCGCGGATCTCGGCCAATTTCAAGAGCTTCGACGCCAATGGCAATGGTGAGATCAGCCGCGAGGAGATGGAGGCAAAGCGCCAGGCATTTCGCGAGGCGCGCAAGACCTGGCGCGAAGCCCGGGCCAAGACCGGCGCCGAGCGCGAAGAGGCGATCGCCAAGCTCCGGGAGATGCGCCCCGCCATGCTGCCAGGCATGCGGCCGCGCGCTTTCGCCCGCGTCGATGCCGACGGCAACGGATCGCTGAGCGCAACGGAAGTGGCAGGTGCCGCGGAGAGGATGTTCAAGCGCCGCGACCGGAACGGCGACGGCTTGATCGACGCCGCCGATTTTACCAGAAAGGTGTGAGGCGACTCGTCTCGCCCTCTCCGGACCGAGGAAGGGCGAGACGGCCCATCTAGGCTAGCGTCGGCCCGATGCCATCGGGATCGATCGCGGGTCGACCGTTTCGTAGAAGCCGGCAATGATCTCCCAGGCCTCTTCCGCGGTCTCGACGAAATGAACGAGATCGACATCGTTCGGCGCAATCGTGCCGAATTCGGCCAAAGCCTCGAAATTGATGATGGTGCGCCAGAACTTTTCACCGAAGAGGATAAGCGGCACCAGGGCCAGACGGCCCGTCTGCATCAGGGTCAGCGTTTCGAACAATTCGTCGAGCGTACCAAAGCCACCCGGAAACACCGTCACCGCCTTCGCGCGCAGCAGGAAGTGCATCTTGCGGATCGCAAAATAGTGGAAATTGAATGACAAGTCCGGCGTCACGAAACGGTTTGGCGCCTGCTCGTGTGGCAGCACGATGTTGAGGCCGATCGAAGGGGCGCCGGCGTCCGCCGCACCGCGGTTTCCCGCCTCCATCACCCCCGGACCACCGCCGGTGACGATGACATATTCCTTGTGGCCGAGCTTGGCGGACTGCTCCGAGCAGATCCGCGCGAATTTGCGAGCCTCGTCGTAGTAGATCGATGCCGCTTCGAGGTTCTTGCGCTGTGTATCGTTCTTGGCCGCCCAGGCCTCGCCGCCCGGCTCGGGGATGCGCGCGCCGCCGAACATCACCACGGTCGAATTGATCCCCCGCTCCTCGAGCATCATCTCCGTCTTCAGGAGCTCGAGCTGCAGACGCACCGGCCGCAGTTCCTCGCGGCAGAGAAAATCATCGTCGACATAGGCGAGACGATAGGTCGGCGAGGCCGACTGCGGCGTCAGCGGCACGGTCGAGGCACGCAGCCTGCTCTGTGCGCTGTCTGCCAGCGGATCCCAGACCCCATCCTTACGGCGCAGATTGCGCTTCTTCATACGTGCCATATTTCATCTTCCCGTCGCGTTTCGAACAGACGGCATCTCGTCCGGACGCGCCCTGTCGTGTTTCCTCGGTCATAGAGGCGTCCCTACTGCCGGAAACACGGAAGTTTGCCAAGTCCTGCTGAGAGGTCGGAGCCAAAAGCGCTTCAACTTTTCAGATTTATGCCTCTACAGCGCAACGCGTCATCGAGACGCGTGAGATCGCTGTAGCACTTTGAATTGCTGCATAACTTTGTCCTCAAATCGGTTCCGATTTAAGTAATTATGCAGTAGAGCTTGCACGACAACGCCGAACATAAGGAATTCCGATGACGACCCACGACCTCGCCTCCCTGTCGCAGACCATCGAGACCGCCTTCGACGATCGCGAAGCCGTCAACACCGGAACTCGCGGCGCGGTCCGCGAAGCCGTCGAAGCGGCGCTGAACCTGCTCGACAGCGGCAAGGTACGCGTTGCCGAGCGCGGCGAGGATGGCACCTGGACCGTCAATCAATGGCTGAAGAAGGCCGTTCTCCTCTCTTTCCGGCTGAACCCGATGGAACTCGTCAGAGGCGGGCCCGGCGAGGCGGTCTGGTGGGACAAGGTTGCCTCCAAGTTCGACGGCTGGAGCGTCAACGAATTCGAGAAGGCCGGGTTCCGCGCCGTGCCGAACTGCGTCGTCCGCCGCTCGGCCTATATCGCGCCGAACGCGATCCTGATGCCGTCGTTCGTCAATCTTGGCGCCTATGTCGGCGAAGGCACGATGGTCGACACTTGGGCGACCGTCGGCTCCTGCGCCCAGATCGGCAAGCACGTGCACCTTTCAGGCGGCGTCGGCATCGGCGGCGTGCTGGAGCCGATGCAGGCGGGGCCGACGATCATCGAGGACAATTGCTTCATCGGCGCGCGCTCGGAGGTCGTCGAGGGCTGCATCGTCCGCGAGGGTTCGGTCCTCGGCATGGGTGTCTTCATCGGCAAGTCGACCAAGATCGTCGACCGCGCGACGGGCGAAGTGACATACGGCGAAGTGCCGCCCTATTCCGTCGTCGTCGCAGGCTCGATGCCATCAAGCTCGACTATGGCAAACGGCCAGCCTGCCCCGAACCTCTATTGCGCGGTCATCGTCAAGCGCGTCGACGAGAAGACGCGCGCCAAGACCGGCATCAACGAATTGCTCAGAGACTGACGTCATGGCCGAGGAGGGGCGGCAGCCGAGCATGACCTGGCTGTTCTTCAGCCCCTCCGGCCGCATCGGCCGCCTGCCCTTCTTCCTGTCCTGGCTCTTCTGGTTCTTCGTTGGCGGCGTCTTCCTCATGCAGATGCTGAAAAACGAAAACGAGGACACGGCATTGGCGCTCTGGACACTGGCGCTCGTCGTCTCAGGCGTCCTTTCGACCGTCTCCATCGCCATGCTGGCTATCAAGCGCCTGCATGACATCGGTTATCCGGGCCCGCTTGCTCTCTGCCTCTTCATTCCCGTGCTGAGCCCGATCGTCTTCATCGCGCTCTGCCTGTGGCCGGGCGCGAAGGGCGAGAACGACTTCGGCGGCCCTAGCAACGGTCCGAGGCGGTAAAGATTCCGCCTGTACATTAGCGTTCCTGCCGCGTATGTAGCGCGCCATGAACAGGCCCGCGACGTGTTGGCCGCGGCAATCGCCTGATGACGACCTGATCCCATGTCCGCTCGTCCGTCGGCGTGAAGACCGAAATCCGAAAGACAAGATATGACTGAGTTCGAAGGGATCGCGCCCGCGATCGCCGAGGCGTTGGCAAAACGCGGTTACAACGAACTGACGCCAGTGCAGAAGGCGATGCTCGATCCGGCGCTCGATGGCGCGGACGCGCTGGTTTCAGCCCAGACCGGTTCCGGCAAGACCGTGGCATTCGGACTGGCGCTGGCCCCGACGCTGCTGGAGGATAGACAGCGTTTTAGCGCGGCGAGCGCTCCGCTTGCCCTCGTCATCGCCCCCACGCGCGAACTGGCGCTGCAGGTCAAGCGCGAACTCGAATGGCTCTATGAAGTGGCAGGCGCCACCCTCGCCTCCTGCGTCGGCGGCATGGATATGCGCAACGAGAAGCGTGCGCTCGAACGCGGCGCCCATATCGTCGTCGGCACGCCGGGGCGGCTCTGCGACCATATCCGCCGGGATTCGCTCGACATATCGGCACTACGCGCCGTGGTCCTGGACGAGGCAGACGAAATGCTGGACCTCGGCTTCCGCGAGGATCTGGAATTCATTCTCGAAACGGCGCCGGCCGACCGCCGCACGCTGATGTTCTCGGCCACCGTCCCGCGCTCGATCGCGACGCTTGCCAAGAACTATCAGCGCGATGCCGTCCGCATCAGCACCGCATCCGAACAGAAACAGCATGGCGATATCGAATATCGTTCGCTGGTCGTCGCCCCGAGCGACCGGGAAAATGCGATCATCAATGTGCTTCGTTACTACGAGGCGCGGAACGCGATCGTCTTCTGTTCGACCCGCGCCGCGGTCAATCACCTGACGGCCCGCTTCAACAATCGCGGCTTCTCGGTGGTGGCGCTCTCCGGCGAACTCAGCCAGAACGAACGTACCCACGCGCTGCAGGCCATGCGCGACGGCCGCGCCCGTGTCTGTATCGCGACCGATGTTGCGGCACGCGGCATCGACCTGCCGGGCCTGGAACTGGTAATCCACGCCGATCTGCCGACCAATCCCGAGACCTTGCTGCATCGAAGCGGACGCACGGGGCGTGCGGGCCAGAAGGGCGTTAGCGCGCTGATCGTCCCCGTCAATGCGCGCCGCAAGGCCGAAAGGCTTCTGGAAAATGCGCGCATCACCGCGACTTGGGCGAAACCGCCGTCGGCGGACGAGGTTACGAGCCGCGACGATGAGCGCATCGTCGCGGACCCGGCATTCGACGAACCGCTTCGCGAGGACGAGCAGGCAATCGTGCGCGCCCTGATCGACCGCCACGGTGCAGAGAAGCTGGCGGCGGCCTTTGTGCGGCAATTCCGCTCCGGTCGCTCCGCGCCGGAAGACCTCGCCAATGTCTCGTTCGGCGACGACCGCAGGAAGAGTCCGCGCGATGCTGCCGCCATACCGCGCGACGATTTCGACGCACCGCGCGCCGACTTCACCGACGGCAGGTGGTTTTCGCTCTCTGTCGGCCGCAAGCAGAACGCCGAGCCGCGCTGGCTGATCCCGATGCTCTGCCGTCACGGCAAACTTTCGAAGCGCGACATCGGCGCGATCCGGATGCAGCCGGAGGAGACCTACGTCGAGTTGACTGCCGAAGGCGCCGAACGCTTCCTCTCGGCGATCGGTCCGAACCGCACGCTGGAAAAGGGCATTCGCGTCAAGGCGCTCCCGGGCACCCCGGATCTCTCCCAGCCGCGACCGGAGAAAACCGCCTTCGCCAAGAAGCAGTCGCCTGACGCTGCACGCGAGGATTTCAAGCCGAAGCGCAAGTTCGAAAAGAAGCCGCCCTTTAGCCAGGATGCACGTCTTGAAAAACGGGACGAAAAGCACCGGACCAAGAAGGGCAAGCCCGAAGCGCAAAAGGACGCGGGCGGGTTCAAGCCCAAGCCGAAACGCGCCAACGCCAAGAACCGGCAGCACTAGCTAGCCGGCCTGATACCTTCGTTGATACGCGTCGCATTCTTGTCTCGGCGGGAACGCGGCGCGCGAACGCCGGCCGGGAGACTGCGGAGCCCTATGGCGAGCGCATTGCGCGGCGCGAAAGTACCTGCGTCTCTCGAACATGGTTCGATGAATACCAGCACTGCGTGTGCCTCAGAGATGTTTTTCTCCAAAACATGCATATCACGCCGCTGACATTCTCTTTGCGGGTCGATCTCGCACGTTTCCTCCTCGAAAAGCGCCACGATTGCGTTATTCTGCGCAAAACAAACGCACAGCCGCAAAGGAGCAGACCATGAGCCTCCGTATCAACCAGACAGCCCCCGACTTCACCGCCGAGACCACCCAAGGCACGATCAATTTCCATGAATGGATCGGCGACGGCTGGGCCGTTCTCTTCTCCCATCCGAAGAATTTCACGCCCGTCTGCACCACGGAACTTGGTGCCATGGCGGGAATCGAAAGCGAATTCCGCAAGCGTGGCGTCAAGATCATCGGCATCTCAGTCGATCCCGTCGAAAGCCACAGCAAATGGAAGAACGACATCAAGGTCGCAACCGGCTTCGACGTCGAGTATCCGCTGATCGGCGATCGGGACCTCAAGGTAGCCAAGCTCTACGACATGTTGCCGGCCGACGCCGGTGATACGGCGGAGGGCCGCACACCGGCCGACAATGCGACCGTTCGGTCGGTCTACGTCATCGGTCCGGACAAGAAGATCAAGCTGATCCTCACCTATCCGATGACGACCGGCCGCAACTTCAACGAGATCCTGCGCGCTATCGATTCGATCCAGTTGACCGCCAAGCACCAGGTGGCGACACCGGCGAACTGGCAGCAAGGTGAGGACGTCATCATCACCGCGGCGGTGTCCAACGAGGACGCGATCCAGCGCTTCGGCTCCTTCGATACGGTCCTGCCCTATCTCCGGAAGACGAAACAGCCGACCGCATAACGTCAGCGGCTCAGGCATCCGAATATGCGGCCCATGAAGCGCCCACGCGGCATTCATGGGCCGTCGGTTTTTTTGAAGGCCGGTCCGCCCGGGCTCAGGCCTCCAGAAACCGCAGCCCTGCTACGGCAACGATGATCATCGCGATGCAGACGAGGCGAAGCCAGGACACCGGGTCACCGAAAAGCACGATGCCGAGCACGGTGATGCCCACGGATCCGATGCCGGTCCAGGCGGCATAGGCGGTGCCGGCCGGCAGCTCGCGCATCGCGATCGTCAGGAGGTAAACGCTGGCGAGTGCCGCCGCGACACCGATGATGCTTGGAACGAGCCGCGTCCAGCCTTCGGCATATTTCAGCGCAAGGCCCATGACGATTTCGACGGCGCTCGCCGCCAGCAGAGTGATCCATGCCATTGCTATCTCCATCCGGATTTTCAAGTCTGGACCCAATCTGGTAGGATAGGCACCTAAGGGCAATTACGCACCTTTTGGTAACTATCAAAATGTCTTTAGATTCGGCAAAGAAATGCGCGGCTTCGACGCCGAGCGTCTTCGACCCGACCTGCTCATCGCGCCACGCGCTGGAGCTTGTCGCCAGCAAATGGGCGATGCTGATCATCTCCGCCCTGGATGAGGGGCCGATGCGCAATGCCGCGCTGATGCGCAAGCTCGGCGATGTGTCGCAGAAGATGCTGACGCAGACGCTCAAAGAACTGGAGCGCAACGGGCTTGTGATCCGCGACGACAAACAGACCGTGCCGCCGCACGTCGAATACCGCCTGAGCGCGGTCGGGCGGTCGCTGAGCGATACGCTTGTCGTTCTGGACCGCTGGGCCGAAACCCATTTCGGGGAACTCGATGCAGCGCGCGAGCACTATGACGCGGAACGCCGCGATTGAGCCGCGGGACACCGCGTCAAGCTTCGCTCTGTCTACGCGCCATCCATCTGCGACTGTGCGATCACCTTCACCGCCCAATCAGCGAAAACCCGCAGCCGGCTGCTCAAATGCCGGTTGGGTGGATAGACGAGATAGATCGGCGCCGGTTCGATCTGCCAATCGGCGAGCACCGGCCTCATCGCACCGGACTGCAGATCGTCGCGCACCATGAAGCGTGGTGCCTGGACGACTCCGAGCCCTGCCCGCGCGGCGGCAAGATAGGTCGTCGCTTCGTTTGCCGCGACAGCGTAACGGCCCTTGACCTCGATCTCCTCATTTCCTCGCTTGAAATGAATCGGCATCGGCTGCCCGGTCTGCGGCCGGAAATAACCGACGACATAGCAATTCCTCTCGAGGTCGGCCGGATGCTGCGGCGTCGAGTGGCGATCGAGATAGGCCGGTGACGCGCAGGCGATGAAGCTCATTTCCGTAATGCGCCTGGCGATCAGCGACTGGTCGGTCAGCGTGCCCACGCGGATCGCACAATCGACGTTTTCGGCGACATAGTCGATCGTCCGATCCGAAACGCCGAGATCGATCTGGATGTCGGGATATTTCTTGTGGAACTCAGGTAGCGCGGGAAGGATAACGAGGTTGGCGATCGCACTCGCCATTTCGACCCGCAACCGCCCCTTCGGCAGGCTCTGCGCGCTCGACAGGCTGCCGTCAAGTTCGTCGAGATCGGAAACAAGGCGGGCCGCTCGTTCGTAATAGAGTGCGCCGTCGGGCGTCACCAGAACGCGCCGCGTCGTACGGTTGAGCAATTTGGTGCTTAGGTGCGCTTCCAACCCCTGGATGAGGTTGGTCACCGTCGCCTTCGGCATGTTGAGCGATACGGATGCCCGGGTAAAATTGCCGGTCTCCACCACTCGAAGAAAAGCGCGCATGGCCGTGAGCTGGTCCATTTTCAATAACCGAATTGTTCGAAATACCGAATAGTGTAATCAGAACCCGCCGACTATTCCAGACGAAAGACAATGTTATGCTGCAAACATCGCGGGCTGTCCCTCATCTAGGGATTGCCCTATGGCAGAGACAAGAGAGATGAACACGCATTTTACGGAAGAGACGATGCAGACGGCCCACGGGGCGTGCCGCGCGCGCGTCTACCGAGGCGCGTCGTTGCTCGTTCCACCTCCGGTCGTGCTTCATTTTCACGGCGGGTCCTTCGTCGGGGAATCGGTCGCGGCCGGCGAGAAAGTTGCGAGCGCGCTTGCCGCCGCTGGGGCCGTGGTCATTTCGCCGGAATATCCTTCGGCGTGCCTCAGCCCGTTCCCGGCAGCGCTCGAGGCTTCATACGCCATGCTGTCGTCGATGCGCAGCCGCTGTCCGCAGTTCGCGCACAAGAAGTCGATGCTGTTCGTTGCCGGGGAGGAAGCGGGCGGAAATCTCGCAGCCGGCCTGGCACTGATGGCACGCGACCAGTTTCTCTCGGACCTCAAGGGGCAGATCCTGCTGTCGCCCCTGCTTGATCCTTGCATGGCAACGGCGTCGTTCCGCAAATTCTGTCCGCAGAGTTCGGTGCAGTCCATCGCCGAAGGCTGGCAACGCTATCTCGGTGAACGCAGCGGGCTGACCCACCCCTACGCGGCCCCCGGGTATTGCACGCGATTGCAGGGGCTCGTTCCAGCCCTCGTCATCACCAGCGAGCAATGTCCGATGCATGACGAAACGGAGGCCTATGCGGAGCGCCTTCGCCAGGCCGGCGTCCCGGTGAAAATGCACGTCCTGCCGGGGGGCGCCACCTGGCTGCCTGCAAACACCTCGTCGCAGGAAAACTGGCCCGCGCAGGAACAGACCATATCCGGCATTTTCTCCCGCTTCTTCCAGGACGCAGGGGCGAAGCCAAACTCGCAGATGAAAACGAACTAGGCCGGCTCCCAACCGGCAAGGAGAAAACATGACGTCGACCGTTACCCGCCGGGTCCTTTGGGGCGCCGGCCTGAGCATCCTATTGTCCATCGCCGGGGGAACCGCCGTGTTCTTCGGCGTGCCCTATCGGTACAAGGCTGACGCCGCGACTGAAACAGCCGCGGCGCCGCCCGCGGTCCCCGTTTCGGTTGCGAAGGCGGAATCCCGGCGGATCACGACCTGGGAGAGCTTTTCCGGGCGGCTCGAAGCGATCGAGCGCGTCGAGGTGCGTCCCCGCGTTGGCGGCGCCATTCTAAAATCGCATTTCCGTGAAGGCGCACTGGTGGAGAAGGGAGACCTTCTCGTAACCATCGACCCAGAACCTTATGCCGCCGCCGTCGAGCGTGCAGAGGCTCAGGTCGCCGCGGCCGAGGCGCGGGTGGCGCTCGCGAAAACCGAGCTCGATCGCGGCCGCAAGCTGGTCACCACGAGCGCGATACCGCAAAGCGGAGTCGACCAGCGCTTAAGCGTTTTCGACGAGGCTCAGGCGAATGTCCGTTCGGCAAAGGCGGCGCTGCGTTCCGCCCGGCTGGACCTGCAATATACGGAAGTCCGCGCACCGATCTCCGGCCGCGTCGGCAGGCTCGAAGTGACGGCCGGCAACCTGGTCGCCGCCGGCTCCGCCTCGCCGGTCCTGACCACGCTCGTCTCGATCGACCCGATCTATGCGAGCTTCAACGTCAGCGAGGAAGTGGTCGCGGCGGCTCTCGCCAAGCTCTCCGCTTCGGCGGCCGGCAGCGCGATCGAGAGCATCCCCGTGCAGATCGGCACCGCCGCCGACGAGGGAACGCCGATCGGTGGCCACATCCAGCTCATCAACAACGAAGTCGATGCTGCAACCGGCACCATCCGCGTGCGGGCGGCGCTCAACAACGCCGACAGCAGGCTGATTCCGGGACAGTTCGTCCGCATCCGCATCGGCGATCCGGCTCCCGCGGAAAAGCTGGTGATCAGCGACCGTGCCATCGGCTCGGACCAGGACAAGAAGTTTGTGCTGGTCGTCGGCGCCGACAACAAGATCGAGTACCGCCAGGTAACACTCGGACCGACCGCCGATGGTCTTCGGATCGTCGAAGCCGGGCTGAAGCCGGGCGAGAGCATCGTCGTCAATGGGCTGCAGCGCGTCCGACCGGGCGTCCTCGTTGCCCCGCAGCCGGCCGAGGAAGCGACCGCTTCGATCGCCAAGCGATAGTTGAACGCGCCGCCTCGCCTCTCTCGAGGGGACGCGCGGCGGCGCCCGACCGAACATCAAAGTGCATGCTTCCACGCTCGCGGTGAGCATTCTCGCCGCGGAGGCCTGGTTCTTGCCCGAAGTCATCCCAAGGGGGATTGTTATGAACTTCTCACGCTTTTTCGTCGACCGCCCGGTCTTCGCGGGCGTTCTCTCAGTGCTCATCTTCGTCGCGGGCCTGATCGGCATGACCGGTCTGCCGATCTCGGAATATCCGGAGGTCGTGCCGCCGCAGATCGTCGTGCGCGCCCAGTACCCCGGCGCCAACCCATCGGTGATCGCCGAAACGGTCGCGACGCCGCTCGAGGAGCAGATCAACGGTGTCGAAGGCATGCTCTACATGCAGAGCCAGGCGACCGCCGATGGTTTGATGACGCTGACCGTCACCTTCGAACTCGGCACCGATCCTGACCAGGCCCAGCAGCTCGTGCAGAACCGCGTCTCGCAAGCCGAGCCGCGCCTGCCGGAAGAAGTGCGCCGTCTCGGCGTGACGACCGTCAAGAGCTCGCCGGACCTGACGCTCGTCGTCCACCTCCTCTCGCCCAACGGTCAATACGACATCAACTATCTGCGCAACTACGGCGTCCTCAACGTCAAGGACCGCCTGGCTCGCATCGACGGCGTCGGCCAGGTGCAGATCTTCGGCGGCGGCGACTATTCGATGCGCGTCTGGATCGACCCGCAGAAAGCCGCCGAACGGGGCCTCGCCGCAAGCGATGTCGCAAACGCCATCCGCCAGCAGAACGTGCAGGCGGCCGCCGGCGTCATCGGTGCCTCGCCTTCGGTCCCGGGACTCGACCTGCAGCTTTCCGTCAACGCACAGGGACGTCTGCAGACGCCGGAGGATTTCGCCGACATCGTCGTCAAATCCGGAGAAGGTGGCGAGGTCACGCGTCTCGGCGACGTCGCACGCGTTGAAATGGGCGCTGCGGACTATTCGCTCCGCTCGCTCCTCGACAACAAGGCCGCCGTCGGCATGGGCGTCTTCCAGGCGCCGGGCTCCAATGCCATCCAGATCTCGGAAAACGTTCACAAGGCCATGGCCGAACTGAAGCTGACCATGCCCGAGGGCGTGGATTACGAGATCGTCTACGATACGACCCAGTTCGTGCGCGCCTCGATCGAGTCCGTCATTCATACGCTGCTCGAAGCGATCGCCCTCGTCGTCCTGGTCGTCATCATCTTCCTGCAAACCTGGCGCGCCTCGATCATTCCGCTCGTCGCCGTGCCGGTCTCGATCGTCGGCACCTTTGCAGTGATGTATGTCTTCGGCTTCTCGATCAACGCGCTCAGCCTCTTTGGCCTGGTGCTGGCAATCGGCATCGTCGTCGATGACGCGATCGTCGTCGTCGAAAACGTCGAGCGCAACATTGCGCAGGGACTGTCGCCCGTGCAGGCGACCTACCGCGCCATGTCGGAGGTATCCGGTCCGATCATCGCGATCGCGCTGGTGCTGGTCGCCGTCTTCGTGCCGCTCGCCTTCATCACCGGACTGACGGGACAGTTCTACCGCCAATTCGCGCTCACCATCGCGATCTCGACGGTGATCTCCGCCTTCAACTCGCTGACGCTTTCGCCGGCACTGGCGGCGCTGTTGCTGCGTGACCACCACGCGCCGAAGGATTGGCTTACACGCGCAATGGACAAGCTCTTCGGCTGGTTCTTCCGCGGCTTCAACCGCTTCTTCGGCCGCAGCTCCGAGGCCTATGGCCGCGGCGTGGGCGGGATTCTCTCCCGCAAGTCGCTGATCATGGGCGTCTATGTGGTGCTTCTCGGCGTCACCTTCGTCTTGTTCCGGGCCGTTCCCGGCGGCTTCGTGCCGGCACAGGACAAGCAGTACCTGATCGGCTTTGCCCAACTGCCGGACGCAGCGACGCTCGACCGGTCGGAAGACGTCATCCGCCGCATGAGCGACATCGCGCTGAAGCACCCGGGCGTCGAGAACGCCATCGCCTTCCCGGGCCTTTCGATCAACGGTTTCACCAACTCGTCCAACTCCGGCATTGTCTTCGTGGCACTGAAGCCCTTCGAAGAGCGTACGACGCCCGAGCTTTCGGGCGGCGCTATCGCCATGCAACTGAACCAGGAGTTCGGAGCTATCCAGGACGCCTTCATCGCCATGTTCCCGCCGCCGCCCGTCCAAGGCCTCGGCACGACCGGCGGCTTCAAGCTCCAGATCGAAGATCGGAACGGGCTCGGCTATCGGACCCTCGACGAGGCGGCAAAGGCCTTTCTCGCCAAGGCCGCTCAGGCACCGGAACTGGCTGGCCTCTATTCGAGCTACCAGATCAACGTGCCGCAGCTTTTTGCCGATCTCGATCGTGTGAAGGCGCGCCAGCTCGGCGTATCCGTGACCGACGTATTCGAGACGCTGCAGATCTATCTGGGGTCACTCTATGTCAACGACTTCAACGCCTTCGGCCGGACCTACAGCGTGCGCATCCAGGCCGACGCGAGCTACCGCAGCCATGCCGACGATATCGGCCGGCTGAAGGTTCGGTCGCAGTCGGGCGAAATGATCCCGCTTTCGGCGCTCTTGAAAGTCGAGCAGACCGTCGGCGCGGAACGGGCGATCCGGTACAACGGCTTCCTGTCGGCCGACATCAACGGCGGTCCGGCGCCCGGCTACTCCTCCGGCCAGGCGCAGGCCGCGATCGAAAGGATCGCCGCCGAGACGCTGCCGCCCGGCATCGGCTTCGAGTGGACGGATCTGACCTACCAGCAGATCCTCGCCGGCAACTCGGGCATCCTGGTCTTCCCGCTGGCGCTGCTGCTCGTCTATCTCGTGTTGGCGGCCCAGTATGAGAGCCTGACGTTGCCGATCGCGATCGTGCTGATCGTGCCGATGGGCATCATGGCTGCACTGACGGGCGTCTGGCTGACGGGCGGAGACAACAACGTCTTCACGCAGATCGGATTGATCGTGCTCGTCGGCCTCTCCGCCAAGAACGCGATCCTGATTGTCGAGTTCGCCCGCGAACTCGAACTTTCCGGCAGCAGCGCGGTGAGCGCGGCGATCGAGGCCAGCCGGCTGCGTCTCAGGCCGATCCTGATGACCTCGATGGCCTTCATCATGGGCGTCGTGCCGCTCGTCACCTCCACCGGTGCAGGTGCGGAAATGCGCTCGGCCATGGGCGTCGCCGTCTTTGCCGGCATGATCGGCGTTACCGCCTTCGGCATCTTCATGACGCCGGTCTTCTACGTGCTGATCCGCAAGCTCGCCGGCGAGCGGCCGCTGAAGCACTCGGGAGCACACATCGAAGCGCCGCACCTCGCCCCCGCCGAGTGAACGGGAGTCCCCTGCCCGATGGCGCCTCAAGCGGGCCGGACGAGAAATTGTCCGGCCCGCTCACGTTAGATCATTTCATTGTTTCAACAGCGAAATGATCTGGCCCTTTGAAACAGCGCAATTCCGGACGGAAAACCGCTACACACAGTTTTTCCTGGAATTGCGCTGAGAGCCTACTGCACGTTCCCTGAATCGTAGCGCGGGCTGTAGCGCCGCCATCGCGCGTGACAGCCGGCACTCGATCGGATAAACCAGCAGCCTCCGACCTCACAGGCCTGCGTGCCGCGCAGATGGCTTCCGATAGATGACCTCCACCGATCCGATCACCAATCTTTCCACGCTTATTCGCTGCCCATCCGTCACCCCCGCCGAAGGCGGCGCGTTGACCGCGCTGGAGGCGATGCTGACTCCGCTCGGGTTCCGGGTCGACCGAGTGACAGCAAGCGAAGCCGGAACGCCGGACATCGAGAATCTCTACGCCCGGCTGGGAAGCGACGGCCCGCACTTGATGTTCGCCGGCCATACCGACGTCGTGCCGGTCGGCGACGAAGCCGCCTGGACGCATCCCCCCTTCTCCGCGGCGATTGCCGGCGGCCAAATGTATGGGCGTGGCGCCGTCGACATGAAGGGCGGCATCGCCTGCTTCGTGGCGGCCGTTGCCCGCCACATCGAGAAGCATGGAGCGCCGAAAGGTTCGATCTCGTTTCTCATCACCGGCGACGAGGAAGGCCCGGCCGTCAACGGCACGGTGAAGCTTCTTCAGTGGGCGGCGGCGAAAGGCGAGCGCTGGGATGCCTGTCTTGTCGGCGAGCCGACCAATCCCGATGCGCTTGGCGACATGATCAAGATCGGCCGGCGCGGTTCGCTCTCCGGCCGCATCACCGTTCACGGCGTCCAGGGACATGCGGCCTATCCGCATCTCGCCGACAATCCGGTGCGCGGCATCCTGCAGCTCACGGAGGCATTGATGGACCCGCCTTTCGACGGCGGCACCGAGAGCTTCCAGCCCTCGAATCTCGAGGTCACGACCATCGATGTCGGCAATCCGGCCGTCAACGTCATCCCGGCGAAGGCGAGCGCCAGCTTCAACATTCGCTTTAACGACAAATGGACCGCCGAAAGCCTCATGGCGGAGATCATCGCGCGGCTCGATCGTGCCGCGGCGACCGACAAGCTCAGGCCGGGTCGCGCGCTCGTCCGTTACGACATCGCCTGGAACGAGCGTCCGAGCCACGTATTCCTCACGCGCAACAACGCCTTGATCGATTCGCTTTCCGGCGCGGTCGAGGCCGTCGTGGGGCGCCAGCCGAAGCTCTCGACCACCGGCGGCACCTCGGACGCGCGCTTCATCAAGGATTATTGCCCCGTCGTCGAATTCGGCCTCGTCGGGCAGACGATGCATATGGTCGATGAGCGCGTTGCCGTCGCCGATCTCGAAACCCTGACCGAGATCTACGAAACCTTCATCGCCCGCTGGTTCGGTCATGCCGCTGCTTGAGGAGGTCCTCGCCTATATCAAGGGGTTGTGGCTGCTCATCCGCGGCGACCGCGAAGGGTTCCGCTGGCTGGACATCAGCGAGAGCGGCCTGTGGCGCTCGTTCGCAGCGATCCTCTGGTCCCTGCCGGCGATCGCCGTGACCTGGGCGTCCTGGCGGCTTTATTACCTTTCGGCGATGCCGGCCGGCACGACGATCGGCTTCGGCTTCATCCTGAAGCTGCTTGTCATAGATCTTGCCAGCTGGCTCCTGCCGATCATCCTGATCGTGATCCTGTCGCGACCGCTGGGATTTGCCTTTTTTGTAGTGCCCGTGATCGTCACTACCAATTGGCTCTCGGTGCCGCTCTCCTATGCCATGGCGCTACCGGCGGCGATACGTCTGGTGATTCCGGGCAGCGAGGGACTGACAAGCCTGATCTGGCTGCTGCTGCTGGTCGCGAGCGTCGGCTTGCTCTTCCGGCTTCTGCGCACGGTCACCGGCGACCAGACCTTGCTCGCGGCCGCGCTGACGGCCCTATTCCTGCTGCCGTCGGTCATGATCGGCGAGTTCCTGCAGCGTTTCTTTGGTCTTGTTCCAGGCTAGCGAAACGCGAGGCATCAAAGACCGCGCCTGACGAGGATCAATAATCCACCTGCATGAAATAGAGGCCGTCGGGCGGGGCAACTGGCCCGCAGGCCTTCCGGTTGCGCGCTTCGAGCGCAGCCTGCAGATCGTCCGGCGTCCACTTGCCCTCGCCGACCAGCTTCAGCGAGCCGGCGAAGGAGCGAATCTGATTGTGCAGAAAGCTCTGGGCTGACGCGCGGATCTCGATGAGATCTCCCGTTCGCGTCACGTCCAGCCGGTCGAGCGTGCGCAGCGGGCTCGTTGCCTGACAGTGGGCGGAGCGGAAGGTGGTGAAGTCGTGGTAGCCGACCAGCCGCTGCGCCGCCTCATGCATCGCCTCATGGTCGAGCGTCTTCGGCACCCACCAGGCACGCCGTGCCTCAAGCGCCAGCGGCGAGCGGCGGGAGATGATGCGATAGAGGTAGTGGCGGCGAAGCGCCGAGAAGCGGGCGTCGAACTCCGGTGGCGCTTCAAGCGCATCGAGAATCGAGACACGCTCTCCGGCAAGCGTCAGATGGGCATTGAGCGCGTTGCGCAGCGTGTGCGTCTTCCATTGGCGTGTGAGATCTGCATGCGCCACCTGCCCCATGGCGTGAACGCCGGAATCGGTGCGTCCCGCGCCGCGGACGGAGACCGTCTCGCCGGTCAGCGACAGGATCGCTTTCTCGATCGCACCCTGGACGGAGGGACCGTTTTCCTGGCGCTGCCAGCCGACATAATCGGAGCCGTCATATTCGACGGTCAGGCGATAACGCGGCATCAGGCGATCCTCGTGCCGGCAGCGACAGGCGTTCCGCGCAGGAACTCGGCGACCTCGAGCGGCTTGCCGCCGGCCCTCTGCAACCGGGTCGGCCGGACCGCGCCGTCGCCGCAGGCGATGGTCAACGCCTCGTCCAATACCGTGCCCGGCGCGCCGGTTCCCTTGGCGTTTTCGGAATGCAGCACCTTTATCCGTTCAAGTTTCCCGCCGATCGTCAGCTCGAACCAGGCGCCGGGAAAAGGCGAAAGGCCGCGAATATGGTTGTGCACCTCGCTCGCCGGCTTGGTGAAATCGATGCGGGTCTCGGCCTTGCTGATCTTGGCGGCATAGGTTGCGCCCTCTTCCGGCTGTGGCGTCAGCGGCAAATCACCCGCTTCGAGCTTGGCCATCGCCTCTTTCATCAAAGTCGCTCCAACCTGCATCAGCTTGTCGTGCAGTTCGCCGGCGGTCATCGTCTCGCCGATCACGACGGCCTTGGTGAGCGCGACCGGACCGGTATCGAGACCCTTGTCCATCTTCATCACCATCATGCCGGTCTCGTGGTCACCGGCCATGATCGCGCGCTGGATGGGCGCTGCGCCCCGCCAGCGCGGCAGGAGCGATGCATGTCCGTTGTAGCAGCCGTGCCTCGTTCCCGAGAGGATTTCCTCGGGCAGGAGCAGGCCATAGGCGACAACGACGGCGACGTCGGCATTGAACTTGCGGAAAGTCTCGCGATCGTCCCCATCCTTGAAATTCAGCGGGGTCAGAACAGGAACGCCTAGAAGTTCTGCTGCCTGATGGACAGGCGATTTCTGCAGGTCGAGACCGCGTCGCCCGCCGGGACGCGGCGGCTGCGTGTAGACGGCTACGATCTCATGGCCTGCCTCGGCCAGCGCGACAAGTGTGGGCACCGAGAATTCCGGCGTTCCCATGAAGATGATGCGAAGCGGCAAGGCGGCAAACTCCGTCTCTTGAAATCAGGCTGCGCCCACGATTTTCGCGCCGACGCGCGGGCGCTCCAGCGAATAGTGAGAGCAGGATGCGGGCGGAAACCCCGCACACGGTTATTTTCCTCGTCCCACTCTACTGCGCCCCGCGTCTTATCAGACGCGCAAAGGTCGCTGTAGCATTTTGTCCTCAAACCGATTGCGGTTGAGGACTCATGCGGTAGATGTCAGATCGCCTTGGCGCCGCGTGTCTTGGCCGCCTTGGTGAACTTGCGGATCACCATATCCCGTTTGAGCTTGGAGATATGGTCGATGAACAGAACACCGTTCAGGTGATCGATCTCGTGCTGCAGGCAGGTGGCAAGCAAGCCGTCCGCCTCGACCGTCTTCTCCTTGCCTTGGCGATCGAGATATTCGACGGTGATTGCGGCCGGGCGCTCCACCTCCGCATAGTAGTCCGGGATCGACAGGCAGCCTTCCTCGTAGACCGAGCGTTCATCGGAGGACCTGACGATTTTCGGATTGATGAAAACGAGCGGGCTCTTCTCCTCGTCTTCCTTCGACACGTCGAGAACCAGGAGGCGCTTCGGTACGCCGATCTGGATTGCGGCAAGGCCGATGCCCGGCGCATCGTACATGGTTTCCAGCATGTCGTCGGCCAGGCGACGGATGTCGTCGTCGACGGTCTCCACCGGCTTGGACACCTGGCGCAGAACCGGATCGGGAAGAATGATTAGCGGCTTGATCGTCATGCTGATCCCATAGCCGATCTTTCCGCTTGCGCGCAAGAACATTGCCTCTGGCAAAGATCGCACAAACCACCGCTTGCTGCTTGCGAAAGCCGCGACATGTTTGTTCTTGTTTTGATCTGGTCTTCGGGCGCGAATCTGTTAGGCTGCGGCCATGGAGCCCATCGCCCTTTCCTTCGACCAGCCGCTGTTTCTCATCGGCGCCCTGCCCGTTACGGCCGGTCATCTCGTCACGGCCGCCGCCGTTCTCATGATGCTCGCGAGCCTCATGCTTGCGCGCCGCGCGCGGTCGGCCCGCACCGACGAGCGAGACGAGCAGATGGCAACGCTCCTTGCCGCGCAGACGGAATTGCAGGGCCGGATCGCCGCCATGACCGAAGTTTTCGGCACACGCCAGGCTGAACTCAACCAGTCCCTCAGCCAGCGCATCGACGGGATGACGCACCGGATCGGCACTTCGATCAGCGAGCAGACGAAAGCGACGCACGAAAACCTCCGCCGCCTGCAGGAGCGGCTCGCCGTGATCGACAACGCCCAGAACAACATACAGTCGCTGGCCAAGGACATGGCCGGGCTGCAGAGCATTCTGGCAAACAAGCAGACGCGCGGGGCCTTCGGCCAGTCGCGCATGGAAGCGATCGTTGCCGACGGGCTGCCGATGGGCGCCTTCGCCTTTCAGGCGACGCTCTCCAACGGCGCGCGTCCGGACTGCACCATCCGCATGCCGAATGGCCAGCCGCCGCTGGTCATCGATGCAAAGTTTCCGCTCGAAGCCTGGAACGCCATGCGCGACGCTGCGACGGCCGAACGGCGGCAGCAGGCGGCGCAGGCCTTCCGCCGCGACATGGAGGTGCATATCCGCGATATCGCCGGCAAATACCTTTTGCCGGGAGAAACGCAGGACACGGCCTTCCTCTTCGTTCCCTCCGAATCGATCTTCGCCGAGATCCACGAGCACTTCGAGGCGATCGTGCAGAAGGCGCATCGCCAGCGCATCGTCATCGTCTCGCCGTCGCTTCTGCTCTTGTCGATCCAAGTGATCCAGGCAATCCTGAAGGATGCCCGCATGCGCGAGCAGGCGCACCTGATCCAGGGCGAAGTCGTGCGCCTGATGGAGGATCTTTCGCGCCTCGACGAACGTGTGCGCAAGCTTCAGGGCCATTTCGCGATGACCCAGAAGGACGTCGACGATATCCTCATATCATCAGACAAGCTGACCCGGCGCGGCGCCAAGATCGAAGCCCTGGAACTTGCGGCCGAGGCCGAACCCGGGCAGGGCGACAAGAACGGTCGGCCGATGGACAATCGGATGGGGCAATTGAAGCTGCGGGTGGTTGACGAGGACTGACGCGGTCGGGCACTCTTCGCGAAAATCAATAATCCCACGGGGAATCTTCATATGATCACTGTCCTTGGGTCCATCAACATGGACCTGATCGCCACCACCGCGCGCCTGCCGAAGCCCGGCGAAACTGTCGCCGGAACCGGTTTCTCGACCGCCGCCGGCGGCAAGGGCGCGAACCAGGCGCTGGCCGCTCGTCGTGCCGGCGCATCGGTGCGCATGGCCGGCGCCGTTGGCTCCGACAGTTTCGCCGAGGGCGCTCTGGCGCTGCTCAAAGAGGCTGGCGCCGATCTCAGTCTCACAAAGACGGTCGATGCCCCGACCGGAACGGCGCATATCATCGTCGGCGGCGATGGCGAAAACGTCATCGTCGTCGTCGCCAGCGCCAATGCGACGGTGAGCGAGACCGACGCAACGACGGCGCTCGAAACCATGTCAGCCGGCGACACGCTGATGCTGCAGCTTGAAATTCCGGCGGCCACCGTCGAGAAGGCGCTTGCGGAGGCCAAACACCGCGGCATCCGCTCGATCATCAACATCGCGCCGCTGACGCCCGAGGCCGCCCGCCTCGGCCGCATGGCCGACATCGTGATCGCCAACGAAACCGAATTCGAGTTGCTGGCCGGCAAAAGTGGCATCGACGCCGCTGCGCGCGAGGCGGCGATGAAACAACTCCACCAAGAGACCGGGCAAACCGTGATCGTGACGCTTGGCGCCGAAGGCGTGATCGCCATTCACGATGGTGCCGTTCACCGCGCCAAGGGATTGGCCATCGAACCCGTCGACACCGTCGGCGCCGGCGACACCTTCTGCGGCTATCTTGCCGCAGGGCTCGATGCGGGACTGGCCTTCGCCGACGCGCTGCGGCAGGCGGCGGTCGCCGGATCGCTCGCCTGCCTCAAGCCTGGCGCGCAACCAGCAATACCGCTGGCAACCGAGGTCGCGGCTCGCCTCTGAGCGGCGCGCCCGTTTTTGCGGCCCATTTGCGCCCGCTTCGCAAACCCGACAGCCCATGTCGCGCCGGTTAAACTCAGAGCGCCGAATTTGCGTTCGCGACCATGAATCAAGCTTCGGTGTTGGCCGGATCTTAAGATTTGATCCTCTATTCAGATGCATGAGAAGGTCGACCGCGATCAGGTTTGACCGCCTCCTTCGTGCCGGTTGGCATCTGGCGCTCCATGATGGAGTTTCACCCCACAATTCGGAATGCGTCACGCCGTGGGCAGCAAGCCCGCGGACCTCTCAGTATGTGAGGATTTCATGTTCAAGTTCCAAGCCAAATCACTGGCGACCAAACTGATCGCTGTGACAGGCGGTACGATCGCACTCGTGCTGCTCGCCTCGAATTTCGTTCTCATCTCCCAGACACAGGATCGCGTCGAGACACTGGTCTTCGACGGGGCCCAAGCCGAAGCGAGAGCCATCGCTTCCGACATTGCGGGAAGCGTCGGCGAACTCGCTGCCGCAGCACGCACCATGTCCGGCGTGCTTGGCCGGGGCCACGCCGGAAAATCGACCGATCGCGTCGGTGCGATCAATCTCTTGAAGGCCAATCTCGAGCAGCACAGCTTTGCCTTCGGCAGCTGGTTCGCCGAAGAAGCGAAAGCCTATGACGGGCGCCAGGAAGACGTCGTCAACAACAAGGAACTCGGCGGAAACGAGCAAGGCGTCTTCACGCCCTACTGGTCGAAGAACCGCAACGGCGAAGCGCAGTTCTCGACCTTCAAGGCGGATTACGCCGCCGAGTGGTACAGCCTGGCCGCCAAGAGCGGCAAGGGCGCGATCACCCAGCCCTACCTTGCGGAAGGAACCGACGTCCCGACCACGATGAGCTCGATCGCCTATCCGGTGATGTCCGACGGCAAGCTGATCGGCGTCGCGGGCGTCGACATTTCGCTCGCCGCTCTCGCCGATGACCTCGCAAAGCTCAAGCCTTTTGGCTCGGGCCGCGTCTATCTGCTGTCGCAGAGCGGCAAATGGCTTGTTTCGCCGATCCCCGATCTGCTGATGAAAGACTATGAAGGCGAAGGTGCCGATGTCGTCAAGAATGCCCTGTCATCGGCGACGTCAGGCACGATCAGGAATCTCGCCTATGATGGAAACGAGCCCTTCGACCGTGTCGTCTATCCTTTCAAACTGCCGAACGTGAACGCCAACTGGGTGGTGCTCGTCGATGTGCCGCGCGCAGCGATCAACGCGCCGGTCCGCGACCAGACCTATATGATGATCGTCGGCGGCCTCGTCGTCCTTGGTGCCGTGCTCGTCGGTCTCTATTTCGCCGTTCGCGGCTTCGTGCAGAAACCGCTCGCCGGCCTCGTCAGCGACGTTCAGACGCTCAGCAACGGTGACTACACAAAACCGATCGCTGGCCAGGAGCGCTCCGACGAAACCGGTTCGGTCGCCAAGGCGCTCGAAGGCTTCCGCCATCAGCTCGCCGACACCAGGCGTCTCGAAGGGGAAGCCCGCCACGAGCGCGAACAGGCGGAACTGCAGCGCAGCCGCTCGGAAACCGAGCGCGCCGAGAGCAGCGCCCTCCAGCGCGACATCGTTGCCCGACTCGGCAAGGGCCTGTCGCATCTGTCGGCCGGTGACCTCGCCTTTCGCATCACCGACGAATTCCCCGGTGAATACGCGCAGTTGAAGCGTGACTTCAACGCGACGATGGAGAGCCTCGAGGAGACCATCCGGACCGTAAACCATTCGGTCGTCAACATCGGCAGCGGCACCTGCGAAATCAGCAATGCGGCCAACGACCTGTCGCACCGGACCGAACAGCAGGCCGCGAGCCTTGAAGAAACCGCGGCCGCCCTCGACCAGCTCACATCGCAGGTGCACGCCAGCGCCGAGAATGCCAAAGTCGCGGCAAGATCGGTCGAGGTGGCGAGCAGCGACGCCGAGCAGTCGGGCGAGGTCGTGCAAAAGGCGATCGCCGCCATGCAGGGCATCGAGCAATCCTCGCACGAAGTCAGCCGGATCATTGGCGTCATTGATGAGATCGCCTTCCAGACAAATCTTCTGGCGCTCAACGCGGGCGTCGAGGCTGCCCGCGCCGGCGACGCCGGCAAGGGATTTGCGGTCGTCGCCCAGGAGGTCCGCGAACTCGCCCAGCGGTCGGCAAATGCTGCGAAGGAGATCAAGACGCTGATCAACACCTCCGCGGGCCAGGTCCGTGAAGGCGTGGATCTCGTCGGAAAGGCGGGCAGTGCGCTCGAGAAGATCGCCGAGCAGGTGGTGCAGATCAACGGTCTGATCCGCCAGATCTCAAGTTCCGCCTCGGAACAGGCGGTCGGCCTGAAGGAGATCAACTCGGCCGTCAACCAGATGGATCAGGTGACCCAGCAAAACGCCGCGATGGTCGAAGAAACCACGGCCGCCAGCATGGCGTTGAACGACGAAGCCGGCGCACTGAGCACGCTGGTTTCCCGCTTCCGGGTCGCTCAGCAGGCGCCGGCCCAGTCTTCTTCCGAGATGCTGCGTGGTGCAGCCGAACGGATGCGCGCAGCCGAGCGTCCCGCCTCTCCTTCGGCTGCCGCCAAGGACAGCCGCCCGGCGCAACCGCGCAGCGGCTATTCGGCATCGACACAGCGCGTCATTGCGCACACGTCCGGCGCCAACGCGCTCGCCCAGGACAATTGGGAAGAGTTCTGAGCCCACGATTAAGCAATTCCAGGAAAAGTGTGTAACGGTTTTCCGCCCGGAATTGCGTCGTTTCAAAGACTTAGTCTAGAACGAACAGCAAGACGGCGCCCGAGAGGCGCCGTCTTCATTGGCTGCGCCGCCACCCGTCAGATGCGCGCCAGGCGGTCCGTCAGGAGATCGAAAAAGCCCTGATCGTCGATGTGGCGCATCACCTTGGCATTGTGCTCGCGGCCGGTCACCTGCCACCAGTCGACGACGGTCATGCCGGCCGTCAGGGCGGACGTCGTCTCGATCTCGACATTGCAGTCGCGCCCGGTGAACAGTTCCGGCCGCAGGAGATAGGCGATTACCGTCGGATCATGCAGGGGACCACCGTCCGTCCCATATTTTTCGATGTCGAAGCGTTCGAAGAACTCGAGCATTTCGGCCATCGCGACCGCCGCGGGACTGCCGATCTCGCGGATCTTCTGGACCCGGGCCTTGTGGGTCAGGACGCGGTGCGTCACGTCGAGCGGCATCATCACGATCGGAATGCCGGAGCGGAAGACAATTTCGGCAGCTTCCGGATCGACATAGATGTTGAATTCCGCCGCCGGCGTGATGTTGCCGCCCTCGAAGAACCCTCCACCCATCATCACGATTTCCCGTATCCGCGACGCGATTTCCGGCGTCTTCGTCAGGGCAAGCGCGATGTTGGTCAAGGGGCCGAGCGTGCAGAGCGTAACCGTGCCCGCATCCTCGGCGAGCAGGGTCTCGATGATGAAGTCGACGGCGTGCTGCTCCTGCAGCGGCATCGTCGGCTCTGCCAACACCGGACCGTCGAGCCCTGTCTTGCCGTGGACATGCTCGGCTGTCACCAGAGGTCGCGCGACCGGGCGCTCGGCGCCCGCGTACACCTTCACATCGGTCCTGTTGCAAAGCTCGCAAACGATGCGCGCGTTCCGGGCTGTCAGCGAAAGCGGAACGTTACCCGCGACAGTGGTGATGCCCAGAAGGTCGATCTCCTCTGGACTGCCGAGGGCGAGCATGATGGCGGCTGCATCGTCCTGCCCGGGATCGGTGTCTATGATTATCTTTCTTGCGTTCGACACTTTCTCCACCCTCCTGGCTCACGATGATCCGGATCTCGTCGATCCGCGAACGTGGCCGATTCTACGATATTGAAGCAGGATTCGGACAGAAAACCGCTCACATTTACCTTCCCGCTCTGATTTGGCGCAGCGAACTATGATTTGCGCGCGCAGCCTAGGCAAGCGGCTTGCACTCGTTGCGCACAGCTACCATATTGCAGCGTGGATGCTGCTTGGCAGGTCCGCATGATGGTCGCTTGAGCTGCAAGGACTTGGGAAATGAGCAGGATTACGCCCTTTACCAGCCCGCTTCTGCTGGGCTTCGACACCATGGAAAAGACCCTTGAGCGCATCGCCAAGGGCAACGACGGATATCCACCCTATAACATCGAGCGCATTCGCGGCGACGCATCTTCCGATGCGCCGGAACGGTTGCGGATAACGCTCGCGGTCGCTGGCTTCTCCGAAGAGGACCTGGACGTCACGACGGAAGAAAACCAATTGGTGATTCGCGGCCGCCAGGCCGATGTCGGCGAACGGGACTACCTGCATCGCGGCATTGCCGCCCGGCAGTTCCAGCGCACCTTTGTTCTCGCCGACGGCATGAGAGTTCTCGGCGCCGAGCTGCGCAATGGTCTCCTCTCGGTGGACCTCGTGCGGCCCGAACCGGTTCGTATGGTAAAGAAAATTAACATTTCCGTCCCAGAGTAGGATAACCGGCGGGATTTTCCCCTACCCGGCGACCACGGAGTGTCACCATGGGACTGAAAGCCATCAACACATCGCTGTCGAAAAACGACCTTGCACATCTTGGCGAGGGCGAAGTCGGCTATATCCGCAAGATGCGTTCGGAGGAGGTCTCCCGTTGTTTCCCGGAAGCACCCGAGATGGGACCCGGAATCGACCTGTGGGCCTTGTTCGGCGCCGACGGCACGCCGATCCTTTTGACCGACAACCGGTCCAGCACCTTCTTCAAGGCGGCCGAGGACGATCTTCGGACCGTCAGCCTTCATTGAGCGGCTGAAGCGCATCACCTGAATTTGGCCCCTCATCCGGCCTCTCCTGCGAGAGAGGGTTAGGGTGAGGGGAAAACGTAGTAAGTCCTAGACACGGCGAAAGGTGAGATAGGCGGAACTCCGCCCCTCGCGGCGCGCCTTTGCCTCGTAGCGCGTGCTCGGCCACCCTGCGAAAGGCGTGAGCCAATCTGCTGCTTTCTCCGCCGTCCACTCGAAGGCTGCGTGATCGCGGCAATGGATGAGCGTCCAATTGACATAGGTGTCGATGTCCGAAGCGAAGCAGAAGAGGCCGCCGGGCTTCAGGATGCGGGCGAAGCGATCCAGGTTGACCTTGGAAACGAAGCGCCGCTTCCAATGCTTCCGCTTGGGCCAGGGATCGGGATAGAGCAGGTCGATGTGGTCGACGGAAGCGTCCGGCAGCCAGTCCAGCACCTGCGTTGCGTCGTCGTCATACAGCCGGACATTCGCGAGCTCTCGCGCTTCGATCTGTCCAAGCAGCTTCGCCATCGAGTTGACGAAAGGCTCGACGCCGATGAAACCGGTTGCAGGATCCTCGGCGGCACGGTGAACGAGATGCTCCCCACCTCCGAAACCGATTTCCAGGCGAATGCGCTTCACCGGCTGCGGAAAGAGTGTCGTGAGTTCAGCCGGCGCGTGCTGCGCGAGATCGAGCCGCAGTGAGGGCAGCAGATGCTCGAGATGGGCTGCCTGGCGTTCACGCAAGGGCTTGCCCTTGCGGCGGCCAAAGAATGCCTCCGTGGCTCTGGCGCGGCGCGGTTCAGTCATCACGATCTTCCTTCAAAGAGCAAAGCGGACACTCCAGCCCGGAGCATCCGCTCTTGATCCTGCAATGTGGTACGCCTGAATAGCAGCGCACCCGGCCATTGCAATATTTTTTCGACGCCTGCGACCTCGTCCAAGGCCGCGTCGACTGCGGCGTTATGCAGCGCGACCCGGCGCTCTCTGTTCGGAGAAAGCTGCGGCGTCGAGATCGATCGCTTCCTTCAGCGGCTTCACCAGATCGAGCTTCTCCCAGGAGAACGAACCGTCGCGGCCGGCCTTGCGGCCGAAATGGCCGTAGGCAGCGGTTTTGGCGTAGATCGGCTTGTTGAGGTCGAGGTGACGACGGATGCCCGTCGGCGAAAGGTCCATCGTCTTGCGGATGGCGCTTTCGACCTGGTCTTCCGAGACCTTGCCGGTGCCATGCAGATCGACATAGATCGACAGCGGCTGGGCGACACCGATGGCGTAGGCGAGCTGGATCGTGCAGCGGTCGGAAAGGCCGGCGGCAACGACGTTCTTCGCCAGATAGCGCGCGGCATAGGCGGCCGAGCGGTCGACCTTGGTCGTGTCCTTGCCCGAGAAGGCGCCGCCGCCATGCGGCGCTGCGCCGCCATAGGTGTCGACGATGATCTTGCGGCCGGTGAGGCCAGCGTCGCCGTCCGGTCCGCCGATGACGAACTTGCCGGTCGGGTTGATGTACCAGGTGCAGTCGTCGGAGATCTTCAGATCGGCAAGCGCTTCGCGGATATACGGCTCGACAACGGAGCGGACCTTGGCGGAATCCCAGCTGTCGTCGAGATGCTGCGTCGAAAGCACGATCGAGGTAACTTCCCTCGGCTTGCCGTCGACATAGCGCACGGTCACCTGGCTCTTGGCGTCCGGACCGAGCTTGGCGACTTCGCCTTCGCCCTTCTTGCGGGCGGCAGCGAGCGTCTGCAGGATGCGGTGCGAGTAATAAAGCGGCGCCGGCATCAGCTCGGACGTCTCACGGCAGGCGTAGCCGAACATGATGCCCTGGTCGCCGGCACCTTCCTCGCCCTGCTTGTCGGAAGCGTTGTCAACGCCTTGCGCGATGTGAGCGGACTGGAAGTGCAGGAGCACGTCGATCTTCGCCGTCTTCCAGTGGAAACCGTCCTGTTCATAACCGATGTCGCGGATCGCCTTGCGGGCGGCCGACTTGAACTTCGACGGATTGATGACCTCGTTGCCGTTCTTGTCCTTCTTCAGCAGGCTCGGCGGCAGGCGGACTTCGCCGGCGATCACGACGCGGTTCGTCGTCGCCAGCGTCTCACAGGCAATGCGCACACCCCAAGGATCGACGCCGGTTTTCGCCGCCTCGCGGTAGACCAGATCGACGATCTCGTCGGAAATGCGGTCACACACCTTATCCGGATGACCTTCGGCTACGGATTCACTCGTGAACAGGTAGTTTGCGCGCATGCGGGAAGTCCCCTCAATGAAAAAGCGGTGCGAACGTGTTAGTGGTTTTGCGGTCGAAAAACAAGCGAACAACGACATAAATATATCTTTATATCGATATTACAACCTGAATTCACCCGCTGCATGCTTCCTCAAACGGTAGCCGATTCAAGGGCTGAAACATGCGGAGGCTCAAGGTGCTGCAGCGTGATTTTGCGCGTCTGATGAGACCCGCTGGCCGTAGCGGTGGACCGCATAAAAAAAGCGGCACTCAGGCCGCTTTGCTTTTAGATCGGCGAAATGCCCCGGCCTATTCGCTTTCCGCCTCGGCGGCCAGCGCCTTCACCAGGTCCACCAGTTTCCGGCGCACCTTCGGGTCGGAAATCTTGACGAAGGCACGGTTGAGTTGGAGGCCCTCGGAGGACGACAGGAAATCAACGACATAGTTTGAGCTGGAGGCCTCGGCCATGCCGGAGGCGGCGCCCTCGCCCGGAGCATCCTCGAAGAAGAATGATACCGGGACATTGAGAATGGAGGAAATGTTCTGCAATCGGCTGGCGCCGACGCGGTTTGTTCCCTTCTCGTATTTCTGGATCTGCTGGAAGGTAATCCCCAGGGCTTCCCCGAGTTTTTCCTGGCTCATACCCAGCATCGTCCGGCGGAGGCGAATCCTGCTACCGACATGAATGTCGATCGGGTTCGGCTTCTTCTTGTTTTCAATCATGTCCGCGTTCCTAAACACGCTGTTTCGGGTACCTGCAACCTGGCATCGAACAGAGCGCCCTGTCGCAACCATATCGGCAAAACAAGAGCTCCACTCGCAGGTGAAGGTTGATGGATCTGGTCACTATGCAATTTTAGGGGTTTTAGGTCAATTCTTCCTAATATTAAAACCAATGCGAGAAAATGCTGCAACCAGAAAGAGCATTCCGGCTGCCAACCAGAAAATCCGACCGCGCGTAGCGGCATCGGTTACGCTAAGCATTTTTCCCGGCAGAATTGTGTCTGTGACCCCCTTGTAATTGTATCCCAATCCTACCACTAAAACACCACGTGCATCAACAATTGCTGATATACCGTTGTTGGCCGCCCTGATCATCGGTGTGCCGGTCTCGACTGTGCGAAGCCGCGCCTGATGGAAATGCTGGCGCGGGCCAGGTGTGTCGCCGAACCAGGCGTCGTTGGTAATGTTGAGCAGGATATCGGCAAGTCGGGCGTTGCCCTCGATCTCATCGGCGAAGATCGCTTCGTAGCAGATAAGCGGATAAGCCGTCCTGCCGCCCGGCAGCGTCAGAAGCGTGCGCGTCTGGGCAGGCGAAAAGCCGCCAGGCATCGAGGCGGCGACAGCGCTCAGCCCCCAGGAGGCAAGAACATCCTCGAACGGCAGATATTCGCCGAAGGGGACGAGGTGAACCTTGTCGGCGGCGCCGATGATCTGGCCGCGATCATCAATCGCGTAGATCGAATTGTAAAAGCGCCGCGGCAGGCCCGCCCCGGCATCCTCGACGCGAACGGCACCGGCGATAAGGACTTGCCCCTCCTCCAGGACCTCTGCGATACGGGCGAGCGCGTCCGGGTTGTCCGTCAGTATGAACGGGATCGATGTTTCCGGCCAAACGATGATGTCCGGGCGTTTGCCCCCGTCCTGCCCCGGCACGGTTGTGAGAGCGAGATGCTCCTCGAAGACCGACGCGCGTTCCCTGTCGTCTAGCTTCATCGCCTGATCGACCACCGGCTGAACGAGGCGCACGGTCAGCTCAGGCGTTAGCGGTTGAGGCGCCGGCTGGGCAAGTCGATAGAAGCCGAAGGCGAGGTGCGCGGCAAAGAGCACCACGGCGATTGCGAGGCCCGCACGCGCGCCCTTTCCTGTGGCGATGAGAGCGGGGGCCGCAAACACGAAGACAGCGACCATATTGATCGTCGCAAGGTTCACGACGCTCGCCGATTGCATCATCAGTGGCATCGGCATCAGGGCATAGCCGATGGCATTCCAGGGAAAGCCGGTGAAGAGAAACCCGCGGAGCCATTCCGCGATGCCGAAGCCGAATGCAAGCGCGGCGATCCTGCCCATGCCGTCGGACCAGATGCAGCGCGCCAATGCGACTGCAAAGGCATAGAAGAGCGCGAGGAAGGCAGGCAGACCGACAACGGCGAGCGGCAGGGCCCAGGCAAAAAGATCCGCCTCGATCAACAGGGCGTTGCCAAGCCACCAGAGGCCCCCAAGGAAATAGCCGAACCCGAAGCTCCAGCCGATCGACAAGGCCGGCCAAAGCCGTCCGAGCAGCCCCCGTTCAGGATCGCCCGGTGCGCCGTCGATCAGCCAGACGAGGACGGGAAATGAGACGAAAGCGGCCGCGAAGATACCGAACGGTGGTTGGGTGAGAACCGTCAAGAGCCCCGCGAGGAAGGCGATGAACACCCTCGACACTCCGGAGAGGAGCATAATCCTGCCTGCCAGCCTACTCATACAGCCTCCAATAGGCGCAGGACCGCGATCCTGCGCAGGAAAAACGACCGAATCAATCGGCGGCAGTGTTCCAAAAAAGCGGCTGCTTGTCCCCCGTCCAGGCGTTGCACAGCACGGCATCGCGGCAAAAATCGAGAGCGATTTTGGCGCCGATATTACTGCATGTTTCCTTAAGTCATTGTCGATTCAAGGACAAAACATGCAGCAGTTCAAGGTGCTACAGCGTCCTTTGCGCGTCTGATAAGACGTGCGGCGCTGCAGATTAATTCATTGTTTCAATGAAACAGTGAAATGATCTAACCGAACCTACGCAAGGCAGGACGGAAAACCGCTGCACACTTTTCCGGGATTGCTCTAACAGCCGGGATGGGAAGGCGGCACGCCGCGACCGCCGGAACTGCTATTGCTCGGATGTCGGCGGTGGTCCGGCACGGACCTCGGTGTCGCGACCGGCCGGCGGCGTTTCAGATGGCATCTCCTTCTCTGCCTTCACCACCCGGCGGCGGGCGAGCGGCCGCTTGCGCATGATGCGCACGCGTTTGACGCGCCGCGGGTCGGCATCGAGAATCTGAAATTCGAAACCGGGGATGGCCTGGACCACCTCGCCGCGAACCGGGATGCGCCCGAGCGAAGCGAACACCAGCCCGCCCAGCGTGTCGACGTCTTCGATCTGTTCGCGCACATCGAAATCCGGGCCGATCGCTTCGGCGATCTCCTCGAGCTCGACGCGGGCATCGGCGACGAAGATATCATCCGTGGTGCGCGCGAACATGACCTCTTCGTCGTCATGCTCGTCTTCGATATCGCCGACGACCATCTCGACGATGTCCTCCAGCGACACGAGACCGTCCGTGCCGCCATATTCATCGATGACGAGCGCCATCTGGATGCGCGCGGCCTGCATCCGCTGCATCAGATCCGAAGCCAGCATGGACGGCGGCACGAACAGGAGCTGGCGAACGATGCCGGCCTCCTCGACCGTTTTTCCAAGATCGACGCGAGAGAGGTCAAAACCCGCCCTCTGCTGACGCGGCGCCTTTTCCGTCCTCTCGACCGAGGCCATGGGCTGTGCCTTGCCGTTGCGCCGCCGGTTGCGGGCCTGCTTGGTCACATAGGCGAGAAGGTCGCGGATATGCACCATGCCGCGCGGGTCATCCAGGCCCTCGTTGTAGACCGGCATGCGCGATCGCCCCGACTCCTCGAAGATGACCATGAGTTCGCCGATCGTGATGCTCTGGTCCACGGCCTCGATATCGGCGCGCGGCACCATCACGTCCTCGACGCGAACCTCGCGGAAACGCAGGATGTTGTTGAGCATCGCCCGTTCTTCGGGCGAGAATGCGGCGTTGCTGTCCGCGTCCGTCATCAATGCGTCGGCGAGATCTTCGCGCAGGCTCGATGGGCTTGCCCCGCGCAGGAGGCGCGCGGCGCGGCTCCAGAAGGAGGTTGTGGATTTGCTGCCCTCCTGTCGGGGGGCGGCGGTACTACTACTGCCCGCCTCGGCTTCTCCGGAAGCTTCCGCTTCCTCGGCCGCAACAGCGGCCGGCTGTGTGTTGATGTCGCTCATCGTTCCAAACTATCAATCCGGGGATCTGTCCCCGTATGGATCAGATAGGCCAAGACGCGCCAAAATGCGAGTCTCCAGGCCTTCCATTCTTTCCGCCTCGTCGTCTTCCAGATGATCATACCCGAAAAGGTGCAGGAATCCATGGACGAGAAGGTGTGTCAGATGCGTGTCAAACGGCTTCTCCAGTTCGGCCGCTTCGCGCTTCAGCGTTTCATAGGCAACGATGATATCGCCGAGCATCGGCCCCGGCATCTTGCCCGGGGTCACGGGAAAAGCGGGAAAAGACAGCACATTGGTCGGCTTGTCCTGGCCTCGCCATTCGGCATTGATTGCCTGCATCGACACATCATCGGTGAAGACCAAAGAGAGTTCCGGCGGATCCGGCGGAAAGGGCTGCTCTTCCTCGCGCACGAGGAAATCCGCCGCCGCCTCGAGAATGCGCGCCGAGAAGGACTGCAGCTCGTCTTCCGACGGCCAGCCCCCTTCCTCGACGCTGATCTGGATATCCAAAGCTGTCATGGCTGCAACGAACCGCCGTTAGATCACGATGATTTTGGGTCGATTCGACCCAAAATCATAAACGTGATCGATTCCAACAAACAGAGCGGGATGCGGGTGGAAAACCGCATATACTTTTCCTTATCCCGCTCTAAAGCGTGATCCGAAAAGTGGAAACCGGTTCTCGGACAAATCACGCGATAATCAGGACTAGCGATCGCTCTGCTCGCTTTCGTCGTGAACCGCCGTGTGGCTTTCATAGGCCCTGACGATCCTCGCTACCATCGGATGGCGGACGACATCGACATCCTTGAAGCGGATCACCGAAACGCCCTCCACGCCATGGAGAATTTGCAGCGCCTCTACGAGGCCCGATTTGACACCGCGCGGCAGGTCGACCTGACTGGGATCGCCGGTGACGATCATCCGGCCGTTTTCGCCGAGACGCGTCAGGAACATCTTCATCTGCATCGATGTCGTGTTCTGGGCCTCATCAAGGATGACGGCGGCATTGGCGAGCGTTCGCCCACGCATGAAGGCAAGCGGCGCAATCTCGATCACGCCAGCGGTGATCGCCCGCTCGACCTTGTCGCCCGGCATCATATCGTAAAGCGCGTCGTAAAGCGGCCTGAGATAAGGATCGACCTTTTCCTTCATGTCGCCAGGCAGGAAGCCCAAGCGTTCGCCGGCTTCGACGGCGGGCCGCGAAAGAATGATGCGATCGACTGCGCCACGCTCCAGCAACTGAGCCGCATGGGCGACGGCGAGATAGGTCTTGCCGGTACCGGCCGGCCCGACGCCGAAGACGAGCTCGGACCGCTCGAGCGCACGGATATAGGCATCCTGCATCGGCGTGCGCGCAGCGATGGTCTTTTTGCGCGTCGAAATCTGCGCCATCGTCAACTTGGCTTTGCGTTCCATTGTCGGCAACTGCAACGGTTGGGCTCCAGCTGCCGCCATACGGATCGCGCCTTCGACATCGGACGTATCGATCGATCCGCCACTCTGCAATCTTCCGTAGAGATAGTCGAGAGCGCGCCGCGCCTGGTTTGTCGCCACCACATCGCCCGAAATGGCGACGGAATTTCCGCGCGGCCTGGCGTCGATGCGCAGGCGCTCTTCGAGCAGCTTCAGGTTCTGGTCGAATTGGCCGAAAAGTTCGCTGGCAAAGCGGTTGTTCTCGAAAGTGAGCACGAAGTGATTGGCGTCTGTCGCAGATGTTTTGGACTGGCGCGATGATGAAGAAATCAATTCGTGTCCATTCAAGCGGTTAGGCTCCTCGCTCTCGGTCCCTTATCCGATCATCTCGGCGAAAAGGCTGTTGGGCCCGGCTTTGATGATTCGTACTCTGACAATGTCACCGATTTGCGATGCTTTTGCATCAACATTCACGGGCTGCAGCCATGGCGAACGACCGACGAGCTGGCCGGGCATGCGGCCGGTTTTTTCCAAAAGCAGGTCGATCTCCCGTCCCACGCATGCCTGGGCGAAGTCGCGCTGCTGCTTGATAAGCAAAGTCTGCAATCTTTCCAGTCGCTTGGCCTTCACGTCCTCAGGAACCTGATCCTTGAGCTCGGCCCCCGGCGTGCCCGGACGGGTCGAATACTTGAAGGAAAATGCCTGTGCATAACCCACCGCCTCCACGAGACGGATGGTATCCTCGAAGTCCTCGTCGGTCTCACCGGGGAAGCCTACGATGAAATCGCCCGAGAGGGCAAGGTCGGGCTGGGCGGCGCGGATGCGATCTATCAAGGCGAGGTATTCGGCGGCGGTGTGACGCCGGTTCATCGCCTTCAGGATGCGATCCGACCCCGACTGGACCGGCAAATGCAGGTACGGCATCAGCTTGGTCATCGACCGATGCGCCTCTATCAGGCTGTCGTCCATGTCGCGCGGATGACTGGTCGTATAGCGCAGGCGCGCGAGACCTTCGATCTCGGCAAGGCGGATGAGGAGATCGCCCAAGCCCCAGTCGCGGCCGTCCGGTCCGGCACCGTGCCAAGCATTGACGTTCTGTCCAAGCAGGGTGATTTCACGCACTCCGCTTTCGACCAGCCTTTCGGCCTCGACAACGATCTGCGCCACCGGTCGCGACACTTCCGATCCGCGCGTATAGGGCACCACGCAGAAGGTGCAGAATTTGTCGCATCCTTCCTGCACCGTCAGGAAGGCGGTGACGCCGCGGGCGCGGGTCTTCGCCTTGTCCGGCGCTGGCAGGTGTTCAAACTTATCCTCGATCGCATAATCTGTTTCGACGACGCGTTCGCCCCCTCGTGCGCGCTTCAGCGCTTCCGGCAGACGGTGATAAGTCTGCGGTCCGATGACGAGGTCGACCGCTGGCGCACGGCGAAGGATTTCGTCGCCTTCGGCCTGCGCGACGCAGCCCGCGACGCCGATGACCATTTCACGGCCCTCGCGCGCCTTCTCCTTCTTCAGCTCGCGCAGCCGGCCAAGCTCGGAATAGACTTTTTCAGCCGCCTTCTCACGAATATGGCAGGTATTGAGCAGGACGAAATCGGCCTCCTCGAGAACGTCCGTCGAAACATAACCGTCGCGCGAGAGCGCATCCGACATGCGGTCGGAATCGTAGACGTTCATCTGGCAGCCATAGGTCTTGACGAAGACCTTGCGCGAAGGTGCATGTTCCTCGCCCGGCACCGGCGTTTTCGACAGAAGAGCTGTTTCCTGGGTCATGCGGCGTTCTTTAGTGCATGGCGGCCCAAAGTTGAAGCATTTTTGGCGCGGCTCACTACGGTTCGACGCGCGCGACGTCCCGATCTACCCTCGGCCGCCCCCTCAGACGATCCGACAGCATGCTGCGAATGCGCTGCTCGATCGTGCGGCTCACGTCTTTCCGGTTGGCATGGCGGTCATAGTCCACCGCCTCGCCGAAATCGACATCCACGTCCAGCGCGCCTTCCCTCAGCACGCCAAAAAGATGCGGCAGCAGGCCGGTGTCGCCCGGCCATGCGGCGATCGGCCGGTTGTAGCGCCCCATGGGCATGCCATGGATGCCGGTGTAGGAAATGGCCAGAGGCTGGACATGGACCACCCCGGTCGGCGAATGTGGAACGGCGGAGGCCGCTGCTCCGAACAGCGACGTCTTGATGTCCAGCAGGCGGTTGCCGTCGGACGTCGTGCCTTCCGGGAAGAGGACGACGATTTCGCCATCGGCGAGCCTTCGACCGATCTCATTCACCTGATTGCCCGTCGTGCGCTTCTGGTCGCGCTCGACGAATACGGAGGCCTGCAAACGGGCGAGAAGGCCAAAGACGGGCCAGGTCTTCACCTCGGATTTGGCGACGAAGACGACATCGGCCACGGAAGACAGCACCAGAATGTCCTTCCAGGACACGTGATTGGCGCTGAGCAGTAGCGGACGACGGCGTTCGGGCTCACCGTGAACGCGAACGCGAAGCCCGAGCAACAGGCATGCCACGCGATGCCAGAACCGCGGCAGCCGCCGCCGCGGCTTCAGGTCCAGCCACAGGCAAAAAATCTGCACCGGCATCAGTACGAGCGAGATCAGCACAAGCAGGATGCCGCACAGGGCGACGCGGACCCAATTGATCATCTGCGAAGGCTTTCCAAGCCGCTCATCTTACAATCCGCATCACTCGGCCCCGCGACTCGAAATGCCAGAGCGCCCACTGTTTTTGAAACGCGGCCGTGCGCATTCCAGAAGGGAATGCGCACCAGACCATGTCGTGAATCGGACTAGCGAAGATCGAGTCGCATGACAAGCGCGGCCGTGCGCGCGCCTGCAGCCCCCTGATAGTAGGCCCGGCGTTCGCCGACCTTCAGGAAGCCGAGCTTCTGATAGAGACCGAGCGCGGCCTGGTTGGTTTCATCGACTTCGAGGAAAAGCGCCTCGGATCCTTTGACGAGCGCCTCGCGCATGGCCGCCTGCATCAGTCGCCAGCCAAGGCCGGACCGTGTGAAACGCGGGTCCACGCCGATGGTCAGGATTTCGGCTTCGCCGGCCACAGCGCGTGAGAGTACAAAACCCCCGAGGGCGGAGCGGAAAGCACCGTTTGTCTGGCGCGCCACGAAACCGAAGACCGTATCCTGCGACAACAGCGCGTGAATTTCGCCGTCGCTCCAAGGTGATGCGAACCGTTGCCGATGCAGTTCAGCGGCAGCGGCGAGATCGCCCTCCTCGAGCGGGAAGATATCGAACTCCGTTCGACGGGTGAAATAATCGGTCAAACTCATCTTGGTCTAGGCTCGGGTTACGGCGAAACCCGCCTGGGGCTTCGCATCCGGTCCACGCAAGTAAAGCGGTTTCGGCTTGGCCGAGGCTGGATCGGCTCCGGCACCCAGCCGGGCAACGACAGCAATGTCGATATCGTCCGGCACCCCATCTGCAGGCACGTCGGAAACGGGGAAAGGGCGGACGAGGGAAGCGCCGGAACCGCAAACGGTTCCTTCGACGCCTGAAAACCGCTCGCGCGCCTCCGTCACCGACAGAACTTCGGGCTCGTCCCTTGCTCTGCCGAGGGCGTCGAAAAGCTGGGCATAGACTTCGTCCCGCTTCGCATCGATGACGACGAGAACCGCCTGGCCGGGTGTCGTCAGCCTTGCATTTTCGGCGGCGACCTCGAGCGTCGTGATCCCGACCGCCGGCTTGCCGAGGGCGAGCGCGAGGCCACGCGCGGCAGCAACGCCGACACGAATGCCGGTGAAGGATCCGGGACCGACGGTGACCGCAATGCGGTCGATTTCTGAAAGCTGCCTCTCGGCGGCGAGCAGTGCCTCGTCGACGAACTCCATCAGACGCTCGGCGTGGCCGCGTCCGATTTTCGCGCCGGCGCGCGCCAGAACCTCGGCGGCCGCGCTGTCGTAGACAGCGGCGGCGCAACCGGTGCCGGATGTATCGATTGCAAGCACTAACATTTCAGCCGCAATGGCCTCCCTCCATTGCTTCGCGCGCAGAACCGGCGCGAAGCGCCCCTTGCACCCGCTCTCGTGACGGACGACGTCGGGACGGGCCGGATCAGACGGATTCGACTGCTTCGACTTCCGGAACGAAGTGGCGCAGCAGGTTTTGGACACCGTGCCTCAACGTCGCGGTCGACGACGGGCAACCGGCGCAGGCCCCTTTCATGTTCAGGAACACGGTGCCGTCCTTGAAGCCGCGGAAGGTGATGTCACCACCGTCCTGGGCAACCGCCGGGCGAACGCGGGTTTCAAGCAATTCCTTGATCGTGGCAACGATCGCCTCGTCGCCCTCGTCGAAGAACTCGCCTTCCTGGTCCGCTTCCTCTGCGCGGCCGGCACCCGACATGACCGGCTGGCCGGACATGAAATGTTCCATGATCGAGCCGAGGATGGCGGGCTTCAGGTGCTGCCACTCCTGCGCTTCCTTGCTGACGGTGATGAAGTCGTAACCGAAATAGACACCGGTTACGCCCGGAATCGAGAAGAGCCGGGCCGCCAAAGGCGATCCTGCACGGGCCTCGTCCTCGCTCCGGAATTCGGCCGTGCCGTTCTCCATCACCACCTTGCCCGGCAAGAACTTGAGCGTGGCCGGATTCGGCGTGGCTTCCGTCTGGATGAACATCTTTCTCTCCGTTTCGCCGGAAGTCGATTCCCGACCGGCTCTTTAGAATTGTTCAAAAATATAGGTGCTTCGTCGCGGCCCCGCAAGAGCGCATCCAGTCGCACCTTGGACTGTCACGATCGAGAGGCAGGAAGCGTGCGGAGGACCGCTTCTTTCCGACTTGGAAACGACGCAAATCCAGACGGAAAACCGTTGTCTACTGGAATTGCTCTAGCTGAGCGCGTCTATTTCCTCGTCCGTCAGCAAATCGGGAATGACGGTCACGGGAATCGGAAAGGCCGCAGCTTTTCCGGCTATGGACGACACCAGCGGTCCCGGCCCTTCCTTGGCCGATCCCGCCGCAAGCACCAAGATGGCAATGTCCCGGTCCTCCTCGATCACCGCGTGGATCTGCTCCGTGGCGATCCCTTCGCGAATGACGATCTCCGGCTCGATGCCGATCGTTTCGCGCACCGTCTGCGCCACCTTGGCCAGCGTCGCCTCGGCCTCTTCACGTGCTTCCGCCCGCATGATCTCCTCGACCCCCAGCCATTGCTGGAAGTCGCCATCGGCGATCACATAGAGCAGCACCAGGCCGCCATTGGAGTTCTTCGCGCGCATGCCGGCATAATGCACGGCGCGGCCGCATTCGGGCGTATCGTCGATCACCGCCATGAACTTGCGGCGATGACCTTCCAGTCGTGAGAGTCGGGTGGAAACCATGGGGCGAACATTACATCGCCGCTCGCCGCCCGCAAGGTCTCATTTTTGCGTGCTACTGCAAAAATCCGATGATTTCGCGAACCTCGCGCATCGTCTTTTCGGCCCGCGCCCGCGCACTTTCGCCGCCACGCCTCAGGATCGCGTCGATGTGTGCCGTATCGTCCATCAGACGACGCATCTCGCCCGTGATCGGCGACAGCACGGTTACGGCAAGATCGACCAGAGCCGGCTTGAAGACCGAGAACTGCTGGCCGCCGAACTCGGCGAGGACCTCATCCTTCGTCTTGTCCGAAAGCGCCGCATAGATACCGACGAGGTTTTCCGCCTCCGGACGGCCGGCGAGGCCGCCGGCTTCGCTCGGAAGCGCGTCGGGATCGGTCTTGGCCTTGCGGATCTTCTTCGAGATCGTATCGGCATCATCCATCAGATTGATGCGCGACAGATCGGAAGGATCGGACTTCGACATTTTCTTGGTGCCGTCGCGCAACGACATGACGCGCGGCGCCGGCCCGCCGATCAACGGCTCCACCGGCGGAAAATAGGCATGGATCGGCTCTTCGCCGACGAGGATGTCAACGCCGTAGCCGCGCGCCCGGATATGCTCCATGAAGTCGATGTTGAACTTCTGGGCGATGTCGCGTGTCAGCTCCAGGTGCTGTTTCTGGTCGTCGCCGACCGGAACATGCGTGGCGCGGTAGACGAGAATGTCCGCCGCCATCAGGCTCGGATAGGCAAGCAGGCCGAGCGAGGCGTTTTCGCGATCCTTGCCGGCCTTGTCCTTGAACTGGGTCATCCGGTTCATCCAGCCGATGCGGGCGACGCAGTTGAAGATCCAGGCAAGCTCGGCGTGCTGCGGCACCGCCGACTGATTGAAGACGATATGCTTTTCCGGGTCGATGCCGGAGGCGATGAAGGCGGCCGCGATCGAGCGGATCTGGCCCGGCAGATCCTCGTGCACGAGCTGCGCCGTGATCGAGTGCAGGTCGACGACGCAATAGATGCAGTCGTTGTTTTCCTGCAGGGCCACGAACTTGCGGATTGCGCCGAGATAGTTGCCGAGATGCAGGTTGCCGGTCGGTTGTACGCCGGAAAATACGAGCGGCTTGAATTCGTTCATGTCGTCCTCAATCGGGCTTGTGGAGGGCCCGTCTCCAGTTGATATCCGCCGCGCTTATGCACGGCAGCCAAAGCGCAATCAAGGGGGTGCGGGCGCGCAAAGGATCACGACGCCGGCTGCAGCAGATCCCAAGGATTGCCGAACGGATCGGTAAACACCGCGACGGAACCGTAGGTCTCGTGGCGCGGCGCCTCGCGGAATTCGACGCCGGCGGCGACCATCGCCGCGTGATCGCGGGCGAAGTCGTCGGTGAACAGGAAGAAACCGACCCGGCCGCCGGTCTGGTTGCCGATCGCAGCCCGTTGCCGCTCACCCTCGGCCTTGGCGAGAAGCAGGGCCGTCTCCGCAGCGCCTTTCGGGCGGACGAGCACCCAGCGCTTGCCGTCGCCAAGCTCTGTATCCTCGATCAGGTCGAAACCGAGCTTGCCGCAATAGAAGGCGATGCCGTCGTCGTAGTCCGGTACGACGATGGCGACGCGGGCGATCGTCTGCTTCATGACGCGTCGGGCTCCTGGCTCGCCGCAGCTTCGACCGGACCGCTAGCGCCCCTGCGCCGCAGACTGCGGCGGATCATGCCGAGGCTTGCGCCGCCAAGACCGAAGGCGAAGGCGAAATAGATCACCATTGCCGCCGCCACGAGGCCGCAGAGGGTTAGAGCCCGCGTCAGGAGCGGCGCGGCGGACGAAAGCGGAAACGCCAGCCACTGGACTGCAAAATGCAGCGCGACCGCCATGATCGCCGCTGCGATTACCAGGCGCGGAATGCGGGTCAGGAGCGGAATGTCGCGGCCCCAATGGCCTCGCCAGACGAGGGTTGCGAACAACAGTATGGCGTTCACCCAGCCGGCGACGATCTCGGCGGTGGCGATGCCACTCGCGGCGAGCGTCGGAAACAGCGTCAATGCCAGTGACACGTTCACTGCCACCGAAATCGCGGCGAAGATCATCGGCGTGCGCGTGTCCTCGCGTGCGAAGAAACCCGGAATGAAGGCCTTGATCAGCACGAAGGCCGGCAGGCCAAGGCCGTAGATCGCCAGGATCTGGCCGACCACGACCGTCGATTCGGGCAGGAACTTGCCGCGCTCGAAGAGCAGCCGGACGATCGCTTCCGACATGACGAGCAGTGCGGCGGCGGCCGGCAGCGTCAGGAACAGCGTGAATTCGACGGAGCGATTCTGCAGGTTCGACGCTTCGTTGATATTGCCGGCGCGCAGCGCCCGTGAAAGTTCCGGCAGCAACACGGTCGCGACGGCGATGCCGACGACGCCGAGCGGAAGCTGGTAGATGCGGTCGGCATAGACGAGCGACGACACGGCGCCCGACTTTGCCGAGGCGATATTGGTGTTGATCAGAAGGTTGATCTGGGTGATGCCGCCGGTGATCGCCGCCGGCAGCGCCAGCACCAGAAGGCGCCTGACATTCGCCGTCAGTCGCGGACGGCGAAACCCGATCCGGATCCCGGCATTGCGCACGGCGAACCAGACGATCGCGAGCTGCACCAGACCCGCAGCCATGACGCCCCAGGAGAGGCCATAGCCAACGGCAACCGCGTCGTGGCCACTATGCCAGGCATAGGCAAGAACGCCGATCAGGATGATGTTCAGAAACACCGGCGCGATCGCCGCGGCGAAGTATCGGTGCAGCGAATTCAGCATGCCCGCCATCATGGCCGCCAGCGACATGCAGGCGAGATAGGGGAACATGATCGTCGCGAAGGACACCGTGCTTGCGAACTTCGGCGGATCGTCGGCAAAGCCCGGCGCAATCAGTTCCCGCACGATGAACGGCATCGCCAGCTCCATGGCGATCGTCAGAAACAGGAGAACGGTGAAGAGCACACCGAAGACCTCTTCCGAAAAGCGCCGCGCGCCGTCCATGCCGCGCGCTTCGATTTCCTTGGCGAAGAGGGGCACGAAGGCCGAGTTGAAGGCGCCTTCGGCAAAGAGCCGACGGAAGGTGTTAGGCAGCCGGAAGGCGGTGTTGAAGGCGTCGGCAACCGGACCGGTGCCGAGCGCCGCCGCCATGAAGGTTTCGCGGACGAAGCCGAAGATGCGGCTTCCGAGCGTCGCGCCGCCGACGGTGGCAAATTTCTTGACGAGGCTCATGTTTCGGCTTTTGTCGCTTTGGAACCGTGTGATGCACGCGGCGCATGCGCCGGTGCGATGATGCCGGAAGGCATGCGGTCGCGAGCCTCGTCCACTTCGTCGGCCAGCACTGCCTTGAGGCGCGCCGCGATATTCGTCTGCCGGTTCTCGCTGGTGATTTTGGAGCCGACCAGATCGGTTACGTAGAAGGTGTCGATAACCTTCTCGCCGAAGGTCGTGATATGGGCCGAGGCAATGTCGAGCGAGAGGTCGGAAAGCACCGCCGTGACTTCGGAAAGAAGACCGGGCCGGTCGAGTCCCTCGACCTCGATCACGGTGAACTTGTTCGAGAGCGTGTTGCTGATCGTCACCTCCGGCGTGACGGTGAAGGCCTTGCTGCGCTTCTTCACACGGGTGCGGCTGGCGATCACTTCCGGCAGCCGCTTGCGGCCGGAAAGCACGTCCTCGATCAGCTTGCCGATGCTTGCGGCCCGGCGCGTTTCGTCTTCGTCGACCGGAAATTCCCGGTTGACGAGAATCGTGTCCAGCGCCCGTCCGTCCGATGTCGTGAAGATCTGCGCGTCGACAATGTTGGCGCCTGCCGCGGCGCAGGCCCCGGCAATGACCGTCAGCAGGCGCGGATGGTCCGGGGAAAGCACGGTGATTTCGGTGATCGCATGGAATTGATGCGTGCGCACCATGGTCGCGAGCGTTTTGCCGGCCCGGTCCGCATCGCGAACGAACTTCGCGTGCCGGACCTGATCCTCAAGCGCCACGGAAAGAAGATAAGGCTGATAATGCAGCCGTACATAGGCTTCGCGATCCACCTCCGGCCAATCGGTCAGCGCCTCCCCCAGCATGTGGGCCGCATGTTTTGCCCGCTCCTTTCGCGACAGTTCCGAGAAGCCGCCGGAGAGCAGAAGCTCGGTCTCGTAATAGAGCGTGCGCAGCAGCTGTCCCTTCCAGCCGTTCCAGACACCAGGCCCCACCGCCCGGATGTCGCAGACCGTCAGGATGAGCAGCATTTTCAGGCGGTCGAGGGACTGCACCCGCTCGGCAAAATCGACGATGGTCTTGCGGTCGTTGAGATCGCGGGTCTGGGCCACCATCGACATGGTGAGGTGCTCCTCGACCAGCCAGACCACGGTTTCGGTCTGCTTCGGTGAAAGCCCCAAACGCGGGCAGAGCTTGCGGGCCACCTTGGCACCGGCGATCGAATGATCCTCCGGTCGGCCCTTGGCGATGTCGTGCAGCAACACGGCGACATAAAGGGCCTCGCGATCCTCGATGCCCGGCATCAGCGTCGCCGAAAGCGGATGCGCCTCCTCCTCGATGCCGCGCTCGACACGCGAGAGAATATCGACCGTGCGCAGCAGATGCTCATCCACCGTATAGTGATGATACATGTTGAACTGCATCATCGAGACGATCTTGCCGAAATCGGGAATGAAGCGGCCGAGGACACCCGACTCGTTCATGCGCCTCAGGATCAGCTCCGGATTGCGCCGCGATGTCAGGATCGAGAGGAACAGCCTGTTGGCTTCCTCGTCTTCCCGCAACTGCGGTGTGATCAGGCTCAGCGAGCGGGTCACCTGCTTCAGCGCGGCCGGATGGAATTCCAGCTCGTTGATGTCGGCGACATGAAAGAACCGCAGAAGGTTTACCGGATCGCGCTTGAAGACATCGGGGCTCGAAAGCGCGATGCGTCCGCCATCGTCGACGAAGTCGAGCGTGCCGGCAATCTTGCGGGTGCGATGCCTGAAACGGCTGATGACACCCGAGATCCCCGGTGCGTCCTTCGCCTGCTGGTCCTCCAGCGCGGCGCAGAAAATGCGCGTCAAATCACCCACGTCCTTGGCGACGAGGAAGTAGTGCTTCATGAAGCGCTCAACTGCCGAGAGGCCAGGGTGATCGTGATAGCCCAGGGCCTCCGCGATTTCGCGCTGGATGTCGAAGGACAACCGCTCCTCCGCCTTTCCTGTAAGGAAATGCATGTGGCAGCGCACCGCCCAGAGGAAATCCTCCGACTTCTGGAAAAGCTTGTACTCCTGTCGCGACAGGACGCCGAGCTTGACGAGATCGGCAGAGTCCTTGACGCGGTAGAAATACTTGGCAATCCAGAACAGCGTGTGCAGATCGCGGAGCCCGCCTTTGCCCTCCTTGATGTTCGGCTCGACAAGATAACGGGTATCGCCCGCCTTGCGATGGCGCTGGTCACGCTCGGCAAGTTTGGCGGCGATGAAATCGGGGCCCGTATTGCGGACGATCTCGTGGTCGAAGCGCGTCTCGAGCTCGCTTGCCAGCGCCTCGGAACCGCAGATGTAGCGGCATTCGAGGATCGCCGTGCGGATCGTCATGTCGGCGCGCGACAGCCGGATGCACTCCTCGATCGTCCGCGTCGCATGGCCGACCTTGAAGCCCAGGTCCCAGAGGATGTAGAGCATGAACTCGATCGCCGGCTCGGCCCAAACCGCTTTTTTCGCGGGCAGCAGGAACAGGAGGTCGATATCCGACCCCGGGGCAAGCGTTCCGCGTCCATAGCCGCCAACCGCGGTCACCGCTATGCGAGACGCCGGCGGTGCTTTTGCCGCGTCGAAAACCTCGTTCAGCACGAAATCATGCAGAAGGGCGATGAGCTGGTCCTGGAGCCAGGAGATGCGTTCGGCGCATTTGATCCCGGCGCCGTCGGCGGCAAGCAGTTCGCGCACCTTGGCGCGTCCCGCGAGATTGGCCTGCTTGAAAGCGGCGAGCAGGGCCTGGCGCATCGGTTCTCGCTGCTCCGCATGCGCAGAGGCGATGAAGCTGCATTTTGCTCGCAGCGCCGCAACATCGAGAATTTCGGGAAAGGAAGTTTCGTGTCTGGCCATGAAGTGCCGAGGGGCGTCCTGTCCGACTGGTTGTGTAATCCGCTGCATCTGCCAGCGCTCCTGCATGTCGCCGTGGACCGGCGGGAAACATGCAGCATTTCAAAATGCCACGTCCTTTGCGCGCCCACTGCATACTTCCTTAAATCGGAGCGATTTAAGGATAAAAACATGCAGCAACTCAAAGTGCTACAGCGACCTTTGTGCGTCTGAAGACGCACGGCGCTGTAGAAAGACGCGCGGCGCTGTATAGCCTTTCTGTCCTTCAAATAACAGGAAAAATCGGCGCAGCATGCAACAACCGGTCAATGCCGCCCTCAAGGAAGATCAGCGGGCGCCAAGTTGTTTCTTCAGCGAGTAGAGCGCGTCAAGGGCGTCACGCGGCGTCATGTCGTCGGGATTGAGCGCCTTCAGCGCTTCCTCGACCTTCGAAGGCCCGGCTCTCGTCGATTCCTCGCGCCGTATCGCCACCTGGAAAAGCGGCAGGTCGTCGATCAGCTGGCTTGCCGGGTTCTTGCGGTCGGCGTCCTCGAGCTTGGCGAGCACGTCCTTGGCCCGCGCGACGACCGACGCAGGCAGGCCAGCAAGCCGGGCGACCTGGATCCCGTAGGACCGGTCGGCGGCACCGGGGCCGACCTCATGCAGGAAGATCACGTCGCCGTCCCACTCCTTGACCCGCATCGTCGCGTTCGAGAGGCGGCCAAGCTTTTCGGAAAGCACCGTCAGCTCGTGGAAATGGGTGGCGAAGAGGCCGCGGCAACGGTTGACTTCATGCAGATGCTCGACTGCGGCCCAGGCAATCGACAGGCCGTCGAAGGTCGCGGTACCGCGGCCGATCTCGTCGAGGATCACCAGCGAGCGGTCCGTCGCCTGATTGAGGATCGCCGCCGTCTCGACCATCTCGACCATGAAGGTCGAGCGGCCGCGGGCGAGATCGTCCGACGCGCCGACACGCGAAAAAAGCCGGTCGACGGTGCCGATATGCGCCGCCGCCGCCGGGACGAACGATCCCATCTGCGCCATGATCGCAATCAGCGCATTCTGGCGCAGGAAGGTCGATTTACCGCCCATGTTAGGACCGGTAAGCAGCCAGATCGCCCCGCCCTCGTGACCATCCGGAGGCGACAGGTCGCAGCCATTGGCGACGAAGGCATTGGCCGCCTGGCGCCGGAGCGCCTGTTCGACGACGGGGTGCCGGCCACCGTCGATCGCGAACATCCGCGAGCGGTCAACGACCGGGCGCGCATAGTTCTGCTCCTCGGCAAGGACGGCCAAACCGGTCGAGACATCGAGCGTTGCGAGCGCCAACGCCGCAGCCTTGATCGCTTCGGCATGCGCAACAATCTCGCCCGCCATCGCCTCAAATGCTTCGAGTTCGATCGCAAGGGCGCGGTCGGCGGCATTGGCGATCTTGGTTTCGAGTTCCGCAAGCTCTGTCGTCGTGAACCGCATGGCATTCGCCATGGTCTGGCGGTGAATGAAGCGCGCACGCCCTGCGTCCGTGTCGGTCATAGCGCCGGCATTTCCCGCCGTCACCTCGATGAAATAACCAAGCACGTTGTTGTGCTTGATTTTCAGCGATTTGATCCCGGTTTCCTCGCAATATTGCAGTTGCAGGCCCGCAATCACCCGGCGCGACTGGTCACGCAACGCTCGCATCTCGTCGAGTTCGCCATGCGCTCCCTCGCGCACGAAGCCGCCGTCGCGCTTCAATAGCGGCAGTTCTTCCGCGAGCATCGACTCGAGTCTCGCCAGCAACGCCTCCGGCAATGCGTCGATCGCGGCATGCGCCTCGGTCAGTTCTGCCGATAGGCTGCCGCGAGACAGCAGCGCCGATATCGTTGCCGCAGCCCGAAGTCCGGCCTGGATCGCGCCCAGATCGCGCGGGCCGCCACGGCCGAGCGCCAGCCGCGACAGAGCGCGCGGCATGTCGGGAGCGCGCCGCAAGGCATCGCGCAGATCCATCGCAAAACTCGGCTGGTCGGCAATGACCTCGATGGAATCGAGCCGCGTGTTGATCCGATCAGGATCGGTCAGCGGCGACATCAGCCGCTCCGCGAGTAGCCGTGCGCCGCCGCTCGTCACCGTTCGGTCAAGGGCTCTGAGCAAGGTTCCCTCGCGGGCGCCGGAAAGCGTCTTGACCAGTTCGAGGTTGGCGCGGGTCGCCGGATCGATGAAGAGCGTCGAGGCTACGCTTTCCCGCTCGGGGATCCCGAGAGCAGGGCGTTCGGCAAGCTGGGTCTTCTCGACGTAGGAGATCGCCGCCGAGGCGGCCGCGAGCTCGGCGCGCGAAAAGCTGCCGAAGCCGTCAAGAGTCTTCACGCCGTAGTAACGGGCGATGCGGCCTTCCGCCGTCGCGCTGTCGAACAGCACCGCTGGCTGCGGCACCGCGACCGGGCCGAGCACGTCGAATACCTGTCGGAGCTCCGGATCGTGAAAGACAGTATCCGGCAGGACCAATTCACGCGGCTCGATCCGCAATATATCGGCGAGCAAACGGCCTTCGGCCGTCTCGGCCAGGCGGAAAATGCCGGTCGATATGTCGATCCAGGCGAGCGCATAGGCCGGTTCCGTGCCGCTGCGGATGCGGGCGAGCGCCATAAGATAGTTCGACTCGGCCGGCGAAAGCAGCTTGTCCTCGGTGATCGTTCCCGGCGTCACCAGCCGGACGACATCTCGGCGCACGACCGACTTGCTGCCGCGCTTCTTCGCTTCGGCCGGATCTTCGACCTGCTCGCAGACGGCGACCCGGAAACCAAGGGCGATCAGCTTCTGCAGATAGTCGTCGGCCGCGTGGACCGGCACGCCGCACATCGGAATCTCCTGGCCCAAGTGCTGGCCGCGCTTCGTCAGCGTGATCCCGAGCGCGCGCGAGGCTTCGACCGCATCCTGAAAGAACAGTTCGTAGAAGTCGCCCATCCGGTAGAACAACAGCGAATCCGGATTGTTCGCCTTGATCTCGATGTACTGCTCCATCATCGGCGTCGCGGTGGAGCGGCTCTCCTCGCTTGCCAGATCGGACACGGAAAGGACATCGCCCGTGCGGCTCGATGGGTCTGTCACGAAATTCATGATTGTTCCAAAAAAAGAGATGTCACACTATCCGCAAGCATTTATAGACGACAATAACAAAGAGGCTGACCTCGGCGGTCGCCCACAGGAGGTTGAGGAAACATGCCGGCTACCGACAAGACCGACCGCACGATGACAAGCGTCACCGCCCAGGAAGCGCTCGATTTCCACTCCCAAGGTCGGCCCGGAAAACTGGAGATCGCCCCGACAAAGGCGATGGCGACGCAACGCGACCTGTCGCTCGCCTACTCGCCCGGCGTCGCCGTGCCCGTGAAGGCGATCGCCGAAGACCCGGCAACCGCCTACGACTACACGACGCGCGGCAACATGGTCGCGGTGATTTCCAACGGCACGGCGATCCTCGGCCTCGGTAATCTCGGCGCGCTTGCCTCGAAGCCGGTCATGGAAGGCAAGTCGGTCCTGTTCAAGCGATTTGCGGACGTCGATTCGATCGATCTCGAAGTCGATACGGAGAATGTCGACGAATTCGTCAACTGCGTGCGCTTTCTCGGCCCATCTTTCGGGGGCATCAATCTCGAGGATATCAGGGCGCCGGACTGTTTCATCATCGAGCAGCGGTTGCGCGAGGTTATGGACATTCCCGTGTTCCATGACGACCAGCACGGCACCGCGATCATCGCCGCCGCGGGCCTCATCAATGCGCTGGCGCTGACCGGGCGTGACTTCAAAACGACCAGGCTCGTCTGTAACGGCGCGGGCGCTGCGGCGATCGCCTGTATCGAGCTCATCAAGGCGATGGGTTTCAATGGGGAAAACGTCATTCTCTGCGACACCAAGGGCGTGATCTACAAGGGCCGCACGGATGGCATGAACCAGTGGAAATCGGCGCACGCGGTCGATACCGACCGCCGTACGCTCACCGAGGCGCTGGAGGGCGCGGACGTGTTCTTCGGCCTGTCTGCAAAGGGCGCGCTTTCCACGGATATGGTGCTTTCCATGGCGCCGAAACCGATCATCTTCGCCATGGCCAATCCGGATCCCGAAATCACGCCGGAGGAAGTCGCCCGCATCCGCGACGACGCGATCGTCGCGACCGGTCGGTCCGACTACCCGAACCAGGTCAACAATGTTCTTGGTTTCCCCTATATCTTCCGCGGCGCCCTCGACGTGCGCGCCTCGACGATCAACGACGCGATGAAGATCGCCGCGGCGGAAGCGCTTGCTAGCCTTGCGAAAGAGGACGTGCCCGACGATGTCGCCGCCGCCTACCAGGGCAACCGGCCACGCTTCGGACCGCAATACATCATTCCCGTTCCCTTCGATCCGCGTCTCATTTCGGCCATACCGATAGCGGTCGCAAAGGCGGCCATGGAAACGGGCGTGGCGCGCAAGCCGATAACCGATCTTGCAGACTATGCGCAGCAGCTTTCGGCGCGGCGCGACCCGATCGCCTCGACGCTGCAGCGCATCTTCGAGCGCGTCCGCCGCCAGCCGAAGCGCATCGTCTTTGCCGAAGGCGAAGAGGTGCAAATGATGCGCTCGGCAATCGCCTATGCCAATCAGCAGCTCGGCACTGCCATCCTGCTCGGACGCGAGGAGCAAATGCGCGAAACCGCGGAACGGGAAGGCATCGACCTCAACCGCGCCGGCATCCAGATCGTCAACGCACGCCTGTCCAAACGCGTCGGCGCCTATACCGATTTCCTCTACGCCCGGCTCCAGCGCAAGGGCTACCTCTTCCGCGACGTCCAGCGACTGATCAACAACGACCGCAACCACTTCGCCGCCTGCATGGTGGCGCTCGGCGATGCGGACGGAATGGTGACCGGGCTGACGCGCAATTATTCCACGGCGCTTCAGGACGTGCGCCGCTGCATTGACGCCAAGCCCGGGCACCGCGTCATCGGCGTCTCGATCGCCCTTTGCCGAGGCCGGACGGTACTCGTCGCCGATACGGCCGTGCACGACATGCCTTCGTCCGAGGAACTGGCCGACATCGCGGAGGAAGCGGCGGGGCTCGCCAAGCGGCTCGGCTATGTACCGCGGGTCGCGTTGCTCGCCTATTCGACCTTCGGCCACCCCTCGGGCGAACGCTCCGAAAGGGTGCGCGAGGCGGTGAAGATTCTCGACAAGCGTCGCGTCGATTTCGAATATGACGGCGAAATGGCCGCCGACGTCGCGCTCAATCAGCGCGTGATGGAGCAATATCCGTTCTGCCGGCTTTCCGGCACCGCCAACGTACTGGTCATGCCGGCGTTCCACTCTGCCTCGATCTCGACCAAGATGCTCCAGGAGCTCGGCGGCTCGACCGTTATCGGCCCGCTGCTCGTCGGCCTGGATAAATCCGTGCAGATCGCATCCATGTCGGCAAAGGATTCGGACATCGTCAACATGGCGGCAATCGCGGCCTACAATGCCGGGACCTGAACCGGGCAACGATGCGCCGTTTCGGGACAGTGCTGCATCGGTTGCGAACATTGTTCGGCAAGACCGTGCGGCAATGGCACACAGGTCTCCAGTAAAACAAGAGCCCACTTCCCCGGCAAAGGAAGTGGGCTCAATACGTTATGGCAGATCTATCACTTAGGTTATAAAAATGAGAGGAAATTGATTGCAATATACGCCACCCTCCTGGCGCATTGCCTATCTTTCCCTTTGTTTTTTACACTCCTTCGTCATGAAATTCAGACCAACCGTGGAGATACACTTCTTCTTTTCAGGGAAGAAAGTCAAACATATCCTTAATAACTGGTTAATACTGCGGCGACCGCTCAGGATACCGTCGAAGAGAACCGTCCGGCATCTGCTCCGTAGTAGTTGAGGTAGCGGCCGGAAATATTGCTGATCGGCAACACGATCAGCACGTCCGTCGTGCGGAAAGCGTGATCGACGACAGCGCCATCGCCAACCATCGCGCCGAGCCGCATATAGCCCTTGATCAGCGGCGGAAGGGCGGAAAGCGCCTTCTTGGGATTAATCGCTTCCGAGGGCATCAGGTCCATGGTCCGATAAAGCTCGGGCCGCGCTGAAACTGCCCACTCACCTTTAACGCAAACATTGTGGTGCAGGAAGGAAAGCGCCAATGCGTGCTCTTCCGGCACAACGCCCGGGAACGAGCCGCATCCGAACATCGCGTCGACACCATGCTTCAGCGCGTAAGCCCAATTGCCCTGCCAGAGCAGTTCGACCGTGCGCTTCGTCCTGTAGTCGGGCAGCACGCAGGAGCGGCCGAGTTCCATGAAGCGCTTGCCCGGATGGCGCTGAAGCAACTCCGCGATCGCAAACTCCGAGGCCGAGTAGAAGCCGCCGGCCCGCTCGGCGACATCCTGCCGCAACAGGCGGTATGTGCCGACGATCTGGTCCTCCGGGTCGCCTTCGATCGACGTATCCAGAACCAGCAGATGGTCGCAAATCGAGTCCCAGCTGTCGACGTCGCGCTTGCGCCGCTCGGCGTCCAGACCCACCTGTGCCTTCATCTCCTCGACAAAGACCTTATAGCGTACCGCCTGCGCAGCATCGATCTCGGCAGCAGAGCGGGCGAGTCGCGTCTCGAGATTGCCGATCCGCCCAAGAACCTCGGTTGCCGGGGTCGCAATCGTCTTGCGGATGCAAGCCTGTGAAGTGTCAACCACGTTCGCCGAATCCAGAAATTCGATCGTCATTCCGTGTTATCCCGAATCGCCTATGCCTGCCGGGCTTAAACCACGTTTCTGCAACAAGATAGTGACACCGAGGCGGCTTACAACCCCGGCACGGAGGGGATCACGGGAACGCTGGTCGCGTGCTCGTCACGCTTCGAGAAGGCGTGCGATTTCGGCCGCGAGGCGGCCCGGCTCCGGCGGCTTAGGCAACACCAAGTCCGCTCCGGCAGCAAGCAGGATTTCGTGCAGATCGCCGCGCACATCCGACGTCAAGACGAGGACTGGCACCCGGCGGCGGTGGCCGGCCGCCTCCTGCTCGCGCAGGCGCTTCAACATCGCCAGACCATCGCCGCCCGGCATATTGAGGTCGGTGAGGATCAGGCGCGGCCCCTTGCCTGCAATCTCGCCGGCGCCGTGCAATTCGCGTTCAAGGCTGGTGAAATCTCCGACGTGGCGCACCAGATAGCCCGCCCGACGAAGTGCCGTCCGCAGGATGAGCGCATTCACCGGATCGTCCTCGGCAAGGAGAATATCGTGAGCGCCTTGTCCGCTCGCCTCGCCCGTCGTCGACGCCTCCCGAAGGATCGGCCGGTTGTCGTTGATCGCATCCCGCTTCTCGATGCCCTTCAGTCGCCCGAGCAGAACCTCGACCAGCGACTTTTCGCGCAAGGGGCGGATGAGCCATGCCTCATAGCCGTCGATCTGGTTTACCGGATGAGCGGTGCGCTCCTCGGGGTTGATGAGATAGGTCCGACGCAGCTTCAGTCCGGCGATTGCCGGCCGGCGCGAAAGGAGACGGCGGAACTGCTCCGCGTGGCGATGGTCAACGATGATATCGGTCAGCGGCAGGTCGTTCGACAACATGGCCGCGACGATGGCTTCGGCGGCGGCAAGCGTCGGCGCGCGATGACATGCGCCACCAAGGGTAGCAACCGTCGTCGCGAGCGCGGTCGAGACCGGCCCCTCGGGAGCCAGAACCAGCACATGCGCGCCAGATAGCGCGCCGTGTCGAGCGGCGGAGGCCGGCGGATTGGCGCCCCGCAACGGAAACCGGACTTCGAAGCGACTTCCCTGACCGGAGGCGCTGGACGCGGTCAGGCTGCCGCCGAATGCTTCCATGATCCTGCGGGAAATCGCCAGACCGAGGCCGGTTCCCTTGGCGCGCTGGCTATCGTCTCCGGCCTGCTCGAATTCCTCGAACACGCGCCCGAGTTCGTCGGCCGACATGCCGGGGCCGGTGTCGTCGATCCGGATTCGCACGCAGCCGTCAGCAACATCCGCGGTAACGAGGACGCCGCCGGCCTCGGTGAACTTGACGGCGTTGCCGATCACGTTGAAGAGCACTTGCCTGAGACGTGCTGCGTCGAGCAACGCGGACGCTGGCACATCGGCTGCAACGGTCGCTGCGATTTCTATGCCCTTTTCATGGGCGCGATGGGCGAGCATCTCCACCACGCTCTCGATGACGAGGCGCAAGTCCTGCTGCGACGGGCGCAACTGAAATCGCCCGGCCGAAAGCGAGGAAAAGTCGATCAGGTCCTCGACCAATTGAACCAATGCATGGCCGGATTGCTGCATGCCGGCGAGATAGCTTTTCTGCTCGGCCGACAATTGGGTCTGACCGAGCAGGTGGCTCATGCCCAGAATGCCGGAGAGCGGCGTGCGGATCTCATGGCTGACGGTGGCAAGCAGCCGCGATTTCGCCTGACTTGTCTCCTCAGCGCGGCGGCGGGCTTCCTCCCGTTCCCGCGCAGCGCGCGCCTCCTCGGTGACGTCGCGGGCGATGCTGTGACGCATCAGCCTGCCGGTTGCCGGCTCGCGGGCGATCACGTCATGCCAGTCGTAAAGCCGGATTCCCGTTGGCGTGGCGATCCGCACAAGATAATGATTGGGCTCGAGCTTCGGCTCGAAGCCCAGGCCCAGCGCCGCACAGGTCAATCCGCGCACGTCGGCGCGGGCGCAGACCTCGTGAAAAACGGTGTTGGCGTACACGATCTTACCGTCCATGCCGCGCATGATCGCAAGATCGCCAAGCCCGTCATGGATTGTCGACAGCAGGGCCGAGGTTTCGAAGCGCTGCCAGTCTTCGTCGCAGACGGTTTCACGCAGCGTTCCCTTTTGCCCCGCGGACGTGTCAACGCTGTCGGCGAGGAGCAGGAACGCTCCTGCTAGGCCGCCGGCCGCAACAATTGCCGAAAACAACGGAAGGCCGTTCGCCGCGCCCGTAGCAGCGAGGATCACCGCAGCGATAATGCCTGCGATGCCGCAGGCGAAGCGCGCCGGCCAATATGCTCTGGCATCGGCCGCCAACGGTGCAGCCCGGCCCGCACGTGTTCCCGTGCCGAAACCGGAATCGATCCGCTGCTCAAGTCGTGACGCCTTGCCCATGCGATGGAATTAGCACGGCAAGCCTTCCGAATGCCTTCAGCCCGTTTCTAAAGTTTTAGCGATCACGCCTTTTCGCCAGCAGCAGCTCGTCGAGGATGATCGAGCCGGCGCCGACGGTGATGAAGCTGTCCGCAAGGTTGAAAACTGCAAAGGACCAGCTGGCCGTGTGGAACAGGATATAATCGATGACGTAACCGAAGATCAGCCGGTCGACGAGATTGCCCAATGCGCCTGCGATGATCATCGCGTAGCCGAGATGGGCGAAGAACCGATCCTTTGGCGTGCGGCGCCAAAGCCAGAGCACGAAGCCTACGACCGCCAGCCGCATGCCGACGATGAACCAGTCCTCCATCCCCGAAAGCATGGAGAAGGCAACGCCGTAGTTATAGGTCCGGTAGAGGGCGAGCATCGGAATGACCGGGACGGCCTGCTGGAAGGGCAGCAGCGCCTCGACCAGATATTTGATGATCTGGTCGGCAACGATCGCCACCAGAATGAAGGCCGCAATCGGCAGCGGCCTCGAAAACAGAACCTGCCGCTCAATCATGCGCCGGCATCCAACGACAAGAGGTGGCGGCGCGCCTCGAACAGCATGATCCCGGTGGCGATGGCGAGATTGAGCGAATCCGCCCGGCCCGCCTGCGGAATACGGGCAAGTGCGCCGGCTTCGCGGGCAAGCTCCTCGGGCAGGCCCGCCTGTTCGTTGCCCATCAGCAGGACGACCGGTTTCGACTTGTAGTCAATCGTCCGGTAATCGACCGAGCCTGCCAGATGCGTTGCCACGACCCTCACGCCGGCGGCTTTCTGCCACTTTATGAACTCCTCGACGCGCGCGCGCGCGACGGGCATGGCGAAGACGGAGCCCATGGTCGCCCGCACGGTTTCGAGCGAAAAGGGGTCGGTGGTCTCGCCCAGCAGGATGATGCCGGAAGCGCCGGCCGCATCAGCCGTACGGATGATGGTGCCGAGGTTGCCCGGATCTCGCACGCGGTCGAGCGCCACATAGGTCTCGCCCGCCTCCGGCCGGACATCCCTCAGCGCGCGATAGCGCTGCTCGAAGATGCCGACCACCATCTGCGGATTGTCGCGCCGGGTGATCGTCGAAAGCACCTTTTCACTCACCTCCAGGACCAAGCCCCCCTTTGCGACGGTCTTCGCCGCGACCTGATCGACCTGCGGCTTGCCCTTTGCCGCCTTGGCATAGACAAGAACCTTGATCTTCCAGCCGAGATCGAGCGCATCGATCACCAGCTTCAGACCCTCCGCCATGAAGGAGCGCGTCTCGTCGCGATGCTTCTTCTGCGCGAGCGAGCGAATGTCCTTGACGATCGGATTGGTGAGGCTGGTCACCTCCTTCACGTGGCCGACGCGCGGCGTGCCGTGATCGCTTCTGTCAGTGTTCATTTGGGTACCCAGCGGCTGAAGAGGGAAGTGGAAAGCGCCCGCCCCGGCTCCTTGCCGTCGAGACCGCCCTCGCGGATGATGAGCTCGCCCGATTCCACCCGGCCACCGCGCCCGCGCATCGTCTCGCGCATGAGCTCGTGAATCGAATAGAAGCTCGCGCGGATCGAATAGGCGGTCAGCACGAGCCCGCGCGCGTCAGGCGACAGGATCTCGCGGCAGATGTCCAGCATTGCCGCCAGGTGGTCGAAGAGCTGCCAAACCTCGCCGTTCGGGCCGCGGCCGAACTTGGGCGGGTCGGCGAGTATGATGTCATAGCGGCTGCCGCGCCGTTCCTCGCGCTGGATGAACTTCATCGCGTCGTCGCAGATCCAGCGGATCGGCAGCTTATCGGCGCGCGCCAGCGTCTGGTTTTCCCGCGCCCAGCCGATCGCCTTCTTGGAAGCGTCGACATGCGTCACCTCCGCGCCCGCCTTTGCGGCAATCAGGGAGGCGACGCCGGTGTAACCGAAGAGATTGAGAAGCTTGAGCGGCCGGCCGGCCGCCGCCACCTGATCCTTCACCCAGGACCAATGGGCAAGTTGCTCCGGGAAGACACCGACATGGCGGAACGAGGTGAAACGGCCGAGGAAGTCGGTGTCGAGAAGCTGCATCGGCCAGGTTTCGCCCAGTACCTCGCGCGGAAACCGCCAGCGCCCCATGCCGTCTTCGTCGGTATCGCCGGTGAAGACGGCATCGGCCTTCTCCCAGACCGACGCCGGCAGCGCCTTCGGCCACAGCGCCTGCGCCTCGGGACGAACGATGCGATAGGGACCATATTGTTCGAGCTTCTCACCGTCGCCGCTGTCGATCAGATGGTAGCCTGCCGTCGCAGCCGTTTCGAGAATAAGCGGCACCGTCTCGGCCGGCTTGCCGCCCGTTCTGTGCCGGATGACGCGCGCAGGGAGCGCCTCCTGGACGGATCGCCGCCGTTCGCCTTTCTCCGGCGCCGTTTTCAAGGGCGGTCCGCCGCTCTTGGCCTTGAACCCCGCCCCCTTCACCGGCGGGAGTCTTTGCTCATGATGGCCGCCACGCGCCTCTGCGCCCCGGCCCTTCGCCGCCGTGACCGAGGCGTTCTTCGACCGCCGATCTTTTTCTTTCACGCGCTGATCCTTGGACTTCAATCAAACCACTCGGCCCACTCGCTCGTGAACCGGAGGTAGCCCACTCGCGAACAAGCCGCATCCAACATGCCCTTCACATTTCATTTGCGGGGCGGGCGATACGCTTAAACCGTGCAAATAGCACTGCCGGTGCTCTTGGCAAAGCCGTTTCCGATTTGCCAAGATCGAAGCCAGGAAGAGGACGGGAGGAACAGGCATGGACATGACCGGCGAAGAACGTATCGCGGCGCGGCGCGACGCAGTTTGGCAATACCTGAACGATCCGGAAATTCTGAGGCGGTGCATTCCGGGCTGTCAGTCGCTCGAGATGAAATCGCCGACGGAACTGACGGCCGTGGTCAAGGTCAAGATCGGGCCCGTTTCCGCGACTTTCAATGGCAATGTCGCCCTTTCCAAACTCAATCCGCCTCAGAGCTACACGATATCGGGCGAGGGCAAGGGCGGTATTGCCGGTTTTGCCAAGGGCGGTGCGGATGTCACCCTTGCCGAAGAGGGCGACGAAACGGTGCTGCGCTATAACGTCAAGGCAGAGGTCGGCGGTAAACTCGCCCAGCTCGGGTCGCGCCTGATCGATTCGACGTCGAAGAAACTCGCGCAGCAGTTCTTCGCGGATTTCAACCTGGCGGTCAGCGGCGCGGCTGAAGCGGCGAGCTGAGCAACTACCGCGCCGCGCGTCCTTTTAGGCACACAAGGTTCGCTGTAGCGAGGCGATCACGCGCAATATACGGCGCGACAGTTCAGTTCTGCGGCGCAGCTAAGGTTGGCTGCGATGCCAGCTTTTCCGCCTGGCTGCGCTGCTTTTCCGCCTCACGATGCCACTTCAGTGCCTCGTTGGCCTCGTTCCGGGCGCGACGACGGTATTTTCCCTGGCTGAGCCAGGTCACCCCGGCTCCAAGGATCAGTCCGACGATAACGGCGAGAAAAAGGAAGACGAAAAATGGTGCCGATACCGAAAGCACGCTGTCGGCCGGATTGAACGGGTTGAACGCCAGGGTTACCGCCTGACGATTGGCAACGCTCAGTACGATGAGGATGACGCCCAGCGGCAACAGTATAACGATATTGATCAGTTTCTTGAGCATGCATCCGCTCCAGCTGTCGCATCGGTCCGAAAAAATCGGAACGATTTTCGCAAGGCACGACGCGCAGGTTCAAGGGTATGGAGCCCTTCTCGTACGCCGGAAAGAACGCACTTGCTCCATCGATCGAAGATCATCGCGGTCTAGTCGTCGTCGTTGCCGTTCATGCCGGGGTTGAGCCGCTCGCGCAGTTCCTTGCCCGTCTTGAAGAAGGGCACCCATTTCTCCTCGACGAAGACGGAATCGCCCGTGCGTGGATTGCGGCCCGAGCGCGACGGCCTGTTCTTGACCGAGAAGGCACCGAAGCCGCGCAATTCGACGCGATTTCCGGCCGCCAGGGCATCCGTGATCTCATCAAGAACCGCATTGACGATATTTTCGACGTCGCGGTGGTAGAGATGCGGATTGCGTGCGGCCACAATCTGCACCAGTTCTGACTTGATCACTGTCGCCCCCTTGATTTTTTACTTGTTCTATCTGTTTCGTGGCTTCAGGCGTCATAACGCTCCCTCTGAGCCAAAAGAGCCTCTGGCTCAGGGCAACATATGCGGCCTTCTCCTATTGCGCATCAACCTGCCAAACCGAAACAAGACCGTCAAGAAACAACTTCTCGCCGCCGATCTTTTCGAGACCCTTCATTGCCGGAAAAGCGTCATATCCCAAAGCCTTGATCCACTCGGAGACGATCGAGCCGAGACCCAAAGGCAACGTTCCGCGCGGTGCTTCCCAGTCCACCACCGGAAGGTCTTTCGACACCTTGCGGGCAGCAAGGAATGCCCTGATCTCGTCGTCGCCGCCAAGGGTGTCGACCAGCTTGTCCTTCAGAGCCTGTCGCCCGGTAAAGATGCGGCCATCGGCAAGCGCGAGCGCGTCCGGCCGTGCGAGCTTGCGCCTTTCGGCCACCAGATCGACGAACCAGCCGTAACTGTCATCGATCATCGTCTGGATCATCGCCCTCGCCTCATCGCTCGGCGGATGGAAAGGAGAGGGCTCGGCCTTGAGCGGTCGCGATTTTATCGATTCGAGCGACACGCCGAGCTTGTCCATCAGGGTTTTGACCTGCGGGTACTGGAAGATCACCCCGATCGAGCCGGTGATGGAGGTCTCTCCGGCGACAATGTGGTCACCGGCAAGCGCGATCATGTAGCCGGCCGAGGCGGCGAGCGTGCGGACGTCCGAAACGACCGGCTTCTTCGCGGCGACCTTGCGGATCGCCTTGTAGATGACCTCACCGCCATAGGTGGTGCCGCCCGGCGACGAGATCGTCACGATGAGCGCCCTGACGGAATCGTTGTCGGCGATGCGTTCCAGCCGCTCGACCAGTTCGCGGTCATCCTGGATCAAGCCGGAGACGGCCACCCGCGCAATGTGGTGGCGCGCGCGCCCGGTCACCTCCCCCCAGCCCGAGAAGGCAAACAGCACGAAGCCCACGCCCACGAGGATGATGGCCGCCGCCCAGCGCCAGAAGCTCACCTTGCGGCGCAGGCTGCGGCGGTCGGCTATGGCGAGTTCGTCCATGGGTTTCTCCCGTTTTCCTGGCTCGAGGTCCTGTCAGTTTCCAATGGAACATGCTATTTGCGCGAGCCGCGGATAACTAGATAGCGGCGGTTGACGGCAGTTGAAAGCCGTGACCGGTTTTTTCGCAGCCTTTCAAAGTTTTTGCCGCTCCATTGCCGGACAGTAAGAAAATAACCATATTTGCCGTGACTTACGCCATTGTATGTAAATGCGGGTCCTCCGGATTCGCCGAGACCCAAGGGAACCGACAGGCCTCTCCATGCTGAACGAAGCACGATTTCCCGGGATCTTCGCCGATTCGGGCACGAGCTCTTCCGATGCCTACGCTTCGGCAGCGCGGCATTCTGCGCTGGTGAGACGCCTCAAGGTCGTGTTGCCGCTCGCCGCCAGCGTCATCGCCATGATCTTCGTGGCCGTATCCTTCGTGCGCGCCTTCCTGCCGGAAGAGCTGCAGCTCGAGACGGCAACGATTGAGGACGGCAAGATCGTTATGCAGAATCCTGCGATCTCCGGTCGCAACAAACAAGACATCAGCTATTCCATGAAGGCCCAGCGCGCGCTTCAGGATATCGCCAACCCGGACCTCATCACGCTGGAAACCATTCACGCCGAAATGCCGGTGAACGAAACGTTGATTGCGACGGTCGACGCGGCCAGCGGCATCTACGATCGCGGCGCCAACACGCTCGACATGAACGCACCGTTCACGATTTCCATGAATAATGGCGTCAACGCCGATTTCCAGTCGGCCTACCTGGACATCAATGCCGGCGAGATGGAAACGAAACGCCCGATCGCGATCAGCATGAAGGGCGGATCGATCATTGCGCAGACGCTGCGAATGACAGATAAGGGACGTATTGTAACATTTGAGGGCATGGTGAGGGTCAATGTCGACCCCAGCACCATCCGCAAGAACGCAAAATAGGACCTGGTGGCACCCATGTCGGTCAACCCTGCCGTTTTTTTGAGAATTTCAGCGAGCCTGGCTATTGCCGGACTCGGCGCCTTGATGATTGTTTCCAGTGCTTCGGCCCAGGCCACCTCCAGCCGGATGAGGGGCCTTCAGCTCTCGAACGACAAGCCGATCCAGATCGAGAGCGACAAGCTCGAGATCAAGGATCCCGAGAGCAAGGCGATCTTCACCGGCAACGTGAAGGTCGTCCAGGGCACGACCACACTGCAGGCCGGCAGCATGACCGTCTTCTACAAGACGGAAAGCGGGGCCACGGTGACGAGCGGCAATGCCGATATCGACCGGATCGAAGTCAGTAACAAGGTATTCCTCAGTTCTGGAGCGCAGCAGGCAACGGGCGACAGCGGCCTTGTCAACATGACCGAGCAGACGATCGTGCTCAAGGGCGAGAAGGTGGTGCTGTCGGAAGGCAACAACGTCTTCGTCGGCTGCCAGTTGAACGTACAGATGGATACGGGCGAAGCACAGCTTGAGGCCTGCGGCGGCCGCGTGCAGATTCAACTTGACCCGCAGTCCCGCAAGCAGAACTGACGTAGACCGCTCGTGCAGATTCCTTTTCTTCACAAACGCAAACGGGTCAAGAAGCCGTCGGCGGGCGCCATGGCCGTCCATACGGTAGACAAGGCGCGCTACGACGGCACGCTGATCGCCCGCGGCTTGACGAAATCCTACCGTTCGCGCTGCGTCGTCAACGGCGTCTCGCTCGTCGTGCGTCGCGGAGAGGCGGTCGGCCTGCTCGGCCCGAACGGTGCCGGCAAGACGACCTGCTTCTATATGATCACCGGCCTGGTGCCGGTCGACGAAGGCTCGATCGAGATCAACGGCAACGACGTCACGACGATGCCGATGTACCGGCGGGCCCGCCTCGGTGTTGGCTATCTGCCGCAGGAGGCCTCGATCTTCCGCGGTCTGACGGTCGAGGAAAACATCCGCGCGGTGCTGGAGGTCCACGACAAGAACGCCGATCGCCGCGAAAGCAAGCTCAACGACCTGCTCGGCGAATTTTCGATCACGCACCTGCGCAAATCGCCTGCCATCGCGCTTTCCGGCGGCGAGCGGCGGCGTCTGGAAATCGCGCGGGCGCTCGCCACCGATCCGACCTTCATGCTGCTCGACGAGCCCTTCGCGGGCGTCGATCCGATCTCGGTCGCCGATATCCAGGCGCTTGTGCGCCATCTGACCTCGCGCGGCATTGGTGTCCTCATCACCGACCACAATGTACGCGAGACGCTCGGTCTCATCGACCGGGCCTACATCATCCATGCCGGCGAAGTCCTCACGCACGGCCGCGCCAACGACATCGTCACCAACCCAGATGTCCGTCGGCTCTATCTCGGCGATAATTTCAGCCTTTAGGCGACATTGCGGGCGAATCCGCCGTATCCGCCCGCGACCGCGCTTGACCAAAACTCCTTAATAAGCAATTTTTGGGCCAACTAATAAAAAGGCCTCTCGAAGACCATCTGGAGACACGGCCTTCGGAGACATGATGGGAGTTACGCGTCAGCATGGCCTTGTCCGCCAGCCTATATCTGCGCCAGTCTCAGTCGCTGGTCATGACGCCGCAACTGATGCAGTCGATCCAGCTGCTTCAGATGACCCATCTGGAGCTTAATCAGTTCATCGCCCAGGAAGTTGAAAAAAACCCGCTGCTCGAATTTCAAGGCGGCGACGAGATGATCACTGCCCAGGATCGTTCCGCCCGCGAGGATCCCTCGCCCGCGTCCGGCGAAGCGGGGTCGGACGAGGCTGCCGGCCAGAGCGACCTTTACGATAGCGCGACATCAAGCGCGGGCGAGAGGCTCAGCGAACAGCTCGACGCCGATTTCGCCAATGTCTTCCCGGACGACACACCGCCGCAACGCGCCGATGCACCGGAACTGCTCGGCCAATGGAAGTCGATGCCCGGAGGCGGCGAAGGCGACAACGGCGAGGGATATGACCTCGATGATTTTGTCGCCGGCAGGAAAAGCCTGAGGGACGTTCTCCTGGAACAACTGCCGCTCGCGCTGAGTGCTCCCGGCGACCGGCTTATCGCTCAGCACCTCATCGACCAGCTCGACGAGGCCGGCTATCTCCACGCGGACCTCACCGAGATGGCCGCCAGGCTCGGCGCGACCAACGAAGACGTGATGCGCGTGCTTCTCAACCTGCAGCAGTTCGACCCCCCGGGGGTCTTCGCGCGCACGCTCAGCGAATGCCTCGCCATACAGTTGCGCGCGCGCGACCGTCTCGATCCGGCGATGGAGGCGTTGATCGCCAACCTCGAGCTCCTGGCGCGCCGCGACTTCGCAAGTCTCAAGAAAATCTGCGGCGTTGACGAGGAAGATCTGGTCGACATGCTCGCCGAAATCCGCCAGCTCGATCCGAAACCCGGCACCAGCTTCGAGACGAGCGTCACTGAGTCCATCGTTCCGGACGTGATCGTGCGTGGCGCGCCTGATGGTAGCTGGCTGATCGAGCTCAATCCCGACGCCCTGCCCCGGGTGCTCGTCAACCACGACTATTTCGCCGAGATCTCGCGGGGGACCCAGAAGAACAGCGCCGACCAGGCTTTTCTTAGCGAATGCATGCAAAATGCCAACTGGCTGACGCGCAGCCTCGACCAGCGGGCCCGGACGATCATGAAGGTCGCAAGCGAAATCGTCCGCCAGCAGGACGCCTTTCTCGTCAACGGCGTCGATCATCTGCGCCCGCTCAATCTCAGGATCGTCGCGGATGCGATCAAGATGCATGAATCGACGGTCAGCCGCGTCACCTCGAATAAGTACATGCTGACACCGCGCGGGCTTTTCGAGCTGAAGTACTTCTTCACCGTCTCGATCGGCTCGAACGAGAACGGCGACGCCCACTCGGCGGAATCCGTTCGCCACCGCATCCGCACGATGATCCAGCAGGAGAGCGCCGATGCGGTGCTTTCCGACGATGACATCGTCGATATGCTCAAGCAGACCGGCGTCGACATAGCCCGGCGCACCGTCGCCAAATATCGCGAGGCGATGAATATCCCCTCCTCGGTCCAGCGGCGGCGCGAGAAGCGAGCGCTTGCCAAGGCGGCGGGCTTCTGAGCACGCCCTTTTGACCGCCGCGCAACGGCGCCAGCCGATTTTTTTGCGACTCGCAATTGACTCCCTGCGACACAAGGGATATGAGCGCGCCGCAATCGCCGAAGACCCTACTCCACTTCGGCGGTTCCGAGCGGCCGGCTCCGCGGCGCAGATGCGCCGCCCTTGCGTGAAAAGCTTGGATGACGAAGGCGCTTGGAATAGACTGGATACGCAAATCACGAACGAGAGAGGAAACTCCATGAGTGTGCGTGTATCCGGCAAACATATGGAAATCGGCGATTCGTTCCGCTCCCGCATCGGGGAACAGATCGAGCAGGCCGTTACCAAATACTTCGATGGAGGATATTCAAGCCAGGTCACTGTGGAAAAGTCTGGATCGCGCTTCAGCGCCGACTGCAAGCTTCATCTCGACACGGGCGTGGTATTGCAGGCGAACGGCCAGGCGAATGAGCCGCAGGCGGCCTTTGATGCGGCCTCGGAACGGATTGAAAAACGTCTCCGGCGCTACAAGCGTAAGCTCAAGGATCACCACAACGGCAATGGCCAGAATGCCACTGAAGTGGCCTACACGGTGATGGACTCGGTGCCCGACCAGGACGAAGAGGTTCCGGAGGATTATGCACCGACGATCGTTGCCGAAAGCACGAAACAGTTGAGGACTATGTCCGTCGCGAGCGCCGTCATGGCACTCGACATGACGGACGAACCGGTGCTGATGTTCCGCAGCCCGGGCAAGGAAGACCTGAACATCGTCTATCGGCGCAACGACGGAAATATTGGCTGGATCGACGCCGCCAATATCAAGGCATGAGTGGAAGAGGGGAATGTCGGGAAAGCCGGCATTCCCCGCCGCTCAGTACGCGGACAGCCGGAAAAGCCCGACTTTTCTGTGCATGGTAACCGCCAATATAAAGATGGGTAGAGCCATCAAGACACATTTGTGATGATGTTGTCAGGCTCTAACCGGCGAACGAGGACAAAAGAATGGCATTGGCAGGTTTGCTGCATCAAAATGCAATTATCCCGGCCATGAGGGCCAACTCGAAAAAACAACTCCTTCAGGAATTGGCGGCAAAAGCATCCAAACTCACCGGACTTCCGGAGCGCGACATCTTCGATGTCATTCTGCAGCGGGAACGGCTCGGCTCCACCGGGGTCGGCAACGGCATTGCCATTCCTCATGGAAAGCTCAACAATCTTTCTTCGATCATCGGAATCTTCGCGCGACTTGATACGCCCGTCGACTTCGAGGCGCTTGACGACCAGCCGGTCGACCTCGTCTTCCTGCTGCTGGCACCCGAAGGCGCCGGTGCCGATCATCTGAAGGCTCTGTCGCGCATTGCCCGCGTTCTGCGTGATCACGACATGGTCGCGAAGATCAGGGCGAGCGATTCCGCCAGTGCGATCTACACGCTGCTCAACGACGACACGACTTCGCACGCGGCATGAACGGCCGCCGTCAATAAGGCTGACGGCGGTTCAAATGATCGATGAAAATCCGGAACAAAGCGCCTTGGCCCGAAATGCCGAGACGACGATAGATGTTCTTGCGGTGGATACGAACCGTGCCTTCGGCGATATTCATCGCCGTGCCGATCGAACGATTGCTGTGGCCACGCAGGATCAGCCGGACGATCGCGCGCTGCTGCTTGGTAAGCCGGTCGGCGCAGAGACTCTCGAAAGCACCCTCCAGGACATCCGATCCGTTTCCGTTCGCGCTCGCGGCGGCCATATCCCTTTGGCGCCAGTTGGACCGGATCGCCTCGCGCACGATCGGTTCGTAGAGCCTCAGCCGCTCCAGTTCCTGATCGCTGAATGGTGCACCGTCGCGGCAGCGCATCAGCGAATAGGTCGCCTGCATTGCCTCCTCGAGCGGGACGACGAAGCCCACCTCCTCGATCAGTGATCCGGACTCCATCGACACGCAGGGATGGACCTCGCTCGACGATGAAAAGTTCGACTGGAAGAACCGGTCGGGCGCGAGCTCCCTCATCCGCCACAGACCTGCCGGCTGGCCGTTGTTGCAGGCGACGTAGAACGGGTCGAGCAGATAGGCGCCGCCAAGATAGGCCTTCAACGCTCGCGGCGAGACGCCATGCGTGTAGCCATCATGCAGCAGGATCGGGCGCGTGTCGTATGGAAAGGCAAAAACGACCGACAGGTCGAAGGGGGCAATCGCGCGCAGCATAGCGTCGAGCGCGGCGCCGAAATCCGGCGTGCCGATAAACCTGATCATCGCGGAAATGTCTGCCGATTCCCTTGCAAGCATCGCGTGAGCGTTCCCCTTCGCCGTATCCCCCATGGGATATCGACAGCCCCTGCTTCGTCAACAATAATTCCCGAAATATGCGATAATCGCCTGCTGCATGCAGTGGGCTTTTTGGCCTCAGGCGGGCGGAAGGGGAAGCGTGATGACAGGCAGGCTTTCTGGCAAGGTTGCGCTCATCAGTGGCGGCGCCGGCGGATGCGGATTGGCAGCATCACAGCTCTTTGCCCGCGAGGGCGCCAAGGTCGGCATCGTCGACCTGCCGAAGAGCAAGGGCGAAGAGGTTGCGGCCGCCATTCGTGCCGAGGGCGGCGAGGCCGTCTTCGCCGCCGCCGACGTTTCGCTGTCCGCCGAGGTGAGCGCTGCGGTCAATGCCGTCGAGACCGCCTTCGGCCCGATCACAGTGCTCTTCAACCATGCCGGCATTCTTGCGGTTGGCCCATTCCTTGAAACGGAAGAGGAGGAGTGGGATCGGCTGATGGCGGTGAATGTGCGCAGCATGTTCCTGATGACCAAGGCGGTACTCCCCGGGATGCTCAAGGCAGGCGGCGGCAGCATCATCTGCACCTCGTCCATTTCCGCCGTCGCCGCGACGCCGATGGAGGTGCTTTATGATACCACCAAGGGGGCCTGCCACATGTTTGCCCGCGCGATCGCTGTCGAATTCCGCGACCGGGGCATCCGCTGCAATGCCGTCTGCCCCGGCTTCATCGCGACCGACCATGGCAAGCGTGAGATCGCGGGTCTGAGCAAATACGGCGTCGACGTCTCGGAGGCGGCGATCGCCGCCCAGCAGGGCCGGATGTGCGACCCGATGGAAGTCGCCAATGCCGCGCTGTTCCTGGCAAGCGACGAGGCAAGCTTCGTCAACGGCACGCATCTGTTCGTCGACAATTGCTTTACGGCAGTCTGAGAGAAGGGGGACAAGGAATGCTGCAGACGGGCGGCCACTGGCGCAACTGGGTCGGAAACCAATCATGCATCGTGCGCCACAAGGGTGCGCCGGAAAGTGAGGCCGCACTCTCCGAGATGGTCGGGGAGGCAACGGCCCTTGGTCTCAATGTACGTTGCGCCGGATCGGGCCATTCGTTCACGCCGGTGGTCGCGACAAGCGGACTGCTGCTCACGCTTTCCGGCATGCAGGGCGTCGTCGGCATCGACCAAGAGCGCAAGCGCGTCGCCGTCAGAGCGGGAACGACGATCAACCGGCTTGGCAAGGTACTGAAATCGAGCGGGCTTTCACTCATCAACCAGGGCGACATCGACAGCCAGGCCCTTGCCGGTGCGCTGACGACGGGGACGCATGGCACCGGCGCCAAGCTCGGCAACATGGCCTCGCAGATCGTCGGCATGCGCCTCGTCCAGCCCGACGGCAGCATTCTCGTCGTCGACGAGAGTACTCCGGACCTGTTGGAAGCGGCGCGTGTCTCCGTCGGCATGCTTGGGGTGATCTCGGAGATCACCCTCCAGGCCATGGACGCCTACAATCTCCATGAAAAACTATGGCGCTGCGACTTCGACGAATGCATGGAGCAGCACGACGAACTCGCCGCCAAGCACCGCCATTTCGGTTTCTTCTGGTGCCCTGTGCCCGAAAGCCGGCATTGCTACTGCCTACCGGACACGTCGTCGGTGTCGACGACCGGCAAGACCTCCGATGTCTGCGAGATGAAGGTGATCGACATCACCGACCGTCCGCCGATGGAGCAGGCATTCGAGAAGATTGCCTATTCGTCGGAGATCTACCCGATCGAATACGTACCCAACTTTCACGAACTCGAATATGCGGTCCCGGTCGCCCACGGCAAGGATGCCGTTCGGGCGGTGCGCAAGCTGATGCTCGAAAAGCATCCGACCTGCATCTATCCGATCGAATACCGCTTCACGGCAGGCGATTCCGGCTGGATCAGCCCGTTCTATGAGCAGGATTCGATCACGCTGTCGGTCTCGGGTGAACCCGGCACCGACTACTGGGAATACCTGAAGGACGTCGACACGATCCTTCGCCAGTACGGCTCGCGCCCGCATTGGGGCAAACTGCACTTCCTCGGCGCCGAGGATGTGACGGCGCTCTATCCGCGCGCCGGCGACTTTCGGGCGCTCCGGGCCCGGGTCGATCCCGAAGGCCGCTTCCTCAACGATCACCTCCGGCAGCTCTTTGCCTGAGCCGATCGGTCAAACGATAAACGCCGCGCCTCCGAAGGGAGGCGCGGCGTTTCAAATTTCCTCAACTTGTCGGCAGGCTCAGGCCGACGGCGTGCCGTTTTCCGGCGCGGCGGCCTTGGGGCCGCCCTTGGAAACGCCGACCATCGCCGGACGCAGCACGCGCTCTCCGATGACGTAGCCGGCCTGAATGACCTGGACGACCGTGTTGTTCGGTACGTCGGCATTCGGAACTTCGAACATTGCCTGATGGAAATTCGGATCGAACTTCTGACCGACCGGCTCGAGCTTCTTCACACCATGACGTTCCAGAGCTGCAAGCATCGAGCGCTCGGTCATCTCCACGCCTTCGATCAGGGCGTTGAAACCCGCCTCGCCGGCTTCTTTCGCCTCGGGCGGGATAGCCTCGAGGGCGCGGCGCAGGTTGTCGGACACGGCCAGCATGTCGCGCGCGAAACCGGCGACCGAATAGGCCTTGGCATCCTTGACGTCACGTTCGGTGCGTCGACGCAGATTGTCCATCTCGGCCGCGAGGCGCAGATATTTGTCGCGCAATTCAGCATTCTCCGCTTTGGCGAGCTCCAGCGGATCCGGCGCGACCGCAGGAGCCTCGACCTCCTGTCCTTCCGCAGCCTCGGGCGCAGCGGTTTTTACAGGTTCTTCTGCCGCAGTCGCCTCGGGTCCGTGTTTGTTCGTGTCGTCGGTCATGACGTTCTCCGGAATATCTTTCTGTATCTTCGGCATCGCCAAGCAAAAGCAAATCGCCTCGCTCGACCTGGTGTTGTCTGGATTTGAAGCCGATATCGAGGTTTGACGTCGAAAAATCAAGGGTGGAATGCCGCTAGCCCGGAATTGCCGCTTCAACGCGACAGGCGCGACATCAGCTGCGCGGTGTAATCGACCATCGGGACGATGCGTGAATAGTTGAGCCGAGTCGGGCCAATAACGCCGACAGCGCCGACGATGCGATCATCGCCGTCGCGATAGGGTGCAACGATCAGCGACGAACCGGAGAGCGAAAAGAGTTTGTTTTCCGACCCGATGAAAATGCGCACGCCGGGGCCGCTTTCGGCGAGGTCGAGAAGCTCGATCAGGCTGTCCTTCTTTTCGAGGTCATCGAAAAGCATGCGAAGGCGGTCGATGTCCTCGCCCCCTTCCAGCCCCTCGAGCAGGTTGGCGCGACCGCGAACGATAAGGCGCGTCGGCTTTTCATCACCTTCGCTGCCGGACCAGATCGCCAGCCCGCGCTCGACGAGATCCTGCGACAGGACATCGAGTTCTCCGCGCACGGTCGCTTTGAGCTTCTGCAGTTGTGCGCGCACCTCGGCAATGGTTTGCCCGCCGAGATGCGCATTCAAGAAGTTGGCGGCCTCGGTCAGTTGCGCGCTCGTGACCCCCGCCGGGAGCTCGATGATGCGGTTCTCGACCTGGTCATGTTCGCCGACGAGGACCGCAAGCGCCTTGGTCGGCGCCAGGCGGATGAACTCGACGTGCTTCAGGACCGGATCACTCTTGGTGGTGATGACGAGACCCGCGCCACGGGACATGCCCGAAAGCATCTGGCTCGCCTCGGTGAGCAGGCTCTCCACCGGCTGGTCCCGATCGCCGCGGCGGAACTGGCGTTCGATCGAGGCACGCTCCTCCGCCGAAAGGTTGCCGACCTGCATGAAAGCGTCGACGAAGAAGCGCAAACCGGTCTGGGTCGGCAGACGGCCCGCGCTGACATGGGGCGAATAGATGAGGCCGAGATGTTCGAGATCGCTCATGACATTGCGCACGGAAGCGGGCGAGAGCGACATCGGCAGGAGCCGCGAAAGATTGCGCGAACCGAGCGGCTCGCCGCTCTCGAGGTAGGTCTCCACAATGCGGCGAAAGATTTCACCGGAACGCTCATCCAGCGCCGCCGCGATCTCCTTCGCTCCCGAATTGCGCAGTACCATGTCACTCCGTGCAACAATCGTTCGTATCCTGCTGAAATATAGTGGTCCGAGCCGGAGATAGCAAAAGGGAAAAATCGATCCCCCCAGCCGATAGCAGCCGGTTCCCTTTGCGTTCGCCATGCTCTAGAAGGCTCAACAGACAAGATAGGAGATGACGATGCGGCCATCCGGCAGAAAAACCGACCAAATGCGCAAGGTTTCCTTCGAGCGCCACTTTTCCAAGCATGCGGAAGGTTCATGCCTCGTGCGCTTCGGCGACACGCATGTGCTGTGCACGGCAAGCCTCGAAGAGAAGGTCCCCGCCTGGTTGCGCAATGGCGGCAAAGGATGGGTCACCGCCGAATACGGCATGCTGCCGCGTGCGACCGGCGAGCGGATGAAACGCGAGGCGGCGAGCGGAAAGCAGAGCGGCCGCACACAGGAAATCCAGCGGCTGATCGGACGGTCGCTCCGCGCTGTCGTCGATCTGCCGGCGCTCGGCGAACGCCAGATCTCGATCGATTGCGACGTCATCCAGGCGGACGGCGGCACCCGCACGGCCTCGATCACCGGGGCCTGGATCGCGCTCTACGACTGTCTGAAGTGGATGGAGGCGCGCAACATGGTCAAGGTCGAACGCGTGCTCAAGGATCATGTCGCTGCCATTTCCTGCGGCATCTTCGCCAATCAGGCGGTGATCGATCTCGACTATCTCGAAGACTCCGCCGCCGAGACCGACGCCAATTTCGTCATGACCGGCAATGGCGGTCTCGTCGAGATCCAGGGAACGGCCGAGGGCAAGCCCTTCACGGAAGACGAATTCGCAAGCCTGATGACACTTGCCAAGAACGGCATCGCCGAACTCATTGCACTGCAGAAGCAGGCAATCGCCGGCTGATCGAAAGGACGAGATTTGACCCCGGCGCTGGAAGGCATTCTCGAAACTGCGCTTTACGCGGAGGATCTCGATCGCGCCGAGGCCTTCTACGGCGAGTTGCTCGGCTTGCAGCGGATCACCCGCGCCGGCAATCGGCACGTCTTTTTCCGCTGCGGCGCCGGCATACTCCTGATCTTTAACCCCGCCGAGACAATCAAGCCGCCACCGGCCGGGGCGGCGCTCCCCGTGCCGCCGCACGGGACGACGGGCAAGGGGCACATGTGCTTCCGGGTCGCCGCGCAGGCACTCGACGCCTGGAAGGAGAAACTCGAAGCGGCGGGCGTACCGATCGAAGCGGATATCCGCTGGCCAAACGGCGCCCGCTCCTTCTACTTCCGCGATCCGGCCGGCAACAGCCTGGAATGCGCTGAGCCCGGCCTTTGGGCGATCGATTGAATGCGGCTGCAGCCGCCTGAACGGAACAGAACAGAATGCGCAAACTGGATGACAAGACGCTCGTCGTCGCGAGCCACAATGCCGGCAAGATCCGCGAAATCCGCGACCTGATCGGCCCGCTCGGCTTCGAGGCGAAGTCGGCCGCCGATCTCAATTTCGTCGAGCCGGAGGAAACCGGCACGACGTTCGAGGAAAACGCAACGATCAAGGCGCTCGCCTCCGCCAAAGCCTCCGGCCTGCCGGCGCTTTCGGACGATTCCGGTCTCGTGATCGATGCCCTCGATGGCGCCCCGGGCGTCTACACGGCGAACTGGGCCGAGCGCGAAGACGGCAGCCGCGACTTTGCCATGGCGATGGAAAAGGTGGAAAAGGCGCTCAAGGAGAAGGGCGCGGTGACAGCCGAGAGCCGGACCGCCCGCTTCGTTTCCGTGCTCTGCCTTGCCTGGCCGGACGGCCATGTCGAGCTCTTTCGCGGCGAGGTCGAAGGCCGAGTCGTCTGGCCGCCGCGCGGAACGAGCGGTTTCGGATATGACCCGGTCTTTCAACCGAAGGGCTACGATACCACCTTTGGCGAGATGAGCGCGGAAGAGAAGCACGGCTGGAAGCCCGGCGACAGCCAAGCTCTTTCACACCGCGCCCGCGCCTTCAAGCTGTTCGCCGAAACCTGCCTCGGCGCCTGAAAGACGAAGATAATGCGTTTGACCCCGCTATCGGCGATCGGTGACGGCATGGACCCCGGCTTCGGGGTTTATGTGCACTGGCCGTTTTGCGCGGCCAAGTGCCCCTATTGCGACTTCAACAGCCATGTCCGCCATCAGCCCGTGGACCAGCCACGCTTCGTCGCTGCCTTTCTCCGGGAAATGGCCGAGGCCCGCGAGCTCTCTGGCCCGCGAACGGTCACCAGCATTTTCATGGGCGGCGGCACGCCGTCGCTAATGGATCCGGCGACGGTCGAAGCCATTCTGAACGGGATTGCCAATCAGTGGCACGTCCCTGATGGCATCGAGATCACCATGGAGGCCAATCCGTCGAGCGTCGAGGCGACGCGCTTCCATGGCTATCGTGCTGCCGGCGTTAACCGCGTCTCGCTCGGCGTCCAGGCACTCAACGACCGTGACCTGAAATTCCTGGGGCGGCTGCACAATGTCGAGGATGCGCTAAAGGCGATCCGGCTGGCGCGCGAGATCTTCCCGCGCATGTCCTTCGACTTGATCTATGCCCGTCCGAACCAGACCGTCGAGGACTGGGAGCGCGAGCTGAAGGAGGCCGTCTCCTACGCAGTCGATCATCTCTCGCTCTACCAATTGACGATCGAGGAAGGCACGCCCTTCTACGGGCTGCACAAGGCCGGCAAACTTGTCGTGCCCGACGGCGAGCAGTCCGCGGTGCTCTACGAGGCGACGCAGGAGATCACGGCATCGATCGGCATGCCGGCCTATGAAGTGTCCAATCATGCACGGCCCGGCGCCGAGAGCCGGCATAATCTCACCTATTGGCGTTACGGCGACTATGCGGGCATCGGCCCTGGCGCGCACGGGCGCCTGACGATCGACGGCGCCAAGGTCGCGACCGCGACGGAACGCAAGCCCGAAGAATGGCTTCGCCTGGTCGAACAGCATGGCCACGGCATGATCGAGCGCGAGTTGCTCGATCAGGAAGCTCAGGCCGACGAACTCCTGCTGATGGGCCTCCGGCTCAAGGAAGGCGTCGACCTGGCGCGCTGGCAGAGCCTTTCCGGCCGCGACCCCGATCCGGACCGTGAACAGTTCCTTATCGATCACGGCTTCATCGAACGGCTCGGCAATTCACGGCTGCGCTGTACGCCGGCCGGCATGCTGATCCTCGACGCGGTGGTTGCCGACCTCGCCTGCTGACACGACCGATCCTGAAATCCGGCCGCCGTCAATCATGCGTTTCGCCGAAGAGCGGCGTCGCCAACATCGAAGGCCTTTGCTCGAATTCGTCGAACCATCGTGTTAGTTGCGGTCGCGCGCGAAACGACGGCAAGTTGCGGAACTCCATCCAGGAAAGAGCCGTCGCCAACGCGATGTGGCCGACGTGGAGCGGGGCCATCGCGTCCAGCGTGGTTTCCAGCCAATCATAGGTCGCCTCGATTTTCTCGGCATAACCATCACGAAGTGCCGCGTAGCGCAGCTGCTCCGGCCGTCGAACAGTCTCCCAACGGAGACTGATCCCCGTCTGAGCCAGCCCCTGCGCGACCGACTGCAGAACCAGGGCCTGCCAGAGTGCCTCGCCTCCTTCGGGAATGAGCTTCCTGCCGCCGTGAAGTGTGTCCAGATAGGCGCATATCACGTCAGAATCGAAGATCGCCGGGTGGTCTGCGCGAAGCAATACGGGAACCTTTCCGAGCGGGTTCTCGGCGTAGACTCGCTCATTGTGTTGCGTCGGGCTGGTTTCGTGATGAATGACTTGCAGCCGGTCCCCGATTCCGGCTTCGTGGGCGAAGACGAGCGCCTTTCGGGCGAAGGGAGAATGGGTTTGGTAGTAGAGGATCATGTTACCTCACGGTGGGTTCGTGAACTTGCCCGCAAGGATAGTGCATGGACTGAGAGAATTGCGCTCTGTTCCGGCGGCCGCTGTGCAAGTTTGTTTCGTGCGAGGCCAGGATCACCCCCGACCCCGCAACCTGCCCGGTCGCCGGACATGAATCGTCAGGCAGCGGTGCCTTCAGTTCTTTTTACCGGAGCAACGATCGCCCAAAGGACGCCGAACGGATCGCGGAGTTGGCCGTAATAGTCGCCCCAGAAGGCCACCGCCAACGGCATCGTCACCTCCGCACCCGCAGCGACGGCACGCTTCCACCAGAAATCCGCGTCATCGACCACGAGATGCAGAACGACGCCGTCCTGCGGCTTCCAGGGGCAACCGTATTCCGGGAACGGATCGCTCAGCATCAGTGCACCGCCGTTGATCGTCAGATGGCAGTGGATGAGGCGTTTGCCGTCCTCGGCGTATTTGCGATCCACCTCCTTGGCACCGAAGGCACGGCCGTAGAATTCCGCCGTCGCATTCGCGTCCTGAACGCCGAGATAGGCGATGACACCGGCCATCGGCGGGGGCGACGGCGCCTGCCAATCGACATCCGACGTCGGTTCGAGGTCGATCGCGGCCTTGAGGCTTCCGTCCATGTAGAAGGGCACGGACTCGTGCTGGTGCGCGATCTTCCATCCCCTCTCCGTACGTCTCAAACCCAGCGTCTGGCGAAACCATAGCGCCGCCTTTTCGCCGTCCAGTTTCTCGCCGGAGAGATGGGTGAGCGCCGTCGCGAAAGCCACGTCGCCGCCTGCCGAGATCTCCAGCTCCTGAAGGCGGTAACCGAGGGGGCCCTTCCAGGTCGAGAACCACTGCTCTAGGCCCCCAGCATCCGCTGCCGTTTCCTTAAGAGGCGGCGCCAGCGAATAGACGAGGCAATCTTCTGTGCCGTGGGCAAGCACGCGACCCGCGTCTTTCTCGCGCATGGCGCTTGCCCAGTCCTCGATCACCGAGCGAATCTCGGCGATGGCGGCAGTTCTGTTCTCGTTGACAGACATTGTTCATCTCCTTTTCGGTGCGAAAAGCGGCCGGAATTGCCTCAGGTAACAGTCAGAGCTTCGCCGTGAGGGTGGCAAGCTGATCGGCGCATTGACCCCATCCCTGGTGAAAGCCCATTTTCTCGTGAGCCTCCCGGTCGGCAGTGGTCCAATGGCGGACCCTAGCGGTGTAACGGGTTTTGCCGCCTTCATCTTCGAAGGTCAGGATGACCGTCATGAACGGCTTCTCGGAGGGTTTCCAAGCTTCGGTAAAAGCGTCGGTGACGACGAGCTTCTCATTCGGCACGACTTCCAGATAGACGCCGAAATTCGGAAAATCCTGGCCTTCCGGCGAGCGCATGACTATGCGGTTTGAGCCCCCGGGCCGGACGTCGAGCTCGGCATTCGGCGTCGTCCACGGCAGAGGCGCGAACCACTGTTTCAAGAGATCGGCCTCGGTCCAGGCGCGGTAGACTTTTTCGCGTGGCGCATCGATCAGCCGGGTCAGCACCAGTTCGCGGTCGTCGGTGGGCTTGATGTCGGTCGTTCCAGTCATTTCCAAATTCCTCCGTGGTGGTTTCAGTCCAAGGACGAACCGGGAAATCAGGTTCCGACAGCGGCAGCCGATAATTTATTGTTTTTCTTCGACGAGCGCGGAGGAGGCCGTTTCCGCAGCAAGATGGTCGAGCTGCATACGGATATAGGCGGCCTCTGCGCCGTTGGTCGCAAGCGCAATGGCGCGGTCGAACGCAATGCGCGCCTCGCCCGCGCGACCCATCTGCTTGAGCAGGCCCCCGCGCAAGCCGTGATAGTAGAAATAGCCGGCGAGCCTGTCGCCAAGGGGCTCCACAAGCGCCAGCGCTGCTTCGGGCCCCTCGCGCTTCGACACTGCAACGGCACGGTTGAGCGTGACCACGGGCGACGGTTGCAGACGTTCGAGCGTCTGATAGAGCAGGTCGATTTCCTCCCAGTCGGTCAGTTCGGGACGCGCGGCGCGGGCGTGCAGCGCCGCGATTGCCGCCTGAACCTGGTAGGCACCGGGACGCCGGTGGCGCATGGCCTTGTCGATCATCGCGAGCGCCTCGGTGATCATTTCCCTGTTCCACAGGCGGCGGTCCTGGTCCTCGAGCAGAACGATGGCGCCCTCTGCATCGAAGCGCGCCCTGGCGCGCGAATGCTGGAGAAGCAGCAGCGCCGTCAGCCCCATGATTTCCGGTTCGCCCGGAAACAGCCTGAGGAGGAGCCGGGAGAGCCGGATGGCCTCGTCGCATAGATCGGCGGACACGCCCTCGGGACCATTCATCGCCGAATAGCCCTCGTTGAAGACGAGATAGATCATTGTCGCGACGGCTGCGAGCCGTTCCGCGCGATCGGCGGCATCGGGCGTTTCGAAGGGAATGCCCGCTGCAGCGACACGCGCCTTGGCTCGGGTAATGCGCTGCTCCATTGCCGCTTCGCTGACGAGGAAGGCACGCGCGATCTGCTTGACCGAGAGGCCGGAGACGACCCGGAGCGCCAGCGCGATCTGCTGGGTCGCCGGCAGGGCCGGATTGCTGCAGACGAAGAGCAGCCGCAGGATGTCGTCGCGATAATGCGACCCGTCGAGGCGGTCGGCGAGTTCATCCTCCCGGTCTTCCAGATCGGAAAGCAATTCCTCCGGGGGCAGCGCCGTCTCGCGCGCCTGCCGCCGCACCTTGTCGATGCCGCTGTTGCGGCCGACGAAGATCAGCCAGGCGGCGGGATCCCGCGGCGGGCCGCTCTTCGGCCAGGTCTTCAATGCCCGGATGCAGGCCTCCTGGAAGGCTTCCTCGGCCATGTCGAGGTTGCGGAAATAGCGCAGAAGTGCACCCATCGCCTGCGGCCGGGCGGAAACCAGAGCGAGATCGATCCAGGCAGTGTCTGTCATGAGGGAAGCTCACTTGGCTTGTAGATGGCGAGGGGACGGATCTCATAGGCGCCGGGGCTGGGATTGACCTCGCCGAGTTCGCGCGAAAAGGCGATGGCCTCCTCCAGCGAGGCGCAGTCGACGATGAAGAATCCGAGCAGCTGTTCCTTCGTCTCGGCAAAAGGACCGTCGATCACGATCGGTTCGCCGCCGCCGTGGCGCAGCGTCGTCGCCGCGGTCGTTGGCAGGAGACGGGCGACCGGGCCAAGCTTGCCGGCCTCGGCATATTTCTTCTCGACGGCGGCCATGTCGCGCATGACCTTGCCGTCCTGCTCCTTGGTCCAGGTCCCGGTAACATCTTCCGAATTGTAGCAAAACACCGCGTAAAGCATCGAGAACTCTCCCGCTCTGATCTCAAGACGAACGACGCTAGAGATAGCCGACAAGCGGGGCGAAAAAAACACGCAAGTATCCGCTGCGGGGGCAGGCTCCTGCCCGATATCGCGGAAGCGGCGGTGCTGATGGCTTCCGACAGGAGCAAGCCATCAACCCATTGGTCGCCAATTTTACCGGTGCGAACTGGTGGGCTAGATCTTCTTCTCGCCGCCGAGCTTCCGCTGCGCCGGCAGTGTCCGCAACCGCTTCAGCAGCCGGCCGTCGATCGCCGCGAGCCCTGCTGCGATCAGGGTCATGCCAAGGAAATGCTTGGGCTCGAGTCGTTCCCCAAGAAACACCGCACCGAGCAGGATGGCACTGACGGGGATGAGGAAGGTCACCAGCATCAGATTGGTCGCGCCGGACGTTTCGAGGATGCGGAAAAACAAGACATAGGCGAGCGCGGTCGAGATCAAGGCGATGCCGAGAAGTGCGGCCCAGACGTCGAGCCCGGGAAAGGCAAGCGTCCAAGGCCGGTCGGCGATCAGGGCGAGCGGCACGAGCATCAAGCTCGAGGCACTGACCTGCCCGGTCGCCGTCAGAAGCGGCGCGACGCCCATGCGCTTGAAACGGCGAGCAAAAACGCTTGCGAGCGAATAGGAAAATGCGGCACCGAGCACGGCAAGTTGCGCGAGCACGTTCGAGCCGAGGCCGCCAATCGCTGCCGGACCGATCATCACCGCGACACCGAAGAAACCGATCAGAACGCCCGTCAGCTTGTTCGCCGTCATTTTCTCGTCATCCGTCAGCAGATGGGCAACGACAACGCCGAAAAGCGGCGTGGTGGCGTTGAGAATGGAGGCAAGACCGCTGGCAATGTGCGTCTGTCCCCAGACGATCAGCGAAAAGGGAACGAGGTTGTTGAGCAGTCCCATGCCGAAGAATGCGAGCCATACCTCGCGCCGGCGCGGCAGCGCGAGCCCAAGAGCGCGGATCAAGAGCAGAAGGGCCGCGGCGGCAAGCGTCACGCGCAGCGCGACGATAGTGAAGGGCGGCAGCGCTTTCACCGCAATGCCGATGAAGAAGAACGACCCGCCCCACAGCACGGACAAGGCGATGAGCATGCCCCATTCCCGCGCACCCATGACCCTCGCGCCTGCCGAACTGCTCATGACATTTCCCTTCATGATTTAGTTTTCCCGATGTTTTCAGGCAGGGAGCCCTAGCGCTTTCCCATATTTGTTTATCACACAAGATGTTATACTTTCCCAAGCGAACAATTTTCTGGAATTGATTGAGTTTGGCTAAATCATGGAAACGCCGCTCCCCTCGCTGTCGGCACTGCGCGCCTTCGAAGCGGCCGCGCGCAATCTGAGCGTGACGCTGGCCGCCCGCGAGCTCAACGTGACGCCGGGCGCCGTCAGCCTGCAGGTGCGCGAGCTGGAGACTGCACTTGCGGTGAAACTGTTCGAGCGCCGCCCGCGGCAGCTTGTGCTGACCGATGAGGGAAATGCCTATTTCGCGACGCTGAGGCGCGCCTTTCGGATGATCCGCGAGGCGACCGAAGACCTTGCCGCCCGCAACCGGGCGCCGGTGCTGACGATCAGTTGCACGCCGACTTTCGCCGCCCAGTGGCTCGTGCCACGTCTCGACGATTTCGAGAAGAACATGCCGGGTATCGACGTGCGTCTCAATGCCTCGAACCGGCTGACGGACTTCGACAGGGATGCGGTCGATGTCGCGATCCGCCATGGTTTTGGGCAACATCCGGGTCTTGCGAGCGAACGCCTGCTCGATGACGAGCTCGTCCCGGTGCTGAGCCCGGCGCTGATGCGGTCGCGCCCGCTCATAGAGCCGGCCGACCTTCGCAACCACGTTCTTCTGCACGACGTACAAAGACAGGATTGGCGGCTGTGGCTCGACGCCGTCGGGGCGAGCGAGGTTCAGAGCACACGAGGGCCGGTTTTCATCAACAGCAACGGCGCGATCGAAGCGGCAAGGGCGGGCGACGGCGTCGCCCTGGTGCGGCTTTCGCTGGTCGCGCGCGAACTTCGGGAAGGCGCGCTTGTTGCACCATTCGCCTGCGGCGTTGCGACGAACCTCGCCTATTATCTGGTCTATCCGGCGCCAGCGCTCGATCGGACGGCTGTGGCAGGTTTTCGCAGATGGATTCTCGATCAGGTCCGCAAAAGCTAAAAAGCCCGACACGCAGCCGGGCTTTTTCAAATAGATGAATTTTCTGCTTTATTCGTTGATCAGCCGCTTCAGCAGTTCGATCTCGTGGCTGAGCTTGGTATCCGCCGCGATCAACTCCTCGATCTTGCGCACGGCATGCAGCACCGTCGTATGATCGCGACCGCCGAAGCGTCGGCCGATTTCCGGGAACGAGCGCGGCGTCAGCGTCTTCGACAGATACATGGCGATCTGGCGTGGCTTGACGATGACGCGCGTGCGTCGGTTCGACACCAGCTCCTGGCGCGAAACATTGTAGTGCTTGGCGACGACGCGCTGGATATCCTCGATGCGGACGCGCCGCGGTTCACCGGCGTTGACGAGATGGCCAAGCAGTTCGTCGACGCGCTCGATCGAGAGCTGAGGCTCGAAGGAACGGCGGAAGAGCAGCTGGTTGAAAGCGCCCTCCAGCTCGCGGCCGCTGGCCGTGACATTGCGCGCAACGTGGCACAGGATATCGGTCGGGATATCGAGCGATGCATCGTCCTGGCGCGCGGCCTCGAGCCGCCGCTTCAGCATCTCCAGACGCATCTCGTAATCCGGACCTTCCATCTCGATCGCGACACCGCCCTGAAGCCGCGAGCGAACACGGCTGTCGAGCGATTCCAGTTCCCACGGCGCGCGGTCGGCAGCGACCACGACCTGCTTGGCGGAGTCGAGCAGCATGTTCAAGAGATGGCAGAATTCGTGCTGGATCGACTTACCTTGCAGGAACTGCATGTCGTCGATCACCAGAAGATCGATATTGCGCAGCGATTCCTTGAGGGACAGCGCGTCGTTGTCGCGAATTGCGGTCGCGAAGCGCCACATGAAATATTCGGCCGTCAGATAGACGACGCGCGGCGCCCGGGCGCTCTGCAGGGCGGCGATCGCGATCGCCTGCAAGAGATGCGTCTTGCCGAGGCCAACGCTCGAATGGATGAAAAGCGGATTGAAACGCACGGCGCCGGCGCCGGCCTCGGCGATCGTGCGCGCGGCGGCGAGCGCCACGCGGTTCGACGAGCCTTCGACGAAACTGTCGAAATTGTAGCGCTGGTCGAGCGGCGACCCGAAAAGCGGCGCCTGGGCCGGTCTCTGCACGGTTGCCACGGCCGCCGCGGCGACCGAGGCAATCGACTGGGCCGCTGCCGGACGTCGTGCCGGGGTCGTCGGAACCGTTTCACTTGCCGCCGGCATCGCTTCTTCGTGGGCAACCGGACGCGCACCGCGTGTCGCGGTGCGTACGAGAATTTCCACCTTCAGGATTTCGCCGTCTTCCTGCTGAAACAGGTTGGTGATGAGATCGAGATATCGGTTGTTGATCCAGGACTTCAGGAACGTCGTGGGCACCGAAAGACGTACAACGCTCTTGGAAATCGAATGGAGCTTGAGACGTCCAAACCAGCTTGCGAAGACATCCGGACCGACTTGTGCTTTCAAACGCTGACTTACGCGCTCAAAAAGTGCGTCATGCCGCATGTCGTGTTTTTCCCCCGCCGCCTGAGACTGATTGCTTCCGGCCTGACCTGCGTCAGCTGCCGTCGCCAAATTCATCTGCATGTTGCCGCCTTCCAAAATCATGCTCCGATGCCGTCATTGCTGCCGGCCTCATCTCTTATGTCCGTCTGCCACGGCTGCCTTCAAGCCATGCCGCGTCCGACGAACGCTCCTGTCACACCGAAAGCGGGCTCCTCATATCCCGCTTCGGTGCGCGTTGCGCTCACCCGCCCGCTTTCGCAAGCGAATGTCCCCTCGCGCCTCGCCTTTACCGATTCCACCCGGCCGCTTTCAAGCCGCGCAAAATCGCATTCCTCGTTACCGGCTGCGCCGCACCCTCGTACGAAGCGGACAGCCCGACTGCCTCCTTCTGCCTGGACGCCTCACAGGCGTCCTCCTTAGAGCGTCCCAGCCATTCCCTCAACCACAAGACGAAAGATCCTCGTCCCGGAACGAAGGATCGGCCCGGTTTCTCTATCTTGACTTGTTTGATTGAACGACGTGGAGTGACCCCGCCACAGGGAACAGAAAGCTCGAGGCCACCTCATCGAAATGGCCCTGCACTTCCCTTTACAGATATGGTCTGTGTCCCCTGTGGGAGGCATTTAGGCAGGATCGACCGGCAAGATCAATCGCGAATTTTACCCATCGTTAAACGCCGCCGGTTGACTCTCTTGCCGCCTTTTGCTTGCCGCATTCTGAGTCCATCAAGAATCGCTTTTGAATCAAGGGTTTTGATTTTCTCGCGCTTGCTTAGCTGGCGAAAAAGAAAAAAAATAAAAATTCGCTTGACTCGCTTCGGACCCCGCCTGTCCCCGATCTCCGGCGACACCGGCGTGAAGACCTCGCGTAAGCCATTGAAATTGTTTCTAAAAATTTGTCATCGCAATGACACACGCAAAAACCCGGCGTTTCACCATCGCGGTGACAGAAGTATGAATCCGAAAAGCCCGGCGCAAGGGCCGGGCTTTTCATCAACAGATTTTTATTTAGCCGGGTTAGGCCGAAAGGCCCTTCACGCGCTGTGCCAAGCGGGAAACCTTGCGCGATGCCGTGTTGGCATGCAGCACACCCTTGGTGGCGGCGCGCATCAGCTCCGGCTGCGCTGCCTTGAGGGCTGCGGCTGCGACTGCCTGATCGCCGGCAGCGATGGCTTCTTCAACCTTGCGGATGAAGTTGCGGACGCGCGAACGACGGGCCTTGTTCACTGCGGTGCGGCGTGCGATCTTGCGGGTCGCCTTTTTCGCCGAAGTTGTATTGGCCATTGATGCCTCTCTTCGAAAACTGACATGAACTCCGCCTTCGCCGTGCCGGGTCACTGCGACCTGTCATCCAAAGCAATTCGGGAGCATTATCGGAAAGCCTCGGGTTGCGGCGTTCCAAGCTGAGGGCGGCGTATAGCTGGAAACCGCCCTCTCGTCAACGCGCAAATTTGAGAAAACTGTGCGGTTTCCGCTTCACTTATGCCGGAAGTCTGCCTTGCGCTTTCCGACGAAGGCAGCCATCCCCTCCTTCTGATCCTCGGTTGCAAAGAGCGACTGGAAAAGCCGCCGTTCAAAGCGCAGGCCCTCGGCCAAGGTAACCTCGAGCGAGCGGTTGACCGCCTCCTTGGCCATCACGACCGCCGGCAGCGAGAAGCCAGCAATCTTTTCGGCGGCGGCCAACGCTTCTTCCATCAGCTTTTCGGGCGCCACCACACGCGAAACGAGTCCCGACCGTTCGGCTTCCGCCGCATCCATCATCCGGCCGGTCAGCACCAGATCCATCGCTTTCGCCTTCCCGACGGCGCGGGTAAGACGCTGCGAACCGCCCATGCCGGGAATCACCCCGAGCGTGATCTCCGGCTGGCCGAACTTCGCGGTCTCCGACGCAATGATGATGTCGCACATCATCGCAAGCTCGCAGCCACCACCGAGCGCAAAGCCGGAAACGGCGGCAATCACCGGCTTGCGGGCGCTGGCGACCCGCTCCCAGCCGCCCAGAAAGTCGCCAAGATAGGAATCGACGAAATCGAGCGCCTGCATCTCCTTGATGTCGGCCCCGGCGGCGAAGGCGCGCTCCGAGCCGGTCAGCACGATCGCGCCGATGTCCTTGTCGGCGTCGAAGGCCTTCAATGCGGCATCGAGCTCCCGCATCACGGTCGAATTCAGCGCATTCAGCGCCTGCGGGCGGTTGAGCGTGATCAGGCCCACGCGTCCGCGTGTTTCGACCAGCAACGTCTCGTAACTCATTCTTGATCTCCTCCGTTCGGATGCGCCCGGTCGAGCGCCTATTTTTGGCAGCGCGGGCAATAGAAGGTCGAACGCCCGGCATGAACGATGCGGGCGACGGTACCGCCGCAGTCCGGCTTGCGGCAAGCCTCGCATTCGCGATCATAGACCGAAAAGGAATGCTGAAAATAACCGAGCGAGCCGTCCGTCTGGATGTGATCCTTCAATGAGGAACCGCCGGCGGCGATGGCTTCGGCGATCACCTCACGGATCGCCTCTGTCAGCGTCACCAGCCCCTGCCTTGCGCGCCCGCGCTTGTCCACCAGCGAGCCGGCCGGACGGGAGGGCGACAGGCCCGACCGCCACAGCGCCTCGCAAACATAGATATTGCCGAGACCGGCAATGATCTTCTGATCCAGGAGCGTCGCCTTGAGCGGCTGCGCCTTGCCGGCAAAGCGCTGGGCAAGATAGGCGGCATCGAGCGCATTTCCCGTCGGCTCCTGGCCAAGGTCGCGGAAGAAGACGTGATCGGCGATCCCGTCGCGCCGGGCGAGGTCCATGAAACCGAAGCGACGCGGGTCGTTATAGATCACCCGCGCGGGTCCGGACTGCCCGCTCAGATGAAAGATCACGTGGTCGTGCTTCTCGTCCTTGCCGCGCGGATGATGGAACCTGCCCGGTGTATCGGCATCCGTGCCGGCCTCGACCCGGAACGAACCGGACATGCCGAGATGCGCGATGATCACGTCGCCGCCTTCGAGATCGATCATCAGATATTTGGCACGGCGCGACAGGGAGACGATGCGGCGCCCCGCAACGGAAGCGGAAAAATTGTCGGGGAAGGGAAAGCGCAGGTCCGGCCTGCGCAGTTCGGCCCGCACGAGAAGCGCCCCTTCCATGGTCGGCGCGAGTCCCCGCCTCACCGTCTCGACCTCGGGCAATTCCGGCATTGTTCGTCTTCCCTCTTTGGCTCGCGCACCGGTCGTGCACGCCATTCCCTTGACGGCATTGTTGTCCTATACAGCGCCGCGCGCCTTATCAGATGCGCAAAGGACGCTGCAGCACTTTGAATTACTGCATGTTTTCTTAAATCGGCTGCGATTTAAGAAAACATGCAGTAGGGATGCGCTATGCCGCAGCCGCATCCTCACCGCTGAGATAGCGCGGACAAGGTGATTTCGCTATGGTGCCGGCAAATTTGGTTGAAGTGGAGTTTTTCGTATGACGGATGAGCGCGTATCGGCCAATGGCGGCATGGAAACCTCCTTCGGTTTCCGCGAAGTCGGCGCAGGCGAGAAGCAGCCGCTCGTCAACGATGTCTTCCACAAGGTCGCCAAGCGCTACGACATCATGAACGACGTGATGTCGGCCGGGCTCCATCGTGTCTGGAAGGACGCGATGATCGCGGCGCTCAATCCGCCGCGCCGGGAGGGCTATCGGGTGCTCGACGTGGCCGGCGGCACCGGCGATATTGCCTTTCGCATCGTCGAGGCCTCCGCACGCCACGCGCATGCGACCGTGCTCGACATCAACGGATCGATGCTCGCCGTCGGGGCCGAGCGGGCAAGGAAGAAGGGGCTGTCGGCCAATCTCGACTTCGTCGAGGCCAATGCCGAGGACCTGCCCTTCGCGGCGAACTCCTTCGACGCCTACACGATCGCCTTCGGCATTCGCAATGTGCCGCGCATCGACGTGGCGCTCAAGGAGGCCCACCGCGTCGTGAAGCGCGGCGGACGGCTGCTGGTGCTCGAGTTTTCCGAGGTCGAGATGCCGCTGCTCGACCGTTTCTACGATGCCTGGTCGTTCAACGCGATTCCGAAATTCGGCAAGCTGATCACGGGCGACGACGCTCCCTACCAGTATCTGGTCGAGTCGATCAGGAAGTTTCCGAACCAGCGCGATTTCGCCGCGATGATCAAGAATGCGGGCTTTTCGCGCGTCAGCTTCACCAATTATACCGGCGGCATCGCGGCACTTCATTCCGGCTGGAAAATCTGACCACATGAGCACGCCTGGAGCATATTTCCGTCTTGTGCGGATCGGCTGGGTCCTTGCGCGCGAGGACGCCTTTTCGGCGGTCCCTTCCGAACACCTTCCTCCGCTCGCGCGTTTCGTGCAGAGGCTCGCCGGATTGCTTGCCCGCCGCAGGGCCCGGTTCGAAGCGCGCAGCGGACGGCTTGCCCGCGCCGTCGAACGGCTCGGTCCGTCTTATGTCAAGATCGGCCAGTTCCTGGCGACACGCCCGGATGTCGTCGGCGCGGAGCTTGCCGCCGACCTGTCGCTTTTGCAGGACCGCATGGCGACGTTTCCGCAGAGCGAGGCCAAGGCCGCGATCGAAGGATCGCTCGGCCGCTCCGTCGATGAGCTCTTCGTCGAATTTTCCGAGCCGATGGCGGCCGCCTCGATCGCGCAGGTCCATACCGCCGTCGTCATGCGCGACGGCCGTCGCGAACAGGTCGCCGTCAAGGTCATCCGTCCGGGTGTGCGACAACGCTTCGCCGCCGACATCGAAGCCATGTACCTGGTCTCCCGCATGCAGGAGCGGTTCCTTCCCTATACGCGCCGGCTGAAGCCCGTCGAGGTGACGAAGACGATCGAACAGACGACCAAGGTCGAAATGGACCTCAGACTCGAGGCCGCGGCGCTTTCCGAACTCGGCGAGAACACCAAGGAAGATTCCGGTTTTCGCGTGCCCAAGGTCGACTGGGAGCGCACAGGCCGCGACGTCGTGACCATGGAATGGATCGACGGCGTGAAGATGTCGGACATCGAAGGTCTGAAGCGGGCCGGCCACGACCTCAACAAGCTCGCCGAAACGCTCATCCAGTCCTTTCTGCGGCACACGCTGCGCGACGGGTTTTTCCACGCGGACATGCACCAGGGCAATCTGTTCGTCGACAATGCCGGTCACATCGTCGCTGTCGACATGGGCATCGTCGGGAGGCTCGGCAAGAAGGAACGCCGCTTTCTCGCCGAAATCCTCTACGGCTTCATCATGCGCGATTATCAGCGCGTCGCCGACGTGCATTTCGAGGCCGGCTACGTTCCCTCGCACCATGACGCCGCGAGCTTCGCCCAGGCCATTCGCGCGATCGGCGAGCCGATCCATGGCCAGCCGGCCGAGACCATCTCGATGGCAAAACTCTTGACGCTGCTATTCGAAGTCACCGAGCTTTTCGACATGCAGACGCGCCCGGAGCTGGTCATGCTGCAGAAGACCATGGTGGTCGTCGAAGGCGTTGCCCGTACTCTCAATCCGCGGTTCAACATGTGGAAAGCCTCGGAACCGGTCGTCGGCAAATGGATCCGGGACAATCTCGGGCCGAAGCGCATCGTCGCAGATGTCCGCGACGGTCTCCACGCGGCGTTCAGGCTAGCCGAAGCGATCCCCGATATTGCCGCTAGGACGGAGCGCTTCTCGGCGGATATCATGGCGATGAGCGAAGACGGCCTGCGCTTCGACGCCGAGACCGCAGAGGCGATCGGCAAGGCCGAGGCGCGCCATACGCGCTCCGGCCGCATCGCGCTCTGGATCATCGCGGCGACGCTCCTCTATATCGCCTGGCTGCTTACCTGATCGGCATAGAACCCATCGCTTGTCTGCCGAATTCACTTCCGCTTCTTCGCATCCTGAAGTAGCATCCGGCCATGGACAGTCGTTTTGCGCTCGTGATGATGGTAACCACGCAGACCCCAGGGTGTGCGGGGAACCTGTTGCGCTAAGCAGCCTGTCTCCACGCCAACCCTGCCGAGGCGAGCAGGGTTCGGCTCTGTTTCCTCGGTCCCACATCCGATGAGAGGAAACGATGACCACCGCTCCGCCCGAAATCCGCATTCGCGCCGCCTCCGTCTCCGACTGGGAGGCGATCGCCGCCTTACGCGACCAGCCCGGCGTTCGCGCCGGCACATTGCGGCTGCCCTTCGCACCGCCCGAACAGACGCGAAAATGGCTCGAAAATCTCACCGAATCTGACATGCTCATCGTCGCCGAACTCGACGGGCGCATCGTCGGGCTCGCCGGCCTGCATCGTCACAGCGGACGACGGCAGCATGCGGCGGATCTCGGCATGAGCGTCCATGACGACTACCGGCGGAGGGGGATCGGCAAGGCCCTGCTCGACGCGCTGATCGATGCGGCCGACCGCTGGCTCGGCATTTCTCGCATCGAGTTGACGGTCTTCACTGACAACGAAGCTGCGATCGCGCTCTACCGCCAGGCGGGTTTCGTAACCGAGGGCGTGTTGAAATCCTGGGCGAGACGGGACGGCGCGCTCGCCGACGTGTTGGTCATGGCGCGCATTCGCGCGTGACCGCAAGCGGTTCTCTGCGATGGACACCTCCGCTGGGGCTTCCGTTGCCTCTCGAGCACATGTTCCATTCGAAACTGCGAATATGCATTCGTGATGCGATCGTTCCTCCACGGATGACGAAAGGTCATCCCGAGCTCGGAGGAGAGGACGTCATGCGCAAGATCATCATCGCAGCCGCGGTCGCGGTTACCACCATTTCATTTGCCGCTCCTTCCGAAGCCGGCGGCTTCTCGATCGGCTTCGGCAACGGCCATTACCATCACGGTTGGAGCGGCCGCGCCGGCTTCGCCGGCAGCTATTACGACGGTCCCTATTACAGCGACTATTACGAACCCTATTGCTTTATCAGGAAAGTGAAGCGCCACGACCGTTTTGGCAACTTCTACATCAGACGAGTCCGGATCTGTCGCTAACCCGGTAAATCCGGATAATGAGCAAACCCGGTCGCTTGCGGCCGGGTTTTCTGAATTGCTTGTGGAATCGTTGGTCTGCCGGGCACCGACCCTGGCGCGCCATTTTTCCTCCCCCTGCCCATTGACGACGTCGCTCGGGCGCGCTCCAACAGCACGAGTAGCGATGAAGGTGGAGGACTGGATCATGGATCTCGGTATCGAAGGCAAACGGGCTCTCGTGCTCGGCGGCAGCAAGGGACTTGGGCGCGGTATCGCCGAAGCGCTTGCCGCCGAAGGTGTTGCCGTCGCGCTGACCGGCAGGGACATGCATGCGAGCGGCAAGATCGCCGCCGAGATCCATCCAGCCGCAGCCGGCTTTGCCCTCGATCTTACCAAACCCGAAACGATCGACCCCTTTCTGGATCGGCTGACCGCCGAGTTCGGCCCGGTCGACATTCTGGTCCTGAACGGCGGCGGTCCGCCGCCGACGCCTGCGGCCGATATCGATCCCGATTTCTGGCGAAGACAATTCGAGGCGATGGTGCTCGCTGGCATGCGCATCACGCACCGCCTGCTGCCGGGCATGCGCGAGCGGCGCTTCGGCCGCATCATCGCCGTCGCTTCGACCAGCATCCGCGAACCGATACCGGGCCTCAGCGCCTCCAACGCCTTGCGCAGTGCGCTTGCCGGTTGGATGAAGACGCTCGCGGGCGAGGTCGCGGCGGACGGCGTCACCGTCAACATGCTGTTGCCGGGGCGGCTTGCGACCGATCGCACGCTGTCCTTCGACCGCATGGACGCGGAAAGTGAAGGGGTCAGCATCGAAACGGTCGCGGCGCGCAGCCAGTCCGAAATCCCGATCGGGCGTTACGGCACGCCCGCCGAATTCGGCGCGGCCGCCGCCTTTCTCGCGAGCCGGCAGGCCGCCTATGTCACCGGTATCGCACTGCCAGTCGACGGCGGTCTCAGCCGGTCGATGCTTTGAGTTGCTGGCGGGCCAGCATGTCACTTGAGCGAATGAAGCCTGGGCAGGCATTGCGGCGGCGATTGCTCGTCGCCATCCTGTTTCTGTTGAATGTGGAAATCGCTGGAGCCGCCATGCTGGAGAAAGAACTGATCGCCGCCGCGCGGCTGGGCGACGCCGTCGAAATCAGTGCCCTGCTTGAGCGGGGCGCCACGACCGATGCGCGGGACGACACAGGCGCCACGGCGCTGCTCGTCGCCACGCATGAAAACAACGTCGAGGCCGCCCGAGTCCTCATCGAGGCCGGTGCTGACGTCAACGCCAAGGACCACATCGACGACAGCCCCTACCTTTATGCCGGCGCGCGCGGCCATCTCGAAATCCTGAAGATGACGCTCGCGCATGGGGCCGATCTCAAGAGCACCAACCGCTACGGCGGCACCGCCCTCATTCCCGCGGCCGAACGCGGTCATGTCGAAACGGTGAAGACCCTGATCGAGGCCGGCGTCGCTGTCGACCATGTCAATCGCCTCGGCTGGACGGCGCTCCTTGACGCGATCATCCTCGGTAGCGGCGGTCACAAGCATGCGCAAATCGTCAGGCTGCTGATCGATGCCGGCGCTGACGTCAATCTTGCCGACGGCGAAGGCGTCCCGCCCCTCGCCCATGCCCGGGCGCGCGGCTTCGGCGATATCGAACACCTTCTAGTCGCCGCCGGCGCCCACTGATACCGGAGGGAATCATGCCAGAGGAGCAACGCTTTCTACGCGAGGCCTTGTCGCTCGCACGCAGCAATATGGAAAACGGCGGCCGCCCCTTCGGCGCCGTCGTGGTCAAAAATGGCGAGGTGATCGCGACCGGCGTCAACGAAATGGTTCAGACGGGCGACCCGACCTCGCACGCGGAACTCAATGCGTTACGTTCCGCGGCAAAGGCGCTTGGAACGTTGCGGCTTGAGGGCTGCGCCGTCTACGCCAGCGGCCAGCCGTGCCCGATGTGTCTTGCCGCGATGCGCATGGCGGGCATTACCGAGATCGCCTACGCCCATTCGAATGCGCAAGCGGAGCCTTACGGACTGTCGACGGCTGCAATCTACACGGAACTGGCCAGGCCGATCGCGGAACAGGCCATGCGCCCTCGCCATGTGCGCCTTGAAGCGCAAGATGAAGTGCCGCTTTATGCCGCGTGGCAGAAGCTTCAGCGGACAAGATAGCGGCTGCACCGCTCCAATTGCATGCGGCAGGCCCGTCGGGTAGGTTCGCGATTAAAGAACAAGGAGCGGCTGAGAGCCGAAGCGGAATGACACTTTCCGGCAAACGCATACTTCTGATCATTTCCGGCGGCATCGCCGCATACAAGAGCCTGGATCTCATTCGTCGTCTGCGCGAGCGCGGCGCCGAGATCCGGCCGGTGATGACGGCGGCCGCGCAGGAGTTCGTGACGCCGCTGGCCGTCGGCGCCCTTTCCGCCTCCCATGTCTTCACCGACCTTTTCTCGCGCGAGGACGAGCAGGATGTCGGCCATATCCGGCTGGCGCGCGAATGCGATCTCGTCGTCGTTGCCCCGACAACCGCCGATCTGATGGCCAAACTGGCGAACGGTCACGCCAACGACCTCGCCTCCACCATCCTCCTGGCGACCGATCGGCCCATTCTGCTCGCGCCGGCGATGAATCCGAAAATGTGGGCGCATCCGGCAACGCGTCGCAATCGCAGAACCCTGGCCGGCGACGGGGTTCATTTCGTCGGCCCCGCCACGGGCGAAATGGCCGAGGGCGGTGAAGCAGGCGAAGGCCGGATGGCCGAACCGCTCGAGATCGTGGCGGCGGTCGAGCAACTGGTGAACGGTGGGGAAAAACCTTTAGCGGGGCGGAAGGCCATCGTCACCTCCGGGCCGACGCATGAGCCGATCGACCCGGTGCGTTACATCGCCAACCGCTCGTCCGGCAAGCAGGGGCATGCGATCGCCGCGGCACTCGCGAAGCTCGGAGCGGAGGTCACGCTTGTCTCCGGTCCGGTGACGATCCCCGATCCCGCAGGCATTCGCGTGGTCCATATCGAGCGCGCGGAGGAAATGCGCGATGCGGTGCTTGCCGCGCTCCCGGCCGATGTTGCCGTAATGGTCGCGGCGGTCGCGGACTGGCGCGTTGCCTCCGCCGCCGGCAACAAGATCAAGAAGAAACCGGGTGAAGCCCCTCCTCCGCTCCAGCTTGCGGAGAACCCCGATATTCTTAGAACGATCGGCCATCACCCCTCACGGCCAAAGCTGGTGATCGGCTTTGCCGCCGAAACGGAAAATGTTGCCGACAACGGCCGCGCCAAGCTGGAACGGAAAGGCGCCGATTACATTCTCGCGAACGATGTCTCGCCCGCGACCGGCATCATGGGTGGCGATCGCAACCGCGTGAAGCTGATCGGTCGCAACGGCGTCGAAGATTGGCCGGACATGGACAAGGAAGACGTGGCGGCAAAGCTTGCCGCGCGCATTGCCGACGCGCTTTCGCAATAGCCGGTCGCGAGATCAAATCGACTGCCGCGCCACAGCGCCACGTGGCACATCCGCTACCGGACATTCCCGTGCCTCGATCTCGGCAGTACCGAAAAGGCGCACGTCGACACCGTTTTCGCCGACGATGACGGCTGCGCCGTCCGGAATCTCGACCCAGGCATTGTCGTCGTCGTTGAGCGGTTCGGAGACCAGACAGTAGCCGCCGCTGGCGCCCATCGGCGCCGCGTAGAGCGTCGGTGCGTTCCAGTCGGTGGCGTAACGTACCGCGTAAAGGTTCCGTCCATCGGACAAGGCGGCCGTGAAGCGGACGAGCGGCGGGCGCCCCAGGCGGTCGGCAAGCCGTTCGACGAAGGCGAGCGCCTCGGCGATCGCACCAAGCGGGTCGCGGTCGAGACCGAACTGCAAAGCGAGAAGGAAGAGCAGTTCCGAATCCGTCGTGCCGGTGCGCGCCGCATAGAGATCATTGTCGAGCATGCTCTCCATAGGCCGGCGCAATTGCTCGAAATCGCCGATCTGGCCGTTGTGCATGAAGGACCAGCGTCCGAAGACAAAGGGATGGCAATTGTCGCGGCGCGTGCCGCCACCGGTCGCCGCACGGACGTGGGCGAGAAATAGCGGCGAGCGGATCTGCCGGGCGATGCTCCTCAGATTGCAGTCCGACCAGGCCGGAAGGACGTCACGATAGCGGCCGGGTTCCGGACGATCGCCGTACCAGGCAATGCCGAAACCGTCGCCGTTGGTCGCCGTCTTTGCGCGCGTGGCACAATGAGACTGTTCGATGAGCGAGTGCGCAGGAGAGGTTACGAGTTCCTCGAGATAGAGCGGCTCTCCGCGATAGGCTGCCCAACGGCACATGCTTCCGTCACTCCGGTTCGGCTCTTTCGAAGCGATTCGTTAACCATCGGCGATGTTCCAATGGAACATGGTAAAAATGCGTTAACAAATTCACCCCTGTGCCCGTTGTTCGTAGCCGATTCGCCGGTCCGATTCCGTCACTCGCGGCACATCATCGGGCCGGACTCGCTTTCGAACAAATATTCCATATTGACAACATTCGCACATTTCATTTCATTTCCACCGAACGCAATGGGCTTTTTGCCCGGGAGGAATGGCATGGGCGGCAAACGCAAACTGGGCGTAGGCCTGATCGGCACGGGTTTCATGGGAAAGGCCCACGCCCTTGGCTTCACAATTGCAGCGCGGGTTTTCGATCTTCCCTTCGAACTGGATCTGGTTTCTGTCGCGGACGTGACGCAGGATAGCGCCGAGGCGGCGCGCGGGCGCCTCGGTTTCCGCAAGGCAACGGCGGACTGGCGAAACCTGTTGACCGATCCGGACATCGACATCATCGACATCACCACGCCGAACCTTCTCCACAAGGAGATGGCCGTTGCCGCCATCGCCCACGGTAAACATGTCTATTGCGAAAAGCCTCTGGCGCCGACAGTCACCGACTGCGCGGAAATGGTGGCAGCGGCAGAGAAGGCCGGCATCGTCACTCAGGTCGGCTTCAACTACCTCAAGAACCCGCTGATCTTTCTAGCCAAGGACATCATCGAAAGTGGAGAGATCGGCGAAATCCGCTCAATGCGCGGCATTCATGCCGAAGATTTCATGGCGGATGCGAATGTTCCGTGGGGCTGGCGGCTCGACCCACGGAGCGGCGGCGGCGCGCTTGCCGATATCGGCAGCCACATCATCGCCTCCATGCGCCATCTTGTCGGGCCGATCAGGTCGGTTCTCGCCGAAACTGTCATCCAAATCCCTGAGCGCCCGGTCTCGCTGGGCGCTGCCGAAACGCGTGCCGTCGAAGTGGACGATATCACCCGCGCCTTCGTGCGATTCGAGAGCGGCGCGACCGGCAGTTTCGAGGCAAGCTGGATCGCCACCGGCCGCAAGATGCAGCATGACTTCGAAATCTACGGATCGAAGGGCAGCATTGTCTTCACCCAGGAGCGGCTGAACGAGATCAAGGTCTACTATGCGGGCGACGACATCCGTAGTCGTGGCTTCCGCACGATCTGGGCCGGACCGGAGCACCCGCCCTACGGCGCCTTCTGCGTGGCGCCGGGCCACCAGATCGGCTTCAACGATCTGAAGGCGATCGAAGTGCACGAGTTTCTCGACGCGATCGCCAAAGGCGGCAAGCCTTCGACCGATTTCCGCGAAGGTTATGAGGTGCAGAAGGTGCTGTCGGCGACCTACCAATCGGCCCGGACCAACGAATGGGTCGAAATCGGCTGAGGGTGTCGAGACCTGGGGAACGCTCAGGAATATGCCCCTCACCCTGCCCTCTCCCTGCAAGCGGGGAGAGGGACTTTGCGCCGGCGCTTGCCGCGGTTCTCCTTCGCCCCGCTTGCGGGGAGAAGGTGACCGGCAGGTCAGATGAGGGGCCGAAAACCGCCCAAAGCAAAGAACGGAAAAATGGAACATCCATTCTACCGCGACCGCAATCAATCGAATAGAATGAGGCAACGAAACAGACGAGTCTGGAGATTCCGAACGATGCCAACGCCGGAGACGACCATGGACGTCCCTCAGGATTTCGAGGCGCTGAAGGCCGTCATTCTCGAACGCAAGGCGCAACTGCCGAAGCGGCTGAAGCAGGTCGCCGCCTATTCGCTCGACAATCCGGACGAGATCGCCTTCGGCACGGCGGCAAGCATCGCGACGTCCGCCGACGTCCAGCCGTCGACGCTCGTGCGCTTTGCGCAGCATTTCGGTTTCGAGGGGTTTTCGAGCCTGCAGCAGATTTTTCGGGCGAGGCTACGGGAACGCACGCCCGGCTACGAAGAGCGGTTGAAAGCGCTGAGCCAGAACGAACACAGCAAGCTCGAAAGCGGCTCGATCTTCAACGGCTTCGTCGCCGCCGCCCATCGATCGCTGGACAATGTCGCCACGTCCGTCGACCCGGAGGCCTTCGAGCGCGCGGTCGATATCCTCGCCAAGGCCGATACGATCTATCTCATCGCCAAACGCCGCTCCTATCCGATTTCCAGCTACATGGCCTACGCCTTCGGCAAGCTGAAGGTGAAATACCAGCATGTCGGAACGGCGGCCGGCATCGACGACGACATGCTGGCGATGGCGAACAGGCAGGACGCGGCCTTCGCGGTCAGCTTTTCGCCCTACGCCTCGGAAAGCGCGAGCCAGGCGCGTTTCCTCGCCAGCCGCAAGGTGCCGGTCATATCGCTTACCGACTCGGCTTTCTCGCCGCTCGCGGAATCGTCGAAGGTCTGGTTCGAGCTGGTCGAAGCCGATCACGCCGGCTTCCGTTCACTTTCCGCAAGCATGGCCTTCGCAATGGCGCTGACGGTGGCGATCGCCGAGAAGCGGCAGCGCCTGACGGACGGCGGCAACAGTCAATAGAATGAAAATTCCATATTGACGAAATGACGGAATTTATGTTTCATAACCTCATCGCCCATGACATAATCATAATTGTCGGCGCCGGCGCGGCGTCCGCGGGGAGGAAGCAGTGAGCCAGAGTCCATCGGCCCAAAGCCCGTCGGCAAAGGGAGCCAAGCCCCTCGACCTCATCACGATCGGCCGGGCCTCGGTCGATCTATACGGCCAGCAGATCGGCACGCGGCTGGAGGACGTGGCAAGCTTTGCCAAATCGGTCGGCGGCTGCCCCTGCAACATCTCGGTCGGAACCGCGCGTCTCGGGCTGAAATCGGCACTGCTGACGCGTGTCGGCGACGAGCAGATGGGCCGCTTCATCCGCGAGCAACTGGCGCGCGAGGGTGTCGAGACCCGCGGCATCGTGACGGATCCCGAGCGTTTGACGGCGCTCGCGATCCTTGCCGTCGAAAACGAAAAGTCCTTCCCGCTGCTTTTCTATCGCGACAACTGCGCAGACAACGCGCTCTGCGAGGACGATGTGGCGGAAGACTTCATCCGTTCCGCGGGCGCGGTCCTCGTTTCGGGGACGCATTTCTCCAAACCGAATACCGATGCCGCCCAGCGCAAGGCGATACGCATTGCCAAGGAGAGCGGCGCGAAGGTCGTCTTCGACATCGACTATCGCCCCAATCTCTGGGGACTTGCGGGCCACGACGCCGGCGAAAGCCGCTATATCGCCTCCGACCGCGTCTCCGCCCACCTGAAGACTGTTCTCGCCGACTGCGACCTCATCGTCGGCACGGAGGAAGAGGTCCTGATCGCCTCCGGCGAAAGCGATCTGCTCAAGGCTCTCAAGACTATCCGCTCGCTGTCTGAAGCAACGATCGTTCTGAAGCGCGGCCCGATGGGCTGCATCGTCTATGACGGACCGATCTCGGACAATCTCGAAGATGGCATCGTCGGCAAGGGCTTTCCGATAGAGGTTTACAACGTGCTGGGCGCGGGTGATGCCTTCATGTCCGGCTTCCTGCGCGGCTGGCTGACCGGCGAACCGCATGCGACGTCTGCCACCTGGGCCAACGCCTGCGGCGCGTTCGCGGTGTCGCGCCTGCTCTGCGCGCCGGAAATCCCGACCTGGACCGAACTCACATTCTTCCTCGAAAAAGGCAGCAAGGAAAAAGCGCTCCGCAAGGACGAGGCGATCAACCACGTCCATTGGGCGACGACCCGCCGCCGCGATATCCCGCTCCTGATGGCGCTCGCCATCGATCACCGCAGCCAGTTGGAAGACATCGCGGAAGGCAAGCCGGAATTGCTGGCGCGCATCCCCGCCTTCAAGGTGCTTGCGGTCAAGGCTGCGGCCCAGGTCGCCGCCGGACGCCCCGGCTTCGGCATGCTGATCGACGACAAATACGGCCGCGATGCACTCTATGCGGCCGGCGCCTACCGCGATTTCTGGATCGCCAAGCCGATCGAGCTTCCCGGCTCGCGTCCGCTGCAGTTCGAATTCAGCCAGGACCTCGGCAGTCGCCTCATCGACTGGCCTGTCGATCATTGCATCAAGGTGCTCTCGTTCTTCCACCCCGATGATCCGATTGAGCTCAAGGCCGCGCAGATCGCCAAGCTTCGCTCCGCCTTCGAGGCGGCGCGCAAGGTCGGGCGCGAGATATTGATCGAAATCATTGCCGGCAAGCACGGCAAGCTTGACGATCTGACTATTCCGCGGGCGCTCGGCGAACTTTACGATGCCGGCCTGAAACCTGATTGGTGGAAACTGGAACCGCAGGCAAGTCGCGGCGCCTGGGCCGCCATCGACGCCGTGATCGAAACGCGCGACCCGCTCTGCCGCGGCGTCGTCCTGCTTGGCCTCGAGGCGCCCTACGAGGTGCTGAAGGATGGCTTTGCCGCCGCCCGGACGTCGAAGACGGTCAAGGGCTTCGCGGTCGGCCGGACGATCTTCGCCGACGCGAGCAAGGCCTGGCTCGCCGGCGCGATCACCGACGAGCAGGCGATCGCCGACATGGCGGCAAGGTTCAAGGCGCTGGTGGATCTCTGGCTGCAACTGGGTGAAACAAAGGCTGCATAGGATCGCGCGGGCGACAATGCAGCGGAAAGGGCGAAGCAAGAATTTCGCTCGCGAGGAGGAAACAGACGATGAGCCAGAAAACCGTGCGCCTCACCATGGCCCAGGCCGTGGCGCGGTTCCTGACCAAACAGATGACGATCATCGATGGGGAGCGCGTGCCGATCTTCGGCGGCGTCTTTGCCATTTTCGGCCACGGCAACGTCGCCGGCGTCGGCGAGGCGCTTTACTCCATCAGGGAAACGTTGCCGACCTACCGCGCTCAGAACGAGCAGGGCATGGCGAATGCGGCGATCGGGTTTGCCAAGGCGAACTTCCGCCGCCGCTTCATGGCCTGCACGACCTCGATCGGGCCGGGCGCGCTCAACATGGTGACGTCGGCGGCGCTCGCCCATGTCAACCGGCTGCCGGTTCTTCTTCTGCCCGGCGATGTCTTCGCCAACCGCCGGCCCGACCCGGTGCTGCAGCAGGTGGAAAGTTTCGGAGACGGCACGATCTCGGCAAACGACTGCTTCCGCCCGGTCTCGCGCTATTTCGACCGCATCACCCGGCCCGAACAGATCATATCGGCGCTCCGCCGCGCCATGCAGGTTTTGACCGACCCGGCCGATTGCGGTCCGGTCACGCTCTCGCTCTGCCAGGACGTCCAGGCGGAAGCCTATGACTATCCGGAATCCTTCTTCGACGAGAAGGTATGGGTACCCCGGCGGATCGAGCCCGATCTCGACGAACTGGCCACGGCGATCGCTACCCTCAAGGCCGCGAAGAAGCCGATCATCGTCGCCGGCGGCGGCGTGCTTTATTCGGAAGCGAGCGCGGAATTGGCGAACTTCGCCGAAAAGCACGGTATTCCCGTGGTCGAAACCCAGGCCGGCAAGTCCTCGCTGCCGCACATGCACCCGCTCAACATGGGATCGGTCGGCGTCACGGGCACCTCCGCCTCCAACGCGCTCGCCGAGGAGGCCGATGTTGTGCTCGCCGTCGGCTCGCGGCTCCAGGATTTCACCACCGGCTCCTGGGCTCTCTTCAAGAACCATGGGCTGAAGATCATCGGCCTCAACGTCCAGCCTTTTGACGCCGGCAAGCACAACGGCCTGCCGCTAATCGCCGATGCGCGGGCCGGCCTCAACCGGATCTCCGGTGGCCTCGGCGGGTACAAGGCCGACAGCGCCTGGACCGAGAAGGCCAAGGCCGAAAAGACCGCGTGGCTGGAGGCAGCCGACAAGGCGACGGCCACCACCAATGCGACGCTCCCCTCCGATGCCCAGGTGATCGGTGCCGTCCAGCGCGCCCGTGGCGGCAAGAAGACGACGCTCGTTTGCGCCGCCGGCGGCCTGCCGGGCGAACTGCACAAGTTATGGCAGGCGGACGCGCCAGGCAGCTATCATATGGAATACGGCTTCTCGACCATGGGCTATGAAGTGGCCGGCGGTCTCGGCGTCAAGCTCGCCAAGCCCGACAGCGACGTGATCGTCATGGTCGGCGACGGCAGCTACATGATGCTGAACTCCGAGATCGCCTCCTCGATCATGCTCGGCGCCAAGATCACGGTCGTGCTCCTCGACAATGCCGGCTATGGCTGCATCAATCGGCTGCAGATGGCAACGGGCGGCGCCAACTTCAACAATCTGTTGAAGGACACGCATCACGTGATGCTGCCGGGCATCGATTTTGCCGCTCATGCCGGGGCTATGGGCGCCGTCACCCGCAAGGTCGCCTCGATCCCGGAACTTGAAGCCGCACTCGCCGAAACGGCGCAAGAGCAGCGCACGACCGTCATCGTCATCGATACCGATCCGCTGATCACCACGGAAGCCGGCGGCCATTGGTGGGATGTCGCCGTTCCCGAAGTGTCGGAGCGCGGCCAGGTAAACGCCGCCCGTGAAGGCTACGAAAAGGCGCTCCAATCGCAGCGCTTCGGCTGATCGCCACAAATGGCGCTCGCGTTTTTTTTGCGCGGACGCTTTTTGTGCCTAGGCCACACGGCGAAAGAAGTTTAGCGGCCCCTTACCCTAGCCCTCTCCCCGCAAGCGGGGAGAGGGGACAAAGTCGGCGCCGCGAGTCCCTTCTCCCTCCTCTCGGGGAGAAGGTGGCGGCAGCCGGATGAGGGGCCTTGCGTGCCAAACGATAACGAGGCATCGGCTTCAAGCAGACGACGAATAGGAAGTGAAAAAACATGATCCGCTACGGAACCAACCCGATTGCCTGGAGCAATGACGACGATCATTCGATCGGCGCGCATTTGACGCTCGAGGATTGCCTTTCCGATTGCCAGAAGATCGGCTTCGACGGCATCGAGAAGGGCCACAAGATGCCGTCCGATCCGGAAGCCCTGAAGCAGAAGCTCGCCTCCTACGATCTCGTCTTCGTTTCCGGCTGGCACTCCACCAATCTTCTGACGCACGATGTCGAAGCCGAGAAGAAGGCGATCCAGCCGCATCTCGATCTCCTGAAGCACAACGGCTGCAAGGTGGCGATCGTCTGCGAAACCTCCAACGCCATTCACGGTGACGATTCGAAGTCCGTCGCCAACGACAAGCCGGTTCTGCCGGCGGACCAGTGGAAGAAGTTCGGCACCGATCTCGAAGCGATCGCTCAGTATTGCGCCGACCAGGGCATTGATCTCGTCTATCACCATCACATGGGCACGATCGTCCAGACCGGCGAGGAGATCGATCTGCTGATGCAGCATACCGGCCCGGCGACGAAGCTGCTGCTCGACACCGGCCACGCCTGGTTCGGCGGCTCCGATCCGGCGGAAGTCGCGCGGAAATACATGCACCGTGTTCGCCATATCCATTGCAAGAATGTCCGTCCGGCGATCCGCGAGGAAGTGGAAAGCCAGGGCCTCTCCTTCCTCGAGGGCGTGCGTCGTGGCGTCTTCACGGTGCCGGGCGACTCCGAAGGCGGCGTCGACTTCCTCCCGGTGCTGAAAATCGCAGCCGAACACGGCTATAATGGTTGGTTGGTGATCGAGGCGGAGCAGGATTCGGCCGTGCGCAATCCGTTCGAATATCAGTCGCTTGGGCTGAAATCGCTGAAGGCGTTTGCGAAAGAAGCAGGGCTGGATAAGTAAGCCTCCTTCATCCGGCTTGACAGGTAACACCCCGCATCTGCCTGCCGGCACCTTCTCCCCGCAGGCGGGGAGAAGGGATATGCCGCGCCCCCTTAAGTCCCCTCTCCCCGCCTGCGGGGAGAGGGCTATGGTGAGGGACTTAAGCGCCGAGCCGCCCCGATCGAACAACAGGAGACCGTCACATGTCCAAACTGCTTGTCAAACCGAAGGCACAATCCGGGCTGATGCAGGAGATCACGCCCGAGAGCGCCGGCTGGACCTATGTCGGTTTCGCCCTCAACCGCTTGAAGCCTGGTGAAACGACGGCGGGCGAAGCCGGCGAGAAGGAACTCTGCCTCGTCCTCGTCGCCGGCAAGGCGAAGGTTTCCGTCGACGGCGAAGACTTCGGTGAACTCGGCGAGCGCATGACGCCCTTCGAAGGGCAGCCTTATGCCGTCTATGTGCCGAAAGGCAGCAAGTGGCAGGCTGAGGCGACCACCGATCTCGACCTTGCCATCTGCTCCGCACCCGGTGGCGAGGGTTTCAAGGCCAAGGTCATCCGTCCCGGCACGCACCCGCAGATGACGCGCGGCAAGGGCACCAACACGCGTTATGTCACCAACATCATGCCGGAGGACGACGGGTCGGCGCAGTCGCTGCTCGTCGTCGAGGTGATCACGCCCGGCGGGCACACCTCGTCCTACCCGCCGCACAAGCACGATCAGGATAACCTGCCGGCCGAAAGCTATCTCGAGGAAACCTATTACCATCGCCTCAACCCGCCGCAGGGCTTTGCGATGCAGCGCGTCTACACCGACGATCGCTCCCTCGACGAAACCATGGCAGTGGAAGACGGCGACGTGACACTCGTTCCGAAGGGCTATCACCCGGTCGCCGCCGTCCACGGTTACGACGTCTATTATTTGAACGTCATGGCGGGCCCGAAGCGGATCTGGAAGTTCCACAACGCCAAGGAACACGAGTGGCTGTTCACCGGCATCTGAGGAAACGTCTCTGGACGTTTGATGCGGCTGGTCTATCGTAAGCCTCTACAGCGCCGCGCGTCACGCGCAAAGGACGCTGTAGCACTTTGAATTACTGCATGTTTTTATCCTTAAATCGGCTACGATTTAAGGATACATGCAGTAGCGAAAATCGTGCGAGGAGCGGCCAATGCGGATCGATGGTCAATGCCATTGCGGCCATGTCACCTATGAGGCGGAGATCGACCCGGACGACGTGTCGATCTGCCATTGCACTGATTGCCAGCAACTGACAGGCTCGGCCTATCGCGTCACCGCGAGCACGCCGCGGGCGTCCTTCCGTCTGACGGGCGCCGAGCCGAAACTCTACGTCAAGATCGCCGAGAACGGGCGGAAGCGGCTGCAGTTCTTCTGTCCGCAATGCGGCTCGCCGATCTATACCACAGGGACGGATGAGGACGCCGAGGAAATCGGCATCCGTCTCGGCACGATTAACCAACGGCGCCAGCTTGCGCCGCGGTCGCAGATCTGGTGCTCGTCCGCCCTGCCCTGGATTGACGTCAGCAAGCTGCCGGGCGAGCCGCGTGACTAGAGGGATGACGAGAGGCCAATTCAAAATTCTGCGCCGCAGGATCGCCGGTGTAGATGCGGTCGAGGCGGCGACGCGCCATAGCTTTCCGCGCCATACCCATGAGCAGTTCGGCGTCGGGCTCATCCATCAAGGGGCGCAGAAGTCCCTGAGCGGACGCGGACTGGTCGAAGCCGAATGCGGCGATGTCATCACAGTCAATCCCGGCGAAGTCCATGACGGCGCACCGATCGGCGATGCCGGCCGCTCGTGGCGGATGCTCTATTTCGAGCCGGCCATCGTCGAAGCCGCCGTCAGCGATATCAGCGAAGGCAGCCGACGGTGCTGCGAGTTTGCCAACCCGGTCATCCGGAACGCGGCGCTTGCCGCTCGTTTCCGCGAAATCTTCGCGCTCGCGGCGACAGTGGAAAGCGACGATCAGATCGTTCGCTGGGACGAACTCGTCCTGACCGTCCTCGCCGAAGCGATGCACCCCGTCCCGCCGCCGGACGCTCCGGCGAGAGTGCCGGCGTCGATCGCCACGGCGCGCAGCCTGATCGATGATGACCCGCTGGCCTCCGTCACGCTCGCGGACCTGGCGCGTGCCAGCGGCCTCAGCCGGTTCCAGATTGTGCGCGGCTTTGCCCGGGCGACAGGCCTCACGCCGCACGCCTATCTGATGCAGCGACGTATCGACATCGTCCGGCGCCTGATTGCTGAAGGCACGCCGCTCGCAGAGGCGGCGATCGCCGGCGGCTTTGCCGACCAGAGTCATATGACACGCGTCTTCGTACGCGCCTACGGTGTCTCACCCGGCGCCTATGCCACAGCCTTGGGTTAGAGCGGGATGAGGAAAAGTTTGCGCGGTTTTCCGCCCGCATCCCGCTCTAACTAATTATAATCGATCACGTTCATGATTTTGGGTCGATTCGACCCAAAATCATCGTGATCTTGCGCCTGCAATTCCGTTCAAGACCGCAAAGCCCGGATCGTATTTTTCTGCCGCCTCCGAGAATGAGGATTGGCGGTCATGTCGAAGCAATTCCAGGGTTATATCTATCTGTCGCTCGCGATGGCACTCGTCGGCAGCACGGTTATCGCAAGCAAGGTCATAGCGTCCGGGCTGCCGCCGTTCACGGCCACGGCCTTGCGTTTCGCGCTTGCCTTTCCGCTCTTCCTCGTGCTGATGCGCGCGACCGCGACGGCATGGCCAAGGCTGCAACGGCGCGAATGGCTCATCCTGTTGGTCCAGGCAGGCGCCGGCAGCGTCGGCTATACGACGCTGCTGATTTCCGGCCTGCGACTGACACCCGCGGCCGATGCCGGCGTCATCATCGGTACGCTGCCCATCGTTTCGGCAGCGATTGCCATTGTGCTTCTTGGCGAACGGCCGGATCGTTCCATCCTGCTGGCGATCGCCCTCGCCGCAGCAGGCGTCCTTTCGATTGTCTTCCGCTCAGATAGCGGTAGCACGCATTCGCTCCTCGGCAACATTCTGGTCTTTGGCGCCGTCATCTGCGAAGGCCTCTTCATCCTCATCAACAAACGCCTGACAACGGCGATTTCGCCCCTCGCCTTGTCGACGCTGATGGCCGGTCTGGGCGTCGCCGTCTCGGCACCGATTGCCCTGCTCGAAATCCCACAGGCAGCTGCGATAACCACGCAATCGATCACCGCAGTCGCCTACTACGCGCTTGTCCCGACAGTCGGTGGCTTCCTGCTCTGGTACGCTGGGCTGGCGAAAGTGAGCGGCACGGAGGCCTCTGTGTTCACGGCGCTTGCCCCTGTCTCGGCCGTTTTCCTTGCCTTTGCCATGCTTGGAGAGCCGATTTCCACCAATCAACTGATCGGCATCGCTTGCGTGCTCGCCGCCGTCCTCAGCCTGGGTTTTCGGCTGCCGAACGCGCGTCGAAGCCGTTCTGAGGCCGGATGAGGCGACCTGCATTCCCAAAACACCGTACACACCAGAGAGGCAGCAACAATGTATTTCCGCCATGCAAGCGACGTCTGGAGGGATTTTCCCGGACTTTCCGCCGGAATTCTTCACGCCGAAGGTATCCACCGAGACGTCTCCATCGATGCGCACATTGCCGGTTTCGAGGCCGCGGCGAAAGCACGGCTCGCAGCAAGCGCTGAGGGTGAATTTCCGGAGATCCAGGCCTGGCGACGCGCTTTCTCGCTTATGGGTTTGAAGCCGACGCAATACCGCTCGGCCTCCGAGGCGCTGCTCCGCCGGTTCCGCAAGGACGGGTACCTGCCGCGGATTCACCCGCTGATCGACCTTTGCAACGCGGCATCGCTTGCATTCGCCATTCCGATCGCAGTTTTCGATCTCTCCAGAGTGGCCGGTCATCTCGAGGTTCGTTACGCCTCCGGCAGCGAGATCTACACCACGTTTTCCGGAGAAACCGAACATCCCGAACAGCACGAAGTGATCTTCGCGGACGAGGAAGGGCGAGCCCATGCGCGCCGCTGGACCAACCGCCAGAGCGGCTATTCGGCGGTCGGCGGCGAGACGACGACCGTGCTCGTCGTCGCCGAAGCGCTGCATGCGCGCGCTGAGACCGACGTGAGCCGGCTCGTCGATGAACTTGCTGGAGCTATAGCCGCCGCCTGGATCATCAATCCACGAACCGCGATATTGGGTCGCTCGTCGCCGCGCTTCGATATTTGAGACCGGGCGCGAGATTTGGCCAAAATCCTTTGACGGCGCAAATTCGGCTCCAATATCATCCGGCCGAATCGCAACTCGGGATTGACCTACCATGTCCGACGAACGCGCCACACCATGGTTCCTGAGCCTCAAGCACGCGCTTCTCGATCGGGGCGGGCTCGAGGAAATCTTTCGCCACGTCCGCAATCTGGTTGTCGCGACCCTGGTCATCGCGGCCGGCCTGCATGCCGTCGAGCATCCCGACATCATCGATGCGAAGGGGCTGTTGAGTATCCCGGTCGCCGGCTACTTCGTCTTCTCGACCGGGATTGCGCTGTTTTTCCTCAACTTCGCGGACGGACTTCATCGGCTTGGGAAGATCAAGCGTCACGTCGCCCTGCAGTTGCTGCTGGTGGTCGTCTACGTGTTGATCACCATCCGTGTCGCTCAGCTAATCCTGGCACTCCGGATGACGCCGTCATAGCCGGCGCTCTGCGGGCGCCGGCTATGATCTTCGCGTGGAACGATCACGCCGCCTTGGCGACGTGATACTCCTTGATCGCCACCATCCTGATCGCCGGATAGCGTTCCGCCTCGTAGCGCAGCGAGAAGCCGTCCTGCGCCAGGAATACCGGATCGCCGTCGAGATCGCGGGCGATATCGCCGCGACGGGCCGTGATGAACTTGTCGAGTTCGCTCGGATGATCGGCGGAAACCCAGCGGCAGACGGAAAAGCGCGACATTTCGAAGGAGACCGGAAGGCCGTATTCCGCCTGCAGGCGCTCCTTCAGAACGTCGAGCTGCAGTGCGCCGACGACGCCGACGATCGCTGGCGAGCCGTCTTCCGGCGAGAAGAGCTGCACGACGCCTTCTTCCGCCATCTGCTGCAGCGCTTCCTTCAGCTTTTTCGCCTTCATCGCATCCTCGAGCCGGACGCGGCGGAGAATTTCCGGCGCAAAGTTCGGCACACCTTGGAAAACGAGCGGCTCACCCTCGGTGAGCGTATCGCCGATCCGGAGCGTGCCGTGGTTGGGAATGCCGACGACATCGCCGGCAAAGGCCGTATCGGCGAGCTGGCGCTGCGAGGCGAAGAAGAACTGCGGGGCGGTCAGCCCCATCTGCTTGCCGGTGCGCGAGAGCCGTGCCTTCATGCCGCGCTCGAGCTTGCCCGAGCAGACGCGGACGAAGGCGATGCGGTCACGATGGTTCGGGTCCATGTTCGCCTGGATCTTGAAGACGAAGGCCGTCATCTTCTCGTCCGTCGCCTCGACGGTGCGGATATCGGCGACCTGGGCGCGCGGCGGCGGCGCGAATGCGCTCAACGCATTGATGAGGTCGCGCACGCCAAAATTCCGAAGCGCCGAGCCGAAGAACACCGGCGTCAGATGGCCTTCGAGGAAGGCCTTGTGGTCGAACGGCTTGCAGGCCTCGATCGCCAGCATCGTTTCCTCGATGAAGGCGTCACGCTCGTTTTCCGGCAGGCGATGAGAAGCCATTTCCGGATCGTTGACCTTGGTCAGCCGTTCCTGCGTGTCGGCGCCGCGCACCTCGTTGGTGGCGAGGTGATACGTACCGCAGAAGGTCTTGGAGCGGCCGATCGGCCAGGTGACCGGCGCGCAGTCGAGAGCCAGCTTGTGCTCGACCTCGTCTAGGATCTCGAAAGGATCACGGCTCTCGCGGTCCATCTTGTTGACGAAGGTGATGATCGGAATGTCGCGCAGGCGGCAAACCTCGAAGAGTTTCAGCGTGCGCGGCTCGATACCCTTGGCGGCATCGATCACCATGACGGCCGCATCCACCGCCGTCAGCGTCCGGTAGGTGTCGTCGGCAAAGTCCTCGTGACCGGGCGTGTCGAGGAGATTGAAGACCGTGTCGTCGTATTCGAAAGTCATCACCGACGTGACGACGGAAATGCCGCGTTCGCGCTCGATCTTCATCCAGTCCGAGCGGGTCTGGATGCGGTCTTTCTTGGCCTTGACCTCGCCGGCGAGCTGGATCGCGCCACCGAAGAGAAGGAGCTTTTCGGTGAGCGTCGTTTTCCCGGCGTCCGGGTGCGAAATGATCGCAAATGTGCGGCGGCGGGAAACCGCCTCGGCAATGCTTTCGGCCATATTCTAGTATCCTGTGAGTTGCGGCGTCTTTACAGGCTCGCAGACCAATATGCAATTGACTGCGGCAAGACCGCTGGCGCTTATGACGGAATGACCATGCACGCACTTGAAAACCACCCTGCCCTCACCCTTGTCCGCCTGCCGCATGCGCAGGGTCTCGACCTGCCGGCCTATGAGACGGCCGGTGCCGCAGGCATGGATTTGCGCGCGGCCGTTCCGCCGAGCGAGCCTGTGACGATCACGCCGGGCGGTCGGGTGCTGGTGCCGACAGGATTCATCTTCGAAATTCCGGCGGGCTATGAAGGCCAAGTACGGCCGCGCTCGGGCCTTGCCTTCAAGCACGGTATCACCTGCCTCAACACGCCGGGAACCATCGACAGCGATTATCGCGGCGAGGTGAAGGTGCTGCTCATCAATCTTGGCGTGGAGGACTTCGTCATCGAGCGCGGCATGCGCATCGCCCAGATGGTGATCGCACCGGTGACGCAAGTGGCGATCCGCGAGGCGGGCGGTGCGAGCGCGACAGCACGCGGCGCCGGCGGCTTCGGCTCGACCGGGTCCAAGTAGAGGGGGATGAGGAAAAGTGTGGGCGGTTTTCCGCCCGCAGCCCGCTCCAACTATTTGCAATGTCGCCAAAAGCGTTGAGCGGATTGGGACAACGACATGCATAAAGCAAGAATCTAAAGCGGCGGCAGCCGGCGCTTGACTGGCGTCGACTTGACGATCGAGGTATTGGTCTGCGCCCGTTCGGCAATGCGGTCGAGGATCGTGTCGAGCTCTTCCATATCCCGCACGAGCATCTTGGCGATGAAGCAATCGTCACCGGTAATCTTGTCGCATTCGACAATCTCCGGCGTTTCCTGAATGAGCTTTTCGACGATGTGCAGCATGCCTGGCAGCGGCCGAACGCGCACCACCGCCTGCAGCGGATAGCCAAGTTGCGCCGGATTGACGGAGACGGTGAAGCCATTGATCACGCCGCGGTCCTCGAGCTTGCGCAGCCTGTCGGCGGCGCTCGGCGAGGAGAGGCCCGCCTCCTGCGCCAGTTCCTTCAGCGACACGCGGGCATTCGCTGCGAGAATCTCGAGAATACGGCAATCGACATCATCCAGCATCAAGTCGTCCCCAATAAGACAAAGCGGCAGCTTTGCCTTTCATAATTAGGCATCATAGTCCATTTTCCTTCTTGTCTCCATATAAATTCGCCCAACAGCCGATTATTGTTGTGCGATCAGAAAAGGAGACCAGTCATGGACGGAGAACTGAAGCGCGGAAGTGTGGAGATGACGGCGGCAATGCTGATCTCGGGGACAATCGGCTGGTTCGTGCTGATGTCCGGCCAGCCGGTGACGGGCGTCGTTTTCTGGCGTTGCGTGTTCGGGGCGCTGACGCTGATTGCGCTGGCCGCGATGCTCGGGCTCATCGACTTTCGCCACCTGAAGCCGCGCGTCGTCTTCCTTGCAGCACTCGGCGGTGTCGCGATCGTCGTCAACTGGCTCCTGCTCTTTGCCGCCTATTCGCGCGCATCGATCTCGATTGCGACGATGGTCTACAACACGCAGCCCTTCATGCTGCTTGGACTTGGCGCGCTTTTTCTTGGCGAGCGGATCACCGTGAACAAGCTTTTCTGGCTTTCGGTTTCCTTCGCGGGAATGATCGCGATCGTCTCTGCGAAACCGGGCGGCGGCTTCGATGCCGAGCACTATCTTGCGGGTATCGCGCTTTCGATCGGAGCGGCGTTCTTCTACGCGATCGCCGCGCTCCTTACCAAGCTCCTCAAGGGCACGCCGCCGCATCTGATCGCGCTCATCCAGGTGATCACCGGGGCGATCATGCTGGCGCCCTTCGCGCTCTCCGCGCCGCTGCCGCAGGACGCGTGGCAATGGACGCTGCTCGTCACCGTCGGCGTCGTTCATACCGGCATCATGTATATCCTGCTCTACGGAGCGATCCAGCGACTCCCGACGCACATGACGGGTGCGCTCTCCTTCATCTATCCGATCGCCGCGATCCTCGTCGATCGCGTCGCTTTCGGACACGAATTGCAGGCGATACAGATCGCCGGTTCGGCGGCAATCCTCCTGGCCGCAGCCGGCATGAACCTCGGCTGGAGCGTTCGGTCGATCCCGCTTTTCAAGCGCGCAATCAGACCGAGCGCCTGATCGTCAGGCACTCGCTACCTCGTTCGCGTGCACTGCTCTACTGTTGCGCTCGATGCACTCTGCGACGAGCGCCTGCAGGCGCCACAGATTACGGTCCCGGATGCCCCTGGCCTCGAGATGCGTCACGGTGTTGAGCAGATATTCCGCGCCTGAGCCGACATGGCCGCATGCGCAAGCCAGCACCTCCGCGACGGCTTCGAGCGAGAGACTCCCGGCATAGAGCGGCGAGGCGCGATTCATGACGAAGGCCAGGGCAGACACCGGGCCCGACGCGGTCTCAACCTTGATCCAGCGGGGCATGCTGTTGGGCGGTTTATAGGTGAATTCGCGCCGGAAGAGTTTTGCAAATTGACCTTCGATGTCGTCATCCGGCAGTTCGTAGAGGACACCCCGACACTGCCCGCCGCGATCGAGCGCCATCATGAGGCCCGGCTGTTCGGGCGTTCCCCGGAAGCGGATCATTCGAAAGCAAAAGGAACGATGCCAGCCCCGGGCAACGCCTACCGTTTCGCCGACATACTCGATCTCCGGTCTCCAGATCAACGATCCATAGGCGAAGAGCATTATTGGCGTACCCGGAGATGGGTGGCTCCTTATCATCCGCCCCACCCATTCGTCGTAGTCCGCGTCGCTGTGGAGAACTGCGCCCCGCCCGGGGCCGCCGTCGGCAATCGCCCGGTGAACCTGCGCGACATGCGCCGGGGTCAAGCTGAGTGATGTTGGTATGCCGGACATGGTCATCGTCTCCGCCAAGCCGAGAAGATCGCGCACCGGCGGCCTGGATGCAAGTTCGGCCTGAACGTCTCACTTTATCTGCGCGCCTCCGCCGCCATGCTGACGGCAAGGCTCGCAAGGACGGTGCTCATCAGCCAGCGCTGCAAGAGCATGAAGAGCGGGCGTCCGGCAAGGAAGGCGGCGATCGAGCCCGCTGTCACCGCGATCAAGGCGTTAACGGTGACACTGATCATGATCTGCAGACTCCCAAAGACGAGCGACTGGAGGAGGACATCACCCTGCTCGGGGCGGATGAATTGCGGCAGCAGCGAAAGGTAGAGCACCGCCACCTTCGGATTGAGCAGGTTGGTGACAAGCCCCATCAGGAAGAGTTTTCGGGGTCCGTCCCTCGGCAGGTCGCGCACCTGGAAGGGCGAGCGGCCGCCGGGCCTCACGGCTTGCCAGGCAAGATAGAGCAGATAGAGCGCGCCGGCGAAACGCAGCGCGTCATACGCGAAAGGAACCGCCAGCAGCAATGCGGTGATGCCGAGCGCGGCAAAGACCATGTAAAAGACGAAACCAAGCGCCACGCCGCCGAGCGAGACGAGACCCGCCGCCGGTCCCTGGCAGATGGAGCGGGAGATCAGATAGATCATGTTCGGTCCGGGTGTCAGCACCATGCCGAGGGCAATCAGGGCAAAGGCGATAAGGCTCTGAACTTCCGGCACATTGCGCTCCGAACGAGTGTCACGACTGTCGCCAGGACACTCTCATGGTCTCCTTGCACCGGGCAACGCAATTGCTGTCACCCTGACAATCTAACCGCGAAACTTCGCCCGCGCGGATTTCGCTTTTCAGCGCGCTGCTGTAGACAATGCAGGAGCATGTTCGGAGACGCTTCATGACGCTCGCAGCCCTTCTTGCCTATAGCGGCGCCCTCTTCATTGCGGCAATCATTCCCGGTCCTGGCGTGACCGCGCTCGTTGCGCGGGCGCTCGGATCCGGCTTTCGCGAAACCTTCTTCATGGGCCTCGGGCTGATCCTCGGCGACATGGCCTATCTGACTGCCGTGGTGCTGGGGCTCGCCTTCGTCGCGCAGACCTTCACCACGGCCTTTCTCATCGTGAAGATCGCCAGCGCACTCTATCTCGGCTATATCGCCTGGAAACTCTGGACCGCCGGCCTTCTGCCGCAGGATATACAGGCGCGGAAATCGGCAAGCGCGACGATGTCCTTCCTGTCGGGACTGATGGTGACGCTCGGCAATCCCAAGACCATGCTGTTCTATGTGGCACTGGTACCGACGCTGATCGATCTCGCGGCAATCGGTCCCGAGGATTACGGCCTGCTGCTGGCGGCGACCTTCCTTGTCCTTCTCGCCGTGCTGCTGCCCTACATGCTGCTCGCGGCCCGCGCGCGCTCGCTTCTGAAGCAGCCGAAGGCGTTCATGGCATTGAACCGCGCGGCCGCCGGCATTCTTGCCGGAACGGCCGCCTACATCGCTACCCGCGCGACTTGAAAAAAGATTTCTCCGCCGGCCGCCGCGCAGACGCTTTTTCCTCCGGCTGGCGGGCTTCGAAGCCCATCTCGCCCTGGAATGGCCCAGTCATTGCCCGTATTCTCGCGGCAACGATTTCAACTGAAGGGAGAAACACATGTCCGAAACGCGTAAGCCTGGCCGCGGCCGCGTCTTTTCCTCGATCACCGAAACGATCGGCGACACTCCCATCGTGCGCCTCGACAAGCTGGCAAAAGAGAAGGGCGTAAAGGCAAGCCTTCTCGCCAAGCTCGAATTCTTCAATCCGATCGCCTCGGTCAAGGACCGCATCGGCGTTTCGATGATCGAGTCGCTTGAGGCACAGGGCAAGATCGTACCCGGTCGCACGACGCTCATCGAACCAACTTCGGGCAACACCGGCATTGCGCTCGCCTTCGTCGCAGCCGCCAAGGGCTATAAGCTGATCCTCACCATGCCCGAAACGATGTCGGTCGAACGGCGCAAGATGCTCTACCTGCTCGGCGCGGAGCTGGTTCTGACGGAAGGCGCCAAGGGCATGAAGGGGGCGATCGCCAAGGCGCAGGAACTCACCGAGACGCTGCCGGACGCGATCATACCGCAGCAGTTCGAGAATCCGGCCAACCCGGAAATCCACCGCAAGACGACGGCCGAGGAGATCTGGAACGACACCGACGGCAGCGTCGACATTCTCGTCTCCGGTATCGGCACGGGCGGCACGATCACCGGCGCCGGCCAGGTGCTGAAGGCGCGCAAGCCCTCCATCAAGGTGATCGCCGTCGAGCCGGAGGAATCCCCGGTTCTCTCCGGCGGCGATCCCGGACCGCACAAGATCCAGGGAATCGGCGCCGGTTTCGCGCCGGCAATCCTCGACACGGGCGTCTATGACGAGGTCGTGACCGTGAACGCGGGCGAAGCCGTCGAGGCCGCACGCCTCGTTGCAAGGCTCGAAGGCGTTCCGGTCGGCATTTCCGCCGGCGCCGCCCTCCAGGCCGCGATCGAGGTCGGGCAACGCGAGGAAAACGCCGGCAAGAACATCGTCGTCATTATTCCTTCCTTTGCCGAACGCTATCTTTCGACCGTCCTGTTCGAAGGGCTTGGCGGATAGCGCGCGGCAGCTCGCTCCGAAGAACTCTCAGGAGGGGCGCTACCGTGCGCCCCCTTTTTCTTACTCCGTGAAGGCCGCGAGGTTGGCAAGCGTCGAGCCGAGGCCCGCATCATGATCTTGCTGCAAGATACCTTCGGGAACGTTCTCACAAGTCACGGTCACCACAGTGCCATCCGGAACAGCTGAAAGCGTCCAGGTAATCGTCATCGTGCCGGCAAATGCGGGTTCATTGGACTCAAATTCCGCCTGCTGCACCACGCGTTGCCGGGGATCACTTGCACGAAGCGCCCTTCGACAATATCGGTGGCCGCCGAAGTCTTGCCGCGTGGCGCGTGGTTCGGCTGCTCATAGATGAGCGCCATGCGGTAGACCCCGCCTTCTCGCGGCTCGAACCTTTCGATCTCGCCCCGCATGCCGTCGGGCGGCAGCCAAACGGCAACGGCGGCAGGATCGAGCAGCGCCCGATAGATGGCTAGCGGCGAGGCCTTGACGACCCGCGAAGCGGTGTCCGTTCTTCCCTTGGCCGATTCATCCACCATCATTGACCCTCGCTCCGTCGCAACGCGTTGCCGACAAGGAAACGCCCAGCTTCCGCCGCGTCCCTTCAAAGACGCGAAGGTCGCCGCAGCACGATGCATTACTGCATGATTTTGGCCTCAAATCGGCTCCGATTTAAGCAACCAGACAGTAGGGCCGCGGAGCTAGGCCGCAACAGGCAGCCGCTCTCCGGCGACGCGATAGGAAATCGCCTCGGCGAGATGGATCCGGCCCACCGTCGGCGCCTCGTCGAGGTCCGCAAGCGTGCGCGCTACCTTCAGCACCCGGTGGTAACCGCGCGCCGAGAACTTCATCTTCTCCGCCGCATCCCTCAGGAGTTGCAGGCCCGCGGCATCCGGTTCCGCGATCTTCTCGATCATCGCCGTCGAACAGCGGGCATTGTTCGTCAGCTCGGGATGGCCGAGCGCGGCGAAGCGGTCCGCCTGCAGCGCGCGGGCGCGGGCGACGCGCTTGGCGACCGCGGCACTCGGCTCGGCGGCGACGGGGCGGATGAGGTCGGCGGCGCTGACGGCCGGCACGTCGATGCGGATGTCTATGCGGTCCATCAAGGGGCCGGAAATCCGCGCCTGGTAGTCGGCCATGCAGCGCGGGCCGCGGGCGCAACTGCGCCCGGGTTCACCCGCCATGCCGCAACGGCACGGGTTCATCGCCGCTACGAGCTGGATCGCCGCCGGATAGCTGACGCGGTGATTGGCACGCGCGATGATGCATTCCGAGGTTTCGAGCGGCTGGCGCAGCGCATCGAGAACCTGCGGCGAAAATTCCGGAAACTCGTCGAGGAACAGAACACCATGGTGAGCGAGCGAAGCCTCGCCGGGTTTTGCCCGCAACCCGCCGCCGATCAGGGCCGCCATGGTGGCGGAATGGTGCGGCGCGCGGAACGGCCGGCGGTCCGAGAGCTTGCCGCCCGGCAACTGTCCTGCGATCGAATGAACCATCGAGACTTCGAGCAATTCAGCAGGCGAGAGTGGCGGGAGAATGGAGGGCAGGCGCGCGGCAAGCATTGACTTGCCCGAGCCGGGTGGGCCGACCATCAAGAGATTGTGGTTGCCGGCGGCTGCCACCTCCAGCGCCCGCTTGGCGCTCTCCTGGCCCTTGATGTCGCCAAGATCAGGCAGGTTGACGGCAGCGGCGCGAATGGCCGGCTCGGGACGCGACAGCACCTGCGTGCCGCGAAAATGATTGGCGATGGCGATCAGGCTGCGCGGTGCGAGAATGTCGATCTCCGATCCGGCCCAAGCCGCTACCGGGCCGCTATCCGCCGGGCAGATCAGGCCCTTGCCGAGCGCGTTGGCGCCGATCGCTGCGGGCAGAGCGCCGGCGACGGCCGCAATGGTGCCGTCGAGATTGAGTTCGCCGATGACGACGTAGCCGCTCAAAGCATCGGCCGGAATGGCACCTAGCGCCGCCATCAGCCCGAGTGCAACGGCGAGATCGAAATGGCTGCCCTCTTTCGGAAGGTCGGCTGGCGCCAGATTGACCGTGACCCGCTTTGCCGGCAGCGCCAAGCCCGATGCGTGCAGCGCCGCCTGGACGCGCTCCCGGCTTTCGGCAACCGCCTTGTCGGGCAGCCCCACGATCTGCATGCCGACCTTACCAGGTGCGACCATCACCTGTACGTCGACCGGAACGCCTTCGATGCCTTGGAATGCAACCGTGCTGACACGCGCGACCATGATGCCCCCTAAAGTCAGAGCGGGATGTGCGCGGAAAAACCGCTTCACACTTTTTCCTCATCCCGCTCCAGTCACGGCAGCCCTCGTGCCGCCACAACCGCCGCCGGTTGCAACACCAAATCTTGCACGGAGTGCGCTCAAAAACAAGAACAATGATAGAACAAATGCGTGAACCACTTTCCGAAAGAAACGCTCTGCGCGCTCCGTCGGGCCGGACCGCTACGGGCACAGACCTCCCGCGCTATTCGAAACCTTCGACGACACAGGTGATGAGATCATGGTCGGACAGCGGGCGGCCCGAGGAATCGGGTGAAGGAATGATGTGGCTTTTGCCAATCTTCAGACCACGCGCAAGAAACCAGTCGAGCTTCATTGCACGCTTCGGCCAACGGGTGATGAGGCTCGGCCGCGTCGTCATGCCGTCGATCGGACCGCCGTGCCGCGTGAAGCCGCGCTCGGCGCTCATCGCAAACAGGCCCTCGGCTTCGAAATCGCCGCCGATATGATTCCCGCTATTGAGATCGCCGCCGATCAGCACAGGAAGCCCCGGAAAGGTCGCGTCGAGCGCGTCGATCAGTTCCTTGACTTGCCGCTCGCGATAGGCAGCCGTCGTCGCGCTTTCGAGATGGGTGGAAATGGCGACGAAAGGGCCCGCCCGAGTCTCGATCACGGCGCCAATGGCAAGACGCTCTCCGACCCGCGGTTGATCGCCGCCGTCCATGAACCACAGCCTCTCGCCCCAGAGCCGCAACATGAACGGGCGGTTGAACGGAGCGGCCGCCAACAGCGCATTGCCGTGGAAGCCCTTCTCGTTGAAGCCGTCCTTGCAGAATTCGCGCTCGGTATCGGACCCCAATCCGAGTTCGATGAATTCGACGCCGTAGGCGTATTGCATGCCGAGCGCCACGGCGATTTCGGCGGTCGGGTGCCGCTGGCCGGTACGCGCCATGCCGTTGTCCATCTCCGAAAGCAGAACGAGCGACGCGCCGGTGGCGTCAAGATGCGCAGCACTTTCCTCGGGGAACAGGCAGCGTTCGAGGTTCCAGGCCGCGACGGTGAAGGGAAAGGCGAGCGGCTCGCGGGCGGGCGGCGCACCGCCGATCTCAAGCGTGTTCATTTCCTCAAGGCTCGCCATGACGGCGTCATGGGCGGCAATGCTGCGCTCGATCCGTGCAAAACCGGCGCGCGTCTCCAGCGAGGAAACGGCGAGCGCCGCTGAGGTCGTTTCAATCACAATGCAGGCTCCATGTTCACGGTTCGCGTCGGGGCCGGTACGATGCCCGTTGCTGCATTCGGCTCTTCGAGCCTCCTGCCGGTCTCGGACGAGAAGAAATGCAAGCGCTCCGGCGCGATGGTAACGGCAAAACCGTCCGAAAGTGGCGTCTCCGGCGCAAGCGCGACGGTGACAGAATGGTCGTCGATTGCGCCGTGGACGAGGCGCTGCGCGCCCAGTTCCTCGACATAATCGACCCGAAAGAGCAGGGCCTGCTCGCCAACACCGGCGAGACGCAGGTCCTCCGCGCGCAAGCCCACGGTTACCGATCCGTCCGCCGGCGCCCGATAGCCGAGGTCGATCGACTGCGTGCCGATCTGCAGCCGGCCGCCGTCGAGAACGCCTTTGACCAGGTTCATCGCCGGTGAGCCGATGAAGCTCGCGACGAAGGTCGAGGCCGGCGCGTGATAGACGTCGAGCGGCCGGCCGATCTGTTCGATCCGGCCACCGTTCAAGACGACGAGCCGATCGGCGAGTGTCATCGCCTCTAGCTGGTCGTGGGTGACATAGAGCGAGGTGGTGCCGAGACGCTTCTGCAATCGCTTGATCTCGCCGCGCATGGAAACCCGGAGTTTCGCATCGAGGTTCGACAGCGGTTCGTCAAAGAGGAAGGCTGCAGGCTTGCGCACGATCGCCCGCCCCATGGCGACGCGCTGGCGTTGGCCCCCGGAGAGCGCGCGCGGCTTGCGATCGAGATAAGGCGCGATCTCGAGCATGCGCGCAGCCTCGGCAACGCGCGCCTCGATCTCGGCCTTCGGCGTCTTCCGGTTCTTCAAACCGTAGGCGAGGTTCTCATAGACCGTCATGTGCGGATAGAGCGCATAGTTCTGGAAGACCATGGCGATGTCGCGTTCGGCGGGATCGAGATCGTTGATGATCCGCGGGCCGATCTTCACGGTGCCCTTCGAGATCGTCTCCAGGCCCGCGACCATGCGCAACAAGGTCGACTTGCCGCAGCCGGACGGACCGACAAGCACGATGAACTCGCCGTCGGCGATGTCGATCGAGACGGATTTCACCGCCTCGACGCCGCCGGCGTAGATTTTCGAGACCTCTGCGATATCGATCGCCGCCATGGGTTGCCTCCGTTGATAAATTCGCTGCTGAGGGCTGCGAGAAGCCCGCATCCTCGGTCCGCTCTACTTGTCGCTTTCGGTCAGACCCTTGATGAACCAGCGCTGGAAGATGACGACGATCATCACCGGCGGCAGCATCGCGAGGATCGCCAGGGCAAAGGCCTCGTTGTAGTCAGGAATGTTGGAGCCGACCCAGACCAGCAGGATCTGCTTGATGCCGCGCACGAGCGTGAAGAAGCCCTCGTCGGTCGTCATCAGCGTCGGCCAGAGATACTGGTTCCAGCCATAGACGAACATGATGATGAAGATGGCGGCCATCATCGTGCGCGAGAGCGGCACCAGAACATCGATGAAGAACTTGAACGGCCCGGCACCGTCGATGCGCGCCGCTTCGAGCAGTTCGTCGGGAACCGACTTGAAGAACTGGCGGAAATAGAAGGTGCCGGTCGCCGACGCGAGCAGCGGCACGATCAGGCCCGTGTAGGTGTTCGTCAGTTTCAATGCGTTCATCACCTCGTAGGAGGGGAGAATGCGAACTTCGAGCGGCAAAAGCAGCGTGGTGAAGATGATCCAGAAGGCAAACGTCGCCAGCGGAAAGCGGAAATAGACTATGGCATAGGCGGCCAGCATGGACAGCACGATCTTGCCGGCGGCGAAGCCGAGGCCGAGGATCATCGAGTTCAGCATCATGTTGAACCCGGTGATCTTGCCGGTGAAGCCGCCCTCGCGCGTCAGCACGGCCTCGTAAGTCTCTGCGAAATGGCCGCCCCAGGTGAGGCTCAGACCGTTTCTGTGGATATCGGCGACCTCATGGGTTGAGGTCATGAATGCGACGACAACCGGCGCGACCATGACGAAGACGCCGATAAGAAGGATGACGTGATCGAGGATTTTCGTGCGGTGCATGGCCGTTACCTCAGTTGTAATGGACACGCCGCTCGATGAAGCGGAACTGGAAGATGGTGAGCACGAAGACGACGACCATCAGGATCACCGACTGGGCGGAGGAACCGCCGAGATCATTGCCGCGGAAGCCGTCCATATAGACCTTGTAGACAAGGGTGATGGGGTTGTTTGCAGCCTTGTCCTTCACCATGACGTCGATGACGCCGAACGTATCGAACAGCGCATAGGTGACGTTGATGATCAGCAGGAAGAACGCCGTCGGCGCGAGCAAGGGCAGCACGACCGTCCAGAAGCGGCGCGTGCCGGAACGGCAGTCGAGCGCTGCCGCCTCGCGCACAGAGACGGGAATGCCCTGCAGCCCGGAAAGAAAGAAGATGAAGTTGTAGGGGATCTGCTTCCATACGGAAACGACGATCATGGCGAAGGCCGTGTCGAAATAATCGAGCCCCACCTTGATGTCCCATCCGAACCAGGCCGCGAGCTTGACGATCGGACCGATGTGCTGGTCGAAGAACATCATACCGATCAGGCCGGCAACAGGCGGCGCGATGGCATAGACCCAGATCAGCAATGTCTTATAGCCGCTGTTGCCGCGGATGACGCCATCCGCCTTGACGGCGAGCAGCAGGCCGATCGACAACGCGAAAAACGTCACCAGAACCGTGAAGATCGCCGTGAAGCGCGCGATACCGAGGTATTCGTTCGACTTCAGCACGTCCGCATAGTTGCTCATGCCGACGAAAGTGGATCCGAAACCGAAGGGGTCTTCCAGGTAGAAGGAAGACTGGATCGCCTGCGCGGATGGCCAATAGAAGAAGATGAAGATGATCGCGAGCTGCGGCGCGAGGAAGAGATAGGGCAGAAGGGGCGATGAAAACTGAACGCGCTTCGCCCCTGCCTGATCGCTTCGATCGCCGGACGATCCCGTCGTCCAGCCCGCCGGCCACCTTCTCCCCGCTTTTGCCGAGAGACGCAAAGCTCCATCGTCCGTTGAACTCACCTCTCCCCGCGCATGGGGAGAGGGCCAGGATGAGGGGCCGGCGTGGCTCATGATCAGCCCGCCGTCTTGGCGAAGCGGGCGAGCAGTTCGTTGCCTTCTTTCTCGATCATCTCGAAGGCGTCCTTGACGGTCGTTTCGCCGGAGAAGATGCGGCCGTACTCGCGCTCCATGATCTCGCGAATCTGCGGGTAGAAGCCGAGGCGATAGCCCTTCGACCATTCACCGGCCGGCAGGAGAAGCTGCTTGATGCCGACTTCGGCAACAGGCTTTTCCTTGTAGTAGCCATCCTTCTGGGCAAGCTCGTAGGCTGCCTTGGTGATCGCCACGTAGCCGGTGGACTTATGATAGAAATACTGGATTTCCGGCGATGTCAGGAACTGGAAGAAGTCGGCGACGCACTTGTTTTCCTCGTCCGACTTGCCGGACATGGCAAAGAGCGCGGCACCGCCGATGAAGGAGTTGGTGCCGGCGCCCTCGATCGAGCCCCAATAGGGCAGAAAGGTCGCCGAGAACGGCATCTGCGCCGTCTTCGTCAAGCCGCCGAAGGAGCCGGACGAGCCGATCCAGAGGGCAGCCTTGCCTTCCTCGAAAACCTTCTGGTTGTCGTTCCAGCCGGCGCCGTAGAAGGCGAAGTAACCCTCGTCCTTCCAGGCCTTGAGCTTCTCGAACATCATCTGCAGGTTCGGGTCGGTGACCTTGAGCTCGGTGTCGGCGACGCTGTCGTAGCCGTTGTTGTTGGTCGCGAACTGGATGTTGTTGCGCGAGAAGAAGTTTTCGGTGAACTGCCAGGTAAGCTGCGACTGGACGAGCGGGATATAACCGGCTTCCTTCAGCTTCGGAGCGACTGCCTCGAAATCTTCCCAGGTCTTCGGAGCTTCGACGCCGGCCTTCTTCAGCCCCTCGTCGTTGATATACATGATCGGCGCCGAAGAATTGAACGGCATGCCGACGAACTTGCCCTCGCTGTCGGCGTAGAAGTAGCGCACGCCGTCGATGAAGGCGTTGCGATCAAAGGCGTAGCCTGCCTTGGTGATCAGGTCCTCGGCCGGGATGACGGCGCCCTTGGCATTGATGATGGTCGCGGCACCCGCGTCGAAGACCTGCAGGATGTTCGGCTGCTCGCCCGAGCGGAAAGCGGCGATACCGGAAGCGAGCGCTTCCTCGTAGGTGCCCTTGCTGACCGGCGTCAGGGCGCAGGCGCTCTGGGATTCGTTGAATTTCTGGGCGATCTCGTTGATGACCTCGCCGTTGCGGCCGGCCATGCCATGCCACCAGGTGATGTTGGTCGCGGCGAGCGATGTCGTTGCGGAAAATGCGAAAGTAACGGCTGCAAGCGAAATTCTCTTGAACATGGTCCCCTGTCCTCTCCACCGTTTGCGGATGGCAGTGGACTAGTGGCCTTCCATGACAGGCCCGCAACGCTTTTATGTCGTGACGATTACAAATTCAAAAGGCGTCCGGCAGATGCCGCGGCCAGCGCCAGGGAGTGACCGCGACGATATCGTAGCGGACGGAGAGACGATGAAAATCCGCCTGCCGGGACAGCCAGATATCGCTTGCCGCCCTGATGCGCCGCTGCGCCGTATCGGAGACCGCGAAGACCGCCTCGTCGAAGCCGCGGCGAGCCTTCACTTCGACGCAGGCGACGAGATCGCCGCGACGGGCGATGATGTCGATCTCGCCGAGCTTGGTGCGGTAACGCATCGCCACGATGCGATAGCCTTTGAGCACCAGGCAGAGCGCCGCGCGATATTCGGCGACGTGACCGCGCTTCAAGGCGTTCAGCTTGCGACTATCCCGCTGATCAACCTTCATCGCGTTCCTTGCGAGCGAGAAGCCGGTCGTAGAGTTCCTTGCGGGGCAGTCCGGTCCGGCGGGCGGCTTCCGTTGCGGCCTTGCCCATCGGCATGTCTTGCGCAAGCGCGCTCAAGAGGGCGTCGACGTCCGCTTCCTTTGGAGCCGGCTTCGCATCCGGCGGACCGACGACCAGAACGATTTCGCCCTTTACGTTCGCGCCGTCGGCGTAGAAGGCGCTGAGCTCGCCGAGCGTGCCGCGGCGGAATTCCTCGAACGCCTTCGTCAGCTCGCGGCAGACGGCCGCTTTCCTCTCCGTACCAAGAACATCCGCGGCGGCGACGATCGTCGCCGCGATCCGATGCGGTGACTCGAAGAAGAGCAGCGTCGCCGGCACCGCGGCAAGCTCGCTGAGGCGATCGCGCCTCGCCTTGTCCTTCACCGGCAAAAAGCCCGCAAAAAGGAAAGCATCGCTCGGAAGGCCCGAGCCGACGAGGGCCGCAAGGGGAGCCGATGCCCCCGGGATCGGCACGACCCGGTGACCGGCCTCGATCGCCTGCTGCGCCAGGCGATAGCCGGGATCGGAGACGAGCGGCGTGCCGGCATCGGAGACAAGCGCCACCGATTTGCCCTCGCCGAGCGCCGCCAGCAGCCGCGGACCGGCCTCCTCGGCATTGTGCTCGTGATAGGAAAAGGGACGATTGACGATGCCGTAGCGATCAAGCAGCACGCGGGTGACACGCGTGTCCTCGCAGGCGAGAACGTCGGCACCGGCAAGCGTCTCCAGGGCTCTGAGGGTAATGTCGGAGAGATTGCCGATCGGCGTCGCAACGAAATAGAGCGCCGGCTCCAGCGGACGGGCCGGAATGCTCGCATTGTGCAGCCGGTAGCTGCGTTGTTTCTCCCTGTCCGCCGCTTCGGCCATTTCGTGTTTTTCCAATTGCTTATCTTCCCGCCCGCCATGCCCGTCGTGCTGGCTTCGGCCTTTATGGGCGAGCTGATGGCTTGAGGCAAGGACGGGTCGCGGCGGCACCCTTGTGCAATTGGGGAAACTCCCGGCGAAACCCCTTGCTTTTGCGGCTCTCTTTCTGCCATTTTGCCCGTCCACATCCTTCCGGCCGATCGGCCGGGACACTCGCAGTTGACGCCGCGGCGGGTTCGCCCGCCGGGCAATGGTTGAAAGCGGTAGCATCCCATGCGCATTACTCTCGAGCGGTCCAATCTCCTGAAATCGCTGAACCATGTTCACCGCGTGGTCGAACGGCGAAACACGATCCCGATCCTCTCGAACGTGCTGCTGCGCTCCGACGGAGCGAGCCTCGAAATGAAGGCAACCGATCTCGATCTCGAGATCACCGAGGCGACGCCGGCGCAGGTAGAACAGGCGGGCGCGACCACCGTTCCGGCACACCTCCTCTACGATATTGTCCGGAAGCTCCCCGACGGGGCCGAAGTGCTGCTTGCGACCAATGCCGAAGGCACGGCGATGACGGTTGCCTCCGGCCGCTCGAAGTTTTCGCTGCAGTGCCTGCCGCAATCGGATTTCCCGGACCTGACGGCCGGAAGCTTCTCGCATTCCTTCCGGCTGAAGGCGACGGATCTCAAGATGCTGATCGACCGGACGCAGTTCGCGATCTCGACGGAGGAGACCCGGTACTACCTCAACGGCATTTTCATGCACACGGTCGAGGACAAGGGCCAGCTGAAGCTGCGGGCGGTTGCGACCGACGGCCATCGCCTTGCCCGCGCCGATGTCGAGGCTCCGGCGGGTTCGGAAGGCATGCCGGGCATCATCATTCCGCGCAAGACCGTCAGCGAGTTGCAGAAGCTGCTCGACAATCCCGACATCGTCGTGACGGTCGAAGTCTCGGACGCCAAGATCCGCTTGACGATCGGTTCGATCATCATGACCTCGAAACTGATCGATGGCACTTTCCCCGACTACCAGCGGGTGATCCCGGCCAACAACGAGAAGGAACTGCGCGTCGATTGCCAGTCCTTTGCCCAGGCTGTCGATCGCGTCTCGACCATTTCGTCCGAGCGCGGTCGCGCGGTGAAGCTTGCGCTCACGGACGGACAGATGACGCTGACGGTCAACAATCCGGATTCAGGAAGTGCTACGGAAGAACTGCCGGTCGGCTACGAAAGCGATCCTCTGGAAATCGGCTTCAACGCCAAATACCTGCTCGACATCACGGCCCAGCTCACCGGCAACGACGCGGTCTTCATGCTCGCCGATCCCGGTTCGCCGACGCTTGTGCGTGATCTTGCCGCCGAGGACGCGCTTTACGTTCTCATGCCGATGCGCGTGTGACGGTTCGATCGCGCTCTCGAAACGTTGACCCGCCGCCCCTTGGCCGGCGGGTTTTTCATGAAACCTGTGGTCGCGCCTTGTTGATAAGCCATCGCTTTTAGACGCGGACAGACTTGTTTTTGCCGCAGATGGGAGCACATTATGCCCCATGCGGTTGCGCGACCCGGCGAATCAGAACACAGCATGGGCCGCGGTCGACCGAAATGAGAATGATTTTTCGAGGGGATTCGATGAGCTTGCGCTTGAAGGTGAAGGAAAAGTTCGGCCGGAAGTTCGACGAGGAAATCCGCTTCTTCAAGGGCTGGATGAGCAACACCCGCGCCGTCGGAGCTATCCTGCCGACATCCTCGATCACGGCGCGACGGATGGCAAGCGTGGTCAATCCCCGCTCGGGACTGCCGGTGCTTGAACTCGGACCGGGAACCGGCGTGATCACCAAGGCGATCCTGGAGCGCGGGATCGCACCGGAAAAACTGGTGTCGGTGGAATATTCGACCGAATTCTACCATCAACTGAAGGCGCATTTCGCCGGCGTGCGTTTCGTCAATGGCGACGCCTTCGATCTCGAGCATACGCTCGGATCAATGAAGGACCAGCAGTTCGACAGCGTCGTGTCCGCAGTGCCGCTCCTGAACTTCCCGATGCACCGCCGCGTCGAGCTTATCGAGGACCTGCTTTCGCGGATCCCTGTTGGCCGGCCAGTCGTGCAGATTTCCTACGGTGCGCTCTCGCCGGTCGTCGCCATGCCCGATCGTTATAGCATCCAGCATCTCGACTTCGTCGTCCGCAACATTCCGCCCGCGCAGCTTTGGGTCTATCGCAAAGCGCATTGAGGCGCGGCATGTTCGGCGTTTACCTGACCCACCCGCAGGTCCGGATCGACCCCGCGATGGCCGTGCCGAAATGGGGATTGTCCGACCTTGGCAGGGATCGCGCCCGCGTAACGGCCGCGAACCCGTGGGTCCGGTCGCTCGGCCGGATTATATCCAGCCATGAGACGAAAGCCATGGAGACCGCCGCCATATTGGCGCAGGCGGCAGGTGTCCCGGTCGAGACCGACGAAGAGATGGGCGAGAACGACCGCTCGGCAACAGGCTTCCTGCCGCCGGAGGAGTTCGAAAAGGCGGCCGACTGGTTTTTTGCCCATCCCATCGAAAGCTTCAAGGGTTGGGAGCGGGCAATCGATGCCCAGACGCGCATCTGGAACGCGGTTTCCTACATTCTCGATCGCCACGATCCCGCGGTCCCGATCGCCTTCGTCGGGCATGGCGGCGTCGGGACGCTGCTCAAATGCCGCATGACAGGCACGGCGATCGCGCGCGATGCCGACCAGCCCGCGGGCGGCGGCAACCTCTTTGCATTTCGTCTTGCGGATCGCGCCGTCACATGCGACTGGACGCCGATGGAATTCTGGCAGGGGTGATCTCGACATGACCATGAGCGCGCGCGACCGGCTGATCGTTGGCCTTGATATTCCGACGATTGCCGAGGCGGAGAAGATCGTCTCGGCACTTGGCGACGATGTCGCCTTCTACAAGATCGGCTATCAGCTTGCCTTCGCCGGCGGGCTCGAATTCGCGCGGGATCTCGCCGCGAGCGGCAAGAAGGTCTTTCTCGACATGAAGCTGCTCGACATCGACAACACCGTGGCGAAGGGCGTCGAGAACATCGCGAAGATGGGCATGTCGATGCTGACGCTGCACGCCTACCCAAAAGCAATGAAGGCGGCCGTCGAGGCGGCGCGCGGATCCGGCCTCTGCCTGCTCGGCGTTACGGTCCTCACCTCGATGGACGAGCAGGACGTCATCGATGCCGGCTACGAATACGATCCGCATACGCTGGTGCTGCGCCGGGCGGAACAGGCCCGCGCCGCGGGAATGGGCGGGATCGTCTGCTCCGCCGAGGAAGCGGCCGCGGTGCGCAAGATCATCGCAGCGGAGATGGCGCTCGTCACCCCCGGCATCCGCCCCGCGGGCGCCGACAAGGGCGACCAGAAGCGGGTGATGACGCCAGCTGACGCGCTTCGCGCGGGATCGAGCCATCTCGTCGTTGGACGGCCGATCGTCCAGGCTGCAGAACCGCTGACGGCCGCCCGTGCGATCCTCACCGAGATGGAGAGCGCGCTTTCCGGCTGATCCGCCTCGGCGAAGGAAGCACCTCCAGCTATTTTACGAGCTTCCGCCCCTGAGCAACGGGGCGCGCTTGACGTTGACCGCGAATTGCCGGAAGTAACGATCCCGTCTGTGTACTCTACCGAAAGACGAGGAGTTTATCATGGCCAAGGGATATTGGATCGCTCGGGTCGATATACGGGACGCCGAGCGCTACAAGGACTACGTGGCGGCGGCAAAGCCGGCCTTCGAGAAATACGGCGCAAAATTCCTCGCGCGCGGCGGCAACTTCCATCGACTGGAAGGCGCCGTTCGCTCCCGCAACGTCGTCATCGAATTCCCTTCCCTCCAGGCCGCCGTCGACTGCTACAACTCGCCGGAATACCAGATCGCCGCCGCGATCCGCCAGGAAGTGGCCGACGCCGAAATGGTGGTAGTGGAAGGGGTCTGAACCCTATCAGAAGGCACCACGAAAGTGCTCGCGCGGCGACGTGGGATTGGCCTTCACCTCGCCCGCCGCTTGGGCTATGTAGCAAGCAATTCTTCCATATGAGATCAGGAGTGCGTTTCCCATGACCTTGTCCAACCTTCCGCCGCTGGTGACGATTTTCGGCGGATCCGGATTTGTCGGCCGTCATGTGGTGCGCGCGCTCGCCAAGCGCGGCTATCGCATTCGTGTGGCGGTCCGCCGGCCCGACCTTGCCGGCCATCTCCAGCCGCTCGGCAATGTCGGCCAGATTTCCTTCGTCCAGGCCAATCTGCGCTACCGCAAATCGGTCGACCGCGCCGTCGAAGGCGCCGACCATGTGATCAACTGCGTCGGCGTCCTGTTCGAGAGCGGCCGCAACACGTTCGACGCGGTCCAGGATTTCGGAGCGCGCGCAGTCGCCGAAGCCGCGCGGGCGGCCGGGGCCACGCTGACGCACATCTCGGCGATCGGCGCCGATGCCAAGTCGGAATCGAGCTATGCCCGGACCAAGGGCCGGGCCGAGGCAGCGATCCTCGAAACGGTTCCGGACGCGATCATCCTGCGCCCGTCGATCATTTTCGGGCCGGAGGACGGCTTCTTCAACAAGTTCGCCGAAATGGCGCGGCTTTCGCCGGTCCTCCCGTTGGTCGGCGGCGGTCATACGAAATTCCAGCCGGTCTATGTGACCGACGTTGCCGAGGCCGTGGCCCGCGCCGTCGATGGCAAGATCGAGAAAGGCAAGATCTACGAGCTCGGCGGACCGCAGGTCCTGTCGTTCCGCGACTGTCTCGAGCTCATGCTGAAGACGATCGACCGCAAGCGCCATCTCGTGTCGATACCTTTCGGCATCGCTTCGCTGCTCGGCAGCGTCGCTTCGCTGGTGCCGTTCATCACGCCGCCGCTCACCGCCGATCAAGTGGTGTTGCTCAAATCCGACAATGTGGTCTCTGCGCAGGCCGAAGCCGAGGGACGCACGCTCGCCGGAATCGGGATCAAGCCGACGATGCTCGATTCGATCCTGCCGAGTTATCTGGTGCGCTATCGCCCGCATGGCCAGTATACGCGCGGCGGACGCGCGGCCTGACACCTGTCGCCTCCGGATTTTCTCTCTATGACCGCCGGCCCTGCCGGCGGTTTTTGCTTGTGGCAATGACGCAACATTGTTGCAGTTCTGCCGCAGTCGAAAACACGAATATCGTTTACCGCAGATTCAGCATGCCCTGATATTGATCATGACATGTCCAGCGAATAAACACCGCTCGCGCCACATCGCTCGGCGAGCGCAGTCGGTGCCAACATCACACTCGAAAGGCATAACGTCCCATGGGCAAGTCGATCGCAATCTTTTTTGCGTCTGCGGCAATGATCATTCTGGCTGGCTCATTCATGGCTCCGAGCACCGTGGCAAGCAGCAGCAAGGGATGCGCGCCCGCCTATGGCGTCGACCCATGCACGACGGCGTCGATCGAGTTTTCCGGCGAGTAAGCCGGCACCTGTCGCGTAAAGCGTAGCCGTCCTCTTAAAGACGGCGAGCGCCGCGGCAGTTGATATCTGAGTTTTGGCGGGGGCCAGGGAGCCGCATGCGTTTCGAAAGGAGCGCATGCGGCTTTATGTTTCTACAGCGCCGCGCGTCCTATCAGACGGGCAAAGGGCGCTGTAGCAGTTTGAATTGCTGCATGTTTTTATCCTTAAATCGGCTAGGCTCTAAGGATTCACGCAGTAGCTATCCGAGAAGCCACAAACCAATCAGCCCCGCGACCCCGACGATGATCCGCCAGATCGCGAAAGGCGTGAAGCCGCGGTGCGAGACGAAATCGAGCAGCGAGCGCACGACGAACACGCCTGCGACGAAGGCGGCAATGAACCCGACGGCGATCAGCGTTACGTCCTCGAAGGACAGCGCATCGCGGTTCTTGTAGAGGTCGATGGCGAAGGCCCCGACCATGGTCGGCATGGCGAGAAAGAAGGAGAACTCCGCCGCAGAACGCTTGTCGGTCCCCATTAGCAGAGCACCGGCAATCGTCGCCCCGGAACGCGACGTGCCAGGAATCATCGCAAGGCACTGAAAGAGGCCGATCTTGAAGGCGAGTGACGGCGGATACTCCATCACGTCGGTGTAGCGCGGCTTCAGCGGGAGCTGGTCGATCGCATAGAGGACGAGCCCGCCGACGATCAATACGATGCAGATCAGCATCGGTGTTTCAAAAAGCACCGACTTGATGAAGCCGTGGGCCGCGGCGCCGATCACGGCTGCCGGAAGAAAGGCGATGAGCACCGAAAGCACGAAGCGACGTGCGATAGCATTCGTCGGCAGGGCCAACGCGATCTTGAGCAGCCGCTGGAAATAAACCAGCAGGATCGCCAGGATCGCGCCAAGCTGGATGAGAACGGCAAACGTATTTCCGGGTGACCTGAAACCAAGGAAGTGGCCGGCAAGAAGGACATGCGCCGTCGACGATACGGGGATGAACTCGGTCAGTCCCTCGACAAGCCCGAGGACGAGCGCGCTGATGATCGATTGATCCGCCATTAATAAGATGTTCCTGACATGTTGGGATTTGGGAGGAGAAGGTCGATTCGCTTGTGTTTGCCACCTGAACTACCTATAGCTCGTTTTTATGACAAGCCGTGGCCAGAGACATGTGCCGCGATGCTGACGCTCCCGGAAAAACAGATCTACGAAGCGCGATCCTCGATGCCGACACTGTATCATCACCCCATGTCCTCCGCCTCACGGTTCGTCCGCCTGATTCTCTCCGAATACGGCTACCAGACCGAGCTGAGCGAAGAGCAGCCCTGGGAAAATCGGCGGGACTTTCTGGCCCTCAATCCAGCGGGCACGCTGCCGGTCTATGTGGACGACAGCATGCGAGCACTCTGCGGCGCGACGATCATTTCGGAATATCTGGACGAAACCAACGGCATTCTGAAGCGCGATCGCCGGCTGCTTGCCGAAGATCCGTTCCAGCGGGCGGAGATTCGCCGGCTCACCGAATGGTTCCTGCAGAAGATGGAGGCCGATGTGACGCGTCCGCTGGTGCGCGAACGCATCTTCAAGCTGCAGATGACCCCGGATCAGGGCGGCGGCGCACCGGATTCGAAAATCCTGCGCACGTCGCGCGCCAATATTCGTCAACACATGAAATATCTCTCCTGGCTCGCCGGATCGCGTCCGTGGCTTGCGGGCGACCGCATCTCCTATGCCGATCTCGCAGCGGCGGCGGCCATCTCCGTGCTCGATTACCTCGGCGAGATCGACTGGTCCGAGGCGCCGACGGCCAAGGAGTGGTACCAACGATTGAAATCCCGTCCGTCTTTCCGCCCGCTGCTCGGCGAGCGGGTGCGCGGCGTCACACCGGTCTCGCACTATGCGGACCTCGACTTCTGAGGACAAGGCAATGCCTGGCGACGCTGCAAGAGCGGAGAACCAGGGCAGGAAACGCAGCACACTGACCGCGTTTCTGAAGAGCGAGGCGGCGGACAAGGGCTTCGATATCTGTCGCATCACGCGACCGGACGCCATTCCGCAGGCGCCGGCGCGACTGAAACAGTTCCTGGCCGAAGGCGCTCATGGCACCATGGATTGGCTCGAGGAAACCGCCGAACGCCGGTCCGATCCGCGCGTGCTCTGGAGCGACGTCCGCTCGATCGTTATGTTCGGAATGAACTACGGTCCGGAGGACGATCCGCGCGCGATACTTGATAGGCGGGACCGCGGGGCGATTTCCATCTATGCGCAGAACCGCGACTACCACGATGTCGTCAAGGGGCGGCTCAAGGAGATCGCGACGCGGTTTGCCGCCCGCGCCCGCGAGGACGTGAAGGTCTTCGTCGATACGGCCCCTGTCATGGAAAAGCCGCTCGCCGAGAAAGCCGGCATCGGCTGGCAGGGAAAACACACCAATCTCGTCAGCCGCGAATATGGTTCGTGGCTGTTTCTCGGCAGTCTTTTCACGACGGCCGAACTCGACCTAGACGAACCGGAACGCGAGTACTGCGGCTCCTGTCGCGCCTGTCTCGACGCCTGCCCCACCGGCGCTTTTCCGGCGCCCTACCGGATCGACGCGCGGCGCTGCATTTCCTACCTGACGATCGAACACAAGGGGCCGATCGAGCCCGAGCTCCGTCCGCTGATCGGTAACCGGATCTATGGCTGCGACGACTGTCTTGCGGCCTGTCCGTGGAACAAGTTCGCCCGCTCAGCCTCGGAAATGAAGCTCAGGCCGCGCGACGACCTGAAAGAGCCGGAACTGAATTTCCTGCTGACCTTGGACGATGCGGCGTTCCGCGCCTTCTTCTCCGGCTCCCCGGTGAAACGGATCGGACGCGACCGCTTCGTCAGAAATGCCTTGATCGCGGCCGGCAATTCCGGCGAAAAAAGCCTGATACCACACTGCAAGGCCTTGGCGAGCGATGCTTCCCCGGCGGTCAGGGCAATGGCTGTCTGGGCGCTTTCGCGGCTGATGCCGCGCAACGAACTCTCCGCCTTCGCTAGAGAGTGCGGACCTGAAACCGACGACGACGTACTTTCGGAATGGCAAATGGCAGGAGTAAGCCGATGCATGTCCTAATTCTTGGTGCCGGCTATTCCGGCACGGCGATCGCGAAAGCCGTGGCTCCTGCCGCACAATCCCTGACCGGCACCACCCGTTCACCCGAAAGGCTCACCGGGCTTGCGCAAGCCGGCATCCGCCCCATCCTTTTCGACGGGACCGCGATTTCCGCCGAACTCGCGGACGCCATGCACCAGACAACCCACCTCATCCAGTCGATTGCCCCCGGCCGCGAGGGCGACCCGATGTTCCGCGCCGGCGGCACGCCGTTGCCCGAACTTCTGCCGAATCTTCGCTGGGTCGGCTATCTTTCCACCGTTGGCGTCTATGGCGACCACAAGGGATCCTGGGTGACGGAGGAGACACCCTGCAAACCCGTTTCGCAGCGTTCGGTCGAACGCATAGAGGCCGAGAATGCCTGGCTCGCCTATGGGGCCGAGCGTCACATTTCCGTCGCGGTCCTGCGCCTTGCCGGCATTTATGGACCGGGCCGCAATGCCTTTCGCAACCTCGCCGAAGGCACGGCGCGCCGGCTGGTAAAGCCCAACCAGGTGTTCAACCGCATCCGGGTCGAAGACATCGGATCGGCTGCCGCCTTCCTCGCCAGCCGCGGCATCGGCGGCATCTTCAACGTCACCGACGACGAACCCGCCCCGCCACAGGACATCGTTGCGGAGGCCGCCCGGCTGATGGGCGTCGAGCCGCCACCGGAAACTCCTTTCGAGACCGCCGAACTGTCGCCGATGGCGCGCTCCTTCTACGGCGAGAACAAGCGCGTTTCGAATGCACGCCTTCGCGAGGCCGGGTTCGAATTCGCCTTCCCCAACTATCGCGTTTCGCTTGCACAGTTGTGGGAAACCGGCACCTGGCGCGGCAAGTAGACTCCGCCACAATTCACGCGATCAGAATACCGCCGTCGGGACGAAAGCATGTCTCCAGATCATCCGGTAGTAACGGTGAACCCGACATATGCTTGACTGCCCAAAGCTTGCCCATGTTCGGTCTATACTTCGCCTCTTTGTACAACTTACGCGATAGTTCCGAGATTTCCACGAACGAGAATCACGAAAAATCATACTGATCGAAATTTTTAATGATTTTTTTCCGCAAGGAGGAGTCTGCACGCCGCACGGAGCCTCCAACGAGGTTGAATCCCTGATTCCAAAGAACTTCGCGCAACGATTTAAACTAATTCAAACAATCTTCGATTTTAAATTCTGGCCCTTTTTTAATAAATCCTAATCGAGCGTTAACGGTTGAAGCACGTTTTTGCCATTATTCACCCCAATTAGCTCGATCAGCAGGGAAAATTAACTAAACTTTCAAACCGTGGGGGTCTCGCTTGAAACCAGCGAAAATCAAGACTGCTGCCGCAGCAGTGCTATTCACCGCCGGGATGGGGTTGGTCTCGGTATCCGATAGTCAGGCAGCAGGGTCCGCTTGCGGCGGTGCATCCTGGTATGCCCTCTCATCCAAGACTGCGTCCGGCGAAAGAATGAATGCCGCCCGCCTCACCGCCGCTCACCGCAGTCTCAAGTTCGGCACCAAGGTCCAGGTCACCAACAAGCGGAACGGCAAGACCGTCGTCGTTCGCATCAACGATCGCGGTCCCTTCATTCGCGGCCGGGTGATCGATCTCTCCAAAGCCGCCGCTTCGCAGATCGGCATGATCCGGTCCGGAACCGCTAGTATCTGTTACCGCGTCATCAATTCCTGATCCGCCAATACTTCCGCCCGATTCTCGCACCGGGCGGATTTGCTTACGGGAACTGTCGGTCTCCCGTATTTATGCCGCTTCCGTCTTGCTCTTCGACCCCATCGCCGCTACCACGGCGAAAAAGGAGTTCATCGAAGATGCGATTGGGCGGAAGACTCGCCGGGGCCATTGAGGTTCTTGACGATATAGAGAAGCGGAAGCGTCCCGTCGCCGACGCACTCAAGGACTGGGGTCTTTCCCACCGCTTCGCCGGATCGGGCGACCGTGCGGCCATCGGCAACATCGTCTACGATGCGCTGCGGATGAAACTCTCCCACGCCTATCTGATGGATAGCGACAGCGCGACAGCGCTTGGCCATGCGGTCATGTACCGGCAGTGGGGCTTTACCACGGAGACGCTTGCGGCGGAGCTCGCCGACGACAAGTTCGCGCCGCAGCCTCCTTCGGCGGAGATGATGAAAGCCTTTGCCGAGCGCCGGCTCGAAGACGCGCCCCTCCACGTGCAGGCGGACATTCCGGAATGGACGCAGGCTTCCTTCGAGGAGAACTTTTCTGAGAACTGGCTCGCGGAAGCCCAGGCGCTTGCCGGCCGGCCGACGCTCGACCTGCGCGTCAACACGCTGAAGGCGACCCGCGACAAAGTCTTGAAGGCACTCGAGCGGAGCGGCGCCGAGCCAGCAACAATCGCGCGCCACGGCGTGCGCATTCCGGCCGGCGAAGGCGCTTCGCGGCTGCCGAACGTGACGGCAGAAATCTCGTTCCAGAAGGGCTGGTTCGAGGTCCAGGACGAGGGCTCGCAGATCGTTGCCGATCTCGTCTTCCCGCATGAAGGCGAGCAGGTGCTCGACTACTGCGCCGGCGGCGGCGGCAAGACGCTCGCCATGTCGGCGGCGATGAACAACAAGGGCCAGGTCCATGCCTACGACACCGATCGCAAGCGGCTTGCGCCGATCATCGAACGGCTGAAGCGCGCCGGCACCCGCAATGTGCAGGTGCACGAATCGGCGGAGGCCTTGGCGCCGCTTGCGGGGCGCTTCGATCGCGTGCTTGTCGATGCGCCCTGCACCGGCACCGGTACGTGGCGACGCCGCCCGGACACGAAATGGCGCCTCACGCAAAAGAACCTAGAGGAGAGGTTGGCGCAGCAGGAGGAAGCGCTCGCAAGCGCCGCCCAGTTCGTCCGCCCGGGCGGCCATCTGGTTTACGTGACCTGTTCGGTGCTTCCCGAGGAGAACGAGTCGCAGGTCTATGGTTTCTGCGAGGACAACCCGGAATTCGAAATCCTCTCGGCCGCCGACACATGGGCAACACTCTTCGGCACCGACAAGCCGCAGCCGTGGTCCGCCGACATGAAGACGGTCACGCTGACACCCGCTTCGACCGGAACCGACGGCTTCTTCTTCTGCCTTATGGGCCGCAAGGCATAGTTACGGGCTGCGCCCGGAGAAGTGGCAAATTGAAAACATTCTAAACTATACACTTTGACACAAGTTTACTTTTGGTCCATGAAAAGTTCGCTTTAGGGGCCCGGAGAGATCTTGCTCGCGGCCCTGGAAGAAGCAAAGGAGAGGGTCATGACCAAGAATTTCATCCGCGCCGCCGCGCTGGCGCTCATGACGGCCACATCGGCGCTGGCGCTGCATCCGGCGAATGCCGCCACCGACGCCGCCGCGGTCGTCAAGCACTATGCTGCCGTTGCACTTGCCAAATACGAGGACGCGCTGACGACGGCCGAAGCACTCGACAAGGCGGTCGACGCGCTGATCGCAAGCCCGAGCGAAGACACCTTGAAGGCCGCGCGCGAAGCTTGGCTCAAGGCGCGTAACCCCTATCAGGAAACCGAGGTCTACCGTTTCGGCAATACGATCGTCGATGAGTGGGAAGGCAAGGTGAACGCCTGGCCGCTCGACGAGGGCCTGATCGACTATGTCGATGCAAGTTATGGCACCGAAAGCGACGAGAATGCTCTGTTCGTTGCGAACGTGATCGCCAACAAGGCGATCAAGATCGACGGCAAGGACGTCGACGCGACGAATATCACGCCGGAATTCCTGTCCGGGACGCTGCAGGAAGCAGGCGGCATTGAGGCGAACGTCGCGACTGGCTACCACGCGATCGAATTCCTGCTCTGGGGACAGGACCTGAACGGCACTGGCGCTGGCGCCGGCAATCGCTCCCATACCGACTTCGACACCAAGGCCTGCACGAATGGCAGCTGCGAGCGCCGGGCCGCCTATCTGAAGGCGGCCTCCAGCCTGCTCGTCGCGGACCTCAAGGAGATGGTCGCCAACTGGACACCGGACGGGGCTGCCACCAAGGCAGTCGAGGCCGACCCGAAGGCTGGCCTTGCCGCCATCCTCACCGGCATGGGCTCGCTTTCCTACGGGGAACTCGCCGGCGAGCGCATGAAGCTCGGCCTATTGCTGCATGATCCGGAAGAAGAACACGATTGCTTCTCGGACAATACGCACAACTCGCATCTCCATGACGCGATCGGCATCCAGGCCGCCTATACCGGCGAATATACCCGTGTCGACGGCACGAAGCTGACCGGCCCCTCGCTTTCCGAACTCGTCGCCGCAAAGGACGCGACCCTCGACAAGGAAATGAAGGACAATCTCGCCGCCACCGTCGAAAAGATGCAGGCGATGGCCAAGCGTGCCGAAACGGTCGAGGCCTACGACCAGATGATCGGCGAAGGCAACGCCGAGGGCAATGCCACCGTGCAGGCCGCGATCGATGGCCTCGTCGCGCAGGCGAAGACCGTCGAACGCGTCATCGCATCGCTCGATCTCGGCACGATCGAGCTTGAAGGTTCCGACAGCCTGGATAATCCTGGCGCCGTCTTCCAATAAGCGAAAAGGCGGGCCGCTCCGAAAGGTGCGGCCCGGCCCAAGTCCAATGCATGTGACCTCCCGCCTCCTAGCGCTGCCGCTTGCCGCGCTCATCAGCGTCACCGCAACCGCAGCGACGACGGGCGACGGTCCCGGCCTCGCCGTCAATGCGGAATTCCAACGGATTGCAACGGCTGAAATCGGGAAAGGCGGAGTCGATACCCCCCTCTGCCCTGCCGGGCATCTCCCCCACAAGGGGGGAGATTGGCCGCAGGCAAAGCATTGCCTGACGGCGAGTGCACAAGTGCCGGGGTGGTCGCATTCAACGATACAAGCCGCGAGTAATCGGGTGAGCGAGGCATCGCCGCTGGCCGATCTCCCTCCTTGTGGGGGAGATGCCCGGCAGGGCAGAGGGGGGTGTAGCGCCGGGCAGGTAGCAGACAATCAGATCTCGTCTCGCCCCGAACGCCAAGACCTTTCCGAGCGCGACCGCGAGCGTGTGCTGATCGTCACCCAGCCGACGACGGATTTCTCCAAGGCCGAACAGTTCGAGGCCCTTTCCGCTGGCGCCGCAACGACGATTGCGCCGATCGACCGGAAGGCGTTCTCCCAGTTTTCCGCGAACCTGCCCTTCGAGGCCGAGCAGAACTTCAAGCTCGGCAAGGCGCTCTTCGAGAAGCTCTGGGTTTCGTCGCCCTCGTCCACGCAGGCCTCCGACGGGCTCGGCCCGCTCTACAACGCCCGCGCCTGCGAGAGCTGTCATCCCCGCGATGGGCGCGGCCGGCCGCCGGAAGGGGCGTCGGACGCAACCTCGATGTTTTATCGCCTTGCCCGTGCACCGCGCGACGATGCCGAACGGCAGGCGATCGCCTCCCATGCCACTCTCAATTTTCCCGATCCTGTCTACGGCACGCAGCTTCAGGACAGTGCCGTGCCAGGGATCGCAGCCGAAGGGCGCGTCACCATCGGCTACACGGAAGCGCAGGTGACGCTTGCGGGCGGCGAAAGCGTTTCCCTGCGCAAGCCACATTACGCGGTCGCGGACCTTGCCTATGGTCCGCTCGATCCGACGACGACGCTCTCACCGCGCGTCGCCTCGCCGATGATCGGTCTCGGACTGATCGAGGCGATCCACGAGGCCGATATTCTGGCGCGTGCAGATGCCGACGACCGCGACGGGGACGGCACCAGCGGGCGGCCCGCCCTGCTCCGCGACGCCAAAACCGGAGCCATGGCGCTTGGTCGCTTCGGCTGGAAGGCGCAGAGCGCGTCGCTGCGCCGCCAGGCTGCCGATGCCTTCGCCATCGACATCGGTATTTCCAGCCCGGACAACGACCGCAGCCATGGCGATTGCACCGACGCGCAGACCGACTGCCTGGCGCTCCCCGTCGGCGTTCAAGAACGGCTCGGTCCCGTCGAGGCACCTGACCCGGTGCTTGGTCTCGTGACCTTCTATGCCTCCAATCTGGCCGTGCCCGCCCGCCGCAAGGCAAGCTTCCCGGAAACGCTTAAGGGAAAGCAGCTCTTCTACGAATCCGGCTGCACGGCTTGCCATACGCCGAAATTCGTGACCCGGCGCGATGCACCGCACAAGGAGCAGGCGTTCCAGTTGATCTGGCCCTATTCGGATTTCCTGCTGCACGACATGGGTGAAGGTCTCGCAGACGGCCAGCAAGTCGGCGTCGCCGATGGCCGCGAGTGGCGCACGCCGCCGCTCTGGGGGATCGGATTGACGCAAACCGTCAGTGGCCACACCTACTTCCTCCACGATGGCCGCGCCCGCAATCTAACCGAGGCCATTCTTTGGCACGGCGGTGAAGCAGAAAAGACGCGGAACGCCTTTGCCAGCCTGCCGAAGGAAGACCGTAAAGCTCTTATCAGATTTCTGGAGTCACTCTGATGCGCCTTTGGCATTTCCTGGCACTCGGCCTTCTCCTCATGGCGCACACCGCGATGCCCGCGGCAGCGCAGGAGGGAACTGCGCTCTCGCCGCGTGTGCTTGACGAGGCTGCCCTGCCGGGCGTCATGGCGAAGGCCGTGGACGACTTCGTCATTCCCGGCTATCGCGACCTGTCGCACTCAACGGCCCTCCTCGTCGAAGCAACGTCGACGCTTTGCCGTGCCCCGTCCGAGCCAGCGCTCGAGACGACGCGAGCAGCTTTCTCCGGCGTCGTTCGGAAATGGTCCGCGATCGAAATCGTCCGCCTGGGGCCGGCCCTCGAACAGAACCGGTTCGAGCGGTTCCTGTTCTATCCCGATCGCAAGAGCACCGGCCTCAAGCAGGTACAGGCCATTCTTGCCAAGGGCGACGAGACAGCAACGGAACCGGGCCGCCTCAAGACAAAGAGCGTCGCGGTGCAGGGGCTCGGCGCGCTTGAATACGTCCTTTACGGCACCGGAGCGGAGGTGCTCGCCGGGAAGAACGGCGATTTCCGTTGTCGTTACGGCCACGCGATATCGCAGAACCTGAAGGCGATCGCCAGCGAATTGCTTGCCGCATGGGAAAAACCGGACGGTATACAGGCTGGCTGGAAGAAACCCGGCCCCGGCAATCCGCTCTTCCGCGACAACAAGGAGGCCGCGACGGAGCTGCTCGGCATCCTAGTCCACAGCGTCGAGATGGTGAAGGACCAGCGGCTGCGGCCCTTTTATGCCGGGGCGATCGACGGGAAGCGGGACGAGAGTCGCCCGAAGCTCGCCATCTACTGGCGCTCGGAAAATACGATGCCGTCGATCTCGGCGAATCTCCGGGCGCTGCAGATGCTCTTCAACACGGCCGCGATGGAAAGCCTGCTTCCCGCCGACAGCCGCTCGATCGCCAGCTCGGTGAACTTCCTGTTGAAGTCGCTGATCGGCGCAGCGGACCGCATCGATGGTCCGATCGATGCGGCGCTTGCCGACGAAAAACAGCGAGCCACGCTCGATTTCATCGCGCTCAACACCGCCGACCTGCTCGACAGGCTGAACCGGGACTTCGGCGGCGCGATTGGACTTGGAGCCGGCTTTTCGTTCGCCGACGGCGATTGACCGGTTTCAGAGAGCTGTCGGGCGCTCAGGTTGACAAGCCGGCCCTTTGGGCGCAAAGGGCATTCCGTGTCCGTCTTCGGGCATGTTTCACCATAAGGATCAACCGGAAATGAACCCCGACAGTCGAAGTCGAGCCTTCACGCTCACGGCCGTCCGGTCCTGATTGATCAGGGCTTCAGGCGGTCGGACGACTTGGCCCCATGGAGCCCCAAATGCTGCGCATCTACAAAAGCCAGAACAGCCATCTCGTGCTCGTCGATCTCCTCAACGGCCTGGCTTCGCCGGAGCCGGTGATCTGGTTCGACCTCTTCAACCCTTCCGCCGAAGAAACGCGGCTCGTCGAGGACAGGCTGGCAATCGCGATCCCTACACGGGACGAGATGCAGGAAATCGAACTTTCCGATCGCCTCTACCAGGAGGACGGCGCCGAGTTCATGACGATGACCGCGGCGGCGAAACTCGACAGCGACTATCCGGCCAAAGTGCCGGTGACGTTCATTCTCAAGGGAACGAGTCTCGTCACGGTACGTCACGCCGATCCGAAGTCGTTTCAGGTCTACGCCAACCGGATCCAGAAGCCGAACGGAGCGGCGTGCGAAACCGGCGAACTGGTGATGCTCGGACTGCTTGAGGCGATGATTGACCGCACGGCGGACGCACTGGAGCGCGCCGGCAACGAGGTTGATGCGATCTCGCGCGAAGTCTTCCGAAAGTCGAACGCCAGCGCCACCAAGAAGACGCGCGACCTGCAATCGCTGATCGAGCAGATCGGTCAGAAGGGCGACCTGTTGACGATCATTCGCGAAAGCCTGGTCAGCGTCGGCAGGCTCGTCGCCTATCACGTCGCAATCGAGGGAAATGGCCAGCGCAAGGCGGCAAAGGAGAGCCGCCAGCGGGTCAAGCTGATCCAGCGCGACGCGACTTCACTCGGCGATCACGCGCTGTTTCTCTCGAACAAGATCAATTTCCTGCTCGATGCGACGCTCGGCCTCATAAATCTCGAACAGAACCAGATCATCAAGATCTTCTCGGTGGCGGCTGTCGTGTTCCTGCCGCCGACGCTGGTCGCCTCGATCTACGGCATGAATTTCGACGTGATGCCGGAGTTGAAATGGCAGCTCGGCTACCCCTACGCACTATCCATGATGGTGCTTTCGGCTTTGCTGCCCTTTCTCTATTTCAAGCGCCGGGGCTGGCTGTAACGCGATTATCTGCTACACCCAATCGGGATCGGCGGCAGCATCACCGCCGCCATCGTCCCGTTTACGACAAGACGCGCATGAACGCGAAAAGCCTTATTGACCGACGCAGCTTCATCAAAATAGCAGGCGCCGCCTGGGTGGCGACGCTTGCGCCGCGTGCTGCCTTTGCGCTCGAACGAGCGGATGCCGTCTTCGCTTCGGCCTTCATGGACCCGGACGGCAGCTACGGTGTGGCGACGCTCACGGAAGAGGGCGAAATCGTCGACCGGACGCTGCTGCCGGCGCGTGCTCACGGCATGACGTTCTCACCGGAAAGCCGCCGGGCAGTCGCCTTTGCCCGCCGGCCGGGTGCCTATGCCGTGATCTTTTCGCCCGACGGCACGGCCGAGCCGGTCGTCATTACCGCCGCCGATGGCCGGCATTTCTTTGGCCACGGCTGTTTTTCCGCCGACGGGCGCTTGCTTTACGCCACCGAGAACGACTTTTCCGCCAATCGCGGCATGATCGGCGTCTACGACGGGACCAGGGGATTTGCTCGGATCGGAGAATTTCCGACCTATGGCATCGGACCGCATGACATGACGCTTGCCGCCGACCGGAGGACGCTCGCGATCGCCAATGGGGGCATAGAGACCCATCCGGACTTCGGACGCACCAAGCTCAACCTCGATCAAATGGAGCCGAGTCTCACGCTCGTCGACACCCTCACGGGCGCGCTCATCGAAAGGCACGTGCTGCCGAAGGAGCTTAGCCGGCTTTCGACCCGGCACGTGGACATCGATGCCGAGGGAAAGATCTGGTTCGCCTGCCAGTACGAAGGGGCGCGCAACGAGCTGCCACCGCTCGTCGGCCACTTTTCCCCGGGCGAAGACCTGGCCTTCCTCACCCTCCCCGAGCGGACGACCGAAGCGCTCGCGAACTATGTCGGCGCAATCGCCGTCAACCGCCGCGAAGGGCTCGTCGGCCTGACGTCCCCGAAAGGCAATGTCGCCGTTACGCTCGATGCCCGGACGGGCTCCGTTTTGAAGCAAGAAGTCATCGCCGAGGCCGCAGGCGTCGCCGAGGCCGCGCACGGATTTGCGGTTTCCTCGTACGACGGGCGCTTCAAGGAGCGCAAAAGCGCCGTTGCCTGGGACCAGCATATCGTCAGATTGGGATAGCCGCGATCACATCGCGGCATTCCCGGCGCCGGAAAGCGCTGTGAGATCGTCCCAGCGATAGGCGACCTGATCGTAGATTTCTCCGCCGACGCTGACGCGCCCTCGACCGACGACGCGGGCACCGAGCCGTTCATAAAAAGCGCGGTTCGGATTGTCGGCCAGCACCCAGGCAAAAAGCGACGAGGCGCCCGTGTCACGGCAATGGCCGGCAATCGTGCGCACGAGCGCAGAGCCGATGCCAGCACCCTGGAACTCCTCCAGGAGATAGAGCGTATAGAGTTCCCGATCGAAGGCCGGCGGCATCGAACGCGCCCGCCCGTAACTCGCCAGGCCGATGACCTTCTTGGTGGCCATGTCGACGGCGACGGTGTGGAAAACGCCTGCGGCGCGCATCCGGCGCGCATGCCGGATCGCCTGGTCCTCGACCGTCATCGCCTCGAGATACGCATCGGAAATGAGCCCGCGAAACGTCGACCGCCAGGTTTCGACGAGCACTGACGCCATCATCAGGACATCGTCGGCTACGGCCGGTCGGATTTCAATGCGTCTGATGTTCCTCATTGTAGACATATATGGATCAGCAGGGGTTCGCGAAAGCAAGCGCCGGTCCCAATTTGCGCATCTTTTGCCCCGATGCGGTTGAAGCGCGAAAGCTGGCGCCGGCGGTTACTCAGCGCGCCGATTTTCCGCGTCGCTCATGCTTGTCCTGCTTCCGCCCGCGTGCCACTGTCGGGCGAAGCGGGCAGTCGGCCCCGCCCTCGGAAAGGCTTCTTCTATTGATCGACGACAGCGAGCCGCATGATTTTCACGCCCGCATCCGGGAAAGCTTCAACCGCCAGGCGGCGATGCACACCATCGGCGCCGAGTTGACGCGCATCGAACAGGGAACGGTAGAGATCGAATTGCCCTTCGACGGCAAGCTCACGCAGCAACACGGCCTGCTGCATGCCGGGGTGATTTCTGCCGCGCTTGACGCCGCCGGCACCTATGCGGCCTATTCGCTGATCGACCCCGACGCATCGCTGCTGACGATCGAATTCAAGGTGAACCTTCTGTCGCCCGGCCGCGGCGACCGCTTTCTTTTCCGCGGCGAGGTGACGAAGCCTGGCACGACAATCATCGTTTCGGACGGGCGGGGCTATGCCATACGCCCGGACGGGCCGGCAAAGCTGATCGCATCGATGACGGGCACCATGATGGTGGTGCGCGGACGCGAGGGGATCGAGGGATGAGCTTTGAACTGAAGTCCGTGGCCGGCAGGAAGATCCTCTACGTGATGGCGGTCGACGCGGAATATGGGCCAAGTCTGCGCGCCCGCATTGCACCGCTGATGACCGGCGTCGGCCCGGTCGAAGCCGCCGTCACATTGACGCGGACGCTCGCCTCGCTCGATGGCGGCAACAATCTGCCCGATCTCGTCGTTTCGCTAGGCTCGGCGGGGTCCGCCACGCTCGAACAGACCGAAGTCTACCAGGCGACCTCGGTCGGCTATCGCGACATGGACGCGTCCGTGCTGGGTTTCGAGAAAGGGGCAACGCCGTTCCTCGATCTGCCGGCGGTCGTCGACCTGCCGCTACGCATCCCGGGCGTAAGGGAGGCGCGGCTTTCGACCGGCGCCAACATCGTCTCGGGAAAGACCTATGACGGGATAGACGCCGACATGGTCGAGATGGAGACTTTCGCGGTCCTGCGCGCCTGCCAATCCTTCGGCTTGCCGCTGATCGGGCTGCGCGGCATTTCGGACGGAAAGGCTGAACTCAAGCACGTCGACGACTGGACCGAATATCTGCACGTGATCGACGAGAAGCTGGCCGCGGCGATCGACAGGCTGGAAGCGGCAATGGAAACCGGTGAAATCAGGCTCTGAAGGCCCTAAATTGTCGGGGTGCAATGTAATCGTTGCACTGATCCCGGGCTTTGATTAAAGGCTCGCCATGATTAAGGGGCAGGACCTGACCCCAGCTCGTTTGAAGGCCCGACATGACCCAGACAGCCCATCCCGATACCGTCCTCATCATCGACTTCGGCAGCCAGGTGACCCAGCTTATCGCCCGGCGCGTGCGTGAATCCGGCGTCTATTGCGAGATCGTGCCGTTCCAGTCGGCCGAGGAGGGTTTCAAGCGCCTGAAACCGAAAGCGGTGATCCTGTCGGGCAGCCCGGCCTCGACGCTCGAGATCGGCTCCCCGCGCGCGCCGTCGGTCATCTTCGACAGCGGTCTGCCGGTCTTCGGCATCTGCTATGGTCAGCAGACCATGTGCGCGCAGCTCGGCGGCAAGGTGGAAGGCGGCCATCACCGCGAATTCGGCCGCGCCTTCCTGGAGGTCGAGAAGGAATGCGCCCTCTTCGACGGTGTCTGGTCGGTCGGCTCGCGCCACCAGGTCTGGATGTCGCACGGCGACCGCGTCACGGCAATCCCGGAAGGTTTCGAGGTGGTCGCGACCTCGTCCAATGCACCCTTTGCCTTCATCGCCGACGAGAAGCGCAAATATTACGCGGTGCAGTTCCACCCGGAAGTGGTCCACACGCCTGATGGTGCCAAGCTGATCGCAAATTTCGTGCACAAGATCGCCGGCATCAAGAGCGACTGGACCATGTCAGCCTATCGCGCCAAGGCGGTCGAGGCGATCCGTGAGCAGGTCGGCGACAAGAAGGTGATCTGTGCCCTTTCGGGCGGTGTCGATTCCTCCGTCGCTGCGCTTCTCATTCACGAAGCGGTCGGCGACCAGCTTACCTGCATCCTCGTCGACCATGGTCTCATGCGCAAGGACGAGGCGGCGAACGTCGTCGCCATGTTCAAGGAGCATTACAACCTCCACCTCCTCCACGTCGATGCCTCCGACCGATTCATCGGCGAACTCGAAGGCGTCAGCGATCCGGAGACCAAGCGCAAGATCATCGGCCGTCTCTTCATCGAGGTTTTCGAGGAAGAGGCGAAGAAACTCGGCGGTGCCGATTTCCTCGCCCAGGGCACGCTCTATCCTGATGTGATCGAAAGCGTTTCCTTCACCGGCGGCCCGTCGGTGACGATCAAGTCGCACCACAATGTCGGCGGCCTGCCGGAGCGCATGAACATGCAGCTCGTCGAACCGCTGCGCGAACTCTTCAAGGACGAGGTGCGCGTGCTCGGACGCGAACTCGGCCTGCCGGACAGCTTCATCGGCCGCCACCCCTTCCCCGGACCTGGCCTTGCGATCCGCTGCCCCGGCGGCATCACCCGCGAGAAGCTCGAGATCCTGCGCGAGGCGGACGCGATCTATCTCGACGAAATCCGCAAGGCCGGTCTCTACGACGCTATCTGGCAGGCCTTTGCCGTACTCCTGCCGGTGCAGACGGTCGGCGTCATGGGCGACGGGCGCACCTACGAATTCGTCTGTGCACTCCGCGCCGTAACCTCGGTCGACGGCATGACCGCGGATTTCTACCACTACGACATGGAATTCCTCGGCCGCGCGGCAACCCGCATTATCAACGAGGTCCGCGGCATCAACCGCGTCGTCTACGACGTGACGTCGAAGCCGCCGGGCACGATCGAGTGGGAGTGATTTCTGCCCATCCGACGGTATCCGATTCTGAGCCAGAGCACGCCATAAGATGCTGATAAAAAATAAGACGCTTCCTATCGGCACCTATCGGCCGGCATAGGGTAGCGAAGGGCCACAAGTCGCATCGTGTCGGGGACGGCACTTCGCGGGAGGACGATCGGATGCACCTGACATGAGCACGACTCCTCGCCGCAGCACCACTGGTCTGCGCCAATTTCTGGATCTTGAGCAGCAGCGCAATTGGATAGAAGGCAAGACGAACCTGCACGACGCCGACGAGCGTTCGGAGTCCCTGGAACAGCGGTTCAAGTACGTCGCGCGGTTTCAAAAGCTGCTTCGTCACCCGCAAGCACAAGAAGTTCTGGAGATTCTGAGACTCTACGGCCAAAACTGCATCCCTATCCCGCGCAAGACCGAGCGTCACTACTGGTCGGTTTCTTGTCTGCCGTCGACCTCCGACAAGCCGCTTGTCCGCGTTAATGCGAGCTGGATGGAGCTTTTCACGCTCTATGCGGACGGCGAGGGCATCCGTGCGAGATTCCTGGTGCATCTTTCGGATTTCACGACGGACGAGTCACCCGCGCAGGGCCACGTGGACGAGCCCTTTCTCGAACACTGCGTCACGACGCCAGAAGACGTCGGTTATTTCTTCCCGCGCGGCGAGGACATTTTCGGCATCAATGTGCGGGCCTCCGGCTCTATCCGCAAATTCCTCGCGACCCGCCGCGTGTTGCGCGCCATTCGAACTTTCAATCTGACGCACATGAACCGAGGTCGGAACGCCTACCAGGCGAGCCACTGCTACAGCCTGGCGGATCACATTCTGGAAGGTTGAGCGGTTCCGGTATGCGCGCCACGCTGGCGAGGTTGCCGGATCGCTCCGACGTCGCTGGCCGCGATCCGCTTTTCGCGATCCCTCATCGGGAAGCGGCCATTCTCGCTCGCTCTGCGCCTCAACCGTCGAAAAGTTTTATAGCCGGACTGCGACTCAACGGCGGTCCAGCAGTCGGGTCACCGCCTCGCGGACAAGGGCGGGGATGCTTTCGGGATCGTCCAGATAGGCGCTTTCCAGCAAGCCGTCCGATACGGCGACGAGGAGGGAGGCCGTGACTGAAGGAACTGGATCGCCATCCGCGGCAAGAAGGTCGCGGAGGCTGTCGTGATACCATGAGCGGCGCGCATTAATCGCCTGCCGCACAGGGCTGCTCGGGTCTGGATATTCCGCCGCCGCGTTGAGGAACGGACACCCCCGCCAGCCCCCTGCGACCACGGCCTCGCTGATGCGCCCCATGATACCTGCGATCATCTCCCGTGGAGGCTGCTTCGGCAGCGCTGCGACTGCTGCCCGCCCGAGCCTGTCCTGCTCCTCGATATAGGCGACGACGAGTTCGTCCTTCGACGGAAAATGCTTGTAGAACGTCGCCTTGGCCACGCCGGCCTCCGCAATAATGCGGTCGATGCCCACGGCGTGGATGCCACCCTCGTAAAAAAGCCGGGTCGCGGTGTCGAGCAAGCGGCGACGCGCGGGACTATCGTCAGGGCGGCTATGAGAATTTTTTTCTTTCATCGCTTGCCTCTAACAGACAGGTCTGTATATTACAAGATATAGACAGACCTGTCTGTATATAGGAGAGCGCCATGCGATCGAGAGAAACATCCGAAATCATCCGCCGGTTTAACCAGGCGTTTCAGGAGCACAATCCTGCGCTCCTCGAAGACCTGGTCGCGCCGGATTGCGTCATGGAGTCGATCCAGCCGGCGCCGGAAGGCACCCGCTACGAAGGCTACGATGTGAATCTGGCGTTCTGGCAGGGCATGGCGGCCGACCGCGTCAACCACTTCGAGGTGGAAGACACCTTCGTGATGGGCGACCGCGCCAACATCCGCTGGCGCTTCCATTTCGGCGACGGTGGCTCGGTCCGCGGCGTCAGCCTGATCCGTGTCCATAACGGTCGGATCGTGGAGGCCTTGGCATATGCCAAAACACCCGGTCAGTCGGCTCCCCTGCCTGAGCCTGCGTCATCCGCGGCACGGATGACAAGGCAAGTGTGAGTTGCAAGCACCGTCTTACTTTTGTTCAACCGGAGCCTCGTTCATCACCGGCCACACGCTCGGGATCGACGGCGGCACCATGGCTCAATGAGGTGCGAAAATGACCGCTGACAAAGTCACCCGCGAAATCATGGAACGCTTCAACAGCGCCTTTGAGGCGCACCGCCCCGAAGACCTCGACGACCTGATTGGCGAGGGCTGCGTTCTCGAGAATACGGCGCCCGCTCCGGATGGAGCGCGTTACGAAGGACGTGAGGCATGCCTCAACTTCTGGAAGGGAATCGCATCCTCCGCGGGCCTTGTTTTTGAAGCGGAGGAGATTTGGGCTAGCGAGGACCGCGGGATCATCCGCTGGCAGCTTCGCTGGAGCGAACGCGAAGCGGACCGGGTTCGAGGCGTCAACGTCATGCGCGTTCGGGACGGAAAGATCGTCGAAGCACAGGGGTATGTAAAGGGACCATAGGGATCGAGGGACGCAAGCGCCGCGCAGAGCGCACTTTCGCATATCGGGAGAGTCCGATCTTGATGGCGACCAGCACAGGCGCGGCGATGACGAAGAGCAGGGCGACTGCGTTGAACGCGGTGTCGAAGGCGATCACGGTGGACTGGCCTGTGACGATCCTGCCGAGCAGGCTCGTTGCTGCCCGGCCGGCGGCCGTGGCGTCCAACCCTCGCGCCGCGAGCATGGCTGCCGTCTTCGTCAGCCGCTCGCCGACCGCGGGGCCTCCTGCGGTGACGTTGGCGCCAAGGACCGCGACATTGGCGGCGACGTTATGGTCGATCAGTGTCTGGAGTGCGGCGACCCCGATAAGACCACCAAGCTGGCGACCCGTATTGAAGAGACCTATGCCGGAGGCGAGATTTCGGCTGTTGAGGCTGCTGAAGGCGATCAGCGTGATCGATAGAAACAGGAATCCAAGACCGAAGCCGCGCAACAGGACCGCTGCCATCATGTCGTCCGCGCCGCTTTCGCTGGTCGATCCGGACAACATCCACATCGCAGCCATGATCATCAGGATTCCGAAGGGCACCGTGGCGACCGGAGGAACGCGGCGGACCTGCACGAGAAAGGCAGCAACGAGGAGCGAGCCGATGAAAAGCGCGCCACTTGGCAACAGCAGCTGGCCGGCGTCGGTGGGCGTGAACGCGAGGACGGACATGGCAAACGACGGGATCAGGAACGCGCTCCCGAACAAAGCGGCACCGGCGACAAAACTGACGATAAAGGCGAAGCAGAAATCCTCCGATTTGAACAGGGTGAAGTCGAGCAGACCTTGCCCCTTGGCCAGTACCTGCTGGGCGAGAAATGCCAGCAGCGCGGCTGCACCGACCACAGTCAGCCACAGAATGCGCGGTTCCTCGAACCAGTCCCATCGGCTGCCCTGGCTGAAGACATAGGTGAGGCAGAAAAGCGCGACGGAGATCAGCGAGAAGCCGATCCAATCAAAAGGACGTTGCGCGGCCTTGGCAAACATCGGGCTGTCCGCGATCAGCAGAAGTCCCGCGGCCGCCAAGGCCACCGGAACAATGCTGAAGAAGATCCATGTCCAGGACTGGCTATCGAGCAACCACCCCTGAAGGGCCGGGGCGATGGTCGCGGGGGCGACGACGGAGCCCATGGCAAACAGGGCTTGAAGGATCGGTTGGCGGGATCGCGGATAGGCGAGAAAAATGATCGCCTGGCCGCCGACAAGCAGGATGCCGCCGGAGAAACCCTGAACAAGTCGAAGCGCGATCAGCAGGTCCAGCCGAGCCGTGACGGCGGCAAAGCCGCACGTCATGCCCATGATGAGCGTTGAGCCGATGATCAGGTTCAGCGGATTGACACGGTTCATCAGCAAGGGGGCGGCCATGAATCCGATGAGCTTGAGAGCGGTGTATCCGATATCCAGCCAGGCGAACTCATCTGGCGTTGCATAGGTGTCGCCGATGATATCGCCGCGCCCGAGCGAAAGCACGGTGCTGGCGATCGCCTCCGTCAGCGTGGCAAGCACTATGCCGGCGACGAGAAGCGCTCCCGGCGCTGGTCTGTCGCGGCTCGGCGCAGTGGCGACGGCTGTGGTCATGAGCCACTCCCTCGATCAATCTCGACATGCACTTCGGCATATTGGAGGCTGGCCCTCTTACGTCCCATTTGGAGTCCACCGTTGAGCAAAGCTGCCAGCGAGCGAATAGAGTTCCGCCGGCTCGACAAATCCCGTGAGTGCATACCGGCCAGCCGCAATCGCCGTTCCGGGATTGAGGAGCATCGCAAATCGCTTGGACATGAGGAGTGGACGGCTGGTCGCGCTGCATACGGCCTGAATCCGGCTCACCAGATTGACGTCAGGCCCTATCACCGTGAAATCTAGCCGCCGGCCCGAGCCTATGTTGCCGTAACCGACCTCTCCGTAGTGCAGCGCGATGCCGGCATGGAGTTCAGCATCGGGGGCCGCGAACCGACCCAAGCCTTCCAACGCACTTAGTGAGCCCTGCAATGCGGCAGAGCAGGACGCGGCGGGACTATCGCGATGAAAAAAGGCGAGCGCCGCATCGCCCATGAACTTGATCACCTCACCGCCCGCGTCGGCAATTGCCGGCACGACGCGATCGAAGTAGGCGTTGAGAAGTTCGAGCACCCGCTCTGCGGGCAATCGGTTAGACAGCTCCGTGAAGCCACGCAGATCACAGAGCATCAATCCGGCCTCAAGCGTTTCGACTTCGCCACGGCGGATGCGGCCCGCCATCACGCGCCGCGCTGTCGTCGCGCCAACATAGGTATCGAGCAGCGTCAACTCGACTCTCCTGAGAGTGCGCAGCTCGCAGGCGTTGCGCAGAGCTGGAACGATCCGGTCCAACGCAGCCAACTCTGACGGGGCAAAGCCGCTCGGGCATGTCGTCGAGAAGGTTGCGGCACTGACCAGGCCATCGGCATTGCACAGCGGGACGATGACGAATTCGATGAGACCGCGTCCGTGAAAGAGGTCCGTATGGACCCATGCTGGGTCGATGGAGCCATCGAGACGCACGATCACTGGCTTGCGCGTCTCCATGACGCGACGGAGCGGGCTACCTGCGAAGCCCGGCGAAATTTCGGTGCCGTGCTCCCTGTCCCGAACCTCGACAGCTTCGTTGGGTGCCCAGGCCACGCTGCGGCCGAGAATTTCCGGGTGCAGCGTTCTCAAATTGAGCGTCAGCCGGTCGATTGGTAAACCGGCCGCTCGGAGGCGCCGTCCAAACCCTGCTGCGAGACCCGCGTCGTCCAGTTCGTGGCATTCATCCCCTACCAGCCATTCGATCAGTTCGATCGTGGCCGCCGAACTAATGGAGCCGCCGCTAGCACCAGGCGGCGATCCGGCTCTGCCGCATTCTGCGATCATCGTTCCGTCTCTTTCCCTCAACACGCCGCCGTCACGAGCAATTAGCTTGGCGATTTCGTCGTCGCAAAGCCGCTTTCTAGATCGATCTCGACACGCGCGGACAAGCCGGGCACGAGCCGGCCGGCCAACGGATTTCTGGCAAACCGGATCTTCACCGGAACGCGCTGGACGACGCGAACGAAGTTTCCTGTTGCATTGTCTGCGGGGAGCAGGCTGAAGGCAGAGCCACTGCCGGGCGCAAAGCTGTCAACCACGCCTTCAAGCCTATCGTTCGGGTAGCCGTCGACGGTGATGCGGACGCGCTGACCGGACCGGATATGTTCGAGCTGGGTTTCCTTGAAATTCGCCACGATCCACACAGAGTTGACCGGAACGATGTCGAGCAAGGAAGCCCCTGGCGCGACAAGCCGGCCGATGCGGACCTGGCGGTTGCCGACAACGCCGCCGACGGGCGCACGGACGACGGTGCTATCGAGATCGATTTGGGCCAGATCGCGCGCGGCCTGTGCCTGCGCCACGGCGGCAACGGCAGCTTCGCGCTGAGCGGCAAGGACGGCGATGCGTAGCTGCTGAGCCTCGACCGTTGCCGAGGCGGCCGCCACGCCCGCCTCGGCTCTCGATCGTGCCGCATCACTTTCATCGACGTGGGCCTGACTGATTGTATTGCTGCGGATAAGCTCGCGGCGGCGGTCGTAGGCCTTGATCGCGAGGTTCATCTCGGCCACAGCGGAACGTCTCTGGGCCTCAGCCTGTCGAACGAGGGTATGCTGAAGCTCAGTCTCCGCATCGACATTGGTGAGGCGAGCTTGGGCAGCTTCGACATTGGCCACTGCTTGCGCAAGCCGCGCGCGGTAGTCTCGATCGTCGATCCGGAACAGGATGTCACCCGCCCGGACGGTTTGGTTGTCCTCGACCTCCACGGCCGTGACGTAGCCCGCTACCTTTGGGGCGAGCGAGGTCACGTCCCCGCGAACGTAAGCGTTATCTGTCGAGATTTCGCCGCTCGAGCGAGCCTGAGCCCATCCGGCAGCCACGACTATTACGGCGCCGAGGCACAGCAGCAAGCCGATGATCTTTTTCCTGTTGATCTGCGCCACGACGCCCTCCGGTAATGCGCGTTACCATTGACACATACGGTAACGGACATTACCAGTCAAGAGGGTGGATTTTGATGAGAGGCTAGAAGGCCGTGGTTGCAGCAAAGTCAGGGCGTACGAAACGTCGCCGAGAGATCCTTCTTCAAGCGGCCGCCGAGGTCTTTTTCGAACAAGGTTACGCGGCGACAAGCATCGACGCGATCATCGAGCGTGCCGGTGGATCGAAGCGCAACATCTACAATGAGTTCGGCAACAAGGAGGGCCTGTTCGCCGCCATCGTCGCCGAAAACGCAGACAAGGTGCTGTCGACCTTGGCAATCGAGGAAATCGAAGCGCACGACCTGGAGGAGACACTGACAGGATTTGGTCAGCGTCTCATGGAGCTTTACAAATCGCCAACCTTGATCGGCATCTACCGAATTGCCATCACCGAGACCAATCGCTTCCCTGATCTCGTAAAGTCGTTCCATGAACAGGGACCGGGCCGGGCTACGTCCCGGCTCGCCGAGGTCCTTGAAGTCGCCAGGCAACGAGGAGAAATTCGGACGGCTGATTGCCTCGGCGTGGCCGGGCACTTTGTAGGCATGATCCGCGACAATCTCCTTCAGGTCATTCTTGGAATCCGGCCGTCGCCGTCAGACGAAGAATCGCGGGTGGCAGTCGCTTCCGCCGTAGAGACCTTTTTGAACGGTGTTCGACCGAGGCAGGGCGAGCAGACTGACCGCCCGTGAGGGATGTGACTCGAAAGAAGCCTTCTGTGCAGCCCGCGACAGCCTAGCTGCCAAGAATAGGGCCATAGCTCGAGGCGCCGAACTGCTGCGCTCGACTTACCGCTTCTTCGGATTTGGCAGCATCCGGAGATTAGGATTATATTCACATATCTACAGAGCAGTTCGGGCGCCAGCCGCCGCCGGCTTCGACGCCCTCGGGAGGACGGCATGGATCAGCTTTCGTTCGGCTTCGATACAAGACCGGCACCGGTCAGCACCGATCTCCTCTATTTTGCGGTTCTTCCGGAGCCGGCTGCGGCAGAACGCCTGATCGAGACCGGCCGCCGGCTGAAGAAGAAATATGGCCTGTCCGGCCGGCTCTACCCGCCGGAGCGGCTTCACGTTTCACTTGTAGGCCTCGGCCGCTTCAGCGGCCTCCCGGAAGTTGCCGTTTCGGCCGCTTGCCGCATCGGCAGCAGGATCGCGGCGTCGCCGTTTGACGTGACGTTCGACCGGGCGGCAAGTTTCCGGACAGGAAGCAGTCGCGCGCTCGTCATGAGGTGTCGCGAAGGCGCTGGTGCGCTTCAGGCCATTCACAGGCAGATCATCGGCTCGCTGGATTGCTCCAGCCGACCGTTCGAGCCGCATCTGACCTTGTTCTATGACGACTACGCTGTACCGGAGGTCCGCCTCGAGCCCATCACCTGGACGGTGCGCGATATCGTCCTCGTGCACAGTCTTTATGGCCGAGGCCGTCACCGCCATCTTCGCCGCTGGCCGCTCGCCGCCTGATCTGCGGCGGGCGTCACAGGTCTGCTCGCCAGCTTGGCTTGCGCGGCAGGTCTCGGCAGCACATAAGCACATCCGGTAGGGGCGTCGCCCCAGATCTTGAGGACGAGGCAAAGTGGAAATTTCGGAAATCATCATCGCCGGCGACACGCCCGGCGTCGAATGGCGGCTGCCGGTCTTCCGGTTCAAGGGCAGGAGGCCCGAAGCCCCCCGGGTCTATATCCAGGCGGCGCTTCACGCCAACGAACTGCCGGGCACGGCGCTCTCGCATTTCCTCCTGGAGAAGCTGCGCCAGGCGAATGCCGACGGCGTGATCCTCGGCGATATCACCGTCGTTCCGCAAGCAAACCCGATCGGTTCGGCGCAATCGCATTTCGGCGAGCTGCAAGGTCGCTTCGATCTCGGCTCCCGCACCAATTTCAACCGCGACTTCCCGCTGATTTCTCTCGGCGGGCGGGACAATCTGCTCGATGACCTCGACCGCCACTCGGCAATGGACAGACTGAAGCGGCATTTGCTCCGGATGGCACTCGGCGCCGACCTGGTGCTCGACCTCCATTGCGATGACGAAGGGATGCAATACGCCTATATCGACGAGGCTTTCTGGCCAGAAGCGGCAGATCTCGCCGCCGCCCTCGACATGAAGGCCGTGTTTCTCTCCGACGGAGAAAGCTCCGCTTTCGAGGAAGCTGTGGGCCATGCCTGGAAAAACGAGACCGAGGGCCGGAAGAAGACGGCCCTGCCCGGCAGGCTTTCCGTGACGGTGGAGCTGCGCGGCACGCGCGACGTCTATCCGGAAACTGCCCGGAAGGATGCCGAAGGCGTGTGGCAGTTTCTCCTCGGGCGAGGCGTCATCGCCGGCCCGCACACTGATCTTCCGACCTTCGCCGGCAAGGTCGTGCCGCTCGACAACATCGAGATGATCCGCGCTCCCGAAGCCGGCGCGATCCTGTTCCACCGCGATATCGGAGAAAGCGTGAAGGCGGGAGACCTGGTCGCAACGATCATTGCCAGACCCGGGATGCCGGACGGCGCGGTCGAGGTAAGAGCGCCCCAGGACGGCCTTATCGTCACCCGCGTCTCGACGCGTTTCGCACGCCGCCGGTCCGACCTCATGAAGATCGCCTGCGCGCAACCGTCGGGCGCGGTCCGCAAGCCCGGTACGCTGGAAGCCTAAGGGCAATTCCAGGAGAAGTGTGCAACGTTTTTCCCTCGCATCACACGGCGGCGGTCTTTATTTTCGGACTATCGAGCAGGATCGTCGAGCGAAGCGTCTTGATTTCGGCGATCTGCTCGAACTCGCTCCAGAGCAGGCGCTTGTAGTCCGCGACGTCCCGCACGGCGATCTTCAGCAGAAAATCGAAGTCGCCGGCAACCGTGTGGCATTCGACCACTTCCGGCATCCGCGAGACCAGTTCGATGAAACGCTGTCCCACCTTGCTGGCGGTGCGCTCCAGCGTCACTTCGACGAATGCCTGGAAGCCGATGCCGGCGGCCTTGGGATCGATGACGACCGTCTGGCGGATGACGCCCGCAGCATAGAGACGCGCCAACCGCCGTGACAATGGCGCCGGCGAGAGACCGACCCTTTCCGCCAGTTCGTTGTTGCTTCTCGATGCATCCTCGACGAGCAGGCGGATAATCCGCCGATCGATCGCATCCAGCTCCGTTTTTCCGCGATCCATCGCCAATTCGCCCCAACCACAGAGTTACGCAATCTTGAAGAGGGATTCTTCGCCTTCACGCAAAAATCTGCAAACGATCTCTGCAGATGAGCAAATATAGCATCGAATTTGCTCCAAGACCATTTTATAGAGAGAACCAACAGGCCGCTCATCCGGCTTGCCTTTCCGCTTGTCTAAAACAACTATCTCCCGATCGTTAGAACCAGAGGGAATTTGGCATGTTCGATGCTCTCGCCCGTCAACCCGACGACCCGTTGCTGGCCCTGATCGGCCTCTTCCGAAGGGACGATCGCCCCGGCAAGGTGGACCTTGGTGTCGGCGTCTATCGTGACGAAACCGGCCATACGCCGATCTTCCGGGCCGTGAAGGCAGCGGAGAAGCGGCTATTGGAAACACAGGACACCAAGGCCTATGTCGGGCCCGAGGGGGATGCCCTCTTCCTCGATCATCTCTGGACACTCGTCGGCGGCGACACGGTCGAACGGAGCCATATTGCAAGCGTGCAGACGCCCGGCGGCTCTGGCGCATTGCGGCTCGCGGCCGACCTCATCCACCGTCTGGGCGGTAAACGGATCTGGCTGGGCCTGCCGAGCTGGCCAAACCACGCGGCCATCTTCAAGGCGGCGGGTCTCGAGACAGCAACATACGACTTCTTCGACATTCCCACGCAGACGGTGCTCTTCGACAATCTCGTCGGCGCGCTCCAAGGTGCGCCGGCCGGCGACGCCGTCCTGCTGCATGCAAGCTGCCATAACCCGACCGGCGGAGCGCTGAGCGAGGCGCAATGGCTGGAGATTGCCGCAATCGTCGCGCAGCGGGGTCTCCTGCCGCTGGTCGATCTCGCCTACCAGGGTTTCGGCCGTGGTCTCAACCAAGACGTGGCCGGCCTCCGGCATCTCATAGACGTCGTTCCGGAGGCGCTCATTGCCGTTTCCTGCTCGAAATCCTTCGGGCTCTACCGCGAACGCACCGGCGCCATCTATGCACGCACCGCCTCGCCGGCCTCCGCCGACACGGTGCGGTCCAATCTCGCCGGGCTTGCCCGCACGAGCTATTCCATGCCGCCGGACCATGGCGCGGCCGTGGTGCGCACAATCCTGGCCGACGACGACCTCGCCCGCGACTGGGCGGAGGAACTCGAGGCGATGCGCCTGCGCATGACGGGCATCCGCCGGGCGCTTGCCGAAGGGCTCAGAACGCGCTGGCAGGCGCTGGGCGCGATCGCCGACCAAGAAGGCATGTTCTCGATGCTGCCGCTCTCGGAAGCGGAAGTCATGCGGCTGAGAAGCGAGCACGGCATCTACATGCCGACGTCGGGCCGCATCAACATCGCCGGGCTGAAGACGGCGGAGGTCGCCGGCGTCGTCCACAATTTCACGAGCCTCTGACGGAGGCGGCGGAGAAATGAAGGTCGAGGTAGAGGTCAGCATCGACGCGCCAGGGGAACGTCACAGGCTCTATGAGGATGGGCTCGCGATCCTCACCGGCACGCTTATCGTTTCGCTGGGCGTCGTGATCTACAGCAAGGCGGCGCTTCTGACCGGCAGTACCGCCGGCCTCGCCCTGCTGCTGCAATACGCAACCGGAGCCGGGTTCTGGCTGGTCTTCTCGCTCGTTAACCTACCCTTCTACGTTCTCGCCGTCCGGCGGCTCGGGTGGCCGTTCGCCTTGCGCACTTTCCTCGCCGTCAGCCTCGTCTCGCTCTTTTCCCGGCTGACGGCTCAGTGGGTGGAGTTCGCGCGGATCGATCCGGTCTACGCCGCCGTTGTCGGCGGCGGGTTGATGGGCATGGGGTTACTCGTTCTCTTCCGCCACCGCACCGGTCTCGGTGGCATCAATATCCTGGCGATCTACCTGCAGGAGAAGTGGGGAATCCGCGCCGGCTATTTCCAGTTTGCCGTCGATCTGTCGATCCTTGCGGCCGCTGTCTTCGTGCTGCCGCCGGCCAACCTCCTGCTCTCGATCATCGGTGCTGCCGTCGTCAACATGATACTCGCGATCAACCACAAGCCCGGGCGCTACGCCGGAGTGACTTGAGGCGCAACGGCTTTTCTCGCAAAGCGTGTCGGGCTATGTGTCTGGCCGATAACGCTGGAGCTGGCAATGACGGTTACGATCTACGGCATCAAGAACTGCGATACGATGAAGAAGGCACGTAGCTGGCTCGAAGGCCGCGGCGTCGCCTACAGGTTCCACGACTACAAGGCCGAGGGAATCGATCATGCGCATCTCAAGCGCTGGTGCGACGAATTCGGTTGGGAGACGGTGCTCAATCGGTCGGGCACGACCTTCCGCAATCTGCCCGAAGCCGACAAGCAGGACATGACGGCGGAAAAGGCCATCGCGCTGATGCTGACGCAGCCGTCGATGATCAAGCGCCCGGTGCTCGATACCGATGGCAATCTGCTGATCGGTTTCAAGCCGGAACTCTACGAAGCTCGCTTCGGCGCATAAGAGGCACGCCATGTCCAAGACGACCCGCGCCACTCAGACGCTCGCAAAAGCCGGCGTTTCGTTCACCGTGCACAGCTACGACTACGATCCCGGTGCCGAGCGCGTCGGCCTTCATGCGGCCGAGGCGCTTGGAGAGGATCCTTCCCGTGTGCTGAAGACGCTGATGGCAGAAGTGGACGGCAAGCCGGTCTGCTGCATCGTACCTTCCGACAGGGAAGTCAGCATGAAAAAACTGGCAGCCGCGTTCGGCGGCAAGTCGGCGAACATGATGAAGCCCGCCGAGGCCGAGCGTTTGACCGGTTATCATGTTGGCGGCATCAGTCCCTTCGGCCAGAGAAAGAACGTTCCGACCGCGATCGAGGAAGCAGCGCTTGGCGAAGCGCTGGTCTACATCAACGGCGGTCAGCGGGGGCTGCAGGTGCGGCTTGCGCCGAAGGATGCGCAGGCGGCGCTGAAGGCGATCGTCGCTCCTTTGATTGCCTGACATAGATGCAACTGCATACATATTGACAGGTCCAGCAGGACATTATATATGCAATTGCATCTACATGACTCAGCAGGGAGATTATCGATGACCGCGCCACTGACCCTGATCAGCCACCACCTCTGCCCCTATGTTCAGCGCGCCGCGATAGCGCTCTCCGAAAAAGGCGTACCGTTCGAACGTGTCTATATCGATCTCGCCAACAAGCCCGACTGGTTTCTGAAAATCTCGCCGCTCGGCAAGGTCCCCCTTCTCCGAATTCCCCAGGATGGGAGTGAAGCGATCCTCTTCGAAAGCTCGGTCATCTGCGAATATCTGGAAGAGACTCAGCCGGGACCGAAACTGCACCCGGCCGACCCGCTGACACGGGCGCGCCATCGCGGCTGGATGGAGTTCGGCTCGGCCATTCTTTCCGATCTCTGGGTCTATGAAACCACCCAGGACACCGAGACGCTGGAAGCCAAACGAGGCGTGCTCAAGGCTAAATTCGCGACAATCGAGGCAGAACTCGGCGACGGCCCATTTTTTGCGGGCCCCGATTTCAGTCTGGTCGATGCCGTTTTCGCGCCGATCTTCCGCTATTTCGATGTGTTCGACACGATATCAGACATGGGCATCTTCGACGGACTGCCGCGCGTTACCGCCTGGAGAAAGGCACTTGCCGCACGGGCAAGCGTGAAGGCCGCGGTAACCGCAGACTATCCGCAGCGGTTGATGGAGTTCCTCAGGAAGCACGAAGCGGCGCTTCTCCGGTCCGGGCGCACCGCCGCGTGACGCGGCGACTACAGCGCTGCGCGTCTTATCAAGCGCAAATGATGCTGTAGCACTTTCAGCTGCTGCATGTTTTATCCTTAAATCGGCTACGACCAAGGAAACATGCAGTGGCAAAAGCCTTCTGTTTTCGGCTGAACCGGTCTAAAACGGGCGCGCCGCTCGATCGCGCGCGTCCTGGACGCGCAAGACGGCGACGGTAACCGTAAGCCAGGCGCTCGTTTCCACCGGCGATTGCCGCCGGTCCTGGGAAATGGCGCGAGAGGACAGCAGGAGCCGCGATGAACGCCCCCCTTCAATCCGCAAGAAATCCCGTCGATCCCGTGAAGCTCGAAAAGCTCGCGGAGGTCGCCGTCAAGGTCGGCCTGCAACTCCAGAGGGGCCAGGACCTGGTGGTGACCGCGCCGATCGCGGCGCTGCCGCTCGTGCGCCTCATCACCAAGCATGCCTACATGGCCGGCGCGGGTCTGGTGACGACGTTCTATTCCGATGAGGAAAGCACGCTCGCCCGTTACGCCCATGCGCCGGACGAGAGCTTCGATCGCGCAAGCGACTGGCTCTACGAGGGCATGGCGAAAGCCTATGCGGGCGGCGCTGCGCGGCTTGCGATTGCCGGCGACAACCCGATGATGCTTTCGGCGCAGGATCCGGCGAAGGTCGCGCGGGCGAACAAGGCGAACTCGATCGCCTACAAGCCGGCGCTCGAAAAGATCTCCAACTTCGACATCAACTGGAACATCATCTCCTATCCGAACCCGGCCTGGGCGAAGCAAATGTTTCCGGACGATCCCGAAACGGTAGCCGTCGAAAAGCTGGCAAACGCGATCTTCGCGGCCTCGCGCGTAGACGTCGATGATCCGATCGCAGCCTGGAAGGAGCACAATGCCAACCTCAACAGGCGCTCCGCATGGCTGAACGGCGAACGCTTTGCCGCGCTGCATTTCACCGGCCCGGGTACCGACTTGACCGTCGGGCTTGCGGACGGCCACGAGTGGCATGGCGGCGCCTCGACCGCCAAGAACGGCATCACCTGCAACCCGAACATCCCGACCGAAGAGGTGTTCACGACGCCGCATGCGCTGCGCGTCGAAGGTCATGTATCGAGCACGAAGCCTCTATCTCACCAGGGCACGCTGATCGACAATATCCAGGTGCGGTTCGAGGGCGGACGGATCGTCGAAGCCAAGGCTTCGCGCGGCGAGGAAGTGCTGAAGAAGGTTCTCGACACCGACGAGGGCGCCCGCCGACTCGGCGAAGTGGCGCTGGTGCCGCATTCCTCGCCGATCTCGGCGAGCGGCATCCTCTTCTACAACACGCTCTTCGATGAGAACGCCTCCTGCCACATCGCGCTCGGCCAATGCTACTCGAAGTGCTTCCTCGATGGCGCCAACCTCAGCCAGGAACAGATCCGGGCGCAGGGCGGCAATTCGAGCCTGATCCACATCGACTGGATGATCGGCTCGGACAAGATCGATATCGACGGCGTCCGGGCGGACGGCAGCCGCGTGCCGGTCATGCGGAAGGGCGAGTGGGCTTGACGACACTCGGCGTCATCGGCGGCGCCGGCTGGCTGGGCGGAGCACTGCTTCGCCCGGCGCTTGCGGAAGGCGTCGTTCAGGAGGATGCACTCGTCATCTCCTCGCGCAGCGGCAGGGCGGAGGGTTTCGAAGCCTGGCCGGGCGTTCATTTTACAAACGATAATGCCGCGCTGGCCGCTGCGGCCGACATCGTGCTTCTTTCGATCAGACCTCAGGACCTCGATGCAATCCGCCTCGACCTCTCCGGCAAGCTCGTCATTTCGGTGATGGCGATGGTGACCAGCGCCGAACTTGCCTCACGCTTCCGGACGAGGCGCATGATCCGCGCCATGCCCAATGCCTGCGCGGAGAAAAGACTTTCCTTCACACCCTGGTTTGCGAGCCAGGACGCAACTGCCGAAGACTGCCTCTTCACCGAGCGGTTCTTCGCCTCCTCGGGAGAGGCCCTGCGCGTAGGCAGCGAGGCGGAGCTGAACTATTTCACGGCGCTGACGGGATCCGGCCCTGCCTTTCTCGCCGCCTTCGCGGATGCGATGATCCGCAGCGCGGTCGCCGACGGCGGTATAGCGCCCGCGACGGCGGAAAGGGCCGTCCGGCGGCTCTTTCTCGGCGGCAGCACGCTTCTCGCCGAGGCCGAGCAAACGCCGGCCGAAATTGTCGAGACCTTCGTCAGCTATGCCGGAACGACCGCCGCCGGGCTCGAGACCATGGCCGCAGCCGATATCCGCACGCCCATTGCCAAAGGGCTGAGAGCCGCGGCGGAACAGGCCGCCGCTGGTCATGCACGCCTAACCACCTGAGCCCGCTGGCTGAGCCATACACTCGCGAGCACGACGGTGATCCCGGCCGATTGGGCAATTGTCAGTTGCTGGTCGAGCACGCCCCAGCCGAGCAGGATCGCCACGACCGGACTGAGGAAGCCGAGCGGCGCAACTGCTGACGGCTCAAGCCGCGAGAGCCCGCGAAACCACAGAAGATAGGTGAAGGCGGCGCCGATCAGGCCGAGATAGGCGAAACCGGCGACATTCGCGACACTTAACGGCGGCAAGGATGGTTCCAAAAGAAGCACCGCGGGGACCAGCAGCAAGCCGCCTGCCGCGAGTTGCCAGGCAGTAAAGGTCAGCGGCGAGACTGGGGGCGCCCAGTGACGGCTGAGCACCGTGCCGAAAGCCATCGAAACGGCGCCGGCGAGCCCGGCGACGATCCCGATCGGATCGAGCGCGGCCCCGGGGGTCAGCACCAGAAGGGCAACGCCGGCCATGCCGGCGATACCGGCGACGACGCTCAGCACCTTGATCGGCGAACCGATCACCACGCGGGAGAGCACGACGACGATCAGTGGTTGGATGGCGCCGACGGTCGCGGCGACGCCACCGGGAAGACGGTAGGCAGAGACGAACAGCATCGCCTGGAAAAAGGAGAAGTTGAGCGCGCCGAGTACGAAGCTGCGCAGCCACCAGTTCCGCTTCGGCATTTGCCGGACGATGAGCAAAAGAAGCAGTCCCGCCGGCAGAGCCCTGAGCATCGCAACCGTCAGCGGGTAGCCGGATGGCAGGAATTCCGTGGTGACCAGATAGGTGCTTCCCCATATGGCCGGTGCTACGGCCGTGAGGCCAATGTCGAAGCTGCGCGTGTTCATGTCTCTTTATCTCAAGTATCTTTACGTCAAGATATCGCCATTTTAGCCGCAATTATCTTGACGTCAAGATATCTGGAGATTAGAGCGGATATGACTGGGCGGAAAAGGTTCGGCGCTGCCTCGCTGTTGCGGATCGATATGGAAGAGCTCGATAAGGACCACGTGGACAAGATCCTGGCGCAGTGGCGCCGGGAGCGGCCGGAGCTGGACGTTTCGGCGATGGGTCTTCTCGGGCGCCTGGCACGGGTTAGGGCGCATGTCGCGGGGGCGCAGGAAAAGGTCTTCAGCGATCACGGCCTGACATCGGCGAGCTTCGACGTGTTGGCGACGCTCCGGCGCTCTGGCCCCCCCTTTCAGCTTTCCCCCGGCGAACTACTTGCGGCAACCATGGTCACCTCGGGCACGATGACCAATCGTATCGACCAACTCGAGAAGGCCGGCCTCGTCGAGCGGCTCGACAATCCGGAAGACCGGCGCGGCGTGATCATCGCGCTGACACCGGAGGGCCTGAAACGCATTGACGCAGCGGCGGCGGCCCATGTCGCCAATCAGCAGCGCCTGGTCGCCGGTCTTGAACCCGCAGAACGGGAAGCGCTCAACGCGCTGCTCCGGAAATTCCTGGCGACATTCGAATGAAATCACCTCCGGAGCGGGATGCGGCCGAAAAACCGCGCGCACTTCTTCTCATTCCGCACTAGATCCGGCTCACCAAAGCGCGTACGCGTTCGAGATGACGCTGGCGCTTCGCCTGCGTCGCCCGGTCCATGTCGTGCATGCTGATCATGCGGAAGTCGAGACTCTTGCCGCAGAAGGCGGCGATGCCGCGCTTGAGCAGTCGTTTCACCGGATTGCCCATGTAAAGATGCACGACCCACCAGGGCGAACCGGTGCTGGTGAGCGCCCAGAACAGCTTGATATTGCCGAGCCGCGGGACAATCCTCCCGCCCGCCGGATCATGATCGAAGGCGACGCCGGGTGCGAAGACGCGATCGAAGAAGCCCTTGAGGATTGCCGGGAAATTGAACCACCATTGCGGAAACACGAGCACCAGCCCGTCCGCCGCCTTGATCCGCGCGATCCACGCCGAGACATCCGAGGCATCATAGTGCTCGTGGAAATAGCTGCCGCGCTCCCTAACAGTCAGGCGCGGGTCGAAGCCCTCGCGATAGAGGTCGAGCAGGTCGACCGTATGGCCCCTGCCCTCAAGCGCCTTCCTGGCCACGCGCGCGACGCTTGCGGCAAAGCTGTCCTCGAGCGGATGGGCGAGCACCATCAGGATATGCATCGGTATCGATCCAATAGCTGCGGCGGGATGCGGTCACAAAACCGCGGGCACTTCTTCCCAACCCGCTCAAAACAGGCTGCCCTGCTTGGGCGGCCCGGAAGCAGGCTCAGGCGACCGTGGCGAACGCTTCTTCGGCTCTTGCGGCGAAGGGGGCGCGCCGCCCTCGCCTGCGACCGCCGACACGCTGCCATCGACGAATTCCAGCGAGAGCGCCATGCCGGGCTCGACCGCTGCGGCCTCTTTCACCGGCCGGCCCGCCCCATCGCGCACCAGCGCGAAGCCGCGCTTGAGCACGTTGCGATAGGACAGTGATTGCAGCACGCGGTCCTGCGCGACGAGCACGCCCTTGAGCCTCCGCATCTCGCCGGCGATAGCGGCGTCAGACCGTGCGCGAAGGCCTGCGACGCGATCCGACGCGCGGTGGATCTGTCCGATGAGCCGCGACGGCAGGGCGCGAAGCGAAGCGTCGGCGGCGGAGACACGCGACTGGCCACGATGGACCTGGCGCTCGACGATCCGTTCGGCACGGTTCATCGCCTCCGAGAGATGTCGGCGACGATCGCTGATCCTCGTCGTCAAGAGATCCGACCGGAGATGCGCGGCGGTGCGCTCGAAGGCACGGCGCTTGTTGGTGGTGTTCATTTGCAGGCCACGGCCAAGGCCCGCCGATGCCTCGTCGAAACGACGGCGCGGCAGCGCCAGCAACTGATCGAGCGAAGGCAGCGCGCGGGCAAGCGAGCGCAACTCCTGCCGGCGATTCTCCATCTGTCGTGCGACCGCTGCCTTCAATCGCGCCGACAGCGCCGACACCTCCGCTTCGAGGTCCGCCTTCACCGGCACGGCCATTTCGGCGGCACCGGTCGGCGTCGGCGCCCGGTGATCGGCGACATAGTCGATCAGGGTCCAGTCGGTCTCGTGACCGACGGCCGAGATCAGCGGGATATCGGACGCCGCCGCCGCGCGCACGACGACCTCGTCGTTGAAACTCCAGAGGTCCTCGAGACTGCCGCCGCCGCGGGCGACGATCAGCACGTCCGGACGCGGGATCGGTCCGCCGATCGCCAGCGCATTGAAACCCTGAATGGCTGCCGCCACTTCGTCACCGGAGCCGTCGCCCTGAACGCGCACCGGCCAGACGACGACATGGACGGGGAAGCGATCCGCAATGCGGTGGAGAATGTCGCGGATGACGGCGCCGGTCGGCGAGGTCACGACGCCGATCACCTTCGGCATGAAGGGCAGCGGCCGCTTGCGCCCGGCGTCGAACAGACCTTCGGCGGCAAGCTTGCGCTTGCGCTCGTCGATGAGCGCCATCAGCGCGCCGGCGCCCGCCGGCTCTAACGATTCGATGACGATCTGATATTTGGACGAGCCTGGGAAGGTCGTGACCTTGCCGGTCGCGATGACCTCCATGCCCTCTTCCGGACGGAACTTCAGCCGAGAGAACGCGCCTTTCCAAATGACCGCGTCGATGCGGGCGCGATCATCCTTCAGCGAAAAATAGGCGTGGCCCGAGGAGTGCGGACCGCGATAGCCGGAAATCTCGCCGCGCACGCGAACCTGATCGAACGCCTGCTCGACCGTGCGTTTGATCGAGCCGGAAAGTTCCGAGACCGAATATTCGGCGAGATTGGACGGCGAAGCGGAATCGAAGAACGAGTTCATGCGACCTTTGTAACCGACGGCGCCCCGAAGATCAGCAGCCGCGCGCCGCTATCTACCATTTTTCTGTCAATCGCGGATTATTCTGCGACTTGGGGTAGAACATCCGCCTTGAGCCGGAAGAGTTTTACGCCCGTTTCCGCCGTGACCGGCAATGATTCAAGGAAATCCGGTACTTCTCCCGAGGAGAGACGACCATAAAGCCCCTCGGGCGCCCGTTTTGTGATCATCCGCGTCTGCGGATCGTCGGCACAGAAGGCCAGCAAGGGGTCGCCCAATGCCTTCAGCATCCGCGCCGCCTCATCCGGCGTCGCCAATCCGATCCGGAGTTCCGCCAACATGCCTTGCGAATTTCTGTGATAGGGCGCGCTCAAGGCGCGATGCTCGGTGAACCGCAGGATCGAAGCGCCCATGTTCGACGGATCGACAACAAGGGTCGCGGGTTCGATCTTCTGCAGATCCGCCATAGCCGCCGACGAATAGCAGTGGCCGGCGCTCTTCTGCCCGTTGGCGGCAAATACCTTCATGCCGTTGACTGCCAGTTCGCCCGCCAACGTCCAAACCATCGGAACGGAGGCGAGAATGGCAATGACATATATGAGCGATGCACGCACCTTTCGGGCGCTCCTCTCCGAACGCGACCGTAGGTCGACGAGCAGAAGCGAAATCGGCACGATAGCGACCAGACTCGAAAAGACCGTGCCGCGGACCTGCACTAGAGCGATGCACCAGTTGACGGCGACCAACGCCAACAGAATGAGGTGCAGAGCCGTCCGGTCGCCGCGCCAGATGCGCCACACACAGATCGTGACGGCGAAGAAGCCGGTGAAATAGAAGCCCCCAAGAGCGGCGGGGTTTTGCCGTGCAATCGCCAAAAATGATTGCGCTTCGACAACACCATTCAACCATAGTTCGCGAACCAATGGATCGAGGCCGGCGAGTGGATTTCGCAGACACTCAGGTGCAACAGCCAGGAGGATGCCTGTGGTGACCCCGCCGCTCATGCCTAGTGAAGCAAGGCGTCGCGGCCGGTTCAGGCTGCTTGCAAGTTTCGCCGTTAGGGCGAGCAATATCCCGCCCGCCGCCGAGAGGGAAAAAAACGCAATCGAAAGATTGTCGCAGGTCACGGCGCCATAGAGACGGGGCGGTACGGTCAGGAAGAACGATGCACTCACCGTTGCCGTCAGCGTCACGCCGAACGCAACAGCGGAGGTGGCAAAAGCCCGCCCCTCCCAAGCCCAGAGAATGGCGACCACGAGGCATATTACGGCGACAAAAGGCGTCGTCTCGACGCCAATGGCTATCGCCAGAGCCGCCGCGGCGCCGGCGATTGCAAAATTCCTTGCCTCGTATCGCCGATCGACCATCATCGCCGCCATCGTTGCCACCAGAACGATCTGCACGTTGTGGTGGTCGATTGCTCCTGCCTGGAAACGGTTGCCGTTCATCGCAAAGATAGCCGTCAGACCAAGGCAGAAATGCATGCATCTCGGCCCGCCGATGCGCCGTCCGGCGAGACCCATGGCAGCAAGCAGCGGCACCACCAGCAGCATGGGCCAGATCGCCAGCGCGATCCTCTCAGCCTGGCCCATACCCACTATCGGTTTGAAAAGAGATATCAGGGCGGCAATCGGAAAGTCGATCAGGCGAGACCAGTGCATCAATGTGCCGTCGAGGCCGAGCCTCCTCTGCGTCAGATCGAACCAGCTTTGCCCTGTCAGAAGATCGCGGATCTGGACAAGCCGCATTACGTCATCGTTATCGCCCCCCACGTAGTCTGCAGCCTGCCCCATCTTGACGATGAGAACAGCGATGGTCACCAGAGCGCAACCGAGCGCCATCCAGGTCAATCGCAACCAAAGCGGACGTGGTGCCGGTCGTACGTGTTCTGCCGACTCGAGTAATGTCATAGGGTCGCTAATCCGACTGCTGTTGCTAGCACAAGCATAGTTCTGACGATCGGCAGTGAGAGGCGAGTGGAGAGATGCCGCCACTTCCGCGTGCCCCCAATCCGGTCGCGAAGAGCTTATTCGGTCGCCATCAAGAAAGCGTAAAGCCGGCAGGCGAGCGGCTGCCGCTGCCTTGCGTCGCCCCGACGCGCCACAACTCTCCCTACAACCATAGCGCATTATTAACCGCATTCTGTGTAGCATTAGCCATTTCCGCAACCGAGCATCGAGCCATGCCCGACCAACTCGACGTCGCAGTCCTTCTGCCTTGCTACAATGAAGCTGCAACCATCGGCCAGGTGGTGCGCGGCTTCAGGGCGGCGCTGCCGTCCGCGCGCATCTATGTATACGACAACAATTCGATCGACGGCACGGCGTCACAGGCAATGCTGGCGGGGGCCACGGTGATGCAAGAGCGCCGGCAAGGAAAAGGCCACGTCGTCCGCCGGATGTTCGCCGACATCGATGCCGATATCTACATCATGGCCGATGGCGACGGCACCTATTCGCCCGTCGACGCCGAAGACCTCATTCGCACGCTCGTGACAGAGCAGGCGGACATGGTTGTCGGAATCCGCAGGCATATCCGGATAGAGGCAGGACGTCAGGGGCACGCCTTCGGCAACCGCATATTCAATCGTCTCTACCGTTCGATCTTCGGTACGGATTTCAGCGATATCTTCTCCGGCTACCGGGCCTTTTCTCGACGGTTCGTGAAGAGCTTTCCCGCCCTCTCCGACGGATTCGAAATCGAAACGGAAATGTCGGTCCATGCATCGCGGCTGAAGTTGCCAGTCTGCGAGCTCGAACTCGATTATGGCCGGCGGCCCCAGGGATCGCACTCGAAGCTCTCGACCGTGAAAGATGGAGTGAGGATACTCTGGATGTTCGTCCTGCTGATAAAGGCGACGCGCCCCTTCACCTTCTTCGGCCTGATCGGCGCGGCGTTCCTTGCGTCGAGTCTCCTGTTCATGACACCCGTACTCATCGAATATTTTGAAACGGGGCTCGTTCCACGCATGCCAACCTGGGTTTTCTCGTTGGTGCTGCTGCTAATCTCGATCATGCTCTTCACGGTCGGCCTCATTCTCGACTCTGTCGCGCGCGTGCGGATGGAACAATTGCGCGTGCACTACATGACGGTTGGCCGGCGGGCGATGCGCGAAAGGGAGGCATCGCCGGCGTCCTAGACCGCGCAGCCGAAACGACGCGCCAGAGTGCCGCGCGTTCGCAAAGCACGCTCTAGGAACTTAAATCCAGAGCATCTTTCTGTTCGCAGGGATGCCACTTGAATGCAGGACGCTCCAGGAGGACCGTCGCGTGAACCTTGGGAGAATTGCCGATGAACCGGGAGACGACAAACCGCATACGCTTCGTCATCGAAGACGTCATTCCTCCCATCCTGCGCGATTCCCGCGTCTTCAAAGGGATGGCGAGTCTTGCCTGGGGCGACCATATCGCCCATCTCGCGCGCTTTCGCGAACGGGCGCCCTTCCTCTCGGCCGCGGAGTACGAACAGCTCTACCGGCAGCATCCGCGCGTGCATGAAGGGACCGACAATTCCGAGGCCTGCATCCGCAAGATCACGGCGGAGATCCGCGGTACCAGCGTCTGCGACGTCGGCTGCGGAACCGGCGCCCTCATCAAGCGGATCAGAAGCGCCAATCCGACGCTCGAGCGGCTTTCCGGCGTTGATTTCGCCATCGACGATGCCTCGGCCATCGACAGCGTCGAATATGTTGCCGCCAAGATCGAGGAACTGCCGTTTTCAGATGGAGAGTTCGATACGGTCGTCTGCACCCACGTGATCGAGCATATCCTCGACTATCGCCGAGCGATATCGGAGCTCCGGCGCATCGCACGGCAGCGGGTGATCATCGTCGTGCCGCGCGAGCGGGAATACCGCTATACGTTCAACCCACATTTCAACTTCTTCCCCTATACGCATTCTTTCCTGCGGGCGATGCATCCGGTGCCCGAGCGACATGAGTGCGTCGACATCGGGCGCGACATTTTCTATCGCGAAGACAAGGCGTGAGGCGGGGGAATGACCGCTTTCAATCTCGCGCCGGCCGTCTGGTTCGGCCTGATCTTCACACCGATCCTGATTTCGACCGGGCAGATCCTGTTCAAGCTGACAAGCGCCGAAACAGGCGGCTTCGACTTTCGGAGCCTGGCGGCGCTTGTGTCGAATCCAATACTTCTCACGGCGCTGGCCCTCTATGGCCTCGGTACGATCATCTGGATCTTCACCTTGAGATCCGTGCCGCTGACGCTCGCCTATTCCTTCATGGCGCTGACATTCTGCTTCGTACCGCTGTTTGCCGCCTTTTTTCTCGGCGAGACCCTTACCAATCGGTATGCCGCCGGCGCGGCGCTCATCATCGGCGGCATGATCGTCATAAATTCCTGACTCGCGCCGGGAAACGCATCCTGGCTTCGCCGATCATCAGCCCTGCTGCTCGAAGAAGCGTCGCGTTGGGTCGTCGGCCGGAAAGAAGGATTCGATCAGGACACCCTCCACCAGCGCGTCCTGTGTGGAGCCGAAGGTTGAAAGCGTCGTGATGAAGCGCAATTCGGTCGCGCCGAGCCGCAGTTCGATCGGCAGCACCGGCAGCCGGTCGGTCTCAGGATAGTTCTCGATTGCCCGGGCGACCGCCGGATCGGCCACAAGCCGCTCCAGCCGTCTTTGCAAGGGCTACGCGGCCCCTGCAGCCATGCCTCCATGCGCACCCTCTGCACCAAGTCCGCGGCGGCCGCCTCCCAGTTGATGACGAGCGTGCGTATGCTCTCCGATCCGAGGAAGGCGTCGAGGAAGTTCTGGCCGGGGTTGAGGGAATCTCTGCGGCCTCCGCGAGCGCGGCAAAGGCGGGGCTGCTAAGCAGGACGGTATATTCATGGTCAAAGACAAGGCCGGGATAGGGAGCATGGCGATCGAGCATCAGACGGATCGCGCTTGCGACGGCGGCAGGCATCGCGTCAAGCGCGGTGGCAGGGCGCGTCGCCACCGGCGGCCGGTAACCGGCCGCAGTAAAGAGCATGCCCTGGTCCCGAGCTGGGATATCGAGCACCGACGCCAGCCGGAGGATCATCCCCTCGGAGGGTTTCGAGCGGCCGGTTTCCAGGAAGGAAAGGTGGCGCGCCGAAATTCCCGCGGCGACGGCGAGATCAAGCTGGCTCATGCGGCGATGCCCGCGCCATTCCTTCAGGTGACGGCCGAATTCCATGAACCCTTTCCTCCGTTGCGCCGACAGATTGGCCCGATGGAAGCGCAAAATCCATTACTTCGGAGGTAATTGGGTCCATGATCAGCCGTTGCGTGGAACGCTTCCGGCAAATGGCCCGCTCAAAGCGGGCCATCATTCGCCGGCTAATGTCTTCGTGTCAGATCGCTTCCCAGCCATCCTTTTCGCTCGCGCGGTAGATAGCGTCGATGAACCTTTGGTTGAGGCGCGAGTTCTCAAGTGTCACCACTTCCTCAGGCTGACCGAGTGCCGCGCGCGAGAAGGCCTCGGCCTCGAGCTTGTATTGGCGCGCATCCTGGAAACGGAAGAGTTGCGACTGGGCGTGGTTCTGGTTGGTCAGTTCCACTTCCTCGCGGCCGTACCGGTCCGCATTGAAGGGCGATTTCACCTCGATGTAGCCGTCGTCGCCGTGGAAGACCATGACCTGGCGGGCGGCAAGCTGGGTCGATATGTAGAAGCCCAGCTCGAAATCGCCGAAGTCGGCGCGCACGCTCGAATAGATGTCGGTGCCGAATTCGGGGTCACGGTCGGTAGTGGCCTGAACGCGAAGCGGTTCCTTGCCGGTGACGAAACGGGTCGTGATCGTCGGATAGACGCCGATATCCGGCAGGCCGCCGCCGCCGAGTTCCGGGACGTTGCGCATGTTGCCGGGATCGCGATTGTAATAGGTGAACGCCCCCTGGACATGCCGGAGCTTGCCGATCGCCCCCTCGGCAAGGAGCGAGCGCACCTTCCGCCACACCGGGCTGTAGGTCACCATGAAAGCTTCCGAAACCAGCACCTTGTTGCGGTCGCGCGCCGCGATCAGCGTGTCGATCTCCTCCGCCTTTAGCGCGATCGGCTTTTCGCAGAGTACGTGCTTGCCGGCATCGGCGGCCTTGATGGTCCATTCCACGTGCTGCGAAGTCGGCAGCGGAATGTAGACGGCGTCGATCACATCGGCTGCCAGCATTTCCTCGTAGGACCCGAACGCATGCGGCACGGAAAAGCGGTCGGCCATCGCCCTCGCCTTGGCGAGATCGCGGCTGGCGATTGCCGTGACGACACAGTTTTCCGCGTCCTGAATGGCAGGCCCGACAAGTTCACGGCCGATCTTGGCCGTCGACAGAATTCCGAAACGCAGCATGGATAGACTCCTTCTTGGCTGCGCCGACACTAGCCCCGAGGTACGTACCTAGCAACCATGCGATGCGCGGAAAAACCGCCCCGGCGCCGGATGAGGAGAAGTGCGCGCGGTTTCCGCCCGCATTCCCGCGCTAACCGATTAAAATCGATCACGTTTATGATTTTCGTCGGCCCCGACCCAAAATCATCGTGCTCTGGCAGGTGTCATTCTGCGCCGTGGTGACTTATCTTTCAGCCCGCAATCCTCCCGATCGCAAACTTGCTTTCATCCAACCTTGTGGAGCGAAACCATGGAAAAGCGCAGACTTGGCCGCAGCGGCCTTTCGATTGCGCCGCTCGTTTTCGGCGGCAACGTCTTTGGCTGGACAGCGGATGAGAAGACATCCTTCGCCTTGCTCGATGCATTCTTCGAAGCCGGCTTCAACGCCGTCGACACGGCGGATGTCTATTCGTCGTGGGCGCCCGGAAACAAGGGCGGAGAATCCGAAACGATCATCGGCAAATGGCTGAAGCAGTCAGCACATGCGCGCGACGAGGCCGTCATCGTCACCAAGGTCGGGTCCGAACTGGGGCCGGACCGGAAAGGCCTTTCGCGGCGCTGGATCATGCAGGCGGTCGAGGATTCACTCCGTCGCCTGCAGACGGACCATATCGATCTGTACCTCTCGCACTGGCCGGATCCGGAGACGCCGTACGAAGAAACGCTTGCCGCCTATGACATGCTTCTCGCTGAGGGCAAGGTTCGCGCCATCGGCGCATCGAACCTCGACGCCGCGCAATTGCGCGATGCTCTCGACGTCTCGGCGACAAAGGGACTGCCGCGCTACGACGTGCTCCAGCCGGAATACAATCTTTATGACCGGGCCTCCTATGACGGCCCGTTGCGCGATCTCTCAATCGCGGAGGATATCGGCGTGATCACCTATTTCAGCCTGGCAAGGGGCTTCCTTTCCGGAAAATACCGCTCGCACAAGGATCTCGAAGGCTCGGCCCGCGGCGGTGGCGTTGAAAAATATCTCGACGGGCGCGGCATGCGCATTCTCGGTGTCCTGGACGAAATCGCCGAGGAAACCGGGGCGAAACAGACCGAAATCGCGCTTGCCTGGATCATCGCGCGCGAAGGCGTGACCGCGCCGATCGCCAGCGCAACCAATCTCGATCAACTGGCAAGCCTCGTAAAATCGGCAGAGCTCAAGCTTTCCGAGGAGGCGATCGGCAAACTGAACGACGTGAGCGCGTAGCGAAGCGAACGACACCTAGCGGTCGGGATCGTGGGACGGCGGAGGAGAAAGCCCGTTCCCAATCCTCCTACAAGGCGAAGGGGTGAGGCGAGAGGATTACGACGTCACCGGTGCGACCGGCGGAAACCCTGGATAGAGATGCGCGTGACTGCCCCCGTGGTTGGCCATGCCCGGCTTCGTCAGCAGCCCGCGCGGCTCGGCATAGCTTCTAATCGTCCGGCGCGGCCTCTCGTGCCACTGTATGTTGAAGGCCCAGAGTTTTGGAAAGAAGCAGAGCGACGCATAAGGCAAGTGGTCGTGGATCCACCAGGCAAGGCTCTGCCAGCCGCCGCCGTCACGCTCCCGATCCCAAACCCACGGAATGACGATGCAAGCGGTAGCGCCCATGCATCCATCGGCATCGCGCATGTCCCATATGTGGTCGGCGGCAGTTGCCGCGTTGGTTAACAATTGAGCTTGTTGGCGTTACCGAAGGCGTTGATCGCCCGGTTCCGATAGGCCGAACGAATGTGCAGGCGACCAAAGGTCGCCTGCAGCGGCTCAAGCAGTTCCTCGCAGAGCTTCCTCCCCGCCTCGATGGCAAGATCCGGATCGTCCGGGATGTTCGGAATGCCATAGAAATCGGCAATCTCCGAATGCAGGAAATCCCGCAGGAAGAAGTTTTGCGAGAGCCGGACACGGCCGAGATCTTCGAGCGATTTCATCGATCCGGGTTTCCGCATGCTCGACTCCTCCCTTTCATCGCGAGACAGCACTGTGCCCATGCGCGGCATGATTGCAAGATCAGGTCCGGTTTATCGAGGCGCCACCGTCGACGAGCAGCGCCGCTCCGGTGACGAAGCTCGCAGCGTCGGACGCCAGATAGAGCGCGGCTTCGGCGATCTCCTCCGGCCGGCCCATCCGTTTCAGCGCGTGCAAGCCCTCGATGAAGCCTCGCGTTTCCGGAGCAGCCCCCGGCAGGTTCGCATGGTTGGACGGCGTATCGGTCCCGCCCGGCAGCAGTGCATTGACGCGAACTCCTCGCGCTCCGAATTCGACCGCCAACGACTGCGTCAGGCCGACAAGACCAGCCTTGCTCGCCGCATAGGCGGCGATGCCGGGAAAACCTGCCGTGTGTCCAACGAAGCTCGACGTGAACACGAGCGAGCCGCCGCCACGGGCAACCATCGCCGGTAGCTGGTGCTTGGCTGCAAGGAAAGCACTCGTCAGGTTCGTGTCGAGCGTCTCTCGCCAGTCCTCGACGGAGAGCGATGGGAGTTCGCCCATCGCACCCAGCGCCCCGGCATTGTTGAATGCGACATCCAAGCCACCGAAGCGGCGGATCGCCAGATCGACAAGCGCCTTGTTCAGGGCTTCGTCACGGACATCGCCGGCGAGGGTCGCGGCCTCCCCGCCCTCGTCGGCAATTTGCCGAGCGAGCAGCGCAAGTTCATGCTCGCGCCGCGCGTTAACGACAAGCTTTGCGCCCTCACGGGCAAAAAGTACGGCGGCGGCGCGGCCGATACCGGAACTCGCCCCGGTTATGATCGCGACCTTTCCTTCAAGTCTTGGCATCATGGATTCCTTTCTCGATAGCGGCAAAGGAATCCCAGATCCGGCGCCAGGCGGCCACCCGATTCCCGAGACTGTGAGAAAGCCGGTCTCTCCGGATATTCGACGTGAGGAACACATCTACGCGGTAAGTCTGCCTGCCCGGAACAAACACGGTTCGACAGTGTTTCGTTGGCGCTATCAAAAACCACCACCGGAAAGGATGCCGAAATATGGCCAAGGAAAAGACACTGGACGATCTCTTCCATGATACCCTGAAAGACATCTATTACGCCGAGCGGAAGATCCTCAAGGCGCTTCCAAAGATGGCACGCGGCGCACAGGCACCGGAACTCAAGGCCGCTTTCGAGAAGCACAAGGAACAGACGGAAACCCATGTGGAGCGGCTGCAGCAGGTCTTCGACATGATCGGCAAACGCGCACAGGGCAAAACCTGCGAGGCAATCGAGGGCATCATCGCCGAAGGCGAAGAGATCATGGACGAGTTCAAGGGCACTCCCGCGCTTGACGCCGGCCTCATCTCCGCCGCCCAGGCTGTCGAGCACTACGAGATATCGCGCTACGGCACCCTGAAGACCTGGGCTAAGACAATCGGGTTGAAGGATGCAGTTTCGCTTCTCGACGCTACGCTTAAGGAAGAAATCGTCACCGACGAGGACCTGACGAAAATAGCCATGGCGCAAGCGAACAAGAAAGCCGCGTGATCTAACTCTTCGACACTGCGCAGTTCCGGGCGGAACGCCGGTGCACGCGTTTCTGGAATTGCTTGAGCGGCGGCCGGTCTCTCTCGGCCGGCCGCCTTACTCCACATGCCGGAAGAAATCGATGAAGGCTCTCAGCGCCGGGCGCATCTGGCGACGGCTTGGATAATAGAGGTAGGGGCCGGCATAGGGCGCGCACCAATCTTCGAGCACGCGCTCCAATCGCCCCGCCGCGATATCCTCGCTCACGCGCGACTCGAAGAGATAGGCAAGCCCCGCGCCACCAAGCGCGGCCTTGATGATCGGCCGATCCTCGCCGAGGATCAGGGGGCCAGCCACCGACACCGTTATCTCCTCGCCCTCCTTTTCGAATTCCCAACGATAGAGCGTGCCGTTCGAAAAGCGACGGCGAATGCAGCGGTGTCCGGCAAGATCGCGCGGGTGGGCAGGCCTACCGTGGCGTTCGAAATAGGATGGCGCCGCCACCACGGCGCTTGTGAGGTCCGGACCGACCCTCACGGCGATCATGTCGGCCTCCAGGCTCTCGCCAAGTCTGATGCCCGCGTCATAACCCTCTTCGACAATATCGGTGAAGCCGTCTTCGTTGGCGATTTCCAGCACAATGTCGGGATAGCGATCCAGAAACGCCCCCAGCCGGGGCGCAAGGATGAGATCGGCGGCAAAGCGCGGCGCGGTAATGCGCAGGTTTCCCGCCGGTCGCTCGCGCGCCTCCGCCGCGGCTTCCAGCGCGTGGGCGATTTCCTCGAGCGCGGGGCGCAACCGCTCCAGGAGCCGCCGCCCCTCTTCGGTCGGCGCGACGCTGCGGGTGGTGCGCGAAAGCAATCGCACACCCAGGCTTGCCTCGAGGCTGGCGACCGCATGGCTGACGGCGGACGGAGCGACACCGAGTTCCTTGGCGGCGGCGCGGAAGCTGCCGTGCGCGGCGACGGCGGACAGGACGGCGAGTTGAGAAAGCTGGGTCCGGTTCATTGATCGAAATGATAGAACAACCCGTGAGAATTGACAGAGATTTTCAGCCGCGTGTGACGGTCCTATCCTCCGTGGTCGTCGCCCCCAGGTGCGGGCGCGACGCCACCGATGACCATCCGCTTCTTTCGACGCCAGCCGCAAGCCGCCCTCCTCGGCCGGAACCGGCGTCGAAGCCTGAAAGGACCTCCCATGAAAATCCGCAAGCTTGGAAATGAACTGACCGTCTCCGCCATTGGCCTCGGCTGCATGGGCATGAGTTTCGCCTATGGCGACGCGGACGAGCAGGAGTCGATCCGCACGCTCCATCGTGCCGTCGAACTCGGCGTGACCTTCTTCGACACGGCCGAAGTTTATGGCCCCTATGAAAACGAGAAGCTGCTCGGCAGGGCGCTGAAGGACAGGCGCGACCGGGTGACCATCGCGACGAAGTTCGGCTTCCGCATCGAGCCGGGCAAACCGGCGGCCGAAGCGATCAAGGGGGTCGACGGGCGGCCGGAAAATGCTCGAGCCGTCGCCGAGGCATCGTTGAAACGGCTCGGGACCGATGTCATCGATCTTTATTACCAGCACCGCATCGACCCGAGCGTGCCGATCGAGGACACGGTCGGCGCAATGGCGGAACTCGTGAAGGAAGGCAAGGTGCGTGCGCTCGGCCTTTCGGAGGCGAGTGCCGCCACCATCCGCCGCGCCCATGCCGTTCACCCGATCGCGGCGGTGCAGAGCGAATATTCGTTGTGGTCGCGCGACCCGGAAGAGGAGGTGCTTGCCACCTGCCGCGAACTCGGAATCGGCTTCGTTCCTTACAGTCCGCTTGGACGCGGCATGCTGACCGGCAAGATCGCCAGGGTCGATGATCTCGCCGCCGATGATTTTCGCCGATCGCTGCCGCGCTTCCAGGGGGAAAACCTGGGCGCCAACGCGGCGTTGGTCGCAACGCTCGAAACGCTCGCGGCGGAAAAAGGCATCACCGCCGCACAGCTCGCACTCGCCTGGGTCATCAACCAGGGCGATTTCATCGTGCCGATTCCGGGTGCCCGCAAGATCCGGCATCTGGAAGAGAATGTCGCCGCAGCCGATATCGTGCTTTCCAAGGCCGAGCTCGCCAAACTCGGTGAGGTACTGTCGCCGGGCCTTGTTGCCGGCAAGCGCTACAGCGACGCATCGCTGGCGCTGACGAACCGGTAAGGCGCACTCGACTTCCGCGTGTTCGTGAACGCACAAGGGCATTTCGGGCATCGCATTTCGCCTGCGATGCCCTACCTATAGTGCAGTCGGCCGGAAAGAAGGAGGAACGAGGAATGTCCGAGGAGCAGGCGATCAGCGCGGTTGTGCATCTTTACGTCGACGGCATGGCCTTCGCCAACGAGGCGGCTCTGCGCAAGGCCTTTCACCCGAACGCTTCGATCGTCGGCAATTATGATGGCGCCGTCGAATGGCTGACCCGCGACGCCTTCATCGCGACGATCCTGAAAGAGGGCTCGGCACCGCCGGAAACACAGCCGCTCATGGATGTGGAGATGATCCAGATCACCGGCGACGCGGCGAGCGTGAAAGTCGTCGATGAATTCGCCGGCACCCGCTATACGGACTATCTCTCGCTGCTGAAGATCGATGGACGGTGGCTTATCGTCAACAAGGTCTGGCACGCGCACTCCTAGATCATTTCACTGTTTCATTGAAACGGCGAAATGATCCAACTCTTTGAGCCTACGCGGCAGCGATCCGCCCGCAACGGAGCTGGTGCAGCCGATCGCTTGATTGCTTGCGATGCGAAAAGGCCGCTGCCTCGACAGCGGCCTTCCGTCTTTCCGTCAGGCGCGAAGCACGCCGCCGGTGCTCTTCGCGACATTGGCAATGATCTTTGCCGTCAGCGCTTCGAAATCCTCGTCGGTCAGAGTGCGTTCGACCGGCTGGATCGTCACCTCGATCGCCACCGATTTCTTTCCCTCGCCAAGGGAGGCTCCCTCGAACACGTCGAAGACGTTAACGCCGGTCACCAGCTTGCGGTCGGCACCGGATGCGGCCCTGAGGATCGCCGCCGCTTCGACCGTCTTGTCGACGACGAAGGCGAAGTCGCGCTTGACCGCCTGGAACGGCGAAAGCTCCAGAGCCGGCTTGGTGCGCGTTGCCTTCTTCTTCGGCTCGGGCATGGCGTCGATATAGATCTCGAAACCGCAAAGCGCGCCCGAAACGTCGAGGGCATCGAGCGTCTTCGGGTGGAACTCGCCGAAGCTGCCGAGAACGATCTTCGGACCAAGCTTGATCGTGCCGGAACGGCCGGGGTGATACCAGGCCGGGCCGCCGGCCTCGAACTGGACATTGCCCATCGGCACGCCGCAAGCCTCGAGCACGGCGATGGCATCGGCCTTGGCGTCGAAGACATCGACCGGCTTGCCGCCGCCCTTCGCCGCATTCGACCAGAGCCGGCCGGCGCCGTTCAGCGACGCCGTACCGCGACGGACGCCGCCTGCAACGCGGCGCTGGGCTTCCGGCGTGTCGCCTTCGTAGGTCCCGGAGACCTCGAAGATGGCCACGTCGCCATGGCCCTTGTCGGCATTGCGCTGCGCCGCGGTCAGAAGCCCCGGCAACAGCGAAGGCCGCATGTCGGACATATCGGCGGCGATCGGGTTGGCAAGCTTCAGCGCAGGCTGACCGCCGCCGAAGAGCTTCGCCTGCTCTTCCGAGATGAAGGACCAGGTGACGGCTTCGAGCATGCCGCGGCTTGCGAGCGCGCGCTTGGCCTGACGCGTGCGGATCTGCATCGTCGTCAGAATCTTGCCGTTGACGGCATTGTGGCTCGGCAGGGGCACGGCGACGATGTTGTCGACGCCATGGATGCGCATGACCTCCTCGACGAGATCCGCCTTGCCGTCGACGTCCGGGCGCCAGGATGGGACCGTGACGCGGAGACGCTCGCCGGCCCCCTCCACGCCGAAGCCGAGCTTGGTCAGGATCGAGACGCTTTCCTCGGTGGAGACCTCAAGACCGGTCAGCCGCTTCACCTCCGAGACCGGGAAGTCGACCACCTTGGGCGTATGCCCCTCATAGCCGACCACATCGAGCTTGGCAGCCGTTCCACCGCAAAGCTCCAGCACCAGTTCTGTAGCCCGTTCAAGGCCCGGCACCATGTATTCCGGATCGGCGCCGCGCTCGAAACGATAGCGCGCATCGGTGATGATGCCGAGCGTGCGGCCGGTCTTGGCGATGTTCATCGGATCCCAGAGCGCCGATTCGATCAGCACGTCGGTCGTGTTCTCGTCGCAGCCGGAGTGCTCGCCGCCCATGATGCCGCCGATCGACTCGATCCCGTCCTCGTCCGCAATTATCACATTGGCCGGCGACAGCGTGTATTCGCGCGTGTCGAGCGCCAGCACCTTCTCGCCATCCTTAGCCCGGCGAACCGTGAGGTTGCCCGTGACCTTGGCGGCATCGAAGACGTGCAGCGGCCGGCCCTGGTCGAAGGTCAGGTAGTTGGTGATGTCGACCAGCGCGTTGATCGGCCGCAGGCCGATGGCGGCCAACCGCTGGCGCATCCATGCCGGGCTCGGGCCGTTCTTGACGCCGCGCACGAGGCGGAGCGCGAAGCCGGGGCAAAGATGCTTGTCTTCGCCGAGATCGAGCCTCACCTTCACCGGCGTTTCGCCTGCGACAGCGAAGGACGGTGCCGGCTGATTTTTTAAGGTGCCGAGACCGGAGGCGGCGAGGTCACGGGCAATGCCGTGAACGCTGGTGCAATCCGGCCGGTTCGGCGTCAGGTTGATCTCGATGACCGGATCATCGAGGCCGGCGTAGGCGGCATAGCTCGTGCCGACCGGCGCATCCTCCGGCAGATCGATGATGCCGGTATGGTCATCGGAAATCTCCAATTCCTTTTCCGAGCACATCATGCCGCGGCTTTCAACCCCGCGGATATTGCCGACGGAAAGCGTGACAGCGATGCCGGGCACGTAGGTGCCGGGGGCCGCGAAGGCGCCGATAAGGCCCTTGCGCGCGTTCGGCGCACCGCAGACGACCTGCACCGGCTGGCCGTTACCGGTGTCGACCATCAGCACCTTCAGCTTGTCGGCGTTCGGGTGCTGCTCGGCGGAGACGACTTTGGCGATGACGAATGGCTTGAACGCCGCCTTGTCGTCGACGTCCTCGACCTCCAGCCCGATCATCGTCAACCGCGCGCAGATCTCCTCGAGCGAGGCGTCGGTCTCCAAATGGTCCTTCAGCCAGGAAAGCGTGAATTTCATGATTTCACCTGTGTCCCAAAAATATCAGCGCGCGATCAAGCGGAGAGGCCGCCGAAGAGCGTCGGCATGTCGAGTGGGCGGAAGCCGTAATGGGTCATCCAGCGGACGTCGGCGTTGAAGAAGTCGCGAAGGTCCGGCATGCCGTATTTCAGCATGGCGATGCGGTCGAGACCCATGCCCCAGGCAAAGCCCTGATACTCGTCCGGATCGAGACCGCCGGCGCGCAGCACGTTTGGATGGACCATCCCGCAGCCGAGGATTTCCATCCAGTCCGTGCCTTCGCCGAACTTGACGATCGGGCCGGAACGGTCGCACTGGATGTCGACCTCGAACGACGGTTCGGTGAAGGGGAAGAAGGACGGGCGAAAACGCATCGTCACCTGATCCACCTCGAAGAAGGCCTTGCAGAACTCCTCCAGCACCCAGCGCATGTTGGCGACATTCGCCGTCTTGTCGATCACCAGGCCCTCGACCTGATGGAACATCGGCGAGTGAGTGGCGTCCGAATCCTGGCGATAAGTCTTGCCGGGAATGATGATGCGGATCGGCGGCTGTTGCGCCTCCATCGTGCGAATTTGCACCGGCGAGGTGTGCGTGCGCAGCACCTTGCGCTCTCCCTTCTCATCCGGTTGGAAGAAGAAGGTATCGTGCATCTCGCGGGCGGGATGGCCTTCGGGGAAATTGAGCGCCGTGAAGTTGTAATAGTCCGTCTCGATATCCGGCCCTTCGGCGATCGAGAAACCCATGTCGCCGAAGATCGCAGTGATCTCGTCGACGATCTGACTGATCGGATGGATGCGGCCGCGCTCGGACGGGGAGGAGCGGACCGGCAGGCTGATGTCCACCGTTTCACGCGCCAGCCGCTCGGCGATTGCCGCATCCTTCAAGGCGAGCTTCCGGGCGGAGATCGCCTCGGTCACCGTGTTCTTCAGCGCGTTGATGCGGGCGCCGCGGGTCTGGCGTTCCTCCGGGCTCATCGCCCCGAGCGTCTTCAGCAGTTCCGAGATCGAGCCCTTCTTGCCGAGCGCCCCCACGCGCACCGCCTCGATCGCCCCCTCGTCGGCGGCGGCATCGATCTCCGCCAGCAAAATCCGTTCCAGTGTTTCCAGTTCGCTCATTCTGTCCTGCCTCGATGCGGGAATGGTTCGGTATATCGGTTCAATTCTTCAGCAATGTGATCGCACCCGGCGTCGGTCGGAGAGGTCGACCGTGGCTGCGATCCGGCTGGCGAGCCGAATAGAAAAACCCGCGCCAGCCTGCCAGCGCGGGTTTCCCAACTAATTTCAAGAACGGTTTTGGGAAAACGCTGGCTTAACGGACAGCGCTTTCAAACTCGTTTGCCGTGCCGGCTTCCTTGAGGTAGGCGAGCGCCTTCTTGGCGGCCTCGACGAGCGCGCCGAATGCTGCCGTCTCATGGATCGCCATGTCGGACAGAACCTTGCGGTCGACTTCGATGCCGGCCTTGTTGAGACCGTCGATGAAGCGGCCGTAGGTCAGGCCGTGCTCGCGGACGGCAGCGTTGATGCGCTGGATCCAGAGCGCGCGGAAATTGCGCTTGTTAACCTTGCGGTCGCGATAGGCGTACTGCTTGGAACGGTCCACCGCTGCCTTGGCGGCGCGGATGGTGTTCTTGCGACGGCCATAGAAACCCTTGGCGGCCTTGAGCGTCTTCTTGTGCTTGGCGTGGGCGGTCACACCGCGTTTTACACGTGCCATGTCATGATCTCCTTAAGTATCCAATAGCCCGAGGTCTCAGAGACCGTTCGGCAGGTAGTTCTTGACGACCTTCTTGCCGTCAGCTTCGGCGAGAACCATGGTTCCGCGCGCGTCGCGAATGAACTTGTTGGACCGTTTGATCATGCCGTGGCGCTTGCCAGCAGCAGCAGCTCTAACCTTGCCGGTAGCGGTGACTTTGAACCGCTTCTTGGCAGACGATTTCGTCTTCATCTTGGGCATTTTGCTACTCCATTGTTCTTAATAGTGCGAAACAGGCAGACGACGCCCGTTTCCAGCGTTAAGAACGGCCACGGCATGCCCTGCCGGACCGTTCGGACGGGGGCTTATAACCGCACGTCCTGAAAAACGCAAGCCGGCAAACGAAGAAGCCGGGTGCGGCCCGAAGCCGTGTCGCTTGGCTCGGCAGCCAGCCCGCCGGGGGCATGCCAGTCAAACAAAAAGCCGCCTCAAGCGGCGGCTTCCCGTCATTTCCATTTTCCGCGGGCGCGCCCGATCACTTCGGTGCGAGCACCATCATCATCTGTCGGCCTTCAAGCTTCGGCTCGGCTTCCACCTTGGCGATCGCCTGGGTGTCGTCCTTCACCTGCAGCAGAAGCTTCATGCCGAGTTCCTGGTGGGCCATTTCACGGCCACGGAACTTCAGCGTCACCTTGACCTTGTCGCCTTCCTCGAAGAATCGGTTCATGGCCTTCATCTTCACCTCGTAATCGTGGGTGTCGATGTTCGGACGCATCTTGATTTCTTTGATCTCGACGATCTTCTGTTTCTTGCGCGCTTCCGCGGCCTTCTTCTGGTTGGCGTATTTCAGCTTGCCCAGATCAAGAATCTTGCACACCGGCGGTTCGGAATTCGGTGCGATCTCTACCAGATCAAGACCGGCTTCATCCGCCATGCGGAGTGCCTGGTCGATCGGCACGACGCCGACATTCTGGCCTTCGGCATCGATAAGCTGAACCCGGGGGACCCGGATTTCCTTGTTTGAGCGCGGCCCCTCTTTAACCGGGGCGTCCGCTTTGAACGGTCTGCGAATGGTCGTACTCTCCTCGAGCTATTGACGTATATATGGTCTGCTTGAACGGTCAGCGCGATCTCAAACGAAGCGCTTGAAACTGTCACCGACGGCAATGTGTGAATTGCGGCGCCAGAGTCAATAGCATGGCTCGCAAGGAAAATCACCCTCTGTCGAAGCATAGGCGAATCTGTTTTAGAAGGAAATCTGCCGCCCCGCCGTCTTTCTAGAGGATATCCGATGTCAACAGCGCCAGCCGAAACGGAAATCACGTGGATCGAGGTGGGCGGCGGTGCGGCCGCACGCTCCATCGCCATGCGGATATTTCGCGCAGAACCGCGATCCGAGCGCCCCACGCTCGTCTGGCTCGGCGGGTATCGCTCCGACATGACCGGGACCAAGGCCGTCGAGGTCGAGCACTATGCGCGCGCGATCGGATCGGACTGCATTCGCTTCGACTATTCCGGCCACGGCTCCTCCGGCGGCGACTTCCGGGACGGCACGATCTCGCGTTGGATCGAGGAGAGCCTTGCCGTGATAAACCACGCGGCGCCTGGAAAGGTTGTCCTCATAGGCTCCTCGATGGGCGGCTGGATCGCCTTGCGGCTCATTCAGGAACTCAAACGCCGCGGCAACAAGGGCCGCGTTGCGGGTCTCGTGCTGATCGCGCCCGCACCGGACTTCACGGCTGAGCTCATCGAACCCAATCTCACCGTCGCGGAGAAGGCCTCGCTTGCCGAACGCGGCTATTTCGAGGAGCCGTCGCAGTACAGCCCCGAGCCGAATGTCTTCACCTTGGCGCTGATCGAGGACGGCCGCGCCAATCGCGTGCTGTCGGGTCCCGTCGAAACGGACTGCCCGGTCCATATCCTCCAGGGCATGCGCGATCCCGATGTCCCCTACACGCATGCGCTGAAGCTGATGGAGCACATGCCCGCGGACGATGTCGTGATGACTCTCATTCGCGACGGCGATCACCGGCTCTCACGCGACGAGGATATTGCCAAATTGAAACAGGCAATCGGCGACATGCTCACGCAAGGCTGACAGCCGCGCGACGCGCAATACCCCATCATCTTTCCAATGCACCCGCGCAAAACCGTTGCGGCGCAAGCATCATTGCCGCCGTTTTCCGGGCGATTTTAACCATAACGGCCGATCCGCGAATCAGGATCATTGACTCCAACGAAGCAACAATATTAACTCTTTGTTAACGATTAGAGCAGCGCACGGGGATATCCACGAAAGCTGTCGTCAACTCAGGATTGCGCGGATAGGTCCGGACTGGAAGAGCCCGACACTCCGCGTTGCAGGGGATCTGTATGGCGTCTTGGACAGGGGTTAAGGCTAGTATCGCGGCGTTCTGCGCAGTTTTCATTTCAGCAAACACGGCAATTCCCGCCCAGGCGGGATCCACTCCATGGATGCAGACCGGCTCGGTAACCTCGCAGCCGATCGGGCATTACGAGTTTTGCCAGAAATATCGGGGCGAGTGCCGCGCTCGGTCCAAGACGACGGTCGCGCCACGCGTCACCGATCGGGGCTGGGCTGTCATCCGCCAGGTCAATGCGGCGGTCAACCGCGAGATCACGCCCGTGATCGATCAGCAGATTCATGGCAGGGACGAGGTCTGGTCCTACCCGACCACCGTTGGCGATTGTGAAGACTTCGCGCTTGAAAAGCGCCGGCGGCTGATGAAGCGCGGCTTTCCCGCAAGCCAGCTGCTGATGACCGTCGTGCGCAAGCCCGACGGAGAGGGTCACGCGGTCCTTACCGTCCGCACGGCGCAGGGCGACTTCATTCTCGATAATCTCGAAAACAGGGTAAGGCTCTGGACTCAAACGCCCTATCGCTATCTCAAGCGCCAGGCGTCCTATAACAGCGGCCGCTGGGTGACTATCGACAACGGCGCGGAGGTCGTCGTCGGTTCGGTCGGCAACTGACCAGTCAGGACAAGCTATTCAAAAAGGGCCGGTTTACGGCCCTTTTTTATTTCCGTCAGATTTTATGTCCATCAGGCGTTGCCGATCAGGACGCCGGCGGCGAGCACCAGACTGCCGCCAAGGACGACCTGGAAGGCCGCCCTGAGGAAGGGCGTTTCCATATAACGGTTTTGGATGAAGGCGATCGCCCAAAGCTCGAAGAAGACGATCGCGGCCGCGGTCACGGTCGCCGTCCAGAAGTGCGGGATCAAATAGGGCAGCGCGTGACCCAACCCGCCGAGCGCCGTCATGATGCCCGAGGCAAGTCCCCGCTTGACCGGCGAACCGCGTCCCGACAGCTTGCCGTCGTCGTGGGCGGCCTCCGTGAAACCCATCGAGATGCCGGCGCCGACGGAGGCCGAAAGGCCGACGAGAAAGGTCTGCCAGGTATCCTGGGTCGCGAAGGCGGCGGCAAAGATCGGCGCCAGCGTCGAGACCGAGCCGTCCATCAGTCCCGCAAGCCCCGGCTGTACGTAAGTGAGGATGAACTGCCGGCGCGATGTCTGGTCTTCCTCCTCGCGCACATTCTCGGGCGTATGCTTCTCGCCAAGCCGACGGGCGAGCGATTCATGCGATTTCTCGGCAATCGCCAGGTCGCCGAGCAACTTGCGCGTTGCCGCATCCTGCGTTCGCGCTGCCGCTTGCACATAGAAACGGTGGGCTGTCTCCTCCATTGCTTCCGCTTCGTCGCGCGCTTTTTCGATCGGCATCTCGGCGATCAGCCAATCGGGCTTGCGCTCGGGGAAATCGCGCACATGCTCGCGCCGTATCAGCGGGATACGGTTGCCGAAGCGGGCGACATGAAGGTCGATCAGTGCCTGACGATGATGGCTTTCCTCTTCCGCCATCTCCTCGAAGACCTTGGCCGAATGCGGATATTTTTCGCGTAGCGCATCCGCATAGGCGAGATAGATGCGGCCGTCGTCCTCCTCGGATGAAATCGCCAGAGCGAGGATCTCCTGCTCGCTCAGGGAAAGAAACGGGCGCTTTAACCGGGAGAAAAGGCGGGAAAGCATCTGCAATAACCTTCTTTAGAATAATTCTAAAATAGAAAGCACGGCTGCGCGCGTCAAGAGCGCGGCAAGCGCGCCCTGGACTTCGCAACAACCGCAGTCGAAGGAACTGCTTCAGATCGAGAGATTGAGTGTCTTTTCCCGCTCGATATAGGCGCGCTGCTGATCGGTGATGTAGTCACGCACGATCGGGGCCGCGTCGCGCGAACGCGACAGCTGCATGTGGAATACGAGCTGGCTGCCCGTGCGGAACATCATCTCCGCGCTGATCAGGTAGAACTCCCACATCCTGGCGAAGCGCTCGTCATACATCGCGATCACCTTGTCGCGGTTCTCTTCGAAGCGCTTGCCCCAGTGCTCCAGTGTCGTGGCGTAGTGAACGCGCAGGAATTCCAGATCGGTCACCCACAGGCTGTTCTGCTCGACGACCGTGAATACCTCCGAGAGCGCCGGCGAATAGGCCCCGGGGAAGATGTATTTGCGCAGCCATGAGCTCGCCATGCCGGGCGGGCTCATATGTCCGATCGAGTGCAGCACGGCGAGCCCGTCATCCGGCATCAAAGCATTCAGCTTCTTGAAGAATTCGTCGTAATGGTGAACGCCGACATGCTCGAACATGCCGACCGAGACGATGCGATCGAAGGGGCCATGAACGTCGCGGTAGTCCTTCAGCTCGAAGCGCACGCGATCGGCCATGCCAGCTGCGCGGGCCCGTTCCGAGGCCAGCGCCTGCTGCTCCTTCGAGAGCGTCACCCCCAGAACCTCGACATTTTCCAGCGCCGCCAGATAGAGCGCCAGATCACCCCAGCCGCAGCCGATATCGAGAACCTTCATCCCCGGCTTCAGGCAAAGCTTCGCGGCGAGCAACCTGAGCTTGTTGCGCTGCGCCGACTCCAGCGTCTCGTCGGGGTCGCGGAAATAGGCGCAGGAATAGAGCATGTTCTCGTCGAGGAAGAGCTTGTAGAAATCATTGCCGAGATCGTAATGATGCGCGACGTTCTGCTGCGCCTTGCCCTTCGGGTTCGCCTGCTGGCGCTTGCGGAAACGCATCTTGATCGCCCGCAACACCTTCTGGATCGGATAGGAACCAAGCGACAACCGGTTGATCGAGAACAGCGTGAGGAAGTCCCGAAGCGTCGAGCCCTCCTCGAAGCGCATCGTGCCGTCCATGTAGGCCTCGCCGGCAGCGAGCTCGGCATTGAAAACCAGGCTTCGATAAAGCCGCTTGTCCGTCAGCCGCATTGTCACGCTCGGCCCGGGCTCGCCGGCAAAGACATGGCGTTTGCCCTCGGCATCGATCACCGTCAGGCTGCCCTTGCGAATGAACGCCTTCATCATATGCGATAGTGGAAACATGCAGTGCCGCGCCTCTTATCCCGCTCCAGAGGGCGGCATCCTAGCATCGCGCGAATAAAATGCGCGCCGAATTTGCAGCTACGCACCGGAAACGAAAACAGGGACGGCAGTGATCGACCACCGCCCCCGTTTGGATCTCCGTCAGGACTCAGATCAGTCCTTCGCGCGCTCGACGTAGGAGCCGTCTTCGGTCGCGATCACGACCCGGGTGCCAGCCTGAATATGGGGCGGCACCAGGGTGCGTACGCCATTCGAAAGGACAGCCGGCTTGTAGGAAGAGGAAGCCGTCTGGCCTTTGACCACCGGTTCGGTCTCGGTAATTTCGAGAATGACGTGACGCGGCAGGTCAATGGCAATCGCGATGCCTTCATGGATCGACAACATCACGGCCATGCCCTCCTGGAGATAGGCCTTCAGATCACCGATGTCCTCGGCCGACATGACGAGCTGGTCGTAGGTCTCCGGGTTCATGAAGTGGAAGCCTTCGCCATCTTCATAAAGGAAGGTGTGCTCGCGGTCCTCGACAAAGGCGCGCTCGACCTGCTCGGTCGTGCGGTAGCGCTCGGAAACCTTCACGCCATCGGAAATGCGGCGCATGTCGACCTGCGTGACCGGCGTGCCCTTGCCCGGGTGGAAGTTCTGTGCGGTAAGCACGACATAGAGCTTGCCGTCTACGTCGAGAACGTTGCCCTTGCGGACAGAAGAAGCGATGACCTTGACCATTAGTCTTCCTTGTAACAGAGGTAGGCGCGACACGGCGAGCCGGGAAACCCGGCCCTGAAAGGACGCGAAAACTTAGATTTCGCGCCGCAACTACCCTAATTTCGCGCAAATAGCCAGCCTGTGCCGGCAATGACGCGAAGAAACTGGCACGCGAAGAAACTTGGCACACGAAGAAAGTTTGGACCGACCGATCATGCCGCATGCTTCTCCCTGGTGGACACCGGATGTCCATGCCGACCGGCGGCCGTTTCTGATCGGGCGCAACCGGATCCAATCGGCGTTGCGGCGATACTTCGACGAACGGGATTTCGTCGAGGTCGACACAGCGAGCCTGCAAGTATCGCCGGGCAACGAGGCGCATCTGCATGCCTTTGAAACGCAAGCGTTCGGCCACGACGGCGCCGCCCAGCCGCTCTATCTCCACACCTCGCCGGAATTCGCCTGCAAGAAACTGCTTGCCGCGGGCGAAAAGCGGATCGCCTGTTTTGCCCATGTCTACCGCAACCGGGAGCGCGGACCGCTGCACCATCCCGAATTCACCATGCTCGAATGGTACCGCGCCGGCGAGAGCTATGAGGCGCTGATGCGCGACTGCACCGAAATCCTCGCGCTCGCCGCCGAGACGACAGGCACGCGATCCCTCTCCTATCAGGGCAGGACCACCGATCCTTTTCTCGAACCCGAGCGGCTTTCGCTGGCCGAAGCGTTCGAGCGCTTCGCAGGCATCGACCTGCTAGCGTCGATCGCCGGGAACGGCGCGACCGATCGGGACCGGCTGGCCGCGGCTATGAGGGTTTCGGGCTTGCGCGTTGCCGGCGACGACACCTGGGCTGACCTCTTCAGCCGTGTGCTCGTGGAAAAGGTCGAGCCCAATCTCGGCTTCGGCCGGCCGACGATCCTCGGCGAATATCCGGTCGCCGAGGCGGCGCTTGCCAGGCCGACAGCACGGGACCGCCGCGTCGCCGAACGCTTCGAGCTCTATGTCTGCGGCGTCGAGCTTGCCAATGCCTTCGGCGAACTGACGGATGCCGCCGAGCAGCGCCGACGCTTCGAACTCGAAATGGCGGAAAAGGCGCGCGTCTATGGCGAGACCTATCCGCTCGACGAAGACTTCCTGTCGGCTCTCGCCATCATGCCCGAGGCGAGCGGCATAGCGCTCGGCTTCGACCGCCTGGTGATGCTGGCGACGGGGGCTTCGCGCATTGATCAGGTGCTATGGGCACCGGTCGCGGAGGCAAGCGCATGAGCGCTCAGCGCCCCATCAGAACGGCGCGCGAACTGGTCGACGCCGGCCTTGTCGCACCGGCGGCCGAAGAAGCGGTAGCGCGCGTGACCTCGCGCTATGCCGTTGCGATCAGTCCAACAATAGCCGACCTCATCGACCGCCAGGACACGGATGATGCGATCGCCCGGCAGTTCGTACCCGATATAGCCGAGCTGACGCAAACGCCTGAAGAGCGCGCGGATCCGATCGGAGACGGTGCGCACAGTCCGGTTTCCGGGATCGTTCATCGCTATCCGGACCGCGTGCTGCTCAAGGCCGTGCATGTATGCCCGGTCTATTGCCGCTTCTGCTTCCGCCGCGAAATGGTCGGGCCACAGGGGCTCGGTACGATTGCGCCTGCCGAGCTCGATGCGGCGATCGCTTACATCGCGGAACACTCCGAGATCTGGGAAGTGATCCTCACCGGCGGTGATCCGCTCGTGCTGTCGCCGCGCCGGCTACACGAAATCATGGAGCGGCTTGGCGCAATCGACCACGTCAAGATCGTCCGCTTTCACACCCGCGTGCCCGTTGTCGAACCGGGGCGCGTCGATGCCGAGCTCGTTCAGGCGCTGAAGGCCAGCGGCAAGACGACCTATGTGGCGCTCCACGCCAACCACCCGCGCGAGCTGACGCCCGAGGCGCGCGCCGCTTCTGCGCGTCTCATCGAAGCGGGCATTGTCATGGTGAGCCAGTCGGTGCTCCTCAAGGGCGTCAACGACGACGCGGCCGTGCTTGCGGAGCTCATGCGCGCCTTCGTCGAAACGCGGATCAAGCCCTATTACCTGCATCACCCGGATCTTGCCCCCGGCACAAGCCATTTCCGGCTGACGATCGAGGAGGGCCAGGCGCTCGTCGCGGCGCTTCGCGGCCGCGTCTCCGGGCTCTGCCAACCCACCTATATCCTCGATATCCCCGGCGGCCACGGCAAGGCGGTCGTCGGCGCAAGCACGATCGCGGCAGAAGGCGGCGGTTGCTACACGGTCACCGACTTCCGCGGAAACGAGCACGCCTATCCGCCGAGGGGATGACCTCCCGAAAAGATCTCTACAGCGCCGCACGTTCCGATCGGACGCGCTAAGATCGCTTCAGCACTTTGAATTGCCGCATGATTTTGTCCTAAAGCGATTCCGATTTAAGGAATCATGCAGTACCCACGTCACAGGCGTCCATGGTCAATCGTCAACTGATCGCAAGCATCAATTGACTGAGCAAATGGAGACAGACCATGACCGATAGCAAAGCCGTCCGTTACGAACAGGAGATCCCGGACGTGCTCGGCGCGCTCGCCGACGTGCACGACAAAATGGACAGCCATGGCCTCGACCGGACGATCCACCATCTGGTCCAGCTTCGCGCCTCGCAGATCAACCGCTGCGGCTTCTGCGTGAAGATGCACACGAAGGAGGCCCGTGCCGAGCGAACGGCTCGACCGCATCGTCGTCTGGGATCAGGTCGGCGATTTCTCCGAGCGCGAAAAAGCCGCACTTGCCTGGACCGAAGCCCTGACGGAACTCGAACCAAGGACGGATTTCGCAAGCTTGCGCGCCCGTCTTCGCGAGCACTTCAGCGACAACGAGATCAGCGTCATCACCTCGACCGTGGCGATGATCAACCTTTGGAACCGCATCCAGATTTCGAGGCACTGACATGGTTCGCAACGACAAGAGCGGCATGTTCGAGGAGGCGCGACCCCGCCTCCTCGGCCTTGCCTACCGCATTCTCGGCTCGCGCGCGGACGCCGAGGACGCCGTGCAGGACACGTTCCTGAAGTGGCAGGCGGCCGATCTTTCTGCGATCGAAACTCCGTCGGCCTGGCTCACCACCGCCTGCACACGCCGCTGCCTCGACCTGCTCAAGGCCGCCCACCGCAAACGCGTCGACTATGTCGGCGCGTGGCTGCCGGAACCGATCCACACCGCAAGCGACGACAATGTCGAGGAGAAACTCGCGCTCACCTCCTCGCTCACGACCGCATTCCTGCTGATGCTGGAACGGCTGACGCCCAAGGAGCGGGCAGCCTACCTGCTGCACGAGATCTTCGGTCAATCCTATGACACGATCGCCGAAGCGCTCGACATGCAGGAGGCAGCCACCCGCAAGCTGGTCTCGCGCGCAAAATCCAATATCGGCGTGGCCCAAACCCGACATACGACGCCGCGCGAACGGCAGGACGCGTTGCTCACCGCCTTCCACAAGGCCATTCACGGCGGCGATCTTGCCGGTCTCTCGGCACTGCTGTCTGCCGACGTGAAGCTGACCGCGGATGGCGGCGGCAAGGCAGCAACGGTACTCGGCACCGTTTCCGGCAAGGAAACCGTCATGGCCTTCATTGCCGAGCGCCTGACCGAATACTGGTCGCATTACCGATGGGAAACGGCACAGCTCAACGGCGGACGCGGCATCGTTCTACGGAGCGAAGGCGGCGACGACGTCGCCGCGACGGTTTCCTTCGGCTATGACGACAAAGGTCGGGTTTCCGATATTTTCATCGTCCGCAATCCGGACAAGCTCGCCAATCTCGACGAAACGGCCGTTCACTGAAATGGCCGCCGATCAACGAGGCTCAGACATGCTCGACAAGACAAAAGACGCTCCGGCCGCGTCCGACGCGGGGTGGATTACGCTTTTCTCCGGCGGGAACGCCATCCATTCGCTTGTGCTCAGCGGCGGCGTCGCCCTGCATGCGCTCAACATCTATATCGTCACGACCGTCATGCCATCGGTCGTACGAGACATCGGCGGGCTCGACTACTATGCCTGGAGCACGACGCTCTTCGTCGCCGCGTCCATTCTCGGTGCGGCGCTCTCGGCGCGGCTGCTCGATCGGGCCGGTGCCGGCGGCGCTTATGCGGTCGGCGCGCTGGTCTTCGGGATTGGCTCGCTCACATGCGCCGTTGCACCCAACATGGTATTGCTGCTTGCCGGCCGCGCCATCCAGGGCTTCGGCGGCGGACTTCTCTACGCGCTTGCCTACGGCGTCATCCGCATGGTCTTTCCGGCGACGCTCTGGGCGCGTGCGATCGGGCTCATATCCGCCACCTGGGGCACGGCGACGCTCATCGGTCCCGCCGTTGGCGGTGTGTTCGCCGAATATGGCGCGTGGCGGACAGCCTTCTGGTCGCTCATGCCCTTGACGGCACTGCTCGCGGTCCTCGCCCTCTCGACCCTGCCGCGGAGGACATCGGGCACGCGCGGTCCACTACCGCTGACGCAACTCACCCTTCTCATCGGCATCGTTCTGGTGCTGTCGGTGAGCGGAACCCGCACGGCGATCGGCGAACAGATCGCCGGTGTCGGTGCTGCGCTCGTGCTCTTTGCTATGCTTGTCGCCAGCGAACGTCGCGCGGCTGCGAGGCTGCTGCCGAAAGGCGCCCTCGACCCTCGCACGCCGCTCGCCGCGCTCTATGGGACCATTGCATTCGCGATGATCGGCATGCAGCCGGAGATCTACGTTCCCTATCTGCTGCAGGAACTGCACGGGCGGTCTCCCCTGGTTGCCGGTTATATCGCTGCGCTGATGGCGCTCGGCTGGACGGCTGGATCGATGACGAGCGCCCATTGGCAAGGCGGCCGCGCACGCAAGACGATCGCCGTCGGCCCTGTCTTCGGCCTCGCCGGCCTCCTGACGATCGCCGCCTTCATGCCGGTCATCTCTGCCGGCTTCGCCGCGATCGCCTTGCCGCTTTGCCTCGGCATCGCAGCCGTCGGCTTCGGCATCGGGCTTGCGTGGCCGCACATCGTCACGGCCGTCTACGGCGCGGCGCCTGCCGGTGAAGAGGAGAAGGCATCCGCAGCGATCACGACGGTTCAGCTCTTCACCGCATCTCTCGGCGCAGCACTCGCCGGCATGGCGGCCAACCTTGCCGGTATCGACGAGGGCACGGTGCAAGGCGCCACCTCGGCCGCGATCTGGCTCTTCGGGCTCTTCGCACTCGCACCCGCCTTGGGCATTATCGCTGCCGTAAGGGCCGGTCGTGAAACCGCAAATCGACATATGCTGAACCAAGAAATGGATTAGAGTCGGAACTCGAACATTGCGGGGATGCGCGCTCGCCGCGCGCAGCTCCGGTTTGCGAGGGCTTCTGCGGAGATGATCGAATTCATCGCCCGTCGATGTCGTTGGAGAGAGCCATGGCACCGGAGATTTGCTTCACTGGCGTCAAGGCAACCCCGCTGATCACGCTCCGGGCGAAGGCGGAGGAGAGCGCCATGCCGGACTCCGTCCTCCACGACCATTTCGCCGCCGCCGCGCTCGCGCGCATTGGCGAGGACCTTACGCACCTGAAGGTCGGCCACGACATGACGATCGCGATCGCGCTGCGCGCCTATTTGCTCGATCGCTGGACCACAGCCTTCCTCGACCGGCATCCGGATGCGACCGTCCTGCACCTCGGCTGCGGCCTCGACAGCCGCGTCTTTCGTGTCGGTCCGAAACCGCCGGTGCACTGGTTCGACGTCGATTTTCCCGACGTTGTCGCGCTGAGGCGGCGCCTTTACCCCTGCCGCGAGAACTATGCGATGATCTCGGCCTCGATCACCAGCGAGACGTGGCTCTGCCAATGTCCATCCGACAGGCCGGCGCTGATCGTCGCCGAGGGCGTTTTGCCCTATCTCGGGCAGAACGAGGTGCCGCTGCTTCTGCGCAGGCTCGTCGGCCATTTCCCATCCGGCGAGATCGCCTTCGATGCCTATAGCCGGCTCATGACCTGGTTGCTGAGCCTCAACCCCGCGATTCGTGCGACCGGCGCCGATCTTCATTGGGCGCTCGACGATCCGGCGGAACTCGAGCGGCAGGTACCGGGCCTGACGCTGGCGGAGGACCATGCGAGCTGGAGCAATACCGCGATTGCGCGCATGTCGCCGCCTGTGCAGATCGCGCTTCAGATGCTGAAGATGACCCCGATGCTACCGCCGATGGGGCGCCTGGTTCGCTATCGATTTTGACACGTCCGCACTGCCTGCGATGCCCCGATCAAGAAAAGGGCCGCGCGGCATGCCGGCGGCCCCTTCTCATGTCTGCGATTTCGCGGATCAGCTCTTGATCGGCGCGATCGAGATTTCGACGCGACGGTTCTGCGCGCGGCCGGCCTCGGTGGCGTTCGAAGCGATCGGCCGTTCCATGCCGTAGCCCATGGTCGAGATGCGCCGTTGGTCGATGCCGCGGCTGCCGAGGTAGTTGGCAACGGACGCCGCGCGGCGCTCGGAGAGACCCTGGTTGTGGGCGGCGCTGCCGGTCGAATCGGTGTGGCCGTCGACGTCGATCAGCGTCCGGTTGAACTTGCGCAACACGATCGCGACCGAGTCGAGCGTCGGGTAGAAGGGCGGGATCACCTGGTCGCGGTCGGTCGCAAAGGTGATGTTCGACGGCATATTGAGAATGATGCGGTCGCCCGCCCGCGTCACCGAAACGCCGGTGCCCTGCAGCTGGGCGCGCAGTTCCGATTCCTGCTGGTCCATGTAATTGCCGACCAGGCCGCCGCCGAGTGCGCCGATACCGGCGCCGACAAGCGCGGCATCGCGCCGTCCTGCGGCGCTGCCGCCGACCAGAAGGCCTGTTGCGGCGCCAAGGCCCGCGCCGATCAGCGCACCGCCCGCCGTATTCGACATCTTCTGCTCTCCCGTATAGGGATCGGTGGTGGTGCATCCGGAAAGGTACACGGCCGCAATGGCCAGGATGGCGCATTTCTTGATCATCGAATCGATTGTCCCCATTGGTGCTGAAGGTGCTTCATACTATCGATTAAGGCAGGAAGATGAAGAGGCATTCCGTTCGCGCTGCAACCGGCGGAATGCACCTTTATGTTGCACGCCGGCAACGGTCGCGGCAGCCCGACAAAATGGCCGAACGCCGCCATATTGCTGTCCAGAGCACCGGATAACCGATCCTTCACATGCCCGTGCTATACGGGCCCGCTGCATGGTTTGTTGGATCGGACCGATTTAGGACAAGCCCATGCAGCAGTTCAAAGCCTTATAGCGTTCTATTGTGCCTCTGAAACGGCGCACGGTGCTGCAAGGGCGACAGAAGCGGGGATGACAAGCATGGCGGTCGAGTTCGGCGACACGGAACGCAATCTCAGCGACACGCTGAACGACATGATCGCCTCGATCAAAGGCAATACGATCACGCTCCGCGAGCTGATGATCGAGATCGGCGAGCATGGTTTTCTGCTGCTTTGCGCCTTGCTGACGCTGCCGTTCCTGATTCCCGTTTCGATTCCCGGCGTCAGCACCGTCTTTGGGGCCGCGATCATCCTTATCTCGCTGGCGATCACCCTCAACCGCCTGCCCTGGCTGCCGCAACGCATTCTCGATCGTCAGATCGAAACCGAAAAGCTCGTGCCGACCCTGAAGAAGGGGGCGGCGCTCGTTTCAAAGCTCGACCGCTTCGTGCGGCCGAGACTGCGTTTCCTGACGCAGGGCGCCGTCATGAACCGCTTCAACGGCCTTATGATCATGGCCGGCGGCGTGCTCTTGATGTTTCCGCTCGGCCTGATCCCGCTGTCGAACACGCTGCCCGGCATCGCGATCCTGCTCTTGTCGCTCGGCATCATCCAGCGCGACGGCCTGATGGTGGCCGGCGGCTATCTTTTCCTGGTCGCAACCACGATTTATTTCGTCGTGCTTGCCTATGCAGCCCTTGCGGCCGGCCAGGGACTTTCCAGCTTCTTCGTTTCGTGAGCGGCGGGCCGGCAGGAAGCAGCCGTCGAAATCGGTCCGGATGCAAAGCCGGGCGATCAAAGCAATGAAATGATCTACGGCGCCGCGCGTCCAATCGGACGCGCAAAGGTCGCTGTAGCACTTTGAATTGCTGCATGATTCCTTAAATCGATTCCGATTTAAGGAATCATGCTGTAAGGCGCGAGATGCTTGTAGAAGAAAGTCGTGCCGCAATAGCGGCCGTCCGGCATCAGCGCATAGTCGGGAACGACGCCGGCGCGCAGCCAGCCGAAGCGCTCATAGATCGCCTCCGCCGGCTCGCCTGTGGCCGTATCGAGCACCAGCACCCGCCGGCCGCGCCTCATCGCTTCGATCTCCGCTCTCTCCATCAGGCGACGCGCAAGACCGAGACCGCGGGCGTCCCGATGTATGAGCAGCTTCTTGACATCGGCGCGGTGCGGCTGGTTGGGCATCGTGCCGATCCCGAGCTGTACCGTGCCGACCGTGCGGCCGTCGACCTCGGCGACGATGAGCACGACGTCGTCCCGGGCAACCGCGGCGGCGACGCCTTCCCAAAAGGGCGAGGCATCCTTTGGCGGAAACGGCTGCATGAACCCGACCGATGCGCCGCCTTCGACGCAGTCGGAAAGGATCTCGGCGAGCGCCGGCAGAGCGGCGCGGGTTTCTTCTTCGGCGAGCACGCGGATATTTATCTCGGGCATGGCTAGACCTTGGTGCGGCAGAGAATGACGGCGTAGCGGGCCGGCTCCTCATAGGGGTTGTGAAAGACATGGGCCTCCTCCAGTCCCATGAAGAGGCAGTCTCCCGCCTCGAGCAGATGGGAGCCGTCCTCCATCGTCAGTTCGAGCCGTCCGGAGAAGAGCCAGAGGTGCTGGCTGATGCCACGGTCCGCCGGCTGGCGCTCGAAGACGACGCGGGCGCTGGGCGGAAATTCGACCTCGACGATATCGACCGGCGAGCCGACGCCTTCCGGCGAAACGGACCGGCGCAGGTAACCGCTTTCGGGATCGCGCCAGAGTCGCTGCTCTGCCCTTCTGGCGATCGGCGAACTATCTTTGACATCGAAGGCGAAGAGCGCCGAGAGCGTCGTCCCGAGCGCGCTGCAAAGCTTCGCCAGGAGCTGTGCCGTCGGGCTCGCCTCGCCGCGCTCGATGCGCGAGATCATCGCGCGGCTGACGCCGGAGCGCGTCGCAAGATCATCCAGCGTGAGCGCCTGCTCGGTTCGCAGCTGCCGCACCCGCTCGCCAATGGCATGTTCGAGAGGATCGTTTACATTTTCCATTATCTGAGATTGCATTTCCCATATAGTGGAGTCAAGCCGCGGGGGACCATCAAATAAATTTCGCCCATGCCGCTTTGACGACAACGCGGCGACACATCCGGCGCTATGGTGCGGACGAACATTCAATTCGCAAAAGCGTTCTTCTTCAATAGCTTAGAAATCTCTTTTTCAGAGGGGCAGCATGGACGTCGCGCAAGCCAGGCACAAATCCCCTTCGTCGCTCACGTCGATCGCCAGCATCGTCGTCTCGATGACGGCAGTCGCAATCGGCAATGGGATGATGCTCGCCTATGTCCCCTTCGTGCTGACGCGGTCCGAGGCGCCGGACTGGGTCCCAGGCGCCGCGGTCACCGCCATCGCCTTCGGCGGGCTCGTCGGCTGCGTGATCGCCGGGCCGCTCATCCGCCGCGTCGGCCATGCCCGCGCCTTCTCCTGCTCCATGGCTCTCGTCATTCTCGCGGCACTGATGATCAGCCTTGGCGTCCATCCGATTCTCTGGGTGTTCGCGCGCTGCCTCTACGGCGCCGCCGGCAATACGAATTTCATCATCAGCCAGAGCTGGCTGAACCACGCCAGCGAAAACCATTGGCGCGGCAGGGCGATGGCGATGTTCTACATGGCCTATGTGATCGGTCTCGGTGCCGGCGCCTGGCTCTTCGGCCAGATCCCGGCGGACGGCAACCTTGCACCGATCATCACGATCTTCTTCACCACCATCGCGATCCTGCCGGTCGGCCTCACCCGTCTGCCGACGCCGCCAGCGCCCGCCAATGTCAGCATCGACATTCCGATGGCGTGGCGGAATTCTCCCGTCGCCTTCGTCGGCGTGCTTGCCGCCGGGGGTCTTTCCATGGTGGTGCAGGGCTTCACGCCGATCTACGCCGCCGCCAACGATGTCAGCCAGAAGGATGTGGCGGCGCTGATGTTCGTCATGCAGTTCGGGCTGATCTTCATCCAGTATCCGATGGGCGCGCTCTCCGACCGGATCGACCGCCGTATCGTTCTGATCGCCACCTGCGCGCTGATCGTCGCCGCTGGTTTCGCGGCACTCAGCGTTTCCTTCGCCAATCTCATCCTGCTGATGCTGGTCTTCGCGCTCTTCGCCGGCGCCGTCGAGACGATCTACTCGATCGCCAATGCGCACGCCAACGACCGCGCCGATCCGGCCGATTTCGTGCCGCTCGCCAGCACCATGCTCGTCGCCTGGTCGACGGCCGCAACGATCGTGCCGATGCTCGTTACCATGCTGACGCCCGCCCTGGGGCAGCACACATTCATCTACGCTGCAATGACCGTGGCGGTCCTCTACGCGGTTTTCGTGTTCCTGCGCCTCGGCAGCCGCAAGAGAGTTCCGCCGCAGCTCTGCGAAGGCTTCGAACTCAAGAGCGCGCAGGTGCCGAACGCCGGCGCGCTGATCGAGGCGGAAACGCGGTCCGAATAGGCGTGCGCGGCCGCCGGACTATAGTGAACGAAGTCTTCATTTCCCGCTTTGCGCCGCCTGATCGCGCTGCTATATGCGGCCCATGAGCACAACATCTTCCAAGACGCCCCTGTCGCACATCCGCAACTTCTCGATCGTGGCCCATATCGACCATGGCAAGTCGACGCTCGCCGACCGGCTGATCCAGTCGACCGGTGGCCTTGCCGAGCGCGAAATGTCCGAGCAGGTGCTGGACAGCATGGACATCGAGCGAGAGCGCGGCATCACCATCAAGGCCCAGACCGTGCGCCTGCACTACAAGGCCAATGACGGCGAGACCTATGTGCTGAACCTCATCGATACGCCCGGCCACGTCGACTTCGCCTATGAAGTCTCGCGCTCGCTTTCGGCGTGCGAGGGCTCGTTGCTCGTCGTCGATGCCAGCCAGGGCGTGGAAGCCCAGACGCTCGCCAATGTCTATCAGGCGATCGACAACAACCATGAGCTCGTCACCGTGCTCAACAAGATCGACCTGCCGGCGGCCGAGCCCGAGCGGATCAAGGAGCAGATCGAGGAAGTGATCGGCATCGATGCGTCCGATGCCGTATTGATCTCGGCAAAGACCGGGCTCGGCATTCCGGACGTACTCGAGGCGATCGTGCACAAGCTGCCGGCGCCGAAGAGCGAAGGCGGCGACACCGCTCCGTTGAAGGCGCTGCTCGTCGACAGTTGGTATGACGCCTACCTCGGGGTCATGGTTCTGGTGCGCGTCATCGACGGAACCCTGAAAAAGGGCATGACCATCCGCATGATGGGAACGGATGCGAAATACCAGGTGGAGCGCGTCGGCGTGCTGACGCCGAAGATGGTTGCGATGGATTCGCTCGGTCCCGGCGAGATCGGCTTCATCACCGCCTCGATCAAGGAAGTGGCCGATACCCGCGTCGGCGATACGATCACCGAGGACAAGCGGCCGACGGCCAAGGCACTGCCGGGCTTCAAGCCGGCCCAGCCCGTCGTCTTCTGCGGTCTGTTTCCCGTCGACGCCGCCGATTTCGAGGACCTGCGCTCCGCGATGGGCAAGCTGCGCCTTAACGATGCGTCTTTCTCGTTCGAAATGGAATCCTCCGCCGCGCTCGGCTTCGGCTTCCGCTGCGGCTTCCTCGGCCTTCTGCACCTTGAAATCATCCAGGAGCGGCTGGAGCGCGAATTCGATCTCGATCTGATCGCGACCGCGCCATCGGTCGTCTACAAGCTGTTCATGAACGATGGCTCAGAGCGTGAGCTTCACAACCCCGCCGACATGCCGGATGTCGTCAAGATCGCCGAAATCCACGAACCGTGGATTCGCGCGACGATCCTGACGCCCGATGATTATCTCGGCGGCATCCTGAAGCTCTGTCAGGATCGGCGCGGCATCCAGGTCGAGCTCACCTATGTCGGCAGCCGGGCAATGTTGACCTACGACCTGCCGCTCAACGAAGTTGTTTTCGATTTCTATGACCGGCTGAAGTCGATTTCCAAGGGCTACGCCTCCTTCGACTACCAGATCACCGATCACCGGGAAGGCAACCTTGTGAAGATGTCTATCCTCGTCAACGGCGAGCCGGTAGACGCGCTGTCGATGATGGTGCACCGCATGGCGGCGGAAAAGCGCGGCCGCGAAATGTGCGAGAAGCTGAAAGAGCTGATCCCGAAGCATATGTTCAAGATCCCGATCCAGGCCGCCATCGGCGGCAATGTGATCGCGCGCGAAACCATCTCGGCACTGCGCAAGGACGTGACCGCCAAGTGTTACGGCGGCGACGCTACCCGCAAACGCAAGCTTCTGGAAAAGCAGAAGGCCGGAAAGAAGCGCATGCGCCAGTTCGGCAAGGTGGAAATCCCGCAGGAAGCGTTTATCGCGGCCTTGAAGATGGGTGACGAGTGAGCGTTTGATGCGAGGCGTAATGGCGCCGGCAACAGCGCTCGCCTCTCAGAGACGCTCACGCTCCCCGAGCAAATAGCGCTTCGATATCCTGTCCATGGGCCGACCATCCCTGAGCGGGACTGCCTTGTCGACCTTGTAATCGACGAATCCCATCTTGCCGTAGTAGGCCAACCCGCTGGTGTTGTCCGCACGGATTGTCGCGTTGATTGCCAGAAAGCCCGCGGCGTGCGCATGCGCCTTCGTGGCAGTAAAAAGCGCTGTTCCGGCGCCGCGAACCTTCGCGTGAGGACGGGCGAAGGTTCCGATATCCACCCAACCATCCGGGAGGCCATCCCAGCGTTCCAATCCCTGAAAGGCACAGGGCCGCCCATCGGCATCCTCGGCAACATAGCAACTGACGAAGCCCGGACTTGTCAGGAAATGCGCGGCAAAGCTTTCGTCGGTAAACGGCACTTCGTGGGCGGTGGTGCCGCCGATCCGTATGATCTCGTTCAGAAACGCGCAAAGCGCCGGCACGTCCGCGGCGCGCGCCGGACGAACCTGTATCACCACGTTGTCGGCCATCGACAAAGCCCTCCTGTTCTTTTCTTCGGATCTCACCGCAGAACCCGCGCCGGATTCCCGACCACCGTCGCACCCGCTGGCACATGGCGCGTTACCACCGCGCCTGCTCCGACGATCGCGCCGTCACCGATCGTCACGCCGGCAAGGATGATGGCGCCGCCGCCGATCCAGACGTTTTCGCCGATCGTAACCGGGCGGGCGATTTCCAGCCCCTTACGGCGCAGCGCCGGATCCTTGTGGTGTTCGGCGCAATAGATCTGTACGCCCGGTCCCAGCATCGTGTCGCTGCCGATGACGACGGGAGCGGTGTCGAGGATGGTGCAGCCGGCGTTCAGGTACACGCGGGCGCCGAGCGTTATATTCATGCCATAGGCGCAATGGAACGGCGCCTCGACGAAAGCGTCCTCAGCCGCGCCGGCAAAGAGCGCTCTCAGGGCCGGGGCCATGCTGCCGCGCGCGTCCGGCAGCAGGGAATTGTGCTGGTGAACTGCCTTGCGGGCGTGATTGCGCAACTGATCGAGTTCCGGGTCGACACAGCAGTACCATGCGCCCGCGGCCATCTTTTCGCGCTCGCTTTGCCTCGCAGCCATCTCTGTCATCGATGTCCTATCCCTTCGCCTTGGCATGCGCCCGGTCCCGCCGCGCCAGGCTTTCCTTCGGCCACAGCGCCTGCATGTCGTAGTATTCGTCGAAAACTTGGGCGCCGTCCGGAAAGGGCACCCAGTCGAGTTTCGACCGCGTATAGATGTGCACGTCCGGCGGAAAGTCGGATGGCCGGTCGAGTGTTGCGATGCGGACGAAGGAGAGCCATTTGCGCCGGCCATAATCGCTCCAGAGCGCCGACTGGCAATCGGCGCAGCGATAGACGTCGTGCGGGCGGCCGCTCGAGGTCGGCAGCGTGACCATGACCGGCTCGCCTCGGAGGAGTTCGACGTTTTCCGCCTCCAGAATGCCGTTCAGCACGAAGGCGCTGCCCGTTTGCCGCTGGCAATCGCTGCAGTGACAGCAATGGACGAACATCGGCCGATCCCTCAGCCGATAGCGGATGCGTCCGCAAAAACAGCCGCCTTCGATCGCTTCGCTCATAGCCAAATCTCCTCCATCACGAAGCCGCCTTGCTGCCCAGCGGCGGCCGAGGATCGGTCGATCACTTCGTCGAACTCCAGACCGGCCGCCGCCTCCTGTCAGCGAGCAACAATGAACACGGCCGACACCACCGTTCAAGAGGCGATCATCCGGCCTTGACTTAGCCGTCGAACTTTCCGACTCTCCGCCCATGCTGACGCTTGCGATCCATTTCCGCTGTTCCTTCCGGGTCTGCCCTATCGCAGGAACCTGACCCCGGCCCGGATGCGTGCGCTCTCCGGGGAAGGGGAGCCTTTCGCATCAAACGTTCTGCGGCCATTCCGCAGGCCTCGATGCGCGAGCGCAAACATCTCACAGGAACAATCGCGATCATGGCGCCTCTACAGCGGCGCGCGTCTTATCAGACACGCAAAGGACGCTGTAGCACCTTCAATTGCTGCAGGTCTTTATCCCTAAATCGGCTCCGATTTAAGGAAACATGCGGTAGGCGACCATGCGCCCAAGCACGGATATCGTCATGGCGGACAAAGCAACCCGCAAGAAACTTCCACCGATCGTGATCAACGCCGAGGACCACGCGCGCCTTACCGCACTCGCCTCATCGGCTTTCGACCGCATCCCCGATGTCGCCGAAACCCTGCTTTCGGAGCTCGAACGGGCGCGCATCGCCACGCGTGATCTGCCGAAAGACAGCGTGCAGATGGGCTCGACCGTCACCTTCGATGCCGACAACGGCTTTGCCAAGGAGGTGACGTTGGTCTATCCCGGCGAGGCCGATATCGAAGCGGGCCGGATTTCCGTGTTGACGCCGATCGGCGCGGCGCTGATGGGTCTTTCCGTCGGGCAGTCGATCGATTGGCTCGATCGGGCGGGAAAGGTGCACCGCATGACGATCCGCGGCGTGGCGCCGTGAACCTTCGTCATGCGGGTTAATGCGCACCTTAATATACGCGCGGTGCTGTGGGGGCGGAGGGACGCGGCCGGCAAGCGGCCGCGTCACGGTCTAAGAGATCAGAACTGCTTGCCGAACCTGGCATCGACCGATTGGCTGTTGGCGCCACGGACAGCAAAGAAGAATGTGATCGCGGCCCAGAGGATCGATTTCTCGGCACCGCCGAGCCCCTGGCCCTGCACGATGCCGTGGAAATAGACGGTGACCAGCAGCACGATTGTCGCCGCGAAGGCAGCGGGGCGGGTCAGCAGGCCGATGGCGATGAAAATGCCGCCGAAGAATTCGGTGGCGGCGAGCAGCGGCGACCAGAAGGCGCCGGGATAAAAGCCCAGCCCTTCCACCATACCAACGGCACCGAAGGGATCGAGGATCTTGCCGTAACCGTGGGTGACGAGCAGAGCGCCTGCAAGCACGCGCAGCAGCGTTTCGGCGAAGGTGTCGAGCGGCAGGTAGATCTTTTCGAGTGCCGGCAGGATCGCGCGCGGGCGGGCTGTCGTAGCGGTGGTGTCGGTCATGATTTCCTCTGGACTCGTTGCACTGCAGCAATTCTCTTGCCGGCTGGCGCTCGCAATACAAGGTTCCCCCGATAAAAACATGACTGTAAAAGTTGACATGTATGTGAAGAGAGCGTGAAAGGCCGGTTGTTACCACCCCGGAGCACCGATATGGTTGGAGCGCATGCGCGAACAGGAAACCTGAGATGAGCGAAAAGCCCCGCGTCACGATCCTCTATTGCACCCAGTGCAACTGGCTGCTGCGCGCCGGCTGGATGGCGCAGGAGCTGCTGTCGACCTTTGCTGATACGCTGGGCGAAGTCGCGCTTATCCCCGGTACCGGCGGCAATTTCGAGATCCGTGTCGATGGCGAGCTCGTCTGGGAGCGCAAGCGCGATGGCGGTTTCCCCGGGCCGAAGGAACTGAAGCAGCGAATCCGCGACGTGATCGAGCCGGAGCGCGATCTCGGCCACGTCGACAGGAGCTGAGCCTGGACTTCGGCATCATCTCCGGCGTCTTTGCGGCGGCCTTCCTCTCGGCGACGCTGCTCTTCGGTCTTTCGGAAGCGGCGATCGTCGCAGCGGCGCTTGCGGGCGAGACAAGCCGCACCGCCCTCTTCCTGGCGCCGACCGCGGGCAACGTGCTTGGCGCCACCGTCAACTTCGGCCTTGGCCGCTTTCTCATTCGTTTTGAGAACCGCCGCTGGTTTCCGGTTTCGGCGACGGCGCGGAAAAGAGCCGAGGCGCTCTTCCGGCGCTACGGCCAGCCCGTCTTGCTTTTTTCCTGGCTGCCAGTCGTCGGCGATCCGTTGACGCTTGCCGCCGGCCTGCTAAGGACGCCGCTCACGCTGTTTCTGATCTTCGTGACGATCGGCAAGGCGGCGCGCTATGCCATCGTCCTGTGGCTGATGCCGTAAACGTCAGCTATGGGCGAAGATGTCCGTTTCTTCCCAGCCGAGCAGGTCGAGCTTGGCGCGTGTCGGCAGGAAGGTGAAACAGGCTTCGGCATGCTCCATGCGGCCATCGCGCAAGAGACGCGCCATCAGCTTGTCGCGCAGCGCATGGAGGTGAAGCACGTCGGAAGCGGCGTATTCGAGCTGTGCCGGCGAGAGGATGTCGGCTGCCCAGTCCGACGACTGCTGTTGCTTGGAAATATCGACGTCGAGCATTTCTTTCAGGTTGTCCTTGAGCCCGTGCCGATCGGTATAAGTGCGCGTCAGCCGTGAGGCGATCTTGGTGCAGAAGACCGGGGTCGTCGTGACGCCGAAGGTGTGGAAAAGCACGGCGATATCGAAGCGTCCGAAGTGGAAGATCTTCAGGCGCGTCGGGTCAGCGAGCATGGCAACAAGGTTCGGCGCCTGCTTCTGTCCGGCGGCGATCCGGATCACGTCAGCGGTGCCGTCGCCTGGTGAAAGCTGCACCACGCAAAGGCGGTCGCGGCGTGGGACAAGGCCCAGCGTTTCCGTGTCGATCGCGATAGCGCCCGTGTAGCGGGCGGCATCGGCCGCGGAAATATCGCCTTCGTGGAACCTTATTGTATTCGCCATCGAAAATCCCCAGATGAATTTAGCAAGTGAATTGGAACACAGTTGGCCTATAGCGCAAGTTTGCCAGAGGCAATACCGTACATTCTCCCGTGCGGCCCTGCCGATCCCCTTCCCGAGAAAGCCCCGAGAGCATGATTTCGCTTCGATCCGTCCTGGTGCCTGCCTCCACCGCCTTCCTCCTGAGCGTTTCGACGGGCGCTGCGGTCGCGACGCAACGCGCGCCGCAGTTGGCTCAAGCCTACTATGACCTTCCGGGCGTGCGGGCCGAGGATCCGCTGCGGGATCCGCCGAGGGTGGCTTGCGAGCAGGTCTTCGTCGATCGCTGGGCGCCATTCGAGTCCTCGCGCGGGCCGGGCTACGACACGGTCTACAAGTGCCGCGAGGGCGACGGCCCGGCTTTTCGGGGAAGTCGATTGCCGCCCTCACTGGAGCGGCAGAAGCGGGGTTTGGGCTATTAACCGGCTGTCCCACGCGAGCTCCACGTAAGCAATTGCTTACGTTTCGGATCCAACCCGCGTCTCTAACCTACGGCTGCCGCGCCAATTAACAAGTTCTATGCAAACGCCGTGCAATGCTGCAAAGATTGGCGGCGAACTTACAGACGGGAAAACGCATGCGCGGCTCCGACGAGAACAGGCACCCCGCGATCTGGACGCACTCTCTCCGATCCCTGTTTGCCCTCGTGATGGTTGCGATGCTCATCGTGGTATCCGCCACGCTGGTCGGCCTTGATTACCGCCGGTCGCGCAATGCCGCGATCGAGGATGCCGAAGCCAGCATGCGCGCCTTCGTCAGTCGTCTCGTCGACCGGCTCGGGGTCCTTTCGGGTGACACATCGGCATTGGTCGGCCTTGTCGCATCGGTGGCCAATTCCTTCCTTGTGCCGCCGCCGGAACGGCAGAACGACAAGATCGCGATTCTGCGCGAAGGCATCATGCGGTCTCCGCATATCGACGGGATCTATGTTGGCTATCCCGATGGCAGGTTCTTCCAAGTCGTCGATCTGACGATGCCCGCGTGGCGCATGGCGCTCGATGCGCCACGCGGCGCGATGCTTGCCGTGCGCTCGATGGAAAAAGACGCCGAAGGAAAGCCGGTCAACCGCCTCCTGTTCCTCGATGCAGCCGGCATACACTTCGCCGAGCGCCGAGCGACACCGACCGGCTTCGACCCGCAAACCCGCCCCTGGTATCAGGCCGCTGTCGGCGGGAAAGCTCCCGTGTCGATCGGACCTTACGAAATGGCCACGACCGGCAAGCTGGGAATGACGATATCGCAAGCCCATCACGGAAACGGAAAAATCGTCATCGGCGCGGACGTCGTTCTTGACACGATCACCGACTTCCTCTCGCGCGAGCGGCTCACCGACGGTTCCGTTTCATTCATCCTCGACGCGGTCGGACGGCCGATCATCCACTCTGATCCCGCCATGATGCGGCGTATCATGGCGGCTAAACAGAAATATGACCCGGTCGCTGCGCCGCAACACGATCCCCTCGTCCAAAGCATCCGGCTCAATCCCCCTCCCCCGGGCAAGGCGAGCTTCGTCGACGTCGGCGATCGCACTTATCTTGTCATGGTGACGCCGCTGGCGTCGGCCTTGCTGCTTTCCGGGCATCGGGTCGTCGTCGCCGCCCCGCTTGACGAACTGATGGCGACCGCCAACTCCGTCCTGCTCCAGGGCCTCGCGGTCTCGGGTGCCGTCGTGGTCCTCGCCGTCCTCAGCGCTCTCGTTCTCGCGCACCTGATTACGAAGTCCCTCCATCAGCTGACCGCCAGTGCCAACCGCCTGCAGGATCTGGACTTCACGACACCGATCGACGTGCCCTCGCGCGTCACGGAAATCTCGACGCTGAACGGCGCGATGAACAAGGCCCGCGACGCGATCTCCACCTTCGCGCTCTATGTGCCCAAGGAACTGGTGCGCCGGGGCGTCGAATCCGGGCAATTCACCGGCCGCGCCGCCTGGCGCCAGGAGGTGACGGCGCTTTTCACCGACATCTACGATTTCACCACCATCAGCGAGCGCCATGCGCCAGAGGACGTGGTGGCAATGCTTTCGGAATATTTCGATATTTTCAGCGAGATGGTCGACGCTCACAGCGGCACGATCATCCAGTTCCTCGGCGACTCGGTCTTTGCCATGTGGAACGCACCGGTCGCCGACGAACGACATGCCGAACATGCCTGTCGCTGCGCCCTCGCCGTTGAGGAAAGGCTGCGGGCATTCAACGAAAAACAAAAAGCAAGGGGCCTACCGGAATTCCGCACGCGCTTCGGAATTCATACCGGGATGGCGGTTGTCGGCAGCGTCGGCGCGAAGGAGCGGCTGCAATATACGGCGATGGGCGACACGGTAAATGTCGCCTCTCGGCTTGAAGGCATGAACAAGGATTTCGCCACGACGATCATGGCGAGCGGCGCGGTCGTTGCCCAATGCAAGGACGTCATCGCATTCCGCCCGCTCGGCGCAGCGCAGGCCAAGGGACGGGCCACGGCCCTCGACGTCTACGAGGTCCTGAGCGCGAGCCCCGTCGTCGAAGTAAAAAGGGTGGAAGCGCAAACCGGAACTGCAGCCTAGAGTGCCGTGCGTTCAGATGAACGCACAAAGGACGCTCTAGCACTTTGATTCTAGACTTATCCGCTTTCAGTGACTCTACCCGAAAGCGGGATGCTCTGGGCATCAGCGGCAAGTCCCACCTCGCAGGCAACAAAAAAACCCGGATAACCGGGCTCTTTTTGCGTTTCACGACCGCGAGAGGCAGTCTGAAATCGGGAATGGTGCCCAGAAGAGGACTCGAACCTCCACGCCTCGCGGCACAGGTACCTGAAACCTGCGCGTCTACCAATTCCGCCATCTGGGCGACGGACCGGCATGTAAAAGGCCGGGGGCGAAGTGTCAACAGGCATTTTTGAAGTTTTCACACCCGGACGCGAAAAAGCACCGCGGAGAGGCGCCGCTTCGTCGTGCCCCGCCTTCCGCGGTCCGCTCAGGTTAGTTCAACCCGCAAGGACAGGGCGAGAATTTCAGTGACATGAGTGCCGCTGAGGCGCATGCTTCCTCCGACGGCTGATCGGCGCGGAAATCCGGCGGCTCAGCACGCGTGCGCGCGATCCGACGTCACGGAATAAACCAAACAAGACAAACGTTTATGGAGCAGGGACAAACCGGAAAGCAAGTCTTTCGGAAAGTGAGGAAAAATGACGGGATTTCGGAATTTCGTTATGAGCTGCGCGCTGGCGGCCGCCTCTATGATCCCCCCTGTCGCGCCCGCCCAGGCCATGCCGCGTCCGGTGCTCGATATAGCAGTCGGGTCATCCGCAGATGTCCAGACCGTCACCCATCGCGGCCGGGGCTATTATCCGCGCTGGCGGGGTGGTTATTATGGCGGCTGGCCGGGCTATCATCCCGGCTATCGCCGGGCCGGCATCAGCTTCTATTTCGGGCCGGGCCCCGGATACTATCCGCGGCGCTACTACTACGGGAACCGGTATTATTACGGGACCCGCTATTACGGTCCGGGCTATTACCCCGGTTACTACCCCTACCGATATAATCGCGGCTACTATCCGTACCGATACCACGGCCCCGGTTATTACGGCCATCGGTATTACCGGCCTGGCTATTATGGGGGCTTCGCCCCTGGCTGGTAACGCTCGCTCGAACGAGGCGCGGCGGCAGCTTTCGCCGGGCCTCGTTGGTTTTTGAAGCTACGAACGGGCAGACTGCCGCGTCGGGCATCGCAGAAGCGCGGTCTCGAGGCGGGTCGTGACCGCCTTCGGAAGGCCGTAGCTGCGCATCGCGGCTGTCGCGCATGCCGCACATCCCGCGCTGTGCCGCTTCCTGAAGGCTGACATCATTAAGGCGCAGTTAACTTCGGCCGCCTATCGTTTCAGACCGGTACAATCAGATGGCGGATTGAAACGATGCTGCTTCCGACACAGCAGGCAAGCGCGACCGTCTCGACCACACTCGTGGGTTCGATCATCGAGGACATCGAAAAGCGTCGCGCAGAGGAAGAGGAAAAGGCGAAAGCCACCAAGGAGGACAAGATCCTCAAGGCGCGGATCAAATCGGACGAGGCGCAGAAGGCTGCCAACGACAAGATCAACAATCACTTCTTCAATCGCGCCGTGGTCGACGTCACCGAGCTCAAGCTGGAACTGATCGGCAAGCTGGGCGAACTCCTCGACCTCGAGCGCGCGGATGGTCAATCCGCCTATGCCTATGGCCGCCAACTCGAAGAGGCGCTCTCCGGCCTGCAACCCGAGCAGGTCCGCATGGTCGAGAAGACGCTCGGCCTCGACGCGCTCGACCTCTCGCTTGCGGCGTCCTGGCCGCGATCAAGAACCCCTATGGCACGGAAGACGACAAGCTTGAGGCCGCGCTGCAAACCAAGACGCATGATGGTGGCCTCACCGCCATCGAAACGGCGAAGGTCCTGCAGCGGTTGAAGGATGCCGCCAATCCGAAATCGCTTGAGGAACTGAAACTCGAACGGACCGAAAGCGATCCGACGCGCGTCGAGGATGAGGAAACCCATGCCGAGCGCGAAAAGGCGATCCGCGCGCTCGAGGCGAAGGACAATCTCGACGACGTCAAGGAGCTTCACGAGGCTGTAAAGAAGCGGAACGAGGTTGCCGCCGACATCGACGCCGGGAAGACCCCGCCAGACGGGCAAGGCGTCGATGCGACCGAGATGCTGACGGTTCTCGCCGCTGGGGCCGAGGTCGCCGAAACGCAGGCGCGAAACGACGGTAGCGACCACCGGCAGGCCACGCTGGAGAGCCAAGGCAGCGAGCGCGACAATGCCGGCATCACGGAGGAAGAAGCGAGCCTCATGGCAGCACTCCACGAGGACGGCTCACAGCAAACCCAGCGGGCGACGGAGGCCCGGGATTTGTTCGTTCTTCACGTCGACGAGGACGGCATCTACGATTTCATCAGGCGCAAGTTGGCTGGATCACAATGATGCTCGCATCGAGCCGATCGGCAATATGATTGCTTCTGACGCGCCTGGCCCGATCATCGCTTCCTGACGATCCCGACACGAGCCATGACCTCCTTCGGAATGCCGTAGCGGCGCACCGCATCTCGACTGTCGCGCAGGCCGCATATCTCGCGTTGTATCAGGAAAGCCCAGACGGCATCCGCCGCCTCGTCGAGAAGCCTCTGGCGGGCGGACGGCCCGTGCTTGCTGGCATCGTAGCCATTCAGCGCCGCAAGTGCCTTCTCCACCTTCAAGCCATGACGACCCAGCGCGTCCGCACGCTCCGCCATCAGCTCATATTCGAGCACGTTCACACCGCCTCTGGCGGTATCGAATCGGCTCAGCGATTGCGGTGGGCGAAATGTCATTGGCAGCTCCGTGAAGGCTACTGCATGATTCCTTAAATCGGATTCGATTTAAGGAAAAACATGCGGCAATTCAAAGTGCTACAGCGATCTTAACGCGTCCGGTCGGATGCGTGGCGCTGTAGGGGCAGCATGGACCGGCAATGGTCTTCACGCAAGTGGCCGGCGGCCCCCGGCTCGTTCGGCACTATGGTTAAGATTTCATAAACTTCTTCAGCTTAGTCTTTGCGATCATGCCCCGATTATCCACGGCCAGCCGTGGCTGGCCCGGCCGACCGGCCGTTGCGCGCATGAGGCGCTCTCCGACAGCAATCATGAAAGTCCGCCAGCATCGGGGTGACTGCAGCGACCTTTAAGCATCCGAAGCGGTGCGAGGCGCCGCTTGAAAGATATGACATTGCTGCGGCGAAGTGGAAACCAGAATGCTGCCCATTCTCACGATCAGAAACGCGGCCGGCCCACGCGACGAAAGCACCGTGCAGGCTCGCCATGCGGCGCTTCCATCAGGTCAGCGCGCCGAGGCAATCCAGAAAATTCTCGATGCGCTCGGCCGTCATCTGTCCGACAAGGAGGTTCTGTCCAGGGACGCGCTGGTGCGGCTGATGGAGGATCTCGCGCGCATCCTCAAATTTCCACCCTTGCCGCAGGAAAGCGGCCGCGATTTCGTCAAACGCCTGATCGGCTTTCTCGAATCCATGCCGATGCCGGAGCGACTGCTCCTGGAGCGGCAACTCGGCGGGCGTAGCCTCGCGCACCGCATCGCCGTCCTGACCGCGGTGTCGAACCGGGGCCAAGCATCCGCATCGATAGCCGCGGGCGGAATGCCCTCTTCACCTCAGCCGCAGGACGCGACCGCCATCCGCAACCTGCCGGTGCAAACCGCCGTTCCGCCCCAGTTCGCGGCGATAAAGGCGTCCGCATCGAGCGACCTCGTATTGCTTCAGTCGATCTTGAAGAAGACCTTCAGTGCCGACGAAGAAGGGGGGCCGGTCGAGGCGATGCTTGAAGGCGCAATGGACGAGATGCCTGAAGACGCGGCCGAGACGGGAGCTTCGAAGGCTTCGGAGCAACGCGCGCGCCCGCCCCAACTCTCAGCCGCTGCGAACAGGGAAGCGACGGCGGCGCTTGGGGGCGATCTCGCGCAGGATGAACTCGCCGCGTTCGATACGGCACTCCCGCTGCCGCAGCCAGAAAGCGAGGGAGCAGACACCGGAGGTGGGGCTGCGGAGACCCGGGGCTTGGCTGGCGAGCCAGTGAGTCCCGAGCCCGCTCCGTCCGATATGCCCCTCGCCGCCCAACCGGACGACACCGAACAAGTCGCACACAACACCGAGACGGGCTTGCTTGAGCAGGGGGCCGATGAAACCGGATACGATGACGGGCTCGAGGCGGACGGCACCTACGGCCGTCCCTTGCCCGACACGGAAGACGGCCGGCAGCAGACGCAGCCTCGGGCTTCGCGCGGAGAGCCAGGCGGCCAGTCCGCACGCTCCTTGGCCGACGCCATGAAGGTGATCATCCGCGACGGCATCGCCCTTCCGGAATTCGTCGACGAAGATGGAAGGCCGGCGGCGGAACCGGAAAGCGGCGACACTCGGCAGCAGCCGGCCGCGGCGCGATCTACGAGTGATCCGGCGGAACGTTCACGGGACGCCGGCATCCGCTCCCGTAACGGGACCGAAGCCCCATTGGCCGACCATGCCCCTACCGACGAGCCCGACAAGACAGCGCAACGTTCGCCGATGCAAGCTCGAGGTCAAAACCCCGGCAACGATCCGGCCATGCAGCAGATGCTCTCCAGGCTCGTCGAAACCGGACTCCCCCGGGAGGCGATACCCTTCGCCATGGTCCCTTATCCTCCCGCGAAGGCGGAGCTCGACGACGCAACGGACACGGCCGACCGGCGCGAACAGGCTGGCGACGGCGAGAGCGACACCGGAGCGGACGCAGAGGATGGCGAGGACGATCGCGAAGCGCCGGCAAAAGGATCCCCAGACGACGGAAATGGAGACCCGGGAGAGGAGCGCGGCGCAATCGACGCCTACGGCCTCTACAGAAAGCTCGGCGATCTCGGCTAGCTCCCTTTCTTCACCCGCTCAAAGAAAAAGCCCGCGGAGAGCGATCTCCGCGGGCTCGTTATTTCCAGTTCAGCAACGATTATTCGTTGGTCTGGCGGTTCTTCAGAGCGGCGCCCAGGATGTCACCGAGCGAAGCGCCGGAGTCGGACGAACCGAACTGAGCGACGGCTTCCTTCTCTTCCGCGATTTCCAGGGCCTTGATCGACAGCTGGATCTTGCGGTCCTTCTTGGAGAAGTTGGTGACGCGGGCGTCAACAACCTGGCCAACCGAGAAGCGCTCCGGACGCTGTTCGTCACGGTCACGCGACAGATCCGCACGACGGATGAACGCAGTGATGTCTTCGTGGTTGACGAGCTTCACTTCGATGCCACCATCGTTGACTGCGATGACTTCGGCCGAAACGACGGCGTTCTTGCGCAGTTCGCCGGAAGCGGCAGCTTCACCGACCGCATCCTTGCCGAGCTGCTTGATGCCGAGCGAGATGCGCTCCTTCTCGACGTCCACATCGAGAACGACAGCACGGACGACATCGCCCTTGTTGAATTCTTCGATGACCTGCTCGCCCGGACGGTTCCAGTCGAGGTCGGAGAGGTGGACCATGCCGTCGACATCGCCATCGAGGCCGATGAACAGACCGAATTCGGTCTTGTTCTTGACTTCGCCTTCGACTTCGGTGCCAGCCGGGTGGCTGTGCGCGAATGCCTGCCACGGGTTCTCGAGCGTCTGCTTGAGGCCGAGGGAGATACGACGCTTGGTCGGATCGACTTCGAGAACGACAACGTCGACTTCCTGGCTGGTGGACAGGATCTTGCCGGGATGAACGTTCTTCTTGGTCCAGGACATTTCCGAGATGTGGATCAGGCCTTCGATGCCCGGCTCCAGCTCGACGAACGCACCGTAGTCGGTGATGTTCGTGACGGTACCGGAGATCTTCTTGCCGACCGGATACTTCGCGCCGATGCCATCCCACGGATCGGACTCGAGCTGCTTCATGCCGAGCGAGATGCGGTGGGTTTCCTGGTTGATACGGATGATCTGAACCTTGACCTGCTGGCCGATGTTCAGGATTTCCGACGGATGGTTGACGCGACGCCATGCCATGTCGGTCACGTGCAGCAGGCCATCGATGCCGCCGAGATCGACGAACGCACCGTAATCGGTGATGTTCTTGACGACACCCTCGACAACCTGGCCTTCTTCGAGGTTCTGAACGATTTCAGAACGCTGCTCGGCACGGGACTCTTCCAGAACCGTACGGCGCGAAACCACGATGTTGCCGCGGCGCTTGTCCATCTTGAGGATTTCGAAGGGCTGCGGGTTGTGCATCAGCGGGGTCACGTCGCGGATCGGACGGATGTCGACCTGGCTGCGCGGCAGGAAGGCTACGGCGCCGTCGAGATCGACGGTGAAGCCGCCCTTGACCTGGTTGAAGATGATGCCTTCGACGCGTTCGCCGGCTTCGAACTTCACTTCCAGGCGCTGCCAGCTTTCCTCGCGGCGAGCCTTTTCGCGCGAAAGAACGGCTTCGCCGAGCGCGTTTTCGATACGCTCAACGTAGACTTCGACTTCGTCGCCGACCTTGAGCGAGCCGTCCTTGGCCTTGGCGCCGAATTCCTTCAGCGGTACGCGGCCTTCGACCTTCAGACCGACGTCGACGATGGCGACGTCCTTTTCGATCGCGGTGATGATGCCCTTGGCAACATAGCCTTCAGCAAGGTCCGTCTTGGCGAAGGACTCTTCGAGAAGCGCTGCGAAATCATCACGGGTGGGGTTGGTTGCAGACATAAAATCTCCTGATGCATCTCCTGAAGAGACGCACATGCGCCGGGGGTTAGCGTTAAACTGGCCTGAACCCAGTCCGCCCCATTTGAAGGAGCAATCCGGCGCGTGGACGGAATTTCAGGCTTTTCAAGAAGGCGATCCGGCAGGAGCCGATGATGGCTTTCTTCAAATCTTCTTTTGCAGGGCCGCGTCGATCAGCGTCTTCGCCCCCTGGAATGCCGCCTCTATACTCATTTCGGAAGTGTCAAGCAAGTGCGCATCCTCGGCAGGCCGCAAGGGGCTGTCGGCGCGGCCCATATCGCGCTCGTCGCGCTTTTTCACATCCTCGAAGATCGCGTCGTAGTCGGCCGAGCCACCGCCGGCAACGATCTCGTCGTAACGCCGTTTCGCCCTGACTTCGGGCGAAGCCGTCACATAGAGCTTCACGGCCGCGTCGGGGCAAACGACAGTGCCGATGTCGCGTCCGTCGAGCACGGTTCCGGGCTCCCGCCGCGAAAAGGCCCGCTGCGCCTCGACCAGCGCGCGGCGAACAGCCGGCATGACGGCGATCTTCGACGCCGCCTCGCCAATCGCGTGGGCGGACAGCACCGACCGGTCGAGACCGGCGAGTTCGACATTGCGCGCGATCTTCTCGGCAACCGCCTCGTCATCGAGCGGCAGCCCGGCATCGAGAAGCGCCTTGGCGGTGGCGCGATAGGTGAGCCCGGTGTCGAGATGGTGAAAACCATACTCCTCGGCAATCCGGCGCGAGAGCGTTCCCTTGCCGGCCGCCGCGGGTCCGTCGATGGCGATGGTGATCATGATTGGTCCTGCGCTCGAAAACTGTCGCAGTGCTGTAGATGAAAATAGCGGCGGATGCTACCGACGCGGACTCGTCATGCTTTCCAGCGAATACGGGCGACAACCGCCGACGCAATCCACGCCGCCAAAAGCGAGCTGGCAAGGAAAGCCCCTGCTGGTACTGTCGGTCCCATCGGGAGAGAACTGCGCTTGCCCCAATAGAACGCGACTCCCTCATTTAATTGTATCAACGTGAGGCCGCTTGCGAAAATGCCGAAGAGGGAAGCGCAGCCGAGTACCATCAGCATCAACACGGAGGCGCCTGCCACTTTTCGTCGAAGAACGGATGCCACCACAGACAATCTTTGTACGACCGATAGTGGCGGCTGCACTTTCGTATCGGAGGGCACAGCAGGCAAAGCATGCAACATTGCATGCCTTTTTCGGCGAACTCTCGCGATAAACAGCGCATTGAATGATAGCACTGCCATCAGGATAGCGATCGCCGTTCCGTTATTGATATCGCCGACCCACCGGTAGCCGTCCGTTAAAGCGAGAACTATCAGACTCACCAGGAAACTCACCAGCACATGCGTATTCTCGTTGCCGATTGCGGCAAACTGTTGAGCGGTCAAAACCACCGGCCTTGGCATGGTGCGCGACCAATAATGCACCGAGCCATCCTCCAACGTGTTCCAGCTTCGGGCATCACGCGGCGTCTTGTACGGCTCGGGCGCCTGCACTGATCGTCTTGCACCGGCAAGTATCCGCTTGATCCTGCGCTCGGCCGACCGGAAATAGGCGTAGAACAACGCCGCGCCGAGGAGGAACGCTCCGATGGGGACTGCGAACGAGACATGCCCATGGCCCGCGACCACACCGAGCGTTACGGCGGGAAGCAGCGTCACACACGACATCAGCGGGATCAGAAATCTGAATCGTAAGATCTGGCCGAGCGCGCGCTCATCAATGATGAAGGTCGGGTCGGATGGTGTGCGCTGGTAAAGGATCGCGCCGTCTTCCTGCCTTTCCCAGTTCAATCCGTGATCAAACATTCAAACTTCCCTTCAAACGTCGCCAGATCTCGCGCAGAAACAGGAGCAGCAACAGGACGATGCCGACCATCAGCAGCATCGGAAAGAGCGGACCATCCGAGGCTGTAGACAGTCTTTCGCTCGTTAAATGGTGCCACCACCACCGCGCCGCGCCGGACAAGCCGACGGAGTTCCAGCGGGCCCGCAGCGAATGGCAGTACCAGCGCCGCGGCGAGGCAGAGGGCTGAGACACCACCGATGTTGCTTACCCACCAATGGCCGTCGATCGCCTTAAGTCCGATCAACCCCGGAAGCGCTCCCAGGGCGAGCGAAAAGCACCATCCAATATCGGTCGCTCTCCCGCGTGGAAAGGCCCTCCAAGGGACTGCGGCGGAACCGCGGCGCTCCCCCTCGATCGGCGGCTTCTTCCAGATGATGGGACTGAATTTACGCCTGCGCTTCATCTTTCCGCCGACGCCGCTCCTTCGTCACCGCATAGAGATTGAGGGCGCTGAAAAGAGCTACGGCGGCAAGCTGATCCGGTTTGGCCAACTCTTGTGGTAGCTGACTTGACAGGCCGATCGTCACCTTCGCGAGCATACAGAGAGTAGCAACGAAGACTACGCCCCAAAAGAGGCTGTGGCCAAGCAGCTTTGCGTCCGAGACGTTCCGATAGGGATTGAAACCTATCTTCCTGAACTCAAATTCCGCCTTCGCCGGCTTGGCGTCGCGCAAAAGAAGGCGGAGTCTTCGTTTCACAGCCAGATGCACGGCAAGATTGGCGGCAATCAGCACGCCCGTGGCGGCTGCAGAGACGCCGATGCTCACCTTTCCTTCAAACCAAAATACCCAAAGCGGCAAAAGCGGAACGAGCGACATCGCGAAGACATGCTCGAAGGTTCTCAGCTTTCTGGCTGCCACCACGGTCTTCTCGGAAACATTTAGGGTTGGGGAACGCGTGTGCGTTCGCCAAAGATATGTTCCATCCGAAAGCTTCCGCCAGTTTGGGCCCTGGTCAGTGAGCGAGGTCACGCGCGCGGGTCCTTCAGCGATCCGAAGGCAGCTGAATCTAAGTCACGTAACAAGGCGTTTTCCCCCTTTGGATTCGAGGAATCCATAAGAGGGAAAGCTTAAGGTCGAGTACACGTATTTGGTGCAAATGTAACTTACTGCAGGGAAATCTCCGCGCCCAGCCCCGTCATCAGATCCATGAATTCCGGAAAGCTGGTTGCGATCATCGTCGCGTCGTCGACCGTCACCGGATGTTCGGAGGCGAGCCCCATGATGAGGAAGCTCATGGCGATGCGGTGGTCGAGATGGGTCTTGACCTCACCGCCAGAGGCATTGCCGAGGCCCTTGCCGCCGGGGCGGCCGCGCACCACCAGCGAGGCTTCGCCCTCGTCGCAGTCGACGCCGTTGAGCTTCAGGCCGTCGGCAACGGCGGAGAGGCGGTCGGATTCCTTGACGCGCAGTTCATCAAGGCCGTTCATCACGGTCGCGCCTTCGGCGAAAGCGGCAGCGACGGCGAGCACCGGATATTCGTCGATCATCGACGGCGCGCGCTCTTCCGGCACGGTGACGCCCTTCAGTTCCGAATGACGCACGCGGAGGTCGGCGACATCCTCGCCGCCGGCGAGCCGCGCATTCATGACTTCGATGTTGGCGCCCATTTCCTGCAGCGTCAGGATGAGGCCGGTGCGCGTCGGGTTCATCAAGACGTTCAGGATGGTGATGTCCGAGCCTGGCACGAGGAGGGCGGCCACCAGCGGGAAGGCGGTCGAGGACGGGTCACCGGGCACGTCGATCACCTGGCCCGTCAGCTTGCCGCGGCCTTCGAGGCGAATTGTGCGCACGCCGTCTGCGTCGGTTTCGACGGTCAGATTGGCACCGAATCCCTTGAGCATCTTTTCCGTATGATCGCGCGTCATCACCGGCTCGATGACCGTGGTGATGCCGGGCGTATTGAGGCCGGCGAGCAGCACGGCGGATTTCACCTGGGCCGAGGCCATCGGCACCCGATAGGTGATCGGGTTCGGGGTCTTCGGTCCATGCAGCGTGACCGGCAGCCGGTCGCCTTCTGCCGATTTCACCTGGACGCCCATTTCCCGCAGCGGATTCAGCACGCGGCCCATCGGCCGCTTGGTGAGCGAGGCATCGCCAATGAAGGTCGAGTCGAAATCATAGACGCCGACGAGGCCCATGGTCAGCCGGCAGCCGGTGCCGGCATTGCCGAAATCGAGAGGCGCCTCCGGGGCGAGCAGGGCGCCGTTGCCGACGCCGTCGATGATCCAGGTGTCACCCTCCTTGCGGATCTTCGCGCCCATCGCCTGCATGGCCTTGCCCGTGTTGATCACGTCTTCGCCCTCGAGCAGGCCGGTAATCCGCGTCTCGCCCGAAGCGAGACCGCCGAACATGAAGGAGCGGTGCGAAATCGACTTGTCGCCGGGAATGCGGACGGTGCCCTTGAGATCGGACGACTTGCGTGCGGTGGCGGGCTTCGGGCTCAAGCCATGCGACATGATATTTTCCTCTGACAATCCGGCTTCGACGGCCCGCAGATCGCCCACCCGGAATGCAGGCGCGGACGAACCGTCATCTGGCGCGCTCCCTAACATAAAGAGTGAAAGGGGTCATCTCCCGGCGCGAAGAAAATGAGGGGCCGGCCGGCGACGGAAGTTTGCCTTTGACAGATGCTGTCAAGACGATTATGGGGACCGGCTAATCATCATAAGCTTGATACCCTTTCCACCCGCCGGCTGACCGGCAAGAGCCGGCTCGTCCGGCCATTCAAGAGGCTTTGACTGTGGCAAAACCGGAACTTGGAACAAAGCGCATCGACCCGGAAACGGGGCGCAAATTCTACGATCTGAACCGTGATCCGATCGTTTCCCCCTATACCGGCAAGTCCTATCCGCTGTCCTTCTTCGAGGAGAGCTCCGTCGCCAAGGTGCTCGAGAAGGAAGAAGAGGAAGACGTAACGGAAGTCGACGCAGAGAACACCGAAGTCGAACTCGTTTCGCTCGAGGATGCCGACGACGAGGCATCGGGCGGCGACGACCTGCCGGATCTTGGCGATGACGACGTCGAAATCGACGGCGACGACGACGACACGTTCCTCGAAGCCGACGACGAAGACGATGACGACGATATGAGTGACCTCATCGGCGTCTCCGACGAGGATGAAGACGTCTGATAGTTTCGGGGACGTGGGCGGGGGAACCACCGCACGCATTTCCGCACTAAGCGTTTCAAAACACGCACGAAAGCTGCCCCGCCCGCTGCAACACCTCGCGGTCGGGGCGTTTCCCGGAACGAGAAATAAAATCGCACCGGCCTTGAATTTTCGGCTTGCCATCCGCGAAAAGCAGAAGTAATAAGCCGCCACTCGCCGGGCACAAAGCCCGACGATTTCCCGGAACCGGCATTGCCGGACCCTGATGGGGCTATAGCTCAGCTGGGAGAGCGCTTGCATGGCATGCAAGAGGTCAGCGGTTCGATCCCGCTTAGCTCCACCAAAATTCCTCTTACTAACTTAAGCAATTAGATTTTCGCGCAAGACCTTGCATTTCTTCGGGCAGCAGGAGCTCCGGACACAATTTGCCGAACGGCTGCGTCGTCCATGACGAGTGCCCAAATCCGTAGAGCCGCAGGGGCGGGCGTTGCGCGAGGAATGTGTTCGGATCTTGTTCGGGTGAGCCGAGGCGATCAGGGCGAGCTACACCGCCATCATCATGATCTGATCGATCACCCGCTCACGACGAGGGGGAGCGGTCAGAGGCCTGCCGCCAGCACAATCCCCGGCAGGCCTCGCCCGGAGCCGGAAATCTCACGTTCTCGCTAGTCTTTGCCGTACTTTCGTGCAGTCAACATCTGTATCAGCGACAGCTCGCCGCGGACGCCCTGCTGATACAAACTGAACAGCATCTTCCCGATGTCTAATCCCTGCTCGCTTTCGGGCTCCACATCGTTGATGCCGCATGCATGTGAATGAACCCTCTGGAGCATCGCAATTTCTTCGTCACCAATGGCCAGTTCTGAAAAGCGCAGATCCATTTCCACCTTGACCCTCCAATCAAAGTAGCTTTGTTGATGATCTGCAAAAATTGGTAATCACCCGGCACGATTCCAAGAGGGCGCTGTTTCAAATGACGAGCCATGGAATCGCGGGTCGCTTGTGCCGCGAATTTGCTGAATATTAACCAAGCGCCAGAACAGTCATCTCATGTTTCTTGCCTCCAAGATCTTCTGGCTCCTTGCCCAGCCGCTTTCGCTCGCTTTCTTCAGCGTCCTCATCGGCTTTCTGCTGGCGCTGCGGGGCCGCAGGCGCATCGGCGGTTTCTTCGGCTCGCTTGGGCTGACAGTGCTGTTCACCAGCCTGTTCACGACTGCCGGGTCCTATTTCCTGCAGATCCTCGAGGACCGGTTTACCCGCCCCTCGCCGGAACCCGCAGAACTCTCCTGCATCATCGTGCTTGGCGGCGCCTTCGAGAACGTGGTTATTGCCGGGCGCGGCGGGATCGAACTCAACCAGGCAGCGGAGCGCTTCGTCGAGACCGTCCGGCTTGCCAGGGCCCATCCTGGCGCGCGCATCCTCGTTTCCGGCGGGGACGGCTCCTTGAGCGGCGGCTATGCGGGCGACGCCGAGATCTCGAGGACTTTCTTCGAGGCGTTTGACATCGCCCCCGACCGCCTGATCCGCGAGGAGGAATCGCGGACCACCTTCGAGAATGCACGAAACACGAAGGATCTGCTGAACGCGAATGGGATGGAGCGTTGCGCGCTCGTCACCTCGGCCTACCACATGCCGCGCTCGATCGGCCTCTTTCGTTCGTTCGGCATCGACGTGATGCCTTGGCCGGCGGACTATCGAACGAGCGGCAACGTGCGGCTCGGTTTCGACTTCACCCAGCCCTCGCTCAATGCGCAACTGGCGACGACGGCGGCCAAGGAATGGACGGGACTGTTTGCCTACTATCTCCTCGGCCGGACGCAAACGATCCTGCCGCGATGACGCAGCGCCGGAGCAACGCTTGCTGCCCGCTGATTTGTTAGGAAGCTTGCGGTAAAAATCATGGAGCGCATCGATTCCGGATCGACGCGGCACAGAGCGGAGCATCCATGCCGATCCTCGAAATTCTTGACTATGCCGGTGTGGCCGTCTTCGCGGCGACCGGCGCGCTTTCGGCGTCCCGCAAGCAGCTCGATATCATCGGCTATCTCTTCCTGGCGTCGGTCACCGGGATCGGCGGCGGCACGATGCGCGACGTGATCCTGGGTGCCACGCCCGTGTTCTGGGTGCTCAACCCGACCTATCTGCTCGTTTGCGCCTCGGTGGGCCTGATCCTGTTCTTCACGGCCCATCTTTTCGACTCGCGCTATCGCATGCTGGTGTGGCTCGATGCGATCGGTCTTTCCGCCTATTGCGTCATGGGGGCAGCGAAGGGTCTGGCGGCGACGGGTTCGCCAACCGTCGCCCTTGTCACCGGCATGCTGACGGCGACCTTCGGCGGCATTCTCCGCGACCTGCTGGCGGGCGAGCCGTCCGTGTTGCTGAGGCCGGAGGTCTATGTCACCGCCGCGCTCGTCGGCGCCGGCGCCTTCGTGTTCGCCACAATGGTCGGCATGCCGCTCATCGCGACCTCGGCACTCGGCGTGCTCTCCGCCTTCGCGGTGCGCGGCGGCGCACTGAAATACGGCTGGACCTTGCCGACCGGCAGGGCAGGCCCGGGGCGCGACCCGAGCGACGTGATGTAGCAGGTAAAGGGTTAGCGGTCGGACTTGCGGCGCAGGCGGACCACGACGTCGACATGCGAGATCTCCATGCCTTCCGGAGGCTCCGGAAGATTGTCGATCTGGATGTTGCTCACCGGAATGTCGAGCACCTCATTCTGTCCTTCGATGAAGAAATGATGGTGATCGGAAACATTGGTGTCGAAGTAGGTCTTGGCGCTTTCGACCGCGAGCACGCGGATCATTCCCGCTTCGGTGAACTGGTGGAGCGTGTTGTAGACGGTCGCGAGTGAAACCGGAACGCCGGCTTCGACCGCCTCCTCGTGCAGTTCCTCGACGGTCAGATGACGGTCGCCCTTTGCGAAAATGAGGTCCGCAAGCGCGATACGCTGGCGCGTCGGGCGCAAACCCGAGTTGCGCAGCCTGTCCTGCGAACACATTTGTGGTGCTTTCGTCATGCGCAGCCGCTTCGGTATCCTGGCCAAATTCACAGATTATCTGTTTGCGATATAACTTCTGCTGGCGCCGCTTTCAATAGATTCCGAGCTTCCAGGAGCGCAAACGCCTGAAAATCGGCCCAAAGCGGGGGAAGGCTGGCATTTAACTCTGGTCGTGCCCACATTCATATTGTAAGCGACGGCGCAACGATATCGCCAATAAGAGCCGGATGAGAGAAAATGCGAAGCGGCATTCCGCCGGCATCCGTACTAACCTACTGCATGTTTCCTTAAATCGGAGCCGATTTAAGGATAAAACATTCAGCAACTCAAAGTGCTACAGTGCCCTTTGCGCGTCTGACAAGACGCGCGGCGCTGTAGGGGTCTCGCGGGAGCGCAAACTGCGACAGGCAGCATAGCCATTGGCGCAGGCCACGCTTCAATTTAACCCGAACTTGCACTAAAGCAGGTCGGAGAACATTCAGTCGATCGGGGAAACAACCATTCATGACGACCAGACAATCCAGCTTCAGCTATGAGGAAATCCTGACCTGCGGCCGAGGTGAAATGTTTGGCCCCGGCAATGCCCAGCTTCCGTTGCCGCCGATGCTGATGTTCAACCGCATCACCGATATCTCGGAAACCGGTGGCCCCCACGATAAGGGTTACGTCCGCGCCGAGTTCGACATCACGCCGGATCTCTGGTTCTTCCCCTGCCACTTCATGGGCGATCCCGTCATGCCCGGCTGCCTTGGTCTCGATGCCATGTGGCAGCTGACCGGCTTCTTCCTTGGCTGGCTCGGCGAGCCCGGCAAGGGCCGCGCGATCTCCACAGGCGAGGTAAAATTCACAGGCATGGTGACGCCGAAGAACAAGCTGGTCGAATACGGCATCGACTTCAAGCGCGTGATGCGGGGCCGCCTGGTGCTCGGCATTGCCGACGGCTGGATGAAGGCCGACGGCGAAGTGATCTACAAGGCCAGCGATCTCAGGGTCGGTCTTTTCCAGGAAAAGGCCGACTGAGCCGCAAAAGGCCAGGACGGGTTCAAGTTTAAGAAAAGGTCATTACCATGAGACGGGTTGTTGTCACGGGCCTCGGCATCGTTTCCTCGATCGGTAACAATGCCGACGAAGTCACCGCGTCGCTGCGCGATGCGAAGTCGGGCATCACGTTTTCCCCGGATTTCGCCGAGAATGGCTTCAAGTGCCAGGTCTGGGGCGCGCCGTCGCTCGACCCGACGGAACTCGTCGACCGGCGTGCCATGCGCTTCCTGTCCCAGGGAGGTGCCTGGAACCACGTGGCGATGAAGCAGGCAATCGCGGACTCCGGACTCGAGGCCGGCGACATCACCAACGAACGCACCGGCATCATCATGGGCTCGGGCGGTCCCTCGACGCGCACCATCGTCGAGGCTGCCGACGTCACCCGCAAAAACGTAAGCCCGAAGCGCATCGGCCCGTTCGCGGTCCCGAAGGCAATGTCGTCGACGGCGTCGGCCACGCTTGCGACCTGGTTCCAGATCCATGGCGTCAACTACTCGATCTCGTCGGCCTGCTCGACCTCGGCGCATTGCATCGGCAATGCCGCGGAAATGATCCAGTGGGGCAAGCAGGACGTGATGTTCGCCGGCGGCCACGAGGATCTCGACTGGACCATGTCCAACCTGTTCGATGCCATGGGCGCGATGTCCTCGAAGTTCAACGAGACGCCGTCGTCGGCCTCGCGCGCCTATGACGTCAACCGCGACGGTTTCGTGATTGCCGGCGGCGCCGGCGTGCTGGTGCTCGAGGAGCTGGAGCGTGCCAAGGCCCGCGGCGCCAAGATCTACGCCGAAATCGTCGGCTATGGCGCGACCTCCGACGGTTACGACATGGTCGCTCCCTCCGGGGAAGGCGCCGTGCGCTGCATGCGTCAGGCGCTCGCCACGGTGAAGGGCGACGTCGATTACATCAACACCCACGGAACCTCCACCCCGGTCGGCGACTCCAAGGAAATCGGCGCCATTCGCGAAGTGTTCGGCACCAATATGCCGCACATCCAGTCGACCAAGTCCCTGACGGGCCACTCCTTGGGTGCTGCCGGCGTTCAGGAATCGATCTATGGCCTATTGATGATGCAGGCCGGCTTCATCGGCGAAAGCGCGCATATCAGCGAGCTCGACCCCGAGTTCGAAGGCGTACCGATCGTTCGCAAGCGGATCGACAACGCGAAGATCGACACGGTTCTTTCGAACTCCTTCGGTTTCGGCGGCACGAACGCCACGCTCGTCTTCCAGCGCTACAACGGATAACACAATGAACGGACTGATGAACGGAAAGCGCGGCCTCATCATGGGTGTGGCCAACAACCATTCTATTGCCTGGGGAATCTCCAAGGCACTGGCCGCGCAGGGCGCCGAACTTGCTTTCACCTATCAGGGCGAAGCGCTCGGCAAGCGCGTGAAGCCGCTCGCCGCCGAGGTCGGTTCCGACTTCCTGCTACCCTGCGACGTCGAGGATATCGCCTCCGTCGACGCGGTCATTGCCGCCATCAAGGAGCGTTGGGGCCGGCTCGATTTCGTCGTCCACGCGATCGGTTTCTCCGACAAGAGCGAGCTGAAGGGTCTTTACGCGGACACCACGCGCGACAATTTCAGCCGCACCATGGTCATCTCCTGCTTCTCCTTCACCGAGATCGCCAGGCGCGCCGCCGAGCTGATGAGCGAAGGCGGCACGATGCTGACGCTGACCTATGGCGGCTCGACGCGGGTCATGCCGAACTACAACGTAATGGGTGTTGCCAAGGCGGCGCTCGAAGCCTCGGTGCGCTATCTCGCCGCCGACTACGGCACGCGCGGCATCCGCGTCAACGCGATCTCCGCCGGGCCGATCCGCACGCTCGCCGGCGCTGGCATCTCGGACGCACGCGCGATGCTTTCCTGGCAGCAGAAGAATTCGCCCTTGCGCCGCACCGTGACGATCGACGACGTCGGCAATTCCGCGCTATACCTTCTTTCGGACCTTTCGCGCGGCGTGACCGGCGAGATTCACTATGTGGATTCCGGCTACAACATCACCTCGATGCCGACACTCGAGGCGTTGCGCACGGCCGACGCGGAGTAAGATAGCTGATCCGGGTTGTCGCAACCCGGATCAGGCCGCTGTCCAAGCCCAAATCAATCCCAGCAGGATAGCCGCCAGCGCGAGGCCGACAATGGTGGACGTGCCGCGCATGTATTTCAGCCTTGCCGGCACCAGCGGCACGCGATAGAGACTGCGCAGGAACGGCAAGGGAACTTCCGCCGTAGCGCCATGTCCCTCGGCGTTCTTGATATCGCGCGCGATCACCTCTTCAACATCTTCCATCATAGGGGGTCGAGCGGGTCCAAATCCCATAGCCTGCTCCTCTACGGTCACCATGGCCGACATCAACATGGTGTGCCCGATCGTTCTTTCTGGCAACAGGAAAGCGGCGCGTCACAAGGAAGCGACACGCCATCCGGACAGACCGGATCAACCGCTAGCGTAACGCCTTAAATCGGAGTCAGACATACAGCAGCACTCCGCGCCCTTTGTGCACGCACGCCGCTGCAAAGCGGCGCAAGCCGACCTGAATTGCTCTACCGTTTTGCCCAGAGCACCTTGAAGCGCGCGTTGCGGCAGGTCTCGCCGCTCTCCTTGAAATTTTCCGCGAGAACCTGCTCATAGGGCAGGCCGCGATTGGCGACCAGCATCAGCTTGCCACCGTGCTTCAAAGCCTTGGCAGCGGACTTGATGATCGCGGCGCCGAGCGATGGTTCTGCGGCATGTCCCTCGTGGAAGGGCGGATTCATGACGATCAGGTCGTACTTGTCGCGCGTCTCCTCGGTTGTCAGGTCGTGCCAATAGAAGCGGGCCGGCGTCGAGGGTGCGTTCGCCATCATGTTGATGCGCGCCGCCTCCAGCGCTTCATAATCCGCCTCGAAGAGATCAATGCCCTTCAGCCCAGGCGAGGCATGGGCGAGCATCACCGACAGATAACCCCAACCGGCACCGAAATCCGCCGCATGGCCGGTAAGATCTTTGGGCAGGCGGGAGGCAAGAAGTTCGGAACCCGCATCTACGCGGTCGTGGGAGAACATGCCGGGCGACGCCTCGAACAGCCCATCGACACGCACCGGCACCTTGGCGAGCGCCGACGCGGCTTCCGAGACATCTTCAGGCCGCGTGAACCAGAAGGCAACGCCATGGTATTTCGGCAGAGAATCCCCGTCCCAGCCGAATTTGCCGATCTTCTTGCGCAGCGGCTGGATGCCGTCCTCCTTGCCGCCTGCCACCACGATCAGCGCGCCACCGCGGGTGCGCTTGAGCGCCTTGGCGATCCGGTCCTCGTTCTCGCCCTTGTGCTTGCCGCAGAGCACCAGTGCCGCGTCATAGCCCTCGCCCTCGGCAAGAGGCGTCACGTCGGCACGCGCCGCTTCCAGCGCGCGATAGAGAGACTTGAGCGGCTGCACGGCGGCGATCGACGCGGAAAAGTCCCGCGGCAGCCTGTAGCCCGCCTCCGCCCCGAGGAAAAGCACGCGCTCGCCCTCCCCCGGTGGATCGATGACACCGGTATCGAAGGGGTGGAACAGGGTTTTCAGTGCGTCGCGGCTCATGGGATCGAATCCGTTCTTTGCTTACAGAAAGGGGGCGCGAAGCCATCCGCTCCGCGCCCCCGAGCACCTTGGCGGGGCCGGCTTATTCAGCCGCTTCGCCGCCGTCCTTCTTCTCGGCCTTCTCGGCGACGACTTCCTTGCCGGTCGCCTGATCCACGACCTTCATGGAGAGGCGAACCTTGCCGCGCTCGTCGAAGCCCATCAGCTTGACCCAGACCTTGTCGCCTTCCTTGACGACATCGGTCGTCTTGGCGACGCGCTCGGAAGCGAGCTGCGAGATATGGACGAGGCCGTCACGGGCGCCGAAGAAGTTGACGAAAGCACCGAAATCGGCGGTCTTGACAACCGTGCCCTCATAGATCTGGCCGACTTCCGGCTCGGCGACGATCGAGTGGATCCACTTGCGCGCCGCTTCGATCTCCTTGGCGGAGGAGGATGCGATCTTGACCGTACCGTCGTCCTCAATGTTGATCTTGGCGCCGGTCTTTTCGACGATTTCGCGGATGACCTTGCCGCCCGAGCCGATGACTTCGCGGATCTTGTCGACCGGGATGTTCATCACTTCGATGCGCGGCGCGAATTCGCCAAGCTGCCCACGGCTCTCGGAGATGGCCTTGGCCATTTCGCCGAGAATGTGCAGACGGCCGCCCTTCGCCTGATTGAGCGCTACACCCATGATCTCTTCGGTGATGCCCTCGATCTTGATGTCCATCTGCAGCGAGGTGATACCGGCGTCGGTGCCTGCAACCTTGAAGTCCATGTCGCCGAGATGATCTTCGTCACCGAGAATGTCGGAGAGAACGGCGAAGCGGTCATCTTCCTTGATGAGGCCCATGGCGATACCGGCGACGGGCTTGGCAAGCGGGACGCCTGCATCCATCAGCGCCAGCGAGGTGCCGCAGACGGTGGCCATCGAGGAGGAGCCGTTGGACTCTGTGATTTCGGAAACGACGCGCAGCGTATAGGGGAACTGTTCCGCCGTCGGCAGCATCGGGTGGATGGCGCGCCAGGCGAGCTTGCCGTGACCGATTTCGCGACGGCCCGGAGACCCCATGCGGCCCGTTTCACCGACCGAGAAGGGCGGGAAGTTGTAGTGCAGCATGAAGTTTTCCTTGTACATGCCGGTCAAGGAATCGACATACTGCTCGTCTTCGCCAGTGCCGAGGGTCGCAACGACGATCGCCTGGGTTTCACCGCGGGTGAAGAGCGAGGAACCGTGCGTGCGCGGCAGGATGCCGACTTCGGCGACGATCGGGCGGACCGTGACGAGGTCGCGGCCATCGATACGGCTCTGCGTATCGAGAATGTTCCAGCGAACGATCTTGGCCTGCAGGTGCTTGAAGACCGAAGCGATCTCTTCGGCCGTGTGAGCAGGGTTCTCGATGCCTTCCGGCAGGAAGTGTTCCTTCACCTTGGCCTTGACGGCATCGACCGCGGCGTAGCGGGCGGCCTTCTCGGTGATCTTGTAGGCATTGCGCAGCTCGTCTTCGGCAATCGAGAGCATGGCGTTCTCAAGCGCGGAATGATCTTCCGGTTCGAATTCGCGCGGTTCCTTGGCAGCGACTTCGGCGAGCTTGATGATCGCGTCGATCACCGCCTGGAAGCCCTTCTGACCGAAGACAACAGCGCCGAGCATGATGTCTTCCGGCAACTCCTTGGCTTCCGATTCGACCATCAGCACGGCTTCCTGCGTGCCTGCGACGACGAGGTCGAGAGAGGATTCTTCCATCTCGTCCAGGTGCGGATTCAGCACATATTCGCCATTGATGTAGCCGACGCGGGCACCGCCGATCGGTCCCATGAACGGAATGCCGGAAAGCGTCAGCGCGGCGGAGGCGGCGACCATGGAAACGACGTCCGGATTGTTTTCCAGGTCATGCTGCATGACCGTGACGATCACCTGGGTGTCGTTCTTGTAGCCTTCCGGGAAGAGCGGGCGGATCGGCCGGTCGATCAGACGGGAAACGAGCGTTTCGTTTTCGCTCGGGCGGCCTTCACGCTTGAAATAACCGCCGGGAATCTTGCCGGCAGCATAGGTCTTTTCCTGGTAGTTGACGGTAAGCGGGAAGAAATCCTGCCCGGGCTTCGGCGCCTTGGCCGAAACGACGGTGGCAAGCACCACGGTTTCGCCGTAGGTCGCGAGAACGGCACCGTCAGCCTGACGCGCGATCTTGCCGGTTTCGAGCTTGAGCGGACGCCCTGCCCATTCGATTTCTACCTTGTGGGTCTCGAACATGTTCTGTCCTTCGTGTGCGGGAGACCTTCCGCGGCTGTTGCAGCGCGGATGATCTGAATGCCGCTTGGTGGTGGCGCATCACGGGCAAGACAACGGGAGGCTTCAAAAAGAACCGGCTCGTTACCGCTTTGCCGCGCTGCCCGTGTGGCAGCGCTCCGGCAAGCAGGCGCCGAAGCATCCTGCAATCCTGCCCCATGACGGGCCATCGGTTGATCCGCGATACCGGCCCATCCGGTCCGCTGGACGTTCTCTCCCGGTCCTGCGCCTCCGGCGCCCGAGGAGAGATAATCAAGGCGATCAAACGCCCTGCTGCATGCTTCCTTAAACCGACCGATCCAAGTACAAAACATGCAGCGATTTCAAAGTGCTACAGCGACCTTTGTGCGTCTGAAAAGACCCACGGCGCTGTAGAAAAAAAGCCGGCGGACCGCAAGCGGCCCGCCGGACAAAGTCGTTTAGCGACGGATGCCCAGGGCACCGATCAGCTTGGTGTAGCGCGCTTCGTCTTTCTTCTTCAGATAGTCGAGGAGCGAACGACGGCTGGAAACCATCGCGAGAAGACCACGGCGGGAATGGTTGTCCTTCTTGTGGCCCTTGAAGTGTTCGGTCAGGTTGTTGATCCGTTCCGTCAGGAGCGCAACCTGGACTTCCGGAGAACCGGTGTCGCCTTCAGCGGTCGCGAATTCCTTGATGAGCTGAGCCTTGCGCTCTGTTGTAATCGACATCGGATGATCCTTTCAGTTCGAGGATTTCGGGTCGCCGGCAGCCGGGATGTCGTCCAGCCGCGGCCGTTCATACGAAGAGGCAGCGCCTTTCGCTGGCGTGCCTATAAACGAAATGTATCGAAAAGGAAAGGGTCATGAAACCCGCGATACGAAGCGCACTCGCCATGCTTCAATTGCCGATTTGCCGCAGGAGCACGGGCTACAGCGCCGCACGTCTTATCCGACGCGCGAAGGACGTTCTGGCACTTCGAATTGCTGAATGTCTTCACCCTTAAACCGGCCAGGATCCAAGGAAACATGCAGGAGACCCAAGAGTTGAGGGCGTCGTCAATTTCCGGTTTCGGCCGCTCCGTCGTCCCTGCCGCCGCGCGGAATCCGGATGGTCCACTCGATGCCGTCGGGGTGCATGGTCCTTTCGAGTTCGGCTCCGAGCGCCATGCCGAGCATGCGCTCGAGCACGACCGTTCCAAAGCCCGTTCGCGCCGGCGCCTGCCCGGGTGCTCGCTTGGGCGGCGCGGCGATATTCGCCCCCTCCTCGCGCCAGCGAATGGCGATCATTCCATCCGACACTGACCAATCGAGCCTGATGACACCTGTCGCGTTGGCCAGTGCGCCGTGTTTGGTCGCGTTGGTCGCAAGTTCATGCAGCGCCATGCCGAGCATCTGCGCCACCTGTGTTTCCAACCGCAAGGCCGGACCGCTGAGGACGATGCGCTGCGGATCGTCGGGGGCAAACGGCTGCAGCTGGTTCTGCGCCAGTTCACGGAGATCCACGCCGAGGGCGGCGTTTGCGACCATCAGGTCGGTCGATCGGGCAAGGCCCGCTATACGTTTTCGAAATGCCTCGGCGAATTCCGATGCGTTCTCGGTGGAAGAGGCGGACTGGTTCAACATCGACTGAATGACGGTGAGCTGGTTCTTCGAGCGGTGCGCGACCTCTCTCATCAGAAAGCGGATTTCCCCTTCCGCCTTGCTGCGGGCCGCCGCCGCCCGGGCGAGAGCGCTCGATACGTCTTCGACCTCTGTGATTACGTATCGACGTGGCTTGATCGGCTCGCCGGCACCGAGACGTCGTGCGTCCATGGCAAGCAGCTTCACCCCGTGCGAGAGCAGGCGGGCGATGGTCAACGATCCCGCCACGGCGATGCTCGCGAAGATGATGCCGCCAAGCGACAGCCACAAGAACGACCACAATATCGGCGCGTCGACGACCGCACGCGGCGCCCAGGCGGCGATGCGCCAGCCGGTCACCACGGAAAATTCCGTCGCGACGCGATAGTCCGTGCCGTTTTCGCTGATATTGGCGACGCCGATGCTGATCGCCGGCAGCTTGTCCAGGAAGAACACTTCGCCCGATTTGACGGCGGCATCCGAAGAAACGATCACCTTGCCTTCGCCGTCCACCAATGCGGCATTCCAGCCGGGCGACAGCGTGTTGCGATTGACGGCCTTGGCCATGCCCGCGGCATTCTGCGTCAAGCCCAGCAGATAGCTCTCCCCTGTCGGTAAGCTCACCGGAAGATAGACGTTGAAGACCCATCGCCCGTCGGTATTGTCGAAGAACACGCCTGAGACGAGCGGACCCTTGTTCTTGAAGGCAAGTTCGATCGACTCCGGATCCGATGCCCGTCCAAGCGGTGCGCCAAAGGGAAGGCGCGTATTCAGTCTCTGATGGTGATTCCTGTCTATGACGACCAGATCGGAATCGCTGTCGGCCAAGGCGACCGAAGCCTGATCGTAGAAGACACGCATGTCGCGAAGCTCGATCGCACTCGATGCCGACAGCACCTTGAGCGTCGTCAGCATGCCCTCGATCTCGCGCTCGACGATGCGCGTCACTGAGCCCGTCGAGGCTTTCAGGAGCGATGTCACGACCTGCTCCTGCGCATCCACGCTGCGCTTCAGGATGACGAAAGCGAAGATGAACGAAGGCACGATCGCGATCAGCAGCAGCGAGATGAGGTAAAAGCTGAACGGCCGGCGCAGACGGTCCCGAACGAACGCCGCCGCAGCCTGCAGGCCGCCGCGCGAAGCTTCTCCCTGGTCTTTCCCTGACACCTCAGTCACCCGGGCCGCCTCTCACCGTCTGTTGTCGTGCCCCGGTGACCACGACAAGGTCCCGTGCACTCCACGCGTCGGCCATACAACCGCTACGGGTTGACGCGAATGGCGTAATCGCGATCTCGGATTGGCCTCGACTGCCACGAATGGCCATATCCGCAGCTTGCGCCGAACAGATCGAATCGTCACCCGCCGATCATGCGTCAGCGTTCCGCCAAACGCAAACCGTCTACAGCGGCGCGCGTCTTTTCAGACGCGCAAAGGACGCTGTAACACTTGGAATTGTTGCATGTTCAAGACGTGGCAAATACCCGCTTCGGTCGGAATTCGCCTTCGGCGACCTCGCCGATCGCCACGAGCTTGCCCCGCGCCGTCGCATAGGCCTCCGGAGTGGGCAGAGGTGCCTCGCGGCCGCGCAAGATGATCGGATTGCCCATTTTAAGGCGATGGGCCTGGTCATCGCTGACGGCAATGTGCGGCAATCCGGAAAGAGCTTGACCCGTCTCGATCAAGAAATCGTCCAGCGCCGCGAGCCGCTCGGCCTCGTCCTCGACCTTCTCCAGCGCAACGAGATCGGCAAGCGCCACCATGTCGTCCTCGCCGAAGGGGGCCACGAAAGTGCGGCGCAGCGAGGCGATATGACCGAAACAGCCGAGGTCGCGGCCCATATCGCGGGCAAGCGACCGGACATAGGTTCCCTTGCCGCATTCGATCTCGAAGTGCGCCAGATGCGGCGTGCATCCGATCAGTGAAAGCCGGAAGACCTCCACCTCGCGGGCCGGAATTTCGACCGCCTCCCCGTCGCGGGCGAGATCGTAGGCGCGTTCGCCGTCAATCTTGATCGCGGAGAATTGCGGCGGCACCTGGCTGATCACGCCGGTATATTTCGGCAGCAGCGCGCGGATCGCCTCTTCCGTCGGCCGTTCAGCAGACGAACGGGCGACTTCGCCCTCGAGATCGTCGGTTGTCCGCTCCTCGCCCCAAGCGACGGTGAACTCGTAGATCTTCCGGCCATCCATCACGTAAGGGACGGTTTTCGTCGCGTCGCCAAGCGCGATCGGCAGCATGCCGGAGGCCAGCGGATCAAGCGTGCCGGCATGGCCCGCCTTTTGCGCCTTGAACAGCCACTTGATCTTCGAAACGGCCTCGGTGGAACCAAAATCGAGCGGCTTGTCGAGAATAAGCCAGCCCGAGACCGGGCGCCCCTTGGGTTTGCGTGGTTTGGACATCGTTGCCTGTTCTATTCTTCGTCGTCGGCATCGGGATCGAGATCGCGGCTCACCTCGGGCGAGCGCAGCAGCGCATCGATCTTCTGATAGTTGTCGAAGCTCGTGTCGTCCCTGAAACGGACGTCCGGCATGTATTTCATCTGACGGAGCTGCGGTCCGAGCCGTCCGCGAATGAACTTCGCGTTGCGGTTCAATGCCTCGATCACCGCGCCATGATCGGTCATGCCGAGCGGAGTGACATAGGCGGTAGCGATCTTCAGATCCGGCGACATGCGAACCTCGGAAATGGAAATCACCGTCTTTTCGATCAACGGATCGCGCACCTCGCCACGCTGCAGGACCTGCGTGATCGCGGCGCGCACCTGTTCCCCGACGCGCAGCATGCGCTGGGAAGGAGCGGAGGATGTGGATTTGGTCATCATGCTTACCTCGGATCACGTCGTGGTCTTGGATTGAATTAGCTCAAAATCACAAACGGGATCGATATCTAATCAAACGCGGGATGCGGGCGGAGACCGCCCGCGCTTCTCGTCCCGCTCCAAAAAGCGCGAGCGCCGAAGCTCAGTCGGCGCTCGCACGATCTCAACCGGACGGATATCAGAGTGTGCGCGTCACATGTTCGACGCGGAAGCACTCGATCGTATCGCCGGCGCGGATGTCTTCGTAGTTCTCGAAGGCCATGCCGCATTCCTGGCCGGCCTGAACTTCCGAAACTTCGTCCTTGAAGCGCTTGAGCGTCTTGAGCTTGCCTTCGTGGATGACGACGTTGTCGCGCACCAGGCGGACGCCCACGCCACGCTCGACCTTGCCCTCGGTGACACGGCAACCCGCGACCTTGCCGACCTTGGTGATGTTGAACACCTCCAGGATCTCGGCATTGCCGAGGAAGGTTTCGCGCCGTTCGGGCGACAGCAGACCGGACATCGCCGCCTTCACGTCATCCACCAGATCGTAGATGATGTTGTAGTAGCGGATTTCGATGCCGGCGCGCTCGGCCGCATCGCGCGCCTGCTTGTTGGCGCGGACGTTGAAGCCGATGATCGCGGCGTTCGAGGCTTCGGCAAGCGAGATATCCGACTCGGTGATACCGCCCGCGCCCGAATGCACGATGCGCGCGCGCACCTCGTCGGTCCCGAGCTTCTCCAGAGCGCCGGCAATCGCTTCGATCGAGCCCTGCACGTCGCCCTTGATGACCAGCGGGAACTCCTTCATGCCGGAGGTTTGGAGCTGGGTCATCATCTGCTCGAGCGAACCGCGCGAGCCAGACTGGCGCGCAACCATCTTTTCACGCGCAAGCCGCTGGCGATATTCGGAAATCTCGCGCGCACGGCTTTCGTTCTCGACGACCGCGAACTTGTCGCCGGCGGCCGGCGTACCGGACAGACCGAGGACTTCAACCGGCGTCGACGGGCCGGCGGACTTCACATGCTCGCCCTTGTCGTTGACGAGAGCGCGCACGCGGCCCCACTGGTCGCCGGCGACGATGATCTGGCCGGGGGCAAGCGTACCCTTCTGGACGAGAACGGTGGCGACCGCACCGCGGCCGCGATCGAGCTCGGCTTCCACCACCGTTCCTTCGGCCGTCCGGTTCGGATTGGCCTTGAGGTCGAGGATTTCGGCCTGCAGCAGGATCGCCTCGAGCAGCTTGTCGAGGTTGGTGTGGTTCTTCGCCGAGACTTCGACGTCGAGAACTTCACCGCCCATCGATTCAACGAAGACTTCGTGCTGCAGCAGCTCGGTGCGAACCTTCTGCGGGTTTGCCGTCGGCTTGTCGATCTTGTTGATCGCCACGATGATCGGCACGTTGGCCGCCTTGGCGTGGTTGATCGACTCGATCGTCTGCGGCATCACGCTGTCATCAGCCGCCACGACGAGGACAGCAATGTCCGTCGCCTGGGCACCACGAGCACGCATGGCCGTGAAGGCGGCGTGGCCCGGAGTGTCGATGAAGGTGATCTTCTGACCGTTCTGCTCGACCTGATAGGCGCCGATGTGCTGGGTGATCCCACCCGCTTCGCCGGCAACCACGTTGGCGTGGCGGATCGCATCGAGCAGCGATGTCTTGCCGTGGTCGACGTGACCCATGATCGTGACGATCGGCGGACGTGAATCCATGTTCTCTTCGGTATCGGAGATGTTGAAAATGCCTTCCTCGACGTCGGATTCGGAAACGCGCTTGACCGTGTGCCCGAATTCGCCGGCGATGAGCTCGGCGAGATCGGCATCGATCAGGTCGCCCGGCTTCATCATCTGGCCTTCCTTCATCAGGAACTTGATGACGTCGACGGCGCGTTCGGACATGCGCTGCGACAGCTCCTGAATGGTGATCGTTTCCGGCAGAACGACTTCGCGCGAGATCTTCTCGCGGGTCTCCTGCATCTGGCTCCGCTTGAACTTTTCCTGCCGGCGACGCATCGCCGAGAGCGAACGTCCGCGCTGACCGCCGTCTTCGTCGACGGCAGCCGTCAATGTCAGCTTGCCCTGGCGACGGCCGTCATCGCCCTTGGGACGCGTGACCGGCTTTGCGGGTTCCGGACGCACGACCTTGCCTCGCACGGGACCGGCGCCGCGTGCACCGCGCTCCTCCACCTCCTCGTCACCCGCGCGACGGCCGCGAGGCGCGGCTGCGGCGGGCGCCGACGGCGCTGCGGGAGCCGGACGCGGTGGTTGCGGGCGATTGTCAGGACGGCGTTCCGCAGTGACGGTCGGTGCGGCAGCGGCCGGCTGCGCTTCCTCGACCTTTTCAGCGGCAACCGCCGGACGCGCGGCCTCTTCGGCGGCGCGGCGAGCAGCCTCTTCCCGCTCGCGGGCAGCACGCTCTTCTTCCTCGCGCCGACGGCGGGCTTCCTCTTCAGCGCGGCGCTTGGCTTCCTCGGCATCGCGAACCTGGGCTTCCGCCAAGGCGCGACGGCGGGCTTCCATCTCACCGGCGGAAAGATCGTTCAGCACAACGCCGACGCGCGGGCGGTTCTGCTCCTGGCGCGGCTGATGCGGTTGCGGCTGCGGCGCCGGGCGGCCGGACGGCTGCGGCGGCATGGGGCGCTGTTCCGGCGCACGCGCTGCAGGCGTGACGGGCGTAATCGGCCGTTCGTCTTCCGGACGGGAATGACGCCGCTTCTTGGTTTCAACCACTACCGCCTTGGTGCGGCCGCGGCCCATATCCTGACGCACTGTCCCCTGCTGAACCCCGGAGGGTTTCAGGGTCAGCGTCTTCTTGCCCGCTACGCTGATTGTCTTGTCGTCTTTGTTGTCGGTCATTCCGTTCCGTTCCTAGCGATCAGGGCCGGATACGAAACACCTGACCCTGTCTTCCAAATTGTCTCAAACAATGCTCGCGATGCCGGCCTTTGCCGGTGACGCGTGTCATTGCTGTGGCTTGCCAGCGCCGCCTTCGGCCCGGACCGGGACAGATCCTCGGTACTTTTCGAGCATGATTGCGCGCTTCACTACACCCTCACCCGCCTGCCCTGCAAGCGCTGCGGCATGGATAAAAGCATTACTTCCCAAAAGCCCGTCCATTTCTGCCCCCGTGAAGGGGCGGAATGCGGCTATTTCCTTTCCGTCTTCGGCGACGAAACTCATCGCCTTGCGGGCTTGATCGATCTTGCGCACCCCGTCGGCGGCGGCATCGATGGCGTGGAAGACGGCGAGCGCCGCGAGACCCCGCACCGCCTGTTCCGTCTTCGTCGCCCCGGAGATGAACTGGCCCGCCTTGCGCGCCATGTTCATCATTCCGGCAAGCTGCTCGGCGAGCAGCCTGTCGATATCGTCCGCCAGCGCGGCGTCGGCCTTGACGTCGGCCTTGAGAGCACGGGCGAAGAGCTTCTTCGCCACCGCCTTTTCGACAAGCGCCCGTTCCGCCTTGATCCAGCATCCGCGCCCGGGAAGCTGCCGCTTCAGGTCCGGCACGACGCGCCCGTCGGGACCGGCAACGAAGCGGATCAACTCGTCAGGCGACCCGCTCTCGCGGCTGACGATGCAGGTCCGGCTGCTGCCGCTCCGATCCTTCGGACCCTTGTCCGAAGGCAGGGTGTCAGCATCGGTTTCCGCAATCATCGTGATCAGGCGTCCTGCTCGGCGCCTTCGGCGACCTCGATCGGCTCTTCCGCCTCGCTCGCCAGATCCTCTTCGGTGATCCAGCCGGCGGCCAGACGCGCCTGGACGATCATCGCCTCGGCCTCTTCGCGGGTTACCTCGAACTTCGAGAAGATGCCCTCGAAGCGCTTGGTCTCGCCGTCCTTGCGCTCGGTCCAGCCGACAAGATCGTCGGCGGCGCAACCGGCGAAGTCCTCGACGGTCTTGATGCCCTCTTCGCCGAGCGCAACCAGCATCTGGCTGGTCAGCCCGTTGATCGTGCGCAGTTCATCGGCGACGCCGAGTTCCTTGCGCTTGGCGTCCATCTCCGCCTCGATCTTGTCCAGGTACTCGCGGGCGCGGGTCTGGATCTCGGTCGCTGTCTCATCGTCGAAACCATCGATCGACGAGATTTCGTCGAGCTCTACATAGGCGAGTTCGTCGACCTGGGCAAAGCCTTCGGAGGCGAGCACCTGGCCGACCATCTCGTCGACGTCAAGCGCTTCCATGAAGAGCTGGGTCCGCTCGTTGAATTCCTTCTGACGGCGTTCGCTTTCCTCCTGCTCGGTGAGGATATCGATATCCCAGCCGGTCAGTTGGGAGGCGAGGCGGACGTTCTGGCCGCGGCGGCCGATGGCAAGCGAAAGCTGCTCGTCCGGAACCACGACTTCGATGCGCTCGGCATCCTCGTCGAGAACCACCTTGGCGACTTCCGCCGGCTGCAGCGCGTTGACGATGAACGAGGCCGGATCCTGCGACCACGGAATGATGTCGATCTTCTCGCCCTGAAGCTCGCCGACGACGGCCTGAACGCGTGAGCCACGCATACCGACGCAGGCGCCGACCGGATCGATCGACGAGTCGTTGGAGACAACGGCGATCTTGGCGCGCGAGCCGGGATCGCGAGCAACCGACTTGATCTGGATGATGCCGTCGTAGATTTCCGGCACTTCCATCGTGAAGAGCTTGACCATGAACTGCGGATGCGTGCGCGACAGGAAGATCTGCGGGCCCCGCTGTTCGCGGCGGACATCGTAGACGAACGCGCGGACGCGGTCGCCGTAACGCATGTTTTCGCGCGGGATCATCTCGTCGCGGCGGATGATGCCTTCGCCACGGCCAAGATCGACGATGACGTTGCCGTATTCGACGCGCTTCACCGTGCCGTTGACGATCTCGCCGACGCGGTCCTTGAACTCCTCGTACTGGCGGTCACGCTCGGCTTCGCGAACCTTCTGCACGATCACCTGCTTGGCCGACTGCGCGGCGATGCGGCCGAAATCCATCGGAGGCAGCGGATCCGCGATGAAATCGCCGATCTTGGCGTCGGGATTGCGATCACGCGCAAGCTCCAGCGGGATCTGCGTCGAATAGTCGTCAGCCTTCTCGACCACTTCCAGAAGGCGCTGCAGACGGATTTCGCCGGTCTTCGAATTGATATCCGCACGAATGTTCGATTCCGAGCCATAACGCGAACGAGCCGCCTTCTGGATCGCATCCGCCATCGCGGCCAGAACGATCTCGCGGTCGATCACCTTTTCGCGTGCCACAGCATCTGCGATCTGCAGAAGTTCGAGCCGGTTAGCACTGACTGCCATGTCTTGTCTCCGTCTGGTTGCAGGGCCTTGAAGCGCGCCCTGCCTTATTCGATAGGTGAATCTTCGTCTTCGAAATTCTCGTTGGCGGCGCGCGCCGCCTTCGCCTTCTTGTCGGCCGTCAGCGCATCGCGGATCAGGTCGTCGGTCAGGATCAGGCGGGCATCCGAAAGCGCCGTGAACGGGATTGCGACAACCGCTTCCTCGCCATAGGCGGGCTGGTCCCGCTCGAGACGGAAGCCGTCCTCGTCCACCGACACGATCTTGCCGCGAAACCGCTTGCGACCGTCGACCATCACCGAAGTCTCACATTTCATCAGGTGGCCCTGCCAGCGGAAGAAATCGGACTTGCGCACCATCGGGCGGTCGATGCCCGGCGACGACACTTCCAGATGATACGCCTTGTCGATCGGATCTTCCACATCGAGAACAGGCGAAATGGCTTTGGAAACCTCTTCGCAATCCTCGACGGTCATGGTGCCGTCGTTGCGCTCCGCCATGATCTGCAGCGTCAAGCCGTTCTGGCCGGACATGCGGACGCGCACGAGGCGGAAGCCCATCTGCACGAGCACGGGCTCGATGATGTCTGCAACACGCTGATCGAGACCGGTTTCGGTGATCAACCGCGGTTCATTTGCGTTTTCAGCCGTTGTCTTATCGGACAAACGATCGTCTCCTCATCGGACCGGCTAATAAAAAAGAGCGGGTCCTGTCGGGCCCACTCTTCATCTAACCGATCAAGAATTTGAGGCTCATATACGCTTCATCGCCGCAAATTGCAAGGCTTGTGGCCGCGGCCCGGGGACGGCGGCCGAGAGCGGGGTCGCTTTCCCGTCCGATTGTAAATTTCAGCGGCTGGCACGCCACATTTCGCAGTCTATAAGGAAGCATCCGCTTCGCTACGCTTTGGTCAAACGAAAGAGAAGACGAGGTGACGAACCGCATGTCGCCCCTGGCCCCCTTCAAACACGACACGTTCCGGATCATCTGGATCGCCAGTCTTGCTTCCAATTTCGGCGGCCTGATCCAGGCGGTGGGCGCTGCCTGGCTGATGACCTCCATCTCGCAATCGGTGAATATGGTGGCGCTGGTGCAGGCCTCCACTGCGCTGCCGATCATGCTTTTCTCGCTGGTTTCCGGTGCGCTTGCCGACAATTTCGACCGGCGGCGGATCATGCTCATCGCACAGGGTTTCATGCTCAGCGTCTCGGCCGTGCTGACGGTCTGCGCCTATTTCGGCCTGATCACGCCGTGGCTCCTTCTGCTCTTCACTTTCCTGATCGGCTGCGGCACGGCGCTCAACAATCCATCCTGGCAGGCTTCGGTCGGCGACATGGTGCCGCGCGATGACCTGCCGGCGGCGGTGGCGCTGAACAGCATGGGCTTTAACATTACCCGCAGCGTCGGTCCGGCGATCGGCGGCGCGATCGTTGCAGCCGCAGGTGCCGCCGCAGCCTTCGCGGCCAACACACTCAGCTATTTCGCGATCCTCTTCGCCGTTGCCCGCTGGAAACGGGACATTCCGGAAAACCCCTTGCCGCGAGAAACACTCGGCCGGGCGGTTTCGGCCGGGCTTCGCTACGTCGCGATGTCGCCCAACATCGGCAAGGTCCTGCTGCGCGGATTCGTTTTCGGCCTGTCGGCAAGCGCCATCCTTGCCCTGCTGCCGCTTGTCGCCCGCGATCTGGTCGGCGGCGGTCCGCTCACCTACGGCATCATGCTGGGTGCATTCGGGCTCGGCGCGATCGGCGGCGCGCTCCTCAGCGCCAGGCTTCGCGAACACCTGTCAAGCGAAGCGATCGTGCGCTACGCCTTCGCCGGCTTTGCCGTAAGCGCGGCGGTTACGGCGATCAGCACTGAGGCGTGGCTGACCTCGCTCGGCCTCACCGTCTCCGGGGCCTGCTGGGTGCTGGCGCTGTCGCTGTTCAACACCACGGTTCAGCTCTCGACTCCGCGCTGGGTGGTCGGGCGGGCACTTTCCCTCTACCAGACCATGACCTTCGGCGGGATTGCCGGCGGCAGTTGGCTCTGGGGCGTTGCCGCCGAGCAATACGGCGCCGCCAACGCGCTCATCGGCTCCTGTCTCCTCATGCTTGCCGGAGCGGCCGTCGGCTTACGTTTCGCCCTGCCGGAATTCAGGTCGCTGAACCTCGACCCGCTCAACCGTTTCAACGAGCCGCCGCTCGAACTCGATCTCAAGCCGCGCAGCGGCCCGATCGTCGTCATGATCGACTACGAGATCCACGAACCTGACATTCCCGAATTCCTGACGACCATGGCGGAACGCCGGCGCATCCGCATCCGCGACGGCGCGGGGCACTGGGCGCTGATGCGCGACCTCGAAAACCCGACGACCTGGACCGAGACCTATCACGTGCCGACCTGGGTCGAATATGTCCGCCACAACCAGCGGCGCACGCAGGCCGACGCGGCGGTCGGCGACAAGCTGACGGCGCTGCACCGGGGCACCGCCCCGCCGCGCGTCCATCGGATGATCGAACGGCAGACGATCGTTCCGGAACACTATGAGCGCTACAAGCGGCCGGTCGAAATGCATTGACGGAGAACCGGAGCCGAATATCGGTTTCTACCGTGAGCTGCCTTTCGCCGATAGCACTCGCAATTTACGGTGGCCCCAAAGCGGTCCCACATCAAGGTGACGAACAAAGTCGCAAAGGTGGAAACGTGACAGCCCTCGTGCTAGGTCGACCTTGATCTGCACCGCGAACGTCAAATCACTGGAGAGCTGAGCCGAATGACCGATTGTCCGAGCTTTAAAGTGTCCAGGGGCATCTACGCAGACCCAGAGACTTTCGTTGTGGCCGAGGCGCTTGTTGTGGAGTCTGCAGTGATCGACGAAGAAGGATTAGTTGACGACCCGTGGGGCGTAGAAGCTATTCGGCTGAGCCTTATTCGTGAATACGGTGATCGGCTGCCAAAAGTCATCGTATACGTAAGAAGCCCCCACTAAAGGTTGGAACCGCACAAAATTAGCCGAAGTTCGATAGCCGCCTACAAAGGGTCAGGTTTTCAGACTCGATGGTCACCGCAGCTGCGATTTCAGCGAGGCGGCCGGGAAACAGGTGGCGGAGAGGCCGTTCTTCGCCTGCCAGTCGCCGAGCGACCGACGCGTCTTGTAGCCGGGCAGGCCATCCACCTTGCCGACGTCGTAGCCCTTGGAGACGAGCGCCTTCTGCATCGCCAGCACGTCGGAACGCAGCATGTTTCCGACAGCACCCCACTCTCCCCGAAAGGCGCCACCGCCGGAAGCGATGCGATCGGCCAGGTTGCCGATGAACAGCGCGTAGAGATCGGAATTGTTGTATTCCTTGATCACGTAGAAATTCGGCGTGACGATGAATTGCGGTCCATGGATCCCGGCCGGCACCAGCATCATGCCAGACGCCGAACGCTCCGCCGGCGGAAAAGCCTTGCCGGAGATGCGGGCGATGCCCATGCCGGCCCAGTCGGTGATCGGGCGCGCCAGGTCCGGCCCTTCCTGGGCGCAGGAAACGCCCTCGGGGATCAGGACTTCAAAGCCCCAGTCACGACCGCCCTGCCAGCCCTTCTTCGAAAGGTAGTTGGCGATCGAAGCCAGGCTGTCCGGCACCGAATTCCAGATGTCGCGGCGTCCGTCGCCGTCGAAATCCACGGCATATTTCAGGAAGCTCGACGGCAGGAATTGCGGCTGGCCCATGGCGCCGGCCCAGGAGCCGCGCATCTGCGTCTCCCGGACGTCGCCGCTTTCGAGAATGTGCAGCGCGGCAATCAGTTCGCGCCGAAAAAGCTCGGGCCGCGTCGACATGAAGGCCTTGGTCGCCAGGACGTCCATGATCGGATGCGGGATCTTCGCCCGCCCGAAGCCGGATTCCCGACCCCAGATGGCCAGCACGATCGGCCCGGGGACGCCGTATGTGCGTTCGATGCGCTTCAAGGTCGAGGCGTGGGTGGAGGCGAGGCTTCGGCCGGTCGCCGCCAATCCCTGCAGTCGCTTCTCCGAAAAGTAGGAGCCCGGCGACGAAAACTCCGCCTGGCTCTGCTTGCGCTCCTTCGCCTTCGGGAAACCGGGAGGCGCAAGATCGGGCAGATCCCAATTGAGCGTCACATCGGCAAAGGCCGCCTTGAAGGATGTCACCGAGATGCCGGATTTCTGCGCCTCGGGCCAGAGGTCGTTCTGCAGCCATTGCCGGAACTGCCCCTCCACGTCGGCTTTCGAAGCCGCGAAGGAAATACCGGCAAAGGAGGTCAGGGAAAGGATCAAGGCAGAAAGGAGTTTCAGCATCTGGCTTCCTGAAATGAGGTGTCGCGCACGAGGCGCGCAGCGTCAGATTGTGGTGCGCGCCCGCAAGGCGGCCGTCAACGTTCCCTCGTCAAGATAGTCGAGCTCGCCGCCGACGGGAACGCCGTGGGCAAGACGGGTGATCTTCAAATCCATGCCTTCGAGCTGGTCGGTGATGTAGTGGGCCGTCGTCTGCCCCTCGACCGTCGCATTGACGGCGATGATCAGCTCGCGCACGCCGCCCTTCGCCACACGATCCACCAGGCCCTTGATGTTGAGGTCGTCCGGTCCGATGCCGTCCAGCGGCGAGAGCGTGCCGCCGAGCACGTGATAGGCGGCATTCATCGCTCCTGCGCGCTCCAGCGCCCAGAGGTCGGCGACATCCTCGACGACGATGATAACCGACTGGTCGCGCCGCTCGTCGGTGCAGACCGTGCAGGGATCGATCGTGTCGACATTGCCGCAGCAGGAGCAGATGCGGACCTTGCGATGCGCCTCGCCCATCGCTTCGGCCAGCGGTCCGAGCAGTTGCTCCTTCTTCTTGACGAGGTGCAGCGCCGCCCGGCGGGCGGAACGGGGGCCGAGGCCCGGCACTTTCGCCAGAAGCTGGATGAGTTTTTCGATTTCGGGGCCGGTGACTCGCTTTGCCATGCCGGGCTTTTAGCTCAATTCATTGGCGAACGGAATCGATTTGACGCCGATCAGCGCACGGCGATTGCGACCGCAGCGCCGGCCATCGTGCCGGCGCTGGCGCGGTTGGCGATCCGGACAGCACGGCGGCTTCTCAGGAACTGGCGCGCCTTGGCGGCCATCACCACCCAGCCGAGATCGATCGCGACGAGCACGACGAACATTGTCGCCACCAGTTCCGTCCAGCCGAGGAAAGTGACCGAACCGAGATCGATGATCGACGGCAGCAGCGCCACGTAGAACATCATGATCTTGGGATTGCCAAGCGTGACTGTGAGGCCGGCGAAGAAGAGCTTCGACGCCGACCGGGTTTCCGGCAGGTTGTCGCCCGGCAGTTCCGGCTCAGCCGACCACATCTTCCAGGCGAGGAACAGAAGATAGGCCACACCCGCCCATTTGATTGCGACGAACATCCAGTGGAAGGTCTCGGCGATCGCCGCAAGGCCGGCAACGGCGAAGGAAAGCCAGATCGCCTCGCCAATCCACATGGCGGCGAGGAAGGGAAGCACGTCGCGCGCCCCCTTGGAAAGCACACGGGCGACAAGCGCCGCGATGCTCGGCCCCGGTGATCCGGCTGCAATCAGCAACGCTCCCGCAAAGACGAGCAGTGACGCAAGACTCACGGCCTGTTCCTCCCTCCTGCATTCCCTAAATCGCAGCCGATTCAAGGACACATGCAGCAATTCAAAGTGTTACAATGTTCCTTGCGCGCCTGATTAGGGCGGGCGGCGCTGTGGGCCGGCAAGGTAGCACGCTTTTTGCTTGTGCCACCACCCGCTCGGCGGAGTACCGTAGCCGCATACTTAGAAGAGCCGCTTAATCAGAAGGGCAGCTTCATGCCGGGCGGAATCGGCAGGCCAGCGGTCAATTCGCGGGTCTTTTCCGCCTGTACGGCCTCGGCCTTGTCCTTGGCATCCTTGTGCGCGGCGACGATCAGATCCTCGAGGATCTCGACATCGTCTTCCTTGAAGAGGGAAGGATCGATCTTCAGGCTCTTCATATGGCCCTTACCATCGAGACGGACGGTAACGAGGCCACCGCCGGATGTCCCGTCGATTTCGAGCGCGGCGATCTCCGCCTGCAGCTTCTCCATCTTGGCCTGCATTTCCTTGACCTTGCCCATCATGCCCATGATGTCGCGCATCGTCGTCTCCTGTCCTTCGTATTCTCTTCCAAGAAGCTACTGCGTGTCCTAGAATCGGAGCCGACTCAAAACATGCAGCGATTTCAAAGTGCTACAGCGACCTTTGTGCGTCTGAAAAGAGGCACGGCGCTGTAGTGGATTATTCGATGTCGTCGCCCGGGACGATATCGCCGTCTTCCGATTCGGCCGCTGCCGGAGCGACACTTTCGATTTCCTGTTCCGCCGCGCGGATGCGCACGTCGGTGATCCTGGCGCCCGGAAAGCGCGCGAGAATTGCCGCGACATCCGGGTCCTGGCGGGCGTCGTTGACCCGCTGCTCCTGCGCGCGCTGCTCCGCCTCGATCAATGTCGGCTCGCCCGTCTCGCGGCTGTAGCTGACGACCCAATGAATGCCGGTCCATTCCTTGAGCTTGACGGCGAGCTCGCCGAGCAGCGTTTTCGGCGCGTCGTCCGGCACGTTGACGTCGAGTCGGCCGGGCTCGATATGGACGAGCCTCAGGAAACCGCGCACCAGCGTCTTCAGCTTGATGTCCCTGTTCTTCCCGCAGAGATCGGCGATGTCGCTGATGGAGTTGACCGGAACCTTCGGCTGCGGCTTTGCGGCGCTCACCGGCGCAGGCCGCTCCTCGATGCGGCCGACACTCATCGGCTGAGGCGCTGCATCCGGCACGGCACGCAGCATGGTGGCGCCATTGCCCGACGATCGGTGAACGGGCGCTGCCTCAACGGAACGCGCCTGCGTGGAGAGGCCTGCCTGGGCCTGATTTCCGCCGCCATTGCTGCGTGGCATGGGGCGATCGCCGGCTCCCTCGCCGTCCGAAAGCTCAAGCAGCCGGCGTGCAGCGTCTTCCGGCGACGGCAGATGGGCAGCATGGGCGAGCCTGATCAGCACCATTTCCGCGGCACCCGCCGGGCGCGACGAGCTTTCCGCCTCCGGGATGCCCTTCAAAAGCATCTGCCAGATGCGCGAAAGTGCGGTCACCGCGACGTTCCCCGCGAATTCGGCGCCGCGCACGCGCTCGATCTCGCTCAGCGACTGGTCACTGGCTGCGTCGGGAACATATTTCATCCGCGTAACGAGATGGGTGAAGTCGGCAAGGTCGGTAAGCACGACAGTCGGATTGGCGCCCGCCTCGTATTGCGCAGCGAACTCCTGAAGCGCCGCCGTCACGTCGCCTTTGACGATATGCTCGAAAAGATCGACGATGCGGGCACGGTCGGCAAGTCCGAGCATGGAACGCACGGTTTCAAGCTCCACCGAGCCTCCGCCGTGGGCGATCGCCTGGTCCAGCAGGGAAAGGCCGTCGCGTGCCGAGCCTTCGGCCGCACGCGCGACCATGGCCAGCGCCTCGGGATCGAAAGGCACGCCTTCCTTGGCCAGGATCGTGGAGAAGAGACCGACGAGGTCCGACGCCCCGATGCGGCGCAGGTCGAAGCGCTGGCAGCGCGACAGAACAGTAATCGGAACCTTACGGATTTCGGTGGTCGCGAAGATGAACTTCACATGCTCCGGCGGCTCCTCGAGCGTCTTCAACAGGCCATTGAAGGCCTGCGTCGAGAGCATGTGCACTTCGTCGATGATATAGACCTTATAGCGGGCGGAAACCGGGCGGTAGCGCACCTGCTCGATGATCTCGCGGATATCGTCGATGCCTGTGTGCGACGCGGCGTCCATCTCGATCACGTCGACATGGCGGCCGTCCATGATCGCCTGGCAATGCTCGCCCGGCACGCGCAGATCAATCGTCGGCTTGTCGATCTCGGCGGTCTTGTAGTTGAGCGCGCGCGCCAGGATCCGGGCGGTCGTCGTTTTGCCGACGCCGCGGACACCCGTCAGCATATAGGCCTGTGCGATCCGGCCGGTCTCGAAAGCGTTGGTGAGCGTACGCACCATCGGCTCCTGCCCGACCATTAAATCGGAAAAGTCCTTGGGCCGATATTTACGCGCCAGAACACGGTAGGCGGCTGGCTTTTGTTCGGATGAAAAAGACGTTTCGTCGCTCATCGACCCTGCCGCTGCTCGAACTCTTGTCCCGACAGGACGGAGACACGAAGATAAGGTGGGAGGCTGGCACGATGACCCGTGCCGGGGCTCGTTAGGGCTGCTTCCTTCCGGACCTGACCCGGTTGGCGAGTGGCTCGTCCACCACCAACCTCCCGACTTTCATATCGGCAATATCGAAAGCAAATGCAAGCCAAGCCTTCAAAAAACTGGTATCGATATGCAAAACAAGGGCGAATCCGCGCCCTGGATCACGATGATTCTGGGTCGAAAACGGCCCAAAATCATAAACGTGCTTGGTTCTAAAGAGTTGACGCGGGATGCGGGCGGAAAACCGAACACACTTTCCTCATCCCGCTCCAGCCGAGGATATTCTGTTGACGACCTTTCCTCTCGACGAGCGACTTCAGCGCGACGGCATACCGATCGCCTCGATCGGTCTTTGCCAATTGCGGCTGATGAATGACCGCCGTTGGCCGTGGCTGATCCTCATTCCCCAGCGCTCCGACATTTCAGAGACTTTCGAGCTGACGCCGCTCGACCAGACGATGCTGACCTTCGAGACCAACATGGTGGCAGCCGCGCTGAAAAAGGTCACAGGCGCCGACAAGATCAATATCGGCGCGCTCGGCAATATCGTCCGGCAGCTTCATGTGCATATCATAGCCCGCCGGGAAGGCGATCCGAACTGGCCAGGGCCGGTGTGGGGCTTCGGCAAGGCCGAGCCGTGGCCGGCGGACGAGCATCAGGCATTCGCAGCACGCATTCTGGAAAATCTCTGAAGATGACGAAAACAATTTTTGACCTTCGAAGCCCGCATCCGGAGCCGAGCACCCTCGTCGCCTTTGCGGAAAACCACCTGGACCGGCAATCCGAGCACCGCCCAGACGATTGCGTCGAGGTGGCGTCGAGGCATCCGGGCGCGCATTTCCTCGCCTTTTCCGGCGCGAAGCTGATCGTCAAGCACGACGAGAAGATCATCGATCCGCTCTTCGCACCCTATGAACTCGAAGGTCTGGAGCCGGCGCTCGACGAGGCGATCCTGCTCGGATACCTGCCGAATGGCGAGCCGCGGCTGGCCGTGCCGTCAGGGCTGACCGAGGAAACGCTGCCCGGGCCGTTCAAGATTGCCGACGCGCGCACGCTCTACCGGCAGCAGATGCTGCCTGAAGAATTGCTCGGCCAGTTCGCACAGGGATCGAGCCTGATCGTGTGGAACGCCAACAACCGCTTTTGCGGCCGCTGCGGCGGGCCGATGGACGGCGCGGCGGGCGGTTACCGGCGCGTGTGCACGGCTTGCAACCACATGGTCTTTCCCCGCACCGATCCTGTCGTCATCATGCTGGCGATCGATCTCGAGCGCGATCTCTGCCTGCTTGGCCGCAGCCCGCATTTCGTGCCGGGTATGTATTCCTGCCTCGCGGGCTTCGTCGAGCCGGGCGAGACGATCGAGAACGCCGTGCGCCGCGAAACGCGAGAGGAGTCCGGCATCCGCATCGGCCGGGTGCGCTATCATGCCTCGCAGCCCTGGCCGTTGCCGCATTCGCTGATGATCGGCTGCTACGCCGAAGCGAAATCGACCGTGATCAAGCGCGACGAACAGGAACTCGAAGACGTCCGCTGGTTCACGCGGGCGGAGACCGAAGCGATGCTCGAACGCACGACTGGCGTGGCCGACACCGGCGACGAGCACATTCCGCCGCCCAAGGGCGCCATCGCCCATCAGTTGATGCGCGACTGGCTTGCCTGGCCGGAACGGAGCTGAATCGCGGGCGCGGATGCGACTACTGCTTCGTCACCCTCGATCCGGACGGAAATCGCCGGTGTCTGGCTTAACGACGAATGACAAGCCCGGAAGGGCACGGCGGTTTCTGAGGTATGAAAACACTCACACCCCGCGTGGGAGGCCGGCGGGGTGTGGAAGACTTGCAGCGCCGTGCGTCCTTTCAGACGCACAAAGTCGCTTTGAATGCTGCATGTTTCCATCCTGAAATCGGTTCCGATTTAAGGAAACATCCAGAGCGCCGCCCGCCTGCCTTGGCGCGCGGCATTTGTATTAGCGGCCGTAAACGGCAGCGTGAATCTGAGAACGGGAAATACCGATGTCGCTCAGCACATGATCGTCGAGAGCGTTCAGCTCGCGGACAGCGCGGCGCATCTTTGCGTATTCCATGATCTTCTGGCGGATCTTCATCTTTGACACTCCATATTTTGATGAAGGTCAAATAGGCATTTGCCTAAGATTTAAGTAGTTCCATGATTGCAAATTAGGCATGCACCAGACGCGTAGCCAGTTAACGAAATTTCGCCATCTTTCCGTCCGCGGGCCCTCGATTGCCAAAATCCTGGCGCAGTCCGGATCATGACAATTCAAGGGGGCAGGCATCGAGCCAGCTCGACGCTCCGAAATCGCCTGACGGCGCGGTGGTCCGCTTAGAGTACGCCGCGCATCGGATGCGCCCGGTAGGTGCCGAGGATGCGCACCTTCTCCGAGAAAAAGCGCAGCTCGTCCATCGCATGACGGACGGGCGTGTCGTCCGGGTGGCCCTCGATATCGGCGTAGAACTGGGTGGCGACGAACTTGCCGCCGAGCTGATAGCTCTCGAGCTTCGTCATGTTGATGCCGTTGGTGGCAAAGCCGCCCATCGCCTTGTAGAGCGCGGCTGGAATATTGCGCACGTTGAAAACGAAGGTGGTGATGATCAGTTCATCGTCCGAGGTCCGCGCGATCCGCTGCTCTTCCCGCGAAAGCACGACGAATCGTGTGACGTTGCTGTCGGTGTCCTCGACGTTCTCGGCGATGATGTCGAGTCCGTAGAGGTCGGCGGCGAGGCGCGGAGCCAGGGCCGCCATGGAGCGGTCGCCGGTTTCCGCTACCAGCTTTGCCGCACCTGCCGTGTCACCCGCGACCACCGGCTTCCAGCCGTTGGCGCGAACGATCTTGCGGCACTGGCCAAGGGCATGGATATGGCTGTGCACCGTACGGATCTCTTCGCGGGAGACGCCGGGCAGCACCATCAATTGAAAGCGAATCGGCATGAAATATTCGCCAACGATGTGCAGGCGCGATTCCGGCAGCAGGTGATGGATGTCGGCGACACGCCCGGCGATGGTGTTTTCGATCGGGATCATGGCGAGATCGGCGTCGCCGTTCTCCACCGCCACGAAGGCATCCTCGAAGGTCTGGCACGGCAGCGGTTCCATCGATGGGAACATGTCGCGGCAAGCCATATCGGAATTGGCACCGAAGTCGCCCTGGAAGGAAATCCTGTTGGTCTTGACGGTCACTTTTCGAATTCCTTCTCAGGCTTTGACGGAGAGAATGCGGCGGGCCTTTTCGAGATCTTCCGGCGTGTCGACACCGAGGGGGACCGAGTTGACGACCTCGACGTCGATGCGCATCCCTGCCTCCAGCGCCCGCAATTGTTCGAGCGACTCGCGCTTTTCGAGGACCGAAGGTTTCAGCGACACGAAGGTTTCAAGCGCCTTGCGCCGATAGGCGTAGAGGCCGATGTGATGGTAGAGCGGCCCGGGGCCGTGCGGTGCGGTCGCGCGGGTGAAATAGAGGGCGCGCAGACGGCTCTCGGAAATCGGCGAGCCGACAACCTTCACGACATTGGGATTGGTCTTTTCATGCTCATCGATGATCTCGACGGTGAGCGTCGCGATATCGGTCGCGGCGTTTTCGAGCGGCTTGAGCGCCGCGCGGATCGGGCCGGGCTCGATCGTCGGCAGGTCGCCCTGAACGTTGATCAGAATCTCGGCATTCCCGTCGGGGTCCGCCTTCAGCAGGGCTTCATGAATACGGTCCGAGCCGGACTGATGGTCGACCCGCGTCATGATCGCCTCGAAACCGGCATCGCTGACCGCTTCGAACACGTCGCGGTGGTCAACGGCGACGACGATTCGCCCGACGTCCGCTTCGGCCGCCCGCTTGGCCACCTGCACTATCATCGGCAAGCCGCAAATGTCGGCGAGAGGCTTGCCGGGCAGGCGTGTGGACGCCATCCGCGCAGGAATGAGCACGAGAGCTTTGGCAGAATTTCCGCGATTCATCGTCTAGCCTTAAAAAACCCCGCTGAAAGTGTCAAAAAGTCTCACTTCAGGGGCCATAATCTCTGTTGCAACGCAGAGCCAAAAGACATAGGTTCCGCGCGATTTCAAGATGGGCCGGGTTTTTGTTGACGCCGGTGGCAAAGGGAGCGTTTGCAGATGAATTCATATGTGAACATGGGCGTGGGTGCCTTGCTGGGTACGGTCTTCGTTCTGATGTCTGTATCCATTGCATCGGAAGGCATTTTCCATTCCGAAGCTCCCGAAAAGGAAGGCTTCGCCATCGTCGCGGAGGAAACCGCGACGGAAGCTGGTGGTGCGGGCGGCGAAGAAGCGCAGTCCGAACCGATCGCAGCGCTGCTTGCCAAGGCCGATGCTTCTGCCGGCGAAGCCGTGTTCAAGAAATGCGCGAGCTGTCACACCATTGAGAAGGGCGGAGCGAACAAGGTCGGCCCGAATCTCTGGGGCGTGATCAACCGCCCGGTCGCATCGCATGAGGGCTTCAGCTATTCCGCCGGCATGCAGACCTTTGCCGAAGGCGGCAAGGTCGTATGGGACTATGACCACCTGAGCTTCTTCCTCGAAGCACCGAAGAAACATGTCCCGGGTACGGCCATGGGCTTTGCCGGTCTCAAGAAAGGCGACGAGCGCGCCAACCTGATCGCCTGGCTGCGCGAACAGGCCGATAGCCCTGCACCGCTTCCGGACCCGGCAGCAGCCGGCGATTCCGGCTCCAGCGAAGCAAAGCCCGCGGAAGGTCAGACCGCTCAGGAAGGTCAGGCCCCGGCACCCGCACCGGCGAACTAACTCTCTGAAACGACGCAGTTCGGGGCGGAAAGCCGTTACGGAATTGCTCCAAGTCGCCAGACGAGAGATCTGATTTTGGAAGCCCGGCCTTTGGCCGGGCTTTTTCTTTTCCGGGTCACATCAGCAGATAGGCCCAGGCCGAAACGCTCAGCACGCCCAGCGCCGTCGTCAACGTGATCGTCGACGAGGCGAGCGCATGACCGACGTTGAAATGATTGGCGATCAGCCAGGCATTGACACCGGTCGGCACGGAGGAGGTCAGAACGAGCGCGGCCGTCCAGCTCTCGTTGAGCCCCAGCAGATGACAGGCGCCAAAGACGACCCCCGGCAGCACAAGCAGCTTCAGCGTGCTGGTGACGGCCGCAAGGCCGGTATTTCCGGCCAGACCATATTTGTCGAGCGCCATGCCGATCGACACGAGCGCGGCTGGCGCCGCCGTGCCGGCGAGCTGGTCGACGACGACCTTCGCCGGTCCGCCAAGCGGCTGCTCCAGGAGGTGAAAGAGTGCGCCAAAGGCGAGACCGATCACCAAGGGATTGCGAACGAGATTGCGCGCAACGCCGGCAAGCAGCTTCAAGGGGCTTTGCCCCGGCCTGCCGCTCGTTTTCCGGTCCGCGCGCTCCATCAACACCGTGCCGGCGATCATCATGACGGGCAGATGGACGGAGAGCAGGATCGACAACGCCACGACCCCATCCTCGCCGACCACGCGCGACACCAGGGGCAGCCCTATGAACACGGTGTTGGCGAAGGCCGACGACACACCCGCGAGCACTCCCATGCGCGCATCGCGGCCGAAGGCAAAGGTCGCCGCCAGATGGCCGACCGTCCAGGTTACGGCGACCCCGGAAAAATAGGCAACCCAGAGCGGCCAGGGCGATCCCTCCTTGAAATCGGCCTCGGCGATCGTGCGGAACAAAAGAACCGGCACCGCGACGCGAAAGACGAAGTCGCCGAGCGCATCGCCGACGGCCGGTTTCAGATAACCGAGCTTCACGACCAGCCAGCCGGTCAGAATCAGAACGAAGATCGGGAGAACATTCAAGAAAATATCGGACATGGTGAGCCTTGGGTGGGTGCTAGAGGCATAGACCCGTTCGATCGATCGAGGCAAGGGCGCATTCGTGAGGGCACACTCTCAAGGGCGCATTCCGGGACAGGCCGCGGCGCCGGCTCCGAGAGATATTGCAGGCGGAACATTCCGCCGGCGCAAGCGTTCCGAAAGACCACGGGAAAACGCTGATGGCGACAGATAAGTCCTTCTATTCGCATCGCGACGACGATCCGCATCTGACGGATGACGATCTGGCCGAGAAGGTACTGCGCTTCATTCGCTACGCAACCTTCGTGGACACGAGCGGGATTTCCGTCATGGCGCTTGGCGGCATGGTCGTGCTTTCCGGCAATGTCGCCGAAGAGGCAGACATTGCCTGCGCCGGAGAGGCCGCCGCCTCGGTCATCGGCGTCACGAGCGTCGAGAACCGGCTGACGGTGCGGCCGGACGAAACAGCCGACTGAGCACAACGGCCGCCAGACAGGTCGATACGAAAAAGGCAACCTTTTGGTTGCCTTTTTCGTATCGACCTGCGAAGATACTGGCAACCTGGAGGTTGCATCATGACGGATCGCATTCAAAAGAGTATCGAAATGGACGCGCCAGTCGAAAAGGTTTGGCATGCGCTCACGGACCACACGGCATTCGGCGAATGGTTCCGGGTAAGGCTCGACGGGCCCTTCGCCGTCGGAAAGGAAACAACCGGCGAAATGACCTATCCCGGTCATGAGGGCACAAAGTGGAGGTCGGTGACGGAGCGGATGGAGGCGCCGACACTGTTTTCCTTCCGATGGCCGCATGCGGAGAATCCCGACGCCGATCTCTCGACGTCACCCACCACGCTCGTGGAATTCCGCCTCGAACCCACGGCGAAGGGCACGCGCCTGACCATCGTCGAGTCCGGTTTCGAGACGCTGCCGGAGGATCGCCGCATGGAAGCGTTGCGCGGCAATGAAGGCGGCTGGGAGATTCAGGCGGGAAACATCAAGGCCTATGTCGAAGCCTGAGCTTGGCGATCCCGGCCCCGCCGAGGTCTTCGCCGCGCTCGGCGACCCGACGCGCCTTTCGCTTCTCACGAAGCTCAGCGATGGCCAAACGCGGTCGATCGCCACGCTTTCGGCCGACACGAAGCTGACGCGGCAGGCAGTGACCAAACACCTACACGTGCTGGAACGCGCCGGTCTTGTGGCAAGTGTCCGCGTCGGCCGCGAAAGCCAGTTCGGCTACCGCCCCGAGCTGGTAGCCGAGGCACGGTCGTATCTCGACAGAGTTTCCGCCCAATGGGACGAGGCCCTGGCGCGGCTCAAGGCGCTGGTCGAGCGATGATGGCGTCGGTGACCACTGCTCGCGTTTGGTCGCTGAATTCGAGCGGCATCCGGCTAAACCGTTGCCGGGCAGGCAATTAGCCGGGCGTGCGTCTGTTCGCATCGTACAGGCTCTTCCGGTCAAGTCCTGAACATCGTATACACCACCTTTTAGGACATGCAGGAGAATCCCGATGCATCGTCTCGGTTTCGTGGTCTTTCCCGGATTTCAGGTCATGAGCCTGTCCGTCCTGACGGTGTTCGAGGTGACGAACATCCATCTTGGCACACCCGCTTACGCGATCACATTGCTTTCGGAGAAAGGCGGACCGATGCGCTCGTCGGCGGGCTTCAGCGTCGACACAGAGGCATTCGGCGATGCGACGTTCGACACGGTCGTTTTCGGTGCCGGAACCGAGATCGAGCCTTCGTCGCCCGGCCTTGTGGCCTTGGTCCAGCATTCGATGGAAACGGCGCGCCGTATCGCCGCGCCCTGCACCGGCGCCTTCGTCCTCGCGGATGCGGGCGTTCTCAAGGGACGACGGGTAACCACCCACTGGTACTTCGCCCGCGACCTGCAAAATCGCTTCCCGGATCTGAAGGTGGAGGAAGACCGGATCTACCTGATAGACGGGCCGGTCTGGACCTCGGCGGGAATGACCGCGGGCATCGACCTTGCGCTCGCCATGGTCGAGAAGGATCACGGTCAGGACGTGGCGCGCGCCGTCGCGCGGAAACTGGTCGTCTATCATCGAAGGGCCGGGGGCCAGTCGCAATTTTCGACGCTGCTCGAACTCGATCCGAAGTCGGATCGGATCCAGAGCGCGCTCAGCCATGCCCGGCGGAATCTGCGGAACACGCTGTCGGTGGAGGAGCTCGCCGATGCCGCCCGCCTCAGCCCGCGTCAGTTCAGCCGCGCATTTCGTGCGGAAACGGGCCAGTCGCCGGCAAAGGCCGTCGAGCATCTCCGTGTCGAGGCTGCACGCGTCATGATGGAAGAAGGGCGTCATTCCATGGATGTGATCGCTCGCGAGGCCGGCTTTGCCGACCGGGAGCGAATGCGCCGGGCCTTTCTCCGGGTCCTGGGGCAGCCGCCCCAGACCGTCCGCCGCAATGCCAGGGCGATGGCCTGACTCAGAACCGCGTCGCCAGCCATCGAGCGAGGGAGCGTCGGCCCGTTCGGCGTCAGTCGCTCTGTCCCCTAGCGATTGAGGAACCAGAGGATCGCCGAAAGCACAATGCTGAAAAGCAGCCCGGTTGTGATGGGAATATAAACCGTAAAGTTCTCTCGCTGGATCAGAATATCGCCGGGCAGCCGGCCCAGGCCAATGCGCGTCAGCCACGGCCAGAGAATACCGACCGCGACGATAACAAGTCCGACAATGATCAGGATCCGGGACATGGCGCAGGCATGTTGTGTTTTGCGAATTCAACCGTCCGGCATGATGTTTGACTTCGCATCATATGACAATGCGATATGGCAACGCGCTCGTATTGCGGCAGCGACGGCGAGCCGATCTCTCCGCTGTCAGTCAGCCGTCGGGTATGTCTATTGATGCGAAGCCACGCGCCAGGCGCTGGTCCCGGATGAAGCGCCCCAGATGCTCGTTCCCCACCCGCGTAATGAGTCCTGGCTTCAGGCCAAGCCGGGCAGCACCGCAGGCGCTGTTGGGCGGTGGCAACAGTGATCGGGGTGCTTATCTCTATCTCGCGCATGCTGTGACGGCGAATGCTCAGTTGAACGACAACACTCAGACTTGGCGGGGGCGCCGCTGGCAAGTAATTACGTCATGCAAGTCGCTCGTACACACCCACTGCGGCCGCTTCGGCCTCGTTGAAAGAGCACGCGAAGAACCGGTTCTGCAGAAATGCGCAGCAGGCGAGGAATGGAGCAAAATGACCACGAATGTTTTGGCAGCCAGCGGCGGCGTTAAGCAAGTGATCTGCATCAATTGGGGAACGAAGTATGGAGCCCCATTCATAAACAGGCTTTACGCGATGGTGGCTCGCAACATTACGCCGCCATTCACCTTCACTTGCTTTACCGACAACCGCGCGGGTTTGCGCCCCGAAATACTCTGCGAAGACTTGCCACCGCTCGACGTGGAGAACATGCCTACAAATACCAGAGGCATCTGGCCAAAGGCCCGACTCTGGGGGGCAACGCTGGGAAAGCTGAGAGGTCCAGTTCTTTTTCTCGATCTGGATCTCGTGATCGTTTCCTCGCTCGACGCATTTTTTGACATTGGCAAGGCGGATGACATCGTCATGGCGAGAAATCAAACGACGCCCTTTGAGCGCCTCGGGCAAACGTCGCTCTTCCGCTTTCCCGTTGGGAAGCTCGTGCCGCTGCAGGAAAAATTTCGATCAGATCCACAGGGTGTAGCCGACGAGTACCGTTACGAGCAGCGTTTCGTAAGCCGCAACGCCCCCGGGGGCATAACATTCTTCCCACGAAAATGGGTTCTCCATTTTCGCCAGGACTGCCGTTGGCCATTCCCACTCAACTACTTTCTTGCCCCACGTCTGCCGAGCGATGCACGTGTCGTTATTTTCCCGCGAGGCCTGCATCCACAGCATGCGATCGAGGGGCGATATGGAACCAAGGGTCCCCGCAAGACGGCGTTCAAACACATAGCGGGCATCTTCGATACGAAACAACGAAAGAACAAGGGCGCGCTGCAATATCTCCGACACTATATTCGTCCGACGCCTTGGGTGGCCGAGCACTGGCGCGAATAAGCGTGCGGCTCCTTTCGGACGCACAAAGGACACTGTAGCACTTTGCAGCACCGTCCTACGGGCGGTTGAGCTGCGAACGGATTACCGAGGCGATCCGGCGCGTTTCGTCGAGAGGCTCGTAGCTGTAGGATTCGAGCTTTCCTTCGAACGGCCGCGTTAGCCGCAGTGTCTCATGCAGGTCCCGGTGATAGCGCTCGAACTTGTCCAGCCGCGGGCCTACAACGGGACTTAAGTCAAGTGTAAAGACCGGCTTGCCCGTCGCCAGAGCCTCACAGGGCATTGTGATCGAGTCCTTCGCGATCAAGAACGCGTCGGCGGCGGCCATGTAGTCGAGATATGGGTTCTCGCTTCGCCTGTCCCACACGGCGATGTTTTCGCTGTTGAGTGCCGACAGGGCCTGCTGCGTGTGGTCTTCAGATCTGCGCGAGACCGACACAACGATGCGCCAACCCTCTTTCTCCAATTGTTCGATGGCGCTTTTTATATTCTGGTGGGTTCTGTCGTCGTATACATATGCGCCATTCGAGCCGCCTACGAAGACGGCGGCTATTGGGCGTCCGTCCGGCGAGAGTCGTCTGCGCGCGGCATCCCTGAGAGGCGCCAATCGCGCCCAGGTAATCTGATGCGGTACTCCGACCATTGAATGATAGTTCGGTCGCTCGTTCAATTCGTCGACCCAATCGTGACGAGAGACGAAAACGAGATCATATCCTTCGATGCGCGGACGTTGGAGGTGCACAGTCAGAGGTTTGCCGCCATAGGCCGCCTTAATATCAAGAACTGCCGGCTCAGCCCGAAAACCGCAGGAGATTACCAACTCGGGACGCTGTTCCTTTTTGCGAAAGAGTCTGGGTTCGAACAGCTTCCTCAGACCGCGGGCCCGACTGATCAATTTGACCACGGGTTCCCGGTGAAACTCTTTTCCAACGCCAAGGCACTGCGTAAGCGTTCCCGCCTTGCTTTCCGCCACCGCCCATACGCAGGTCGTGTTCGACGTTGTCATCGCTTTATCTTGCAAGCCTGAACTCCGATCTGACGCTTACTTCGTTGCGCGCGGCTCAAATCACTGACCGAGGTCAATCCCATTTTGGTCGATGAATTCGAGCATGCTGCGGTCTTCGACGACGTTGGATTCAATATACTTGATGGTGGTAGCGACCTTGTTGCGGTATTTCTCTGCAGATCCGTCGAAAGACCAGCCTCTGTCTGTCTTTTCCTTCAGCTCCTCGATCGACTTCGCGTAATAGTGGTTGAGCTGTACGAACTCCGCAGAGTAAAATTCGGCAGCCTTCCGCTTCTTCTTTGGTACCACTTTCCCCGCATCATTTGCGGTTCTGTCGCCGTAGGGACGTGTTTGGAAGTGATGCACGCCCACTTTCGTGACCTCGACCGGATCGACAATGCACTTGAAATTACTTGCGTCGAGGTTCTGCTGCATCGGATCAGCGACCCGCATTTTGTAATTGAGGCATACAGGCCCTGCCGGTCGCGAGATGTGACCGCCATGGCCGAACATGTGCCAAGGCAAGGAGATGTTCGGAAACCCACCCGCTCCTCGTAGGGCTTCCTCCAACGTCCGACCTTTCTTGGGAAGCAAGAATTCATCGACGTCGATAAACGCCATCCGATCATATCTGCCGCCAAAGTTTAGAATCGCATGTGCGAAGGCAATCGTCTGCCCGTTCAAAAACTCACCACTTTCCTCGTCCCGCATGCGCAATTTCCAAGGGACGACGGTCAGTTGCTCGGGCTTCAGCGTCCGCTGAAGCACATCGAGCGTGCCATCAGTCGAGCCGTCTTCGTAGACATGAAAATGTCGAACGCCGACAGCTTGGTGAAAACGCACCCACTCCTCGATGTAGCTAGCTTCATTTTTCACGCAGGCGACAATCGCAATGCCGTGTCGGTTCAACTCTGCTGCCGGAGGCGTGATAGCAAGTTCTCTTGTAAGATGCCGTTTAGCCTTCAGTCCAAACATCTACGCCCCTTGGTTGCTAAACATGGAGTGGCTCATTTGTTGGCCGCATCTTAAGTCGGCGCAGAAGGAAGGGGAACTTTCAGCGCCGTTGAACATGCATTTTCCCGACTTATGAAGCGTGCCTGCTTTGATTTGGAATACATCACCCTTTATAGATGGGGCGAGCCGAACTTGGAATCCGAGCCTCGGAAATATCGAGAAGGCGCGCTGAAAGCACGCTAAGGTTGGGATGGGTTGTGAATGGACTTTCCCGCTTCCGGAACGACGGAGAAGTTGACGACAACGGAGCAATGGCGTGCACTGTTTTCCGCGTTCTCACACATCATTCTCGTCGCCAACAGCGACCAGGTTAGCGTTAAGGAACTTCAGGCCGAATATCCGCGGACGGCTCTCTTTGTATTCTTCAACAAGGTCTACAAGGTTCTTGATGAACAATTTGCCGGCCGCTCGCTGCTGATATCACGCGCCCAGCCGAGAGGCGCCAACATCGTCTACCGACAAGAGGTCGCTGACGTCGTCAAGCTGTTCGCGCCCCAAGCGTTTCTAGGTATCATGAACATCCGCCTGGCGGCGAGCGAGAGATTGAACACTAGCTCGGATTACCTGGGGACGCCCACCGGCCATTTGGATTTGACGGGCTTCTGCGCTGACTTTTACCCGCAGGATAAAGTCCCCACAAGCGGCTTCGCCATCGCCCTGTGGCTGGTGGACCAAGCCCTTCCGGCCGAGATCGTTCTGGCAGGGTTCTCGGCAAAGCGCAGCGAAAAGTGGCGGGTGGTGGCTGTTCATGACTGGACTTTCGAGCAGGTCTTCTTGCGCCTCTTTGCAAGAGTGGGCAAGCTGACGATGCATGGTGGTATCACGACAAACAGTTACACATCGCTCGCTTCGCGTTTCCCGGAATTGCCCGCTGCTGAAATCTCCTCGACGATCGCTGAAGTCTTGTCATCGCGACTGAGCCAGACCGATGCGCAAGTCGACAAGTTGATTTCTTTGACAAACGTATTGCGATCCATTGACGAATATTTACGGCGGCTGAAGCCGAAGTTTCTAAGAAAAACGAAGGTGTAGTAGCATTACATTGCCAAGTGCCGATTTCTGGTGAGGATAAATGGGGTCATCGATCTCCGATGCGCGCAAGCGCATATACCGAAATCTGAAGTACCGCATAATGCGTCCGGATCCGCCGGCTGCCCCCTTTCGATTCGATAGTCCCGTCGTGGTCGTCGGGTCCGCTCCCGTGTCCCATAAGCCGGCCGGATTGGACGAGAGCTTCAGGATCATTACCGTGAACGGCTCTCAATCAGTCATCAGCAAGTGGGGCGTCGATGCGCCCGACATAACCATGATGATGTTCAACCAGGTCGAAGGAACCACTCCGAATGCGGTTGAAGTCAGACGTGTGCTAAAGGGGCAGCGCACCGGAACGCTCTATGTATTTCTCTGGCGAAAGGACGACCGCGCGCGGCTGGAGGAAGGCTTGCGGGCGTTCGATTATCAATACGACCGGCTGGAGATCGTTGATCGGTATGAGCGGATGGCGTTGCTGGACCGCGTGGCTAAGTTGCGTTCCCTTGAGATGGATGCAGATTCCAAATGCTCAAACGGAATGAACGCGGTTCTCTTTGCCCTTTATAACGGAGCCCCCGCCGTCATCATTACTGGAATAAACCCGAACTCAGCCGGCCATGCCTACAATTCAGCGGGTTTGACACGACTTCATGTCCAGATGGATAAAGTCCTCGTTTCGAAGCTAATTAGTCAAGGCCGCCCGATTTACACGGCGGATCCGCCGGTTTCGGAAGAGCTCGGCATTCCGTTGTGGAGCGATCTAGGCCGCTGAAGTTTTTTGATACTCACGCTGTTCTCATACTTGCCTGCTCAACGCCTGCGATAGAGAAATCAATGCGTTCAAACCGCCCCTTTTCCCGTTCTTGCATCAAGATCGCCGTTCGTCTGCTATTAGGACGCTCCAAGGCACATGTGCAGGACTGGTTTCCCGGCCTCAAGCTCGAGCGTGCGACGGCAGAGCGAAATGGCATGATCCAGTATCGGGGCAAGTTGGTGGGACATCTCACGAACCACTCACGCGCTTTGCAGGCAAAATCATCGAGCGTTCTTATCGTCGGCTCCGGTCCTTCGATCGCGCAATGCGACCTCACCCGCGCAGATGAGTCTTCCTGCGTTCTCTTGAACGGCGCGGTGCATCTTTTTCCCGCCGTAATAGCAAAGCCCCTGGCGGTTGCAATTGAAGACGAGCGGTTCGTATGGAGACACTTCGATCTTATGAAGCGGGTCCCGGCCGGATGCGTGTGTCTCTTGTCAGTGAGCGTCATAAGGGCGATCTGTGAATTGGACAGCGCATGGTTGCGAGACAAAACGGTCATATTGATCGATAACCTGCGAAAGCCATATGGGCTGCCACGCCGGGACATCATGGAACTGCGCAAGCTGTCCCATGTGAGGTTGAGCGAGGACGGTGCGATAGGGTTTTCTGAGAATCCCTCCGCCGGTGTCTTCCAGGCAGGCTCAGTGGCCGTTTCAGCTACACAATTTGCCGTCGCTTGGAAGCCTCGCGCGATCGGGTTCGTGGGGATCGATATCAGTAATGCCGATGAGCCCAGATACTATGAAACAACCGATAGAGCCTATTCGGGAATCATCACGGCCCAAAAGTGGATTATCGACCACTTGGTAATGGCTCGGAGCATAGCCGTCGAACGCGGCATCGAGATCGCAAATTACTCGCCTGTCTCGGCGCTTATCGAGGTGGGGTTTGGCTACAACGCCACATTTGCCAAAGGCACGCGAGGCGGCGGGTCGTCTCCACCGCCCCGATGAAAATGGCTCATGGTGTCGCGCGATTAAGCCGAGCGCTGCATTACATGAAGAACGCGATCACGTGCAGCGAACCATTCCTCGGCGTAGTCATCGTTCTTGTATTCATCGAAGTAAGGCCCGCCATCTGTGAAATGGACAAGCTTTGCATCCGGCGAATATTCGTACTCGTTGACGAGCCAGTTCCAGTTCGCCGGCAGCTCGCCGATCAGGTCGTCGGAATCCAGCCATTTGAACTGATGCAACTCCAACCCAGTAGCGGTATTGACGTAATCCAGATCCAGCTTTCGGCACTTTGCGTTGTTGAACAGGATGACGCTCGACCAGTTCTTCTTTTCGTACTTGGTTTGGACTTGCCCCAGGAACTTCGTTTCGACTTTCGGAACGTAGTTGTGTTTTACACACATCGCCGCGTAGCGATCGTCTCTCAGCTCCCACAACTGGGCGATATCAGTTCGCATCAGCATGTCGCAGTCGACGAAAAGCGACCAACCCTCGTAGTTGCTCAGATAAGGCACGAGGAATCGCGAAAAGGAAAATTCGGTAGATTGGAGAGGATTCCGCTCGCGCGTAAAAATCCTCTCGACGTTGCTCAGAGATATCGGCGTGAACGAGACCGGGATGGAGCTCTTTTCCAGAATACTTTGGCAAAGAACATGATAGGCAACGACTTCCTTGCTATCGAAGCCGATGTAAATATGAGCACTTTGCGTCATCACACCTCCGATTATAGGTAGGCTTCAAAACTTCCTGGGTCTGGCTTGTTCCTCTAAGCGGCGAAACGACTTGAACTGACTTTTGATTTGCGTCTCAACCCCGGTTTAGCCAAAAAAGGCGGCGGCGTGAAGCCTGGGACAGCGGATAACGTTCATCTCGCCGGCATACACCACTTCCATGTGGCAGTGTCTCGTCCTGTAGATGAAGCGAAATCTTGTGCTTTGTAGTTCGCAGCCATAGGAGGGCGTCTGGCAAATTCCTCCAACTTCGCCTAGTAGCTTGTCGCTTGCCCGCTGGATTACGACCAGTGTGGGCGAGGACGATGGGAGGGGGAATGCGCAGTCTCCTGGTTCGACGACCGAACCTCTTATACGTTCTGATTGCCGGTTATTGCCTGCTGAGCATCGTCTTGAAAATTCTGCGCCCGGATTCGCTCGAAATCGACGAGTCCGAACAAGCTCTGCTCTCTCAATATCTGCTTCTCGGATACGGAGCCCAGCCACCCTTCTACAACTGGCTTCAATATGGAGTCGTGGCCCTATTTGGAATCTCCGTCGCATCGCTGACTGTCGTAAAAACCGGACTTCTGTTCCTCTTTCTTCTGTTCTACGGCTTTACCGCGCGTGTACTCGCGAGCAGTGAGCTCGCCCCGACGGTGGCGGTGCTGGTCGTCCTGACGCTGCCACCAGTTTTCCTTCTGTCGCAGCGCGACCTGTCCCATACCGTCGCAGCATTATTTGCGGTGTCGCTCTTCCTTTATGCCTTTTTTCGAGCTCTAAAGAGACCGCCCCGGCTTGGCCGCTACTTGCTTGTCGGCGTTGCCGTAGGGCTCGGGGCGATTTCGAAATACAACTTCGTTATACTCCCCGTCGCGGCATTGCTTGCCATTTTGCCGGAAGCGATGCTGCGCAAGCATTTGTTTGACTGGCGTGTACTCGCTTCGGCTGCGGTTTGCGCGTTGATTGTGGCACCCCATGTCTTCTGGATCGTCAACAACATTGGCCATGCCACTGGCGTGACTGTCGCTGAGATGAAGGAGGGAGCGGACAGTGCGCTGCTGCCGCACGCCATCCAGGGGCTTGTTTCCCTCGCAGTTGCAACACTCAAGGGCGTCGCGCTGACTCTTGGCGTCTTCGGGTCGATCTTCTATGCGGACATCGGGAAGATCCTGCGCGCCGAGAGTCTCTGGACGAGGGTCGTCGGCAGGATGCTTGTTGCCTGCTTCCTCATGGTGGCGGTTATCGTCGTCGCAATGGATGCGACCCACATTCGTCCGAAGTGGCTGGCGCTTTTTACGGCACTTCTCCCGCTTTATCTCACGCTAAAAATCGATGCCGCGGGTCTGGATCCTGCCCGGCGCCTTCCCGCGCTTCTCTCGATAGCGGGCGTGCTCTCCGTCGGCGCCATCCTGATGCTGTGGGCAAGGGTCTTCATCGGGCCGATGATCGGCGACTATTCCTTCGCGCACACGCCCTATAACGGCTTTGCCACCGCTGTGCGCGCTGAGACCGGTGCGCCACCAGTGGCTATTGTCGTCGACGACCGGATCGTGGCGGGCAACTTCAGAATTCAGTTTCCAGACACTCCGATTATCCTGACAGGATTTTCCCAAGGGGCAGAGAAACGGCTTCCGGCAGGACGAATTCTGGCTGCTTGGTCGGCAGAGGGTAAAGGGCTCGAAGCGATTCCGCCTCGCATTTCGGTCCTGCTGGAATCCATGCCCACCAGAATGGCCGATTCGAAGCCTACGATCGTCTCAGTTCCCTACAACGCCGGGCGCCCGGGCGACGTATACACCTTTGCCTATGTTTGGGCGGACCTCCGGTGAAGCCGGTCGGGGCCGGCCGAGCCGTCCATGTTGGCGGCAATGTCGCTTCTATCACGAACGAAAGGCAGACCGATGTGCTCGGAGAGCTCCAACTCGGTCGTGAAGACATTTCCTCGATTTTTCAAACGCGTTAGAACGAAGGTGTCTTCGGCGATCTGCCGCCGGATTCTCCCCTTGTCGTCGTAAGAATGGCCCATCTTGGTGACTGAGAACCCGGCGAGGGTTACAGACGGCACCCCCACGAAAAGTCCGTAGCAGACGGCGGCAACTCCGTTCGTCACCTTCCCCAACTCCCCAATATCAGAGGGAAGCCCGCCGCTCACGACGTCGACGATAGCCTCGCGCTCATCCTTGGTGGCGCGCATCAGGCTCTTGTAACGCACGCGCGGCATTGAAAGAAGTTTCAGGTACATCACCCAAAGAGGCTTCGTATGGAGCCATAACAGACCTCTCGTCCTTACATAGGGATGCTCTTCCCACGACTTCTTCCGCTTCCGGAATGTCAAATCGGCGCGCGGGAGACCTAGTGCGTTGGCCGTCTTGCCCGAGTTATTAACGTCAACGCGCGCGCAATGTCCTATCAGATCCGGTGGTATCGTGGGGGACGGTGCGGAGCCGAGGATTAGCCACGGCCTATCGAGAATCCCGAGCCGCGAGAGCCAGCGGCGGTGCTTTTCTCGCAATGTTTCAAGCGCGTCAGGTTCAATCGTCATCACGAGTCCATTGGCCAAGTAGCGAAGGCGAGATTGACTTAGGGCTGCCATCTTATGTCTCGCACAAGCCCGGCCACGTGTCCATTCGCCGCCCAGTCTTCGTCTTCTGGCTGTGGGCAGTATGCAACTTCCTGGTCTTTCTGTCGGTCACGCGCCGGAAAGTGTGGGATATACTCGCAAACTCGCACAATTTAGCCATTTTGATTTGATTTCGAAGGTTCAACTCCAGCCATCGATAGTGTCGGGCAGTGTAGAAATGGATATGATTGTAAGCGACGCGATATTGGCGTCGATCCGTCGCACGATTGCCACTGCTGCTGACGGGATAGATGCGCTGGCGGTTTGTCTTGAGGGTGATCCGGGCCTGAGTAGCAGTTTCGTCGATGCCGTCGAACTGGTCGCCTCGAGGCATGGTCGCGTCGTGGTGGCGGGCATAGGCAAGAGCGGACACATCGGACGCAAGATCGCCGCAACGCTCGCTTCTACCGGCACGTCCGCCTATTTCGTGCATCCGACGGAAGCAAGTCACGGCGATCTTGGCATGATCACGGCGCAGGATCTGCTTATTCTGCTTTCATGGTCCGGTGAGACCGTCGAACTCGGGAACATGCTCACTTACGCCAGGCGCTTCAATGTTCCCGTGATTTCCGTCACCTCGAATCCCGACAGCATAATCGCTCGCAACTCCACGGTCGCGATTGTCCTGCCGAAAGTGTCGGAGGCATGCCCTCATGGGCTAGCCCCGACCACGTCTGCGATGCTGCAGTTGGCAGTGGGGGATGCTCTCGCAATAGCCTTGCTTGAGCGGAGAGGTTTTTCGGCTCAGGATTTCAAGACGTTTCATCCGGGCGGCAAACTCGGTTCTCAATTGCTTCTTGCACACGAGCTGGCCCATTCGGGCGAAGCCGTGCCCCTATTGCCGATTGGCAGTCCAATGAGCGAGGCGCTCATCCAGATGTCCTCGAAGGGTTTCGGGGTCGTCGGTGTAGTTGGTAGTGACGGTGATCTTGTTGGCGTGATTACCGACGGGGATCTGCGGCGGCATATGTCGGAGAATCTTTTGCTGCTCACTGTCGAGACCGTGATGTCACATACGCCAAGGGTGATTACGGGTGGAATGCTGGCCAGCGCGGCAATGGAAATGATGCAGTCGCAAAGGATCACGGTGCTATTCCTGATCGATGATCTGCGTCGGCCGCTAGGCATCTTGCACGTCCACGATCTTCTGCGTGCCGGCGTTGCGTAAGGCCGGCTGGATGGCTGACGGGCCGGTGTCCTAAGTAGCGCAGCGTACTATTCAACTGATGATCCCTAGAGTTGGGATCAATTCAGGGACAAAACCATGTAGCAACTCAATGCTCTGCAGCGACTTTGCGCGTCTTATTGGACGCACGGCTCTGTAGGGGTGAACGCAAATGTCGCTGGCTTTCGGCGGCAGGTCTCGGCAATGGGGAGCAGCTTGGCAGTAACCCACCAAGACTTCGAATATCGACCGGACCTGGACGGTTTGCGAGCCGTGGCGATCTTGCCGGTGCTCCTCTTTCACGCTGGCTTCAGGTCGTTCTCAGGAGGATTCGTCGGGGTTGACGTTTTCTTTGTGCTGTCCGGGTTCTTCATGGCGAGGATCATCCTGACCGAGCTCGAGCGCGGCAGCTTCAGTTTCCGGGCGTTCTACGTTCGACGGATGAGGCGCATTTTCCCGGCTCTGTTCTCGATGATCGCGGTTTCGACCGTGGCAGCGTGGTTTTTGCTCATGCCGCAAGAGTTCCGCTACTTCGGCGATAGTGTTCAGGCCGCTGCTTTATTCACTTCGAACGTTCTGTTCCGTAGCGAAAGCGGTTATTTTGATGTTGCCGCAGAGATGAAGCCATTGCTCCATATCTGGTCTTTGTCTGTGGAAGAGCAATTCTACCTGATTTTTCCCGTCGCGGTCTTCCTTTGCTTCAAATTCGCGCGCAGGCACATATTTGCAATCGTGTTGGCGGTGGCACTCCTGTCCTTCGGGGCAAGCACTTGGGGGATCACACACTCTCCCGAAAAGGCATTCTACTTGCTTCATTTTCGCATTTGGGAGTTGCTGACCGGAGTTCTCGTTGCCATTGCTCCGCGCCCCGCCTATGCGCCTCGGGGGGCGCAGGCACTGGCGGCACTCGGACTGCTGGCGATATTCCTAGCGGTTTTTACCTATACTCCTGATACGCCCTTTCCCGGCGCCCATGCCGCAGTGCCCTGCCTTGGTACAGCCCTTATGATCCACGCGCACTGTCGGGGCGGCTTGATCGCGCGCCTTCTAAGTAGCCCGGTTTCTGTCTTCACCGGACGCATTTCATATTCCCTCTACCTCTGGCATTGGCCGTTGATTGTGTTCGCGCGCTATGGTCTAGGCCACGAACTTACAACCGGATGGGCTCTGAGCGCCGTGGCGATGTCGTTCGCGCTAGCCTATGTTTCGTGGAGGTTCGTCGAGCAGCCTGCGCGATATGGCAGGATGGCATATTCGCCCGTCGCCATCATCGGCGTGAGCAGCGCTGCGATTTTTTCGGCGGTCGCCTTCGCTGGCATCGTCAACGGTCTACAAGGCATTCCCCAAAGGTTGCCGGAAGAGGCCCGCGCGCTTTACCAAGCCACCTATGATGAGAGCCGATTCTTCTCTGAGCGGTGTTTCGCCGATTCAAATGGAGAAGGTCTGACACCGGCCCAGATAAGGAGGGGGAATCTTTGCAGGGTGGGCATCGACACTACAAGCGCGCCGCAGTTCCTTGTGTGGGGAGATTCTCATGCCGCGGCCATCGCTCCTGCGATCGACGTTGCGGCTCGTCAAATGGGCATGTCGGGCATGTTCGTCGGGCGCGCATCGTGCCCGCCTTTGCCAAATACGGATTTCGCCGGCCCGGCAGCGGTCAAGCGGTGTATCGAGTACAATTCCGCCGTGATGTCACTGATCGAGCAGAAGAGGTTCGCCTTCGTTTTCATGGTTGGCTTTTGGCCGAAGTACGTCCACCGGGCAGAACTTCCTGGCGAGGGCGTCTTTTTTGATCCTCGCGTCGAACCCTCGCTGCCAGATTGGTCAGCGCCGGTAAGGACAGGTCTCAACGTGACTTTGACCAAGCTGGCTCGGCAAGGAACAAAGGCAGTCCTGGTGATGGATGTCCCAGAGATGGGACACGAAGTCCCCGAAGCCCTCGCACGAGCCGTTGTGTCAGGACGCCCGCTCGACATTGCCCCTCCCCTTGAATACACGAAGATGCGGCAAGCCTTGGCTCGGCGGGTGTTGAGTGAAGCGGCAAAATCAAGCGGAGCTTTGATCGTCGACCCGATGAACCTGATCTGCGACGCCACCAGGTGTCATGTCATGCGCGAGGGCACCGTTCTCTACAAGGACGGAGATCACCTGTCAGCGAAAGGTGCGGAAAGTCTCTCGGCACTCTTCCGGCCGGTGCTGAACATCGTGCGAGGGGGTGTCCAGTATTTGAGTTCTGAACCGAGATCTTGATCATCCCATTCAAAGAAGAAGCCGAAATGGTGCTCGTGCGCGTGTTTGTCGTCGACCGAATGGACGCGAAGGCCGTCTCGATCATCCAATGGCTTTGCTGATTGCACGGCCTCGCTTCCACCACGACTGCAGCAATTCCAAGTGCTGCAGCAATCTTGCCCGTCCGATTGGATGCGCGGCGCTGCAGTCTAAATTGCAAACGATCAACGCTGCTGTTAGTCTGCCAGCAAGCGTGCAATCACCGGGGGAGGGCGGAAGTTTGCATATCGACGATGACCGGCTGCGGGTCGCGACCCTGGAGTTTCTGGTAAAACTCCTTGTAACCAGTAAGGTCAGGGACACCCCTTTTTCTGACCTGAAGTATGACGTTCTCAGTGCCCTCGAACGTATATCGCCGCAATGCGCCTCCAATGAAGTGGAGCAAGCCGAGATCAGAGCAAGGATGCATGCGGAGGCGGATGCAATTCTGAGATGGGCCGTGGGCGGAGGGGCGAGCACGATTTCACCGATTGAGGGTAGACCGTTGTCTGTCTCGCACTATCGCGAATGGCGCTAGTTGGCGACATGCCCCTCGCCGTTATCGTCGAAAATATTACATGAACTCGGCCTGGTAGGTTCGGTGGTCCCCGGGCGTTGCGGGCTCCATGATTCAGAGTTGTCAGTGGGAAATAGACGATCGGCGAGAAAGTCATCGGGCCGGCAGCCGCGGGGTTCTAGCCCATCGACTATCCATTTCGCTTAATCCTGCGGGCCTTGGCAGGCAGCGATAATCTGCTCATGATCGTGCACCCTGATTTCCAAGAATGGGCGGCTGCTTTAGCTATAGGCGCGCTTCAGGAAGTGGAGGTATTTGTCCGCCATACCTGTTTCGCGATGGTCTTGCGACACGCCATCGCTTAGTAGCGTAACTGCCGCCGCGTTGAGATCTGTCTGCGGATGCACAAGTTTTATAAGAGGTGAGTATTGCTCTAGCCACTGGTTTTTGTGCGTTTTGACGTCGAAGAGCAGCGAAGGGACGTTACAGAGGAGACCGAAAATGGCCATGTGATATCGGCCACCAATGTGCAGGCGGCATTTTGAAATCGTCTCGGCAGCACGTTCGATGCTGGCTGTCTCAGCAAAAACACCGCCACGGGCAATGATCTCCGCCTCATAAGCATTGAAGCGCTCAACTGCGTGCGTAAGAACAACTGGCCGAAGCTTCAACGCCTGGCAAGCCCGCAGTGCGGCCTTCAAGATCCCAACGTCTTCTTCGGCATTGTTCCTGGCTCCGGTGGTTATCAGGCAGCCGTCGCGCTCGGACCAAGGTTCTGGCGCTATCCGAAGGAACGCAGCATCCGCTAGAAATTCGATTCCGTAATATTCAGCTGAAATTTCGTCGCGGGCGGCGACATGACCGAACTCCCGGAAGAGCCTTCTGAGATAGTCTGATCGTTCACCGTCATAGATAGGTATGGTTCCGTTCAAGACCGCGAACGGCTTGCCCAGCTTCCTGGCGGCAAGGACAGGAGTGAAGAAAGTCGCGAGCCCTTCTGCCGTTGTCCTATGATCCAACGATCCCTCCGGCTGCAGGATCACAAAATCGGCGGCCGTTATATGATCGATAGCGTCCTTGCCATACGCAGCAGAAAGGCGGCTTTCTGTGTCCGAGACTTCATTCCGTTCAGAGGATGTGTTTTTCGGGAATTCCTGTCTGAAGGCCGCGAAGTTGAAACCGATGGACGTTATCTCGGCCTCTGGGAACGCGCCCAGAATTTGTTGCTTGAGGCCCTGGCTCGTCAGCCGGCATCCGATATTGACCCTGAAGTCCGTATCGTTGAACAGAGCAATCTTAATTTTCGAGCGAGGCACTTCTTCGTGTCGGTTAGAGCGTCCGAGCTCGTCAACGAAGCTCTCGTAATGTCGCCAAAAGCCGGAAGGATCGCCGGCAGATATGTGCTCTCGGCAAACAGTACGAGCGTCCGAGTACATTTTGTCTGCGACGAGAAACCCCACGGCGCGCCTTGCTTTGGAAACGTCGGCTCCACGTCCCGTTGCTGCAAGCACCAGGTGCCTTGCAGCTTTCTCAGGATCCGATTTCCTCAGATTCTTCGCGAGCCGCCAATGTAGGGCGGACTTTATCCCCTCGAACAATTTCGTTAGTTCCGGTGAGTTGGATGCAGCCGTATAAGTGCACAAAATACAACCGGGTATCAAGAACTGCGGGATACATCATCTGGACCTCCTCCGTCAGTCGCAGAATCGACGGGACGGAAAACATGGGAAGGCAAATTGATGGCAAAGAGAGAACCTCTCCGACCTTGCTCGCACCCGAGACCCTTCGAAGTTTGCAGCGAGAGACACCGCTAGAAAAGCCGGGTGGGTGGGCTCGAGCAGGACTCGCCAAAGCGGCATCAAGACACTATAGAGACCGAGGGGCTCCGCGAGTGCACAGAACACCATGGGTGGTTGCAGGGAAGGCTTCTTGAACGTCAAGGGTCGGAAACAGCACGATATCGATCCCGAAACGATCACTGGGGTCCTAAAGCGCGTCTTTGCCGAAAACGGACGCGACCATATCCGCGGCTACGCGTTTGCCATTGCCTGCCTGATAGTTGTGGCCGCGACGACGGGCTTTATCGCCTGGATCAGTGAAACAGTGGTCAACGAAGCTTTCGCCAACAAGCGCGGCGACGCGGTTCTCCTCATCTGCTTTTCGATATTTGCTGCCTTCGTGCTGAGAGGTTTGGCGACTTACGGACAAGCCGTCGCTTTGTCGAAGATCGGCAACAGTATCGTCGCCCGTTACAAACGCCGGCTTTACGCGCATCTAATGGCATTGAGCGTCGGCTACTTCCAGGAGAAGCGCTCGGCACAGCTCACAGCCAAGATCAACCAGAACATCGCCGGCATCCGTGACGTGCTCAATATGACGGTCACCTCGATTGCTCGCGATCTTCTGACTTTGGTCGGCCTCGTCGGCGTCATGATCAGCAAGGACTGGCTGCTGTCACTTGTCATCCTTCTCGTCGCCCCGCCGTTGCTGTTTGGGCTTCGCTATCTCTCCAAGCGGCTGCGTCTGGCGACACGCGAAGCGGTCGAGGCCAACAGCCGCGTGCTCGGCGCGATGCAGGAGACCATTCAGGGCATTTCCATCGTCAAAGCCTTCACTATGGAGGAGGAATTGCGGCGCAAGGTCGAGGCGATCATCGATCGGGCCGAGAATCGGGCCAATCGCATCGCGCGCTTGAGCGAACGCTCGGCGCCGTTAACGGAGACCTTCGCAGGCCTGGCGATCTCGAGCGTCCTTGCCTACGCCACTTTCCGCATCATCTACAGCAACGTGCCCCCGGGCGCCTTCTTTGCCTTTGTGACCGCGCTTCTCATGGCGTACGACCCGGCCCGGCGGCTGGCTCGTCTGCAGCTGTCGCTGGAGCGCGCCGCCGTCAACGCACGCATGCTTTATGAGGTTCTGGATACCGCTCCGCACCAGCGAGACCTTCCGGGTGCCACGGAGCTGACCTTTAGCGAAGCGACTGTCGAGTTTCGCGACGTGCGCTTCTCCTATGCCAATGGCGAGGAGATCCTGAAGGGTGTCAGCTTCCGCGCGGAGGGTGGCAAAACGACCGCGCTGGTCGGCCCGTCCGGCGCCGGCAAGTCCACCATCATAAGCCTTGTCCCGCGATTCTACGATCCGCAGTCGGGCCAAATTCTGGTCGACGGCCAGGACATCGCCGCTGTCACCAAGCAATCGCTGCGCAATGGGCTCGCCTATGTCTCGCAGCAACCCTACCTCTTCGAAGGTTCCATCCGCGACAATATCCGCTACGGGCGGCCGGAGGCCACGGATGCGGAAATCGAAGAGGCGGCGAGGCTTGCCTATGCGCATGATTTCATCCTCGCGCAACCGCAGGGCTACGATACCCCCGTCGGTGAACAGGGGATGACACTCTCCGGCGGCCAGCGTCAGCGGCTGTCGATCGCTCGTGCGCTCGTTCGCAATGCGCCGATCCTCCTTCTCGACGAAGCCACCTCCGCTCTCGACACCGAATCCGAGGCTGCTGTTCAGGAGGCGCTCGATCAGGCGATGAGCGGTCGCACTGTCATCGTTATCGCCCACCGGCTTTCCACCGTCGTCAATGCTGACAAGATCGTCGTGATGAAGCAGGGTCTGGTCGTCGAGGAGGGGACGCATGAGGAGCTCGCGCATCGTCCTGAGGGTCTCTACGCTCGCCTCCACAATCTGCAAGGTGGCGATTTGGAATTGACCGTGGGGACCGATGTCACCTAGCTCGTACTCGACATCTCGCCGGCGAGTAACGATTTTAAGTGGATCGCGGGTATCAAGATCGGAAACCCTTCTGGCAGCCCGCTTCCTTGCTGCGCATCACGCTTCACGTTTGGCTTTATCGTCGAGTGTTGAACGCTTAGATCAAGTGAGGTGGCACAGGCAGTCGCAAAGGCGAGGAGGACAGGTTCAATTCGCCCTTAAGCGGGGGAATCTGGTGCGGGCGCCCAGGCTTACGGAATCGAGACAATGCACAGAACGCCGAGGCGGCGGGCATTGGCGTCAGCTTGCTGCCGTCATCGTGTTCATGATCACTCGCCGGTTCACCTTTCCGGCTAAGGATTTGGCCAGGCAATGATTATATCCCATCGCCATAAATTCATTTTCATCCACATACCCAAAACCGCCGGCAGCACGATCTCCGCTTATCTTGCTCGCGAATTCGGGCCATGGGACCTGCAACTCGGGTCCTGGAAGGATGCGCTCGGCAATGGAGCGAATGCAAATCGGCTAGCATTGATCGCTATCTTTTGCCATCTCTCTCCATTCAAGATCGCGAAAACGCTCGTCCGCAACGGCAAAGTCGATTCATTGGCCGGGGCTGCTCTCAGCCGTCGCTTTGCAGGAAAGCTCGCGGATCATTCAGGCGCACGCGAAATCGAGGCCTTCGATCCTTCTGCCTGGAAACAGTACTTCAAGTTCTGCTTCGTGCGGAACCCATTCGAACGTGCCGTTTCAATTTACAACTGGCACTACAGGAAGACGGAAACGCGGCCGAGCTTCTCGCAAATGCTCTGCTTGATCGAAGAAGGCGCCGCCAAGAGGGAGCGTATTAACTGGGAATCCTGGCAACTCTACACCAATAACGACGAGATCGTTGTGGATTTCGTAGGACGGCAGGAGCGCCTCTCGGAGGATCTACGCACGATATGCGACAGACTCGGCCTGCCGTTTGACGACCGCTTTCTGATAAGAGCGAAGGCGAACCCGACGCGGCCCGACATTCGCAGCTACTATGAACCGGGCGATCGTGAGCGCGTCGAACGGCTTTTCGGCCCCGAGATCGAGCATTTCAAATACCGTTTTCCCGATTAGCGCGGTGTCTCTGGGAGCAAGTGGAGTTCGATCAAGCAAGTTCGGTGATCTGGACCTCCAATCGTTGGAAGAACTCCTGTGCGAGCTTCTTCGCCGTCGAATCGATCAGCCGTGCGCCAAGCTGAGCGAGCTTGCCGCCGACCTGAGCGTCGACGTTATATCTGAGAAGTGTTCCCTCCCCCTCCGCTACAAGCGACATCGTCGCCCCGCCTTCGGCGAAGCCGGCGATCCCGCCCGCGCCCTTGCCGGAGATGCGGCAGGAATAAGGTGGCGTCAGGTCGCTGAGCACTACATCGCCGGTAAACCGCGCCTTCACAGGGCCGACCTTGATCGCTACCACGGCAGAAAAGGACTCTGCCGAATGACGTGTGAGGCTTTCGCAGCCCGGAATGCAGGCTTGCAGGACGTCTGGATCCAGGAGGAGTTCCCACGCCCGATCGATGTCGCAGGGAAGGCTCTGCTCGCCATTCAGTTTCATCGCATGCTCCTTGAATGATGGATATCGAAGCACCGCGCGGACAGCGCAGTGCATGTCGACACTTGTTCACGGGAAAAGACGCTCGCTCTTAAGAGGTGCTATCCTTTTCAATCCATCCTAACGATCAGGCATAACCGGCCTTCCTGTCTCGGCTGATAAGCGCACCGTCGCGGTTGGCGGGAGCGCCAAAGCCCGCGCCTCCAGGCGTCTTGAGGTGAATGCGATCGCCAGCGCGGATAACGTGCTGCACCTTCTGCTGGGCAGGAGTGAGCGGCTTGCCGTTGATTTCCAGAATGCCGGTCTTACCGTCCTCGCCACCATTGATGCCGGGAGGCGCGATCACCGTGCGCTCGGCATGGAAGCCGACAACGACCGGGCGTTCGGAGCGGTATTCCAGAAGCGTCTCCTGTCCAAGGCCGCCGCGATGCTTGCCGCTGCCGCCCGAGCCCTCGCGCAGGCGCTTGTGCATGACGCGGAAATTCGACTGCTGCTCCATCATCTCAACCGGCACGCAGGAGATGTTCGACGGCCAGCTTAGAACGTTGTAGCCGTCGCGTTGCGCTGTGCCGCCGGTGCCGCCGTTGAAGAAGAACTTGTTGACGTAGGTTTCGCCCTTGTCATTGACGCCGGAAGCCTGGAGGCTCCAAAGCGGCGAGCCGGGACCGGCTGCGACGCGCTCCGGCGCGGCCTTGGAAATCGCGCCGAAGACGGCAAATGGCAGGAAATGGCCGACGAGCGTGCGGGTCTGACCGGAGGCCGGATAGCGATGGTTGAGGATTGATCCTTCCGGCGCGATCACCTCGATCGGACGCAGCGCGCCGTCGTTGTTGAGCATGTCCGGCGCAAGAATGCACTTCAGGCCGTAGACCGTCTGTGCGTAGGTGTAGCAGAGCGCCACATTGATCGCGCGGTCGACCTGGGGCGAGGTGCCGTCATAGTCCACCAGGATGCTATCGCCCTTAACCTTCACGGCGATCTTGATGGTCACAGGCTCCACGATCCCGTCGGTTTGGAGCTCGTAGGTATAGGTGCCGTCGGGAAAAGCACGGATTGCCCCGCGCATCGCAGCTTCCGAACGATCGAGGATTTCGTCGGCAAGGCCCTCGAGTTCGTCGAGCTGATAATCGCTCATCAGGTCGAACAGGCGGCGTTCCATCAGTTCGAGCGCCGAGACCTGCGCCCAGAGGTCTCCGACCACCTGGTCCGGCACCCGCACATTCTTGCGCAGTAAGCTGATGAAGGTCTGATCGATGCGGCCTGCGTCCATCAGTTTCAGCATCGGCACCTGGAGGCCTTCTTCGAAGACGTCCCGGATGTCGGCCGTCCCGGTGCGACCGCCCATGTCGGGCGAGTGCGTGGTGCTTGCGGCAAAGCCTACATGCTTGCCGTCGCGGAAGAGCGGCTTGGCGACCGTCAGGTCCGGCAGGTGGCCGGTGCCCATCCACGGATCATTGGTGATGAGGACGTCGCCGGGCTTCAGTGTCTCGGCCGGAAAATGGTCGAGGAAGTGGCGCACCGTCTTCGGCAGGGTGCCGATGAAGGAGGGAATGGAGTCGGTCGCTTGGCCTAAGCAGCGACCCTTGGTGTCGGTGATGATGCACGAGAAGTCGTAGGATTCGCGCACGAGCGTGGAAAACGAGCTGCGCACGAGGGCTGCGGCGGCCTCGTCAACGACGGAGACCAGGCGCGTCCAGATGACTTCCAGGGTGACGGCATCGAAACGAACGGGTTGTCTAGACATTTGGGTGTCCTTGTTCGGAAACGGTTAAAACTCAGGCAGCGATGCCGACGAGGATGTTGCCGCTCGGCTCGACGGTGAGCGTGCCTTCTGGTCCGACGATCAGGGTCGATTCCGGCTCCTCGACCACGGCCGGGCCCTTGATGGTGATGCCGGCCGGCAACTTGGAGCGCTCGAAGACGCGCGTCTCGACAAAGTCCTTCACCTCCGGGAAGTAAACTTTGCGCACGTGCTTCACCGCAGCGTCGGTCGAGCCCTTGGCATCGCTCTCGCCCGCGCCGGCCATACCAGTCGGAGCGGAGACCGTGACGCGGATGTTGACGATCTCGATGCGATCGGTCGGAGGGTTGAGAGTGAAGACGTCTCGATAGGCGGCGCGGAACTTCTCCAGGATCACCTCGCGGCTGGTGCCGTCATAAGGACCTTCCGGCAGGTTGACCACCAGCTCGAAGCCCTGGCCGATATAGCGCATATCGGCAAGACGGCGCACCGTGATTTCCGAAGCTTCCGGAACGGTCTCGTTAATCGTCGCGCGCGCCTCGCTTTCGAGGTTGGCGTATGTCGCCTCGAGTTCAGTCCAATCGAGGTCGGAAACGGCGCGGGCAATGGTGGCGACGCGGTCGACGCGTGCCGGCGCGATCAAGAGGCCGAGCGCGGAGGCGACGCCGGCTGCCGGCGGGCACACGAGGCGTTTCAGGCCGAGCTTGCGGGCGACCTGGTAGCCATGCAGTGGGCCGCCGCCGCCGGTCGTGACCAACACGTATTTGCGCAGGTCCTTGCCGCGCTCGGCGATGTGGACGCGAGCTGCACTTGCCATGTTCTCGTTGACAATGTCGTGCACGCCCCACGCGAGTTCGCTGATCGAGAGCCCGGTCTCCTCGGCCGCGTGGACAAGGCAGCTTCAGGCGCCGACCACATCACGTTCCGGACGGAGTCTGGCCTTTCGCTCAAGGCGCTGTCGCCGCGGCCGGTCAAGGGAGACGAGGCGCAGGTGGCGATCCGCACGGCCTATATCGGCCTCGGCGCGACGGCGACCAGCCACGCGAACCGCATCGAGGGCCGCGTGGCGCGTCGCATGTTCCACGGCGATTTTGTCCAGTACCTCATCGACTGGCCGGCCGGGCAGCTGGTCGTGCGCCGGCCGCCGGCGGAACTGATCGAGGAAGGCGAAACGGTCACGATCGCCTTCGATGCGGAACACTGTGTTCTGCTCGAAGCGTCCACAAGCTGAACAGCCGCAGCAAGGGAGGAGGAATCCTATGAGAAAATGCCTGACAGCAGGATTGATGGTGATGGCGACGATGGTCGTTGCACCGTCCTTTGCGCAGGAGGATGCGCGCGCCACCACCTGCTCCAATCCGGTGGAAATGAAAGGCTTCACGACCTGCGCGGACGTGGCCAAGGCCGAAGCGGAAGGTGCGCTCGTCCTCTATTCGCCCGCGCCCGAGCCGGGGACGGTCAAGATCCTGGAGGAGTTCAACAAGCTCTTCCCGAACATCAAGACGAGTTACGTCCGGCTCCAGACCGGCGCCCTCTACGCCCGCCTGATGGCCGAGCGCCAGGCAGGCAGTTATCTGGCCGACGTGCTGCATATGTCCGACCAGACGCTCGTCCACGACTTTCAGAACAAGAACGGTTTCGCGCCCTATGCCTCCCCGCAGCTGTCGCACTATGGCGCGGAATACAAGAGCCAGCCGGAGGGCCTGTGGACCTGGGGCGCAGTGATCATGGCGGGCTTTGCCTACAATCCGGCCTTCCTCAAGGCCGAAGAGGCGCCAAAAACCTGGGCCGAGATCGACAATCCTCGCTGGGACGGCGCCGTCAGCGTGAAGTCGAGCAATTCCGGCCTCCAGTTCCTGACATGGGAGCTCGTCGGGCGGGCAAACGGCGGCGACGCCTTCTGGGAGAAATTCTCCGAACTCAAGCCGAAGGCCTTCGATTCCTACGTCCAGCAGTATGACCGTATCGTCAACGGCGACGACAAGCTGGCCGTGACAGCGCAATATTCCGGCTATCTGCTCTATCACAAGAAAGGCGCGCCGATGGAATTCGTCGCGCCCAGCGACGGCTTGCCGGCCGGCCCTGAAATCTGGGGCGTGACGAAGGAGGCTCCTCACCCTGAAGCGGCCCGCCTCTTCCTCGATTGGTTCCTCTCGCCGCTGGGGCAGAAAGTCCAGGCGGAGAATATTTTCCTGCATTCGCCTCGCACCGATGTCGATCCGCCGCCCGGCGGCGCGCCGATCGCCGAGCTCAAGCTGATGTTCCTGAAAGAATCCCCCGAGTTGCTCGCCCGACGGAAGGAATTCGTCCGCATGTGGAGCGCCATGAGCGGGCTGCGTTGACAATACCCGCCGGCCGCCGCCCTTCACCATCGGCGGCCGGTTCCTCCAATCCTGTGCGAGACCGCAATGCAGCCGATCATGAGCGAATTCCGAACGGCCTTCATTGGCGCTGTCATTGTCGCTCTCGGCTCCATAAGCATGTCGATCTACACGCCGGCCATGCCGCTCCTGGTTGACGAATTCTCGACTTCCGTGGCGGCCGTCCAGTTCACGCTGACCATCTATCTTGCGGGTTATGCTGCCGCCATTCTCGCCTGCGGCTCGCTCTCCGACGCCTTCGGCCGGCGGCGAACGGCGATCGGTTTCCTGGTCGTCTACCTGATCGGATGCGCCGTCGCGCTAGCGGCGTTCACAGTGGAGCTCCTCACGGCCGCGCGGCTGCTTCAGGGCATCGGGGCGGCCGCTGGGGTCTCGATCTCACGAGCGATCGTGCGCGACCAATACCACGGGCAGATATCGATGCGCATCATGAGCCTGATCGGCCTCATATTCGCCGTCGGTCCCGCTGTTGCGCCGACCTTGGGCGGAGCGATCCTCTCGGCGTTCGGCTGGCACGCGCTCTTCATCATGATGGCGGGCTACTCGGTCTTCGCGCTCGCTGTTATCGTCCTCCTATGCCGGGAGACGAACCTCATGCGCAGTTCCGACATGGTGAGACCGGCAGTGGTGATGCGGACCTATCGCGCGATCCTGATGAACCGCCACTTCCTGCACGGTAGCCTCGTGCTGGGCCTTTCGGTCGGGGGCATCTATACTCTTGCGGTCGTGCTTCCGTTCGTCCTCGTCGAGACCGTCAAGCTGACGCCGACGCAGTTCGGCATGGCAATGATCTTGCAGACCGGCGCCTATGTCATCGGCAGCGCGATCGCTGCGCGGCTCCTCAGGCAGATCCGAGGCGAGGATCTGCTAACGGCCGGCATCGGGATCGTGGCTGCGGCGAGCATCGCGCTCGCCTGCAGCGGTCTCCTCTACACGACGCTGTGGACAGTGATGCTGCCTGTCGGGCTATGGGCCTTCGGCGCCGCCTTCATCATCCCGGGCGCAACCACGCTCGCGCTTGCAGAATTTCCCCACGCAGCCGGCGCCGCATCGGCCATGACTGGCTTCATGCAGATCGGCGGCGGCCTCGTCGGATCTCTACTGGTTGCACTTCTCCTCGCGGCTCCGTCGGCGGCCTTCTACACCATCCTTCCCGCGATGGCCTTCGCCGCCGCGGCCTGCCGCCTTGGTTACCTTCTCAGGGTGTGATCGCCTCGGTGAGCTTGTACGCAGTTTCCGCCTTCTTGGCGTTCTTACCTTTGCGTCCGTAAGCACTCTGGCGCCCCGCTGATACCCGCATTTTCCATTTTTGATACCCGCATTCGTACCCGCTTTTCGCCGGGTTTCGGCGGTAAGTGAAACGTGGGCATGGATAAGGGTGCTTGGGAAAGGCTAATGGCGGACAGAGAGGGATTCGAACCCTCGATACGCTTTCACGTATACACGCGTTCCAGGCGTGCGCCTTCAACCACTCGGCCACCTGTCCATCCTTAAACAGCCGATGGTCAGTCCGGCTGGATGGGGGAAGAGCGAAGCTCCACCGACGTGCGCCGGACGAACCGGCGGACGGGCGCGATATATACCGATGATCTGCGCGGGATCAACTGGTTTCTGACAGTTTAATTGACATCTTGTGAAATGGCGTCGGCGAAGCCGACCATTGCGCTCGCAACTTGCGGCGCTTATCTCTGGCGCATAAGCGTAATTGATCGGACAAACGCGTGGCGCGTATCTGGAGCGTAGCGGGCCACGGCGGCCGAAAGGACGAAGATGCGGTTGCTGCTGAGGCTTGCAAGTTTTCTCGTGCTTACGGTGGCGGTGCTCGTCGGGACTGTTGACGCGATCCAGTCGGTTGCGGCTTCGGCGCCAGCGACGACCTCGCTCGCCGATGCCATGTCCGCCCTCGGCCCGGATGCGCTCAACTGGGTGCACGCTCTGCAGCGCACGGATGCCGGGCCAGCCATCTGGTTGGCGGGGCTGCAATGGCTGCTCGCCCGACCCGCCTTCGCGGTGCTCCTGGCACTCGCCCTGCTCCTCTGGATGGCAGGCTACAAGAAACGCCCCGCCGCGGGCCGATTTGCCGCCTGATTTCGACTACAGCGCCGTGCATCTTATCAGAAGCGCAAAGGACGCTGTGGCACTTTGAATTGCTGCATGTTTCCTTAAATCGGCTTCGATTTAAGGAAACATGCAGCAGCCCGTCATCGACGCTTTCCGCGCGCACGAAAGGAGCCGGAGATGTTTCTGATCGACATGTTCAAGAAGAAGACGATCCTGCCCGATGCGCAGACGGCGCTCCGCGGACGCGAGGAGGAAATCCCGACGGCGGAGATGCATTTCGTCTCCGGACGTCCGCTGAAAGGCCCCTACCCCGAAGGCATGAGGAGGGTGCTTTTCGGCATGGGCTGCTTCTGGGGCGCCGAGCGGCTGCTCTGGAACATCCCCGGCGTCTATGTCACCGCCGCCGGCTATTCCGGCGGGCTGACGCCGAACCCGACCTATCAGGAGACGACGACCGGGCTCACCGGGCATGCGGAGGTCGTGCTTGTCGTCTACGACCCGGCCAAGGTTTCCTTCGCAATGCTGCTCAAGACCTTCTTCGAGGAACACGACCCGACCCAGGGCATGCGGCAGGGCAACGACATCGGCACGACATATCGCTCGGCGATCTATGTCTATGACGAGGAGCAGCTTCGCGAGGCGGAGGCTGCCCGCGACGCCTTCCAGAAGGCGCTGACGGCTTTCAATCATGGCGGCCAGATCACCACCGAAATCGGCATGGCCGGACCGCTCTACTTTGCCGAGGACTATCACCAGCAATATCTGGCCAAGAACCCCGATGGCTATTGCGGCCTTCGCGGCACCGGCGTCAGCTGCCCGGTCGGGCGCTAGGTCTGTTTTCGCGCTATTGCATGTTTCCTTGGATCGTGGCCGAGCAAGAATAAAACCATGCAGCAATTCAAAGTGCCACAGCGTCCCTTTCGCGTCTGATAAGACGCGCGGCGCTGCAGGCACGGCGCACCGATTTGCTCCTTGAGTCCGGCGTTCGGCGGCCCCTCGCCGGGCGTCGGCATCTTTTTTACCATCCGAAAAAATTTGAGTGTTTTTTTGCGGAAGCCGTGCAAGGATGCGCCCACCCAAGCCTTAACAAGAGAGGGGCGGGTCGCGCGGACAGGCTCGTGGGGGCTGCCGGCAGACCCGATAAGATCAATAGCGACAATAGGGCTGCACGATGAAAAAAACCATTCTCGGTCTCTTTGCTTTCTCCATGATGTCCGCGACGGCACTGGCCGCCGACATCAAGCCGGCGATCATCTACGATCTCGGCGGCAAGTTCGACAAGTCCTTCAACGAAGCGGCTTTTAACGGCGCCGAAAAGTTCAAGGCCGAATCAGGCATCGAATACCGCGAGTTTGAAATCGCCAACGACGCTCAGCGCGAACAGGCGCTGCGCCGCTTTGCCAGCGACGGCAACAGCCCGATCGTGATGGCCGGGTTCAACTGGGCGGCATCGCTCGAGAAGATTGCCGTGGAATATCCGGACACGAAATTCGCGATCATCGACATGGTGGTCGAAAAGCCGAACGTCAAATCGATCGTGTTCAAGGAACAGGAAGGCTCCTATCTCGTCGGCGTGCTCGCCGGTCTCGCCTCCAAGTCGAAGACCGTCAGCTTCGTCGGCGGCATGGATATCCCGCTGATCCACAAGTTCGCCTGCGGCTATGTCGGCGGTGCGAAGTCGGTCGGCGCGGACGTCAAGGTGCTCGAGGCCTATACCGGCACGACGCCGGACGCGTGGAACGATCCCGTAAAGGGCGGTGAAATCGCCAAGTCGCAGATCGACCAGGGCGCGGATGTCGTCTATCACGCCGCCGGCGGCACCGGCGTCGGCGTGTTGCAGGCGGCAGCGGATGCCGGCAAGCTCGGCATCGGCGTCGATTCCAACCAGAACATGCTGCAGCCGGGTAAAGTGCTGACCTCGATGCTGAAGCGCGTCGATGTCGCCGTCTACGACGCCTTCATGGCGGCGAAGGACGACAAGTTCGAGTTCGGTATTTCCAACCTCGGCCTCAAGGAAGACGGCGTCGGCTATGCGCTGGACGACAACAACAAGGCCCTCATCACGCCCGAAATGCACGATGCGGTCGAAAAGGTGAAGGCCGACATCATTGCCGGCAAGGTCCAGGTGCACGACTACATGAGCACCGAATCCTGCCCCTACTGATTGCGGTGACCTGACATCAAGAGGCCGCCTGCTTCGCTTGAAGCAGGCGGCCTCTTCGTTTCCGGCGGAGCGGCATGAAGCGGCTTCCGTCAGTAATGCGGCGGGCGGGTCACCGGAACCGCATCACGCGCCTGCTCCTCGAGGCTCAGGAAGCGCTCCGTCAATCGGTCGAGCTTCGCCCTGGTCTGTTCGACCACCTTCCACTGTTCGGCCAATTGATCCGAAAGCTCCTCGATGGTCTTCGCCTGGTGCGCCAGCATTTCTTCCAGACGTACGATCCGGCTTTCTTTGTCACTCATGCCGTCCTCCATCGCATTCGTTTCAACTTGTTGGGGCCCGATGCGAGCGGAAAGCCTGCGCGGGATTTCCGGGCAGATTGTCCAAGTCACTGCCCCTGTCAAGCAATGGCCTCACGCGCCGGCCACCGCTTTGTGAGCCGCCGAGAAGCCTGGGTCACGTGCCGAAAGCATCTTGTGGAGATGCACCATCACGCCGGCGGCGAAGAGCGGTGTCAGCAGGTTCAGCAGCGGCACCGCCAGGAAGGCCGCCAGCACGAGCCCCGCGAGAAACACGGTCGAGCGGTGTTTGGTGCGAAAAAGCCGCGCCTCCGCGGGCGGGCGATAGCGCATGGCGGCGAACTCGAAAAACTCCCGCCCGAGCAGATAGCCGTTGACGAGGAAGAAGGCGATGAGATTGACGCCCGGCACAAGCAGCAGCAGGAGGGCGATGATGTTGCCGATGACCACGACGCCGAGGAATTTCGCCGATCCGGTCATCGCCTCCACGAGCGGCAGCGGCTTGCCGGGCGCGCCATCGGGGTAGTCACGCGTCTCGATCACCTCGGCGACGTCATCGAGGAAGAAACCGGCAATGAGGGCGGTGACCGGCGCAAGCAGAAGGGCGAGCGCCAGGGCCAGGCCGAGGCTCGCGAAGATGCCGACGACGAATGTGAGCCAGCCGGCCCAGTCCGGCATGCCCGGCATCAGCGCGTCGATCCAGGGCAGAGCGAGCCAGACGAACAGTTCGCGGAGCGCGAACCAAAGGGCGATGAGCGCGAGCAATGTCAGGCCAAGCACCTTCCAGAAGACCGAGCGGGTCTCCGCCGCAAAGAGATTTGCGAAGGCAAGTCGCGCCGCATCCATAATCATGACCGCTCTCCATCGACAGCAAGGTGGCTCAGCGGCATGTAGGCAGATCCGTTGGAAACAACAAGACAGGCAGCAGTTTCAGCGGCCGATCTGCGATTGCGTTGCAAGCCGCGCCGCATCGTGCCGCCTCGCCGCCGGCAAAAATCGCCTGGGTCATTGCCCCCAACCGCTGGCAAACGGGACGGAGGGCGATATGCTATGCCTAAAATCGATGCAGGGCGGTGTCGCGCCGACAAGACGTCGCGGCCAGCCAGGGAGACGAAATGACCAATCAGAAAACGCTCGCCAGCCTCGCCGTTCTTGTCCAGTCCGGCAAGCTCGATCCCGTCAAACTCGCCGCAGAGACGTTTCATCGCATCGAAGCCTGTCCGGACCAGTCGATCTTCGTCGGTCTGACGCGCGAGCGTGCGCTCAGGGAAGCGCAAGCCGCGTCAAGCCGGCTCAAGGCGGGACGTTCGCTCGGTCTGCTCGACGGCCTGCCCGTCGTCTGGAAGGATCTGTTCGATCTTGCCGGCAGCGTGACGACTGCGGGCTCGGTCGTCTTCAAGGACGATCCGCCCGCGACGGCCGACGCGCCCGTCGTCGGCGCGCTCGCCGCCGCCGGCATGGTCAGCGTCGGCCGCACGAACATGAGCGAGTTTGCCTTTTCCGGCCTCGGCATCAATCCGCACTATGGAACCCCACGAAATCCGGCATCGCCGGATGTCCACCGGATTCCCGGCGGCTCGTCCTCCGGCTCGGCCGTGGCCGTCGCGGCGGGCTTGGTGCCGGTTGCGATCGGTACCGATACCGGCGGTTCGGTACGCATCCCCGCGGCAATGACCGGTATCGTCGGCTACAAGGCGACGCGTGGCCGCTATGCGATGAGGGGCGTGTTTCCGCTTGCCGAAAGCCTCGATTCGCTTGGCCCCCTCTGCCATACGGTACAGGATGCAGTGTGGGCGGATGCCGCCATGCACGGCCTGACGGCACCGGTCATCCGCCGCGCCGAACTCGCCGATCTCTCGATCGTCATTCCCGAAACGGTCGTCTTCGACGACGCCGAGCCGGAAGTGGTCGCGGCCTTCGAGGCGGCGATCAAGCGGCTCGAGGCGGCGGGCGTCAAAGTGAGACGCGCGCACTTCCCGAGCTTCGCCGCCGTGTTCGATCTGGCGGCGCGCCATGGCGCGCTGGTGACGGCGGAAGCCTATGCGCTCCACCGCGAACGCCTGGCCGGTCCCGAGGCGACGCGCATCGATCCGCGCGTCGTGACCCGCACCCGGCTCGGCGAGAAGATTACGCTCAGCGACTACATCGCCATTCTCGATGCACGTGACCGATTGATCCATGAGACGGTGGAGGGCCTCGGGCCCGGCGAACTGATCGCGCATCCGACATTGCCGCATGTCGCACCGCCGATCGCACCGCTTCTTTCCGACGACGAACTCTTCTTCAAGACCAATGCCAAGACCTTGAGGAACACGCTGATCGGCAATTTCCTCGATTTCTGCGGCGTCTCCATCCCCTGCGGCACGGGTGCCGCCGGTATGCCGGTCGGCTTTCTGCTCTCCGCACCCCACCACCAGGACGATCGGCTGCTTGGCGCGGCCCTTGCCGCCGAGGCGATCATCCGGGGTGAAGCATGATCATCTGCTTCGATATCGGCGGGTCCGCGATCAAAGGCGCGATCACCCATTCGCCGGAGCGGATATTTCCCCTGCCGCGGCGAACCACGCCGCTTGATGATTTTCGTCGGTTCGTCGCAACGCTCGAGTCGGTGCTCGACGAAGCGGGCGGCCTGCCGGAAAGGGTCGCGATCTCGATCACAGGCGTCATCGATCCGGAAACGCGCCGGATCAAATGCGCCAATATTCCTTGTATCGACGGGCGGGAGCTTGCCGCCGAGCTCGAGGCCGCCTTGCACCTGCCCGTGGTGATCGCCAACGACGCCGATTGCTTCGCGCTAGCGGAAGCCGGTATCGGCGCGGGACGCGGCCATCGGATCGTCTTCGGGGCGATCCTCGGCACAGGGGTCGGCGGCGGACTGGTGGTCGACGGGAAGTTGATCAACGCCGATGGCGGCTTTGCGGGGGAATGGGGGCATGCTCCCGCCGTCGCGTCGGAGGCGGGACACCCTCCCATCGCCATACCGATCTTCGACTGCGGTTGCGGGCAGCGCGGCTGCGTCGACACCGTGGGCGGCGCGCGCGGGCTCGAGAGACTGCATACGACAGTGCATGGAAAATCTCTCTCCAGCCACGAGATCATCGACGCCTGGCAGAGCGGCGACGAAGAGGCGGCGCGGACGATCGATATTTTCGTCGATCTCATAAGTTCGCCACTGGCGCTCGTCATCAACATAACCGGTGCGACGATCGTCCCGGTCGGCGGCGGCCTCTCCAACTCCGAAGCCCTGCTTGCCGAAATCGACCGCGCAGTGCGCGGCAGCATCCTGCGGCGCTTAGACCGGCCGCTGGTCGTGCGCGGGGAATGCCGGCTCGAGCCGGGCCTGATCGGCGCTGCCCTGCTCGGATTCGGAGGGAAAGGCGCATGAGCGGCATCCTGCTCGAGGTTTGCGTCGACGACGCGGACGGCCTGATGGCGGCGGTCGAGGGCGGTGCCGATCGCATCGAGCTGTGCTCTGCCCTTGCGCTTGGCGGTTTGACACCAAGCCCCGGATTGATGGCGCTCGCCGGCCCGCCACCGGTGCCGGTCTATGCGATGGTCCGACCACGCGCCGGTGACTTCGTCTATGGCCCTGCCGATCTCGATGCGATGCGCCGGGACATCGATGCGGCCCGCGCCGCCGGGCTTGCCGGCGTCGTCCTCGGCGCATCGCTATCGGATGGCCGACTCGACGCGCAGATGCTCCGCAAGCTTACCGGCCACGCGGCGGGATTAGGGCTGACCCTGCACCGGGCCTTCGATCTGGTGCCCGATTTCGCCGAGGCAATCGAGATCGCGGTCGATCTCGGCTTCGAGCGCATCCTGACCTCCGGAGGTGCGAAAACAGCACCGGAAGCCGTCGACACACTGGTGCGGATTATCGAGTTGGCAGCAGGCAGGATTTCCGTGATGCCCGGCTCCGGCGTTACTATCGACACGATCGACGTGCTGCTCTCCAGACTTGCCGTCACGGAAGTGCATTCGTCCTGCTCCGTTCGTGAGTCGGCTCAGGATCCGCGGCTGGTGGCGATGGGCTTCGTTTCCGGAGGCCGACGCCGGACGGATGCGGCGACGATCAAGGCAATGAAGGCGCGACTGGACGCTGTGTGGACGCCAGGTGGTTAAGCCGAAAAGACCTGTTCGCCGCCAATCCAGGTCGACTTCATCGCAAGCTCCGGCGTCAGAAGCAAGAAATCGGCGTCCGTCCCGGGCAGCAGCCGCCCCTTGTGAGAGGCAATGCCCATGACATCGGCCGGATAGGCGGATGCCATGCGGATCGCTTCCTCGATCGGCAGGCCGAGTTTCTCGTGTACGAAACGGACCGAGGACAGCATGTCGATGTCTGCTCCCGCGAGCGTTCCGTCGGCAAGCGTCAGACGCCCGCCCTGGCGGAGGATTTCGCGACCATTGAGATGGAAGCTGGTCATCCCGGTACCGATCGGCGACATCGCATCCGTTACCAGGAAAATCTGTCCCGGTCCTTTCTTGCCCCGCAATGCGATGCCCATCGATGCCGGATCGACATGGAAACCATCAGCGATCATGCCGGCGTGCAGCGCGCCCGTTGCGAGCGCCGCGCCGACGACGCCCGGTTCGCGGTGGCCGAGGCCGCTCATCGCGTTGAAGAGATGCGTGACCGTCCGCGCGCCCGCCTTGGCATAGCTGGAGGCGGTTTCGTAACCGACATCGGTATGGCCGAGGCTGACGACGGCACCGGCATCACAAAGCGCGCGCACCTGCTCCCGCGTGGCGTTTTCCGGAGCGACCGTCACCATCAGGCAGCCCAAAGCGCGTGCGCAGGCGACCATCTCTGCCAGATCGGCATCCTCCATCGGGCGGATCAGCGAAGGGTCATGGGCCCCCTTGCGGGCGATCGAAAGGTGCGGGCCTTCAAGATGCAGGCCGAGAAAGCCGGCGACGCTCGCCCTTTTTGCCTCTAGTCCGGCCTTGATGGCGGCGCTTCGCACTTCGCGCCTGTCCGTGATCAGGGTCGGCAGAAGCGCCGTGGTGCCGAATTTCGCATGCGCGGCGCAAATTTGCCGAATGCCATCGAGGGTCGGCTGCTCGTTGAACAGAGCGCCTCCGCCGCCATTGACCTGCAGATCGATGAATCCCGGAACGAGAAGCAGGCCGTGTGCGTCGACCACGTCTGCATCGGCGGGCGCTGCGGCGGCCGGAGCGATCGCCTTCACGCGGCCCGCCTCTACGACGAGAACTGCGCCGTCATGCCAGTCGATGCCGTCGAAGATCCGCGCTCCGGTGATTTTCTTCTTCGCAATCATCGTGTCTCCGTCACCTTCTTGAGAGTTGCGGGCGCATCCGGATTGAGGCCGCGCGAGCGCGACCAGGCCTCGACGAAGCCATAGAACGGCAGAATCAGCGCCAGCGCATCGGTAATCGGATGTCCCGTCTCGACGAAGGGCAGGCGTTTCGCCTTCTGAGCCCTTGCCGAAGTGACATGCACGACCGCACCCTTGGCACTCATGCTGTCGGCGCTCTCGACCACAGAGACTTCGGCCGCATCACGAGCGGCAAGCGCCAGCACCGGAAATTTGGCGCCGACAAGCGCAACCGGACCATGCAAGACTTCCGCCGAGGAATAGGCCTCGGCATGCATGCCCGACGTTTCCTTGAATTTCAGCGCCGCTTCGCTCGCAATCGCCAGCGCCGGCCCACGGCCCAGCACGTAAAGCGATTCGGCCTCGCCGAGATCGGCGGCGAAATCCTGCCAATCGAGCTTCACAGCCTTGGCGAACTGGTTCGGCAGATCTGCAACGGCGCGCTTGAGCGCCGCGTCGCCCGTCCATTCGCCAAGCACGGCAAGGCCCGCGACGATGGAGTTAACATAGGATTTTGTCGCGGCGACGGCGAGTTCGGGACCGGCAAGAATGTCGAGCGGATGGGTGCAGGCCTCGGCGATCGGCGAAGGCACCGTGTTCGTGAGAGCGATCGACACCGCGCCGGCGCGTGTTGCCGACTGCGCCATCGCCACGATGTCCGGGCTCTTGCCGGACTGCGAGATCGCGATCGCAGCCGCATCACCGAGCTTCAGACTGGCACCGTAGATCGAAGCGAGCGACGGCCCGAGCGAAGCGACCGGGCGACCGGCCGTGAGTTCGATCGCATATTTCAGGAACAGGGCCGCATGATCCGAGGAGCCGCGCGCGATCGTCACGAGGCATGCCGGATCCTTTGCCTTGAGCGCCGCGCCTGCCGCGCTCATGGCCTTGGCAGAGCGATCCAGCAGCCGCGCGGTCGCTTCCGGGATCTCATCGATTTCTCGCCGCATGTTGGTTTGCATCATCCATTCCTTTCCTGGCGTCGCGGTCAGGACTCCGAAAGGGTCAGTTCCGCGACAAAATCATAGGCGTCGCCCCGATAGAGCGAACGGGTGAATTCAACGACACGCCCCGAGGCGAGATACGAGACACGCTCGATGGAAAGGCCGGCGGCGCCTACGGGGACACCCAGCATCGACGCGTCGGGATCCTTGATATTGCACGCGGAGATCCGCTGCACCGCTCGAACCGGCCGGGCACGGGTCTCGTCGAGCGCGGCATAGAGCGACGAGGTGACAGCCAGCGGATCCGGCAGGAATTCCGCCGAGACGCTGGCGCGCTCGATCGCCAGCGGCATGTCGTCGGCGATGCGAAGGCGGCCGAGACGCGTAACCAGCGCATCGGCCGGAAGACCGAGGGTCATCATTTCGTCGGGCGACGGGTGGAACAGCCCGCGCTCCAGCCATTCCGCCCGCGTATTGAGGCCGCGCCGTGCCATGTCCTCGGTAAATGAGGTCAGCCTCGACAGCGACTGCTCGACGCGGGAGACAGGTCTGACGACGAAGGTACCGGAGCCATGGCGGCGTACAAGCAGCCCATCGCGGACAAGGTCATCGACCGCCTTGCGCACGGTCACCCGGCTGATATTGGCATAGTCCGCGAGATCCCTCTCCGGCGGCAGCGCATCTCCATGGTTGAGCTTGCCGGAGAGGATCGCTTCCTCGAGCGACTGCCTGAGCTTCAGATAGAGTGGACCTGCTCCGCCCGATTGCAGGCCTTCCAACGGCAGAATGGCGGCAAGTTGCTGAGTCATGCGCCAACCTCCTTGGAACCGAAACGCGCGGCGGCCAGCGCCACCGCTCCGGTCAAGGCATCCGCCTCCGCTTCGACAAAGTGCTTCTGGTGGCGCTCGGCAAGCCACGGACGATAAAGCGGTGCCAAGCCGCCAAGCAGGCAGAGCCGCTCGCTTCCTCTCGATACAATCACGTCGAGCGCCTCGTCGATCGTCGTCGCGGCAGCCTTCAGCAAGCGCAGCGCCACGGCATCGCCGCGTTCCGCGTGTTCGAAGACACGCGGGGCGTAGCGTCCGAATTCGCCGGGCTTGGCAAGTCGCGCAAAGTCGACCACGTCCCTCGGATCGTTGTTGAATTCCGCCATAACGGAATCGGTTACCGGCGAGCCCTCGTGAATGCCATCGAAGGCGAGCAGGCTTTCCTGCAGCAGCGCATGACCGATGCGCGCACCGCTGCCATGATCGCCGATCGTGAAGCCCCAGCCGCCGACATAGCTCACGGCCTCGCCATTGCGCGCGATGTAGATGGTGCCGGTTCCGAGAATGGCGACTGCGCCGTCCTTGCCGCCGAGCGCGCCCTGGAGCGCGATCAGTCCATCGGACTCGATTTCCGCCACCGCAAAGGGGAGGCGCCGCTTCACATAATGCACAGCATCACCGACATTGTGGCCCGCAACGCCGACGATTGCGCTTGCGTTCGCGATCCCGGCCGGATCAAGGCCGGCATCTTCAAAGGCGGCCCGCGAGGCCCCCGCTATATTCGCAAGCGCTGTCTCCGGATCGGTCAGGATGTTTGCGGCACCAGACTTTCCGCGACCGAGAATTCGGCCGTCCGGCGCGGCCACAGCCGCGCGGCAGCTCGTTCCGCCACCATCGATTCCGATCAGATAAAACGTCATGGGCACCTCCGCATGGACAAGATACCAAAAAAAGACCAATAACCAAGCACGATTTCGTCAGGCAGCTAACATTTGAAATAAACCGTTGTTTTTCCGCGGATTTTTTCAGCATTCGACGTTCCAAGCCACAAAAATTAAAATTCTCCTAGACAATTGGTATTTTTTTGGCATTAATTCACGAAGAGGAGACAAAGCGCATGCCGTCAACGAAGACCGAAGAGCGCCACGACAATGCCAAGGGCCTGGATGTGATGCATCCGGCGCTGGCACTTCGCCTGCTCGCCTCCGGTCAGCAGGCGGCGGCGAAATCGGTCGATGCAGCGATCGAGCAGATCTCGGCCGCAGCAGCACTTGCGGCGCAAGTCCTTTCCGCCGGCGGGCGGCTCGCCTATGCGGGTGCGGGAAGTTCGGGTCTGATGGCCATGGCGGACGCGCTCGAACTGCCGGGAACCTACGGCATTCCGCAGGAACAGATCATCATTCTTCTCGCTGGCGGCGCGGCAAGTCTCGCCGATCTCGCCGGCGGCTATGAAGACGACATGGACCTTGCGCGTGCGGATGTGCGCAATTCCGGAATTACTGCCGGTGACTGCCTCATTTCCGTCTCCGCCAGCGGCTCCACGCCTTATGCGCTCGCTGCCGCCGACGAGGCGAAGAAGCGCGGCGCAAAAGTCATCGCCATTGCCAACAATGCCGCCGCGCCGCTGTTCAAGGGCGCCGACGTCTCGATCCTCTTACAAACGCCGCCGGAAGTCGTATCCGGCTCGACACGTATGGGCGCCGGTACGGCGCAGAAGATCGCCTTCAACATGTTTTCGACGCTGGTCGGCATTCATCTCGGCCATGTGCTCGACGGGCACATGGTCAACCTGCGGGCAGACAATATCAAGCTTCAAGGGCGTGCGATGCGCATCGTCTGCGACATCACCGGCGTCAGCGCCGCCGAGGCAGGCCGGCTGATCAAGGCGGCGTCGGGTTCGGTCAAGGTCGCGATCCTGCTCGCTTCCGGGGCAGAGGATGTCGCCGCCGCCGAAGCCGCGCTCAAAAGCGCCAATCAGAACTTGCGCCGGGCGATCGAAATCGTCTCGCATCGATAAAACTGGGATCCAAACCGCGCCTTGGCGGCGCCTATAAAAAGGGAGAACATGCATGACCCGCACAACAATGAAAGGCTTGCTGCTCGCCTCGAGCATCCTCGGCTCGGCCGGGCTTGCCCAGGCCCAGGACGTGACGCTGACGATCGAGAGCTGGCGCAACGATGACCTGGCGATCTGGCAGGAGAAGCTCATCCCCGCCTTCGAGGCAAAGAATCCTGGCATCAAGGTCGTCTTCTCGCCCTCCGCCCCGACCGAATATAACGCAGCCTTGAACGCCAAGCTCGACGCCGGATCCGCCGGCGACCTCATCACCTGCCGCCCGTTCGACACTTCGCTCGAACTCTTCAACAAGAAGCACCTCGCCGACCTGACCAGCTTGCCGGGCATGGAGAACTTCTCCGACGTGGCGAAGTCTGCCTGGTCGACCGACGATGGCAAGGCAACCTTCTGCGTGCCCATGGCTTCGGTCATCCACGGCTTCATCTACAACAAGGACGCCTTCGACCAACTCGGCCTTTCGGTTCCGACGACCGAGGAAGAGTTCTTTGCCGTTCTGGAGAAGATCAAAGCCGACGGCAACTATATCCCGATGGCGATGGGCACCAAGGACCTCTGGGAAGCCGCGACCATGGGCTACCAGAACATCGGCCCGACCTACTGGAAGGGTGAGGAAGGCCGCCTGGCGCTGATCAAGGGCGAGCAGAAGCTGACGGACGAGCCCTGGGTCGAGCCCTACCGCGTGCTCGCCAAGTGGAAGGACTATCTGGGTGACGGCTTCGAGGCCCAGACCTACCCGGATAGCCAGAACCTCTTCACGCTCGGCCGCGCGGCGATCTATCCGGCCGGTTCGTGGGAAATCTCCGGCTTCAACACCCAGGCGCAATTCAAGATGGGCGCTTTCCCGCCGCCGGTGAAGAAGGCCGGAGACACGTGCTACATCTCCGACCATACCGATATCGGCATCGGCCTGAACGCCAAGAGCCCGAACGCCGAAGCTGGCAAGACCTTCCTCACCTGGGTCGCTTCGCCGGAATTCGCGGAAATCTACGCAAATGCGCTGCCGGGCTTCTTCAGCCTGAACTCGACGCCGGTGAAGATGACCGATCCGCTCGCCCAGGAATTCGTCTCCTGGCGCGAAAAGTGCAAGCCGACGATCCGTTCGACCTATCAGATCCTGGCGCGCGGTACGCCGAACCTCGAGAACGAGACCTGGGTCGAATCGGCCAATGTCATCAACGGCACCGACACGCCCGAAGTGGCCGCCAAGAAGCTTCAGGACGGCCTCGACAGCTGGTTCAAGCCCGTCAAATAATCATGGAAAGGGCGCGCGATCCCCGCGCGGTAGCGCGCCCTTTCTCTTCGCACGAAATTTCCCTCGTGCGCTGTGAAGGACGCCGTATTTGTGTTTGGATGTCCGGTGCGAAGCCGGATGTGAAGGGACCAGGGAGCCCGGCTTAGCCGGCATTTTCCCATGTCACGGTGGTGCTTCGCCTGCGCCACACCTTCATGCTCGGCCCAGCTGGGCCCGCGCCACGCTCCATTGGAGAGGCGCAAGGGGCGAACCGATCATGACCAGGACATCCCGCGTTCGGGCAAGATCGCCGAACGTGAAGGGATAGCCTGAATCAAGGGACCGGGACGTCCTGGCGCGTCACGCGAGCGCGCTGCATTTCGGACGAAATCGGAGCTGTGCCAATAGCGGCCAGCCAGTTTATAGAGCGGGCCAGAGGCCGATGAACCCAAGCGATCCCAAAACGACGGACATCAACGAGATCAAGCGTCCCCGGCGCTGGCATATCCTCGTGTTCCTGCTGCCGGCCCTGATCGTCTACACCGCGGTGATGATCCTGCCGCTGATCGAGACGCTCAGGCAGTCTTTCTTCAACACCGTCGAAGGACAGTACACTTTCGTGGGCTTAGGCAATTTCAAGGTGCTCTTCGGCGACCCCCGCTGGGCGGCGGATTTCTGGAACGCGCTCAAGAACAATTTCGTCTTCTTCCTGATCCACATGGCCGTGCAGAACCCGATCGGCATTGCGCTGGCGGCCATGCTGTCGATCCCGAAGCTGCGCTTCAGTGCCTTCTATCGCACGGCCATCTTCCTGCCGACGCTCTTATCCTTCGTCATCGTCGGCTTCATCTGGAAGCTCATTCTCTCGCCGATCTGGGGTGTGGCCCCTTCCCTGCTGGATGTCGTCGGCCTGAAATGGCTGTTCGCGCCATGGCTCGGCAAGCCCGATTCCGCTCTGATCGCGGTCTCTCTGATCTCCGTCTGGCAATATATCGGCATCCCGATGATGCTGATCTACGCCGCGCTGCTCAACATTCCCGACGAGGTCATCGAGGCTGCGGAATGCGACGGCGTCACGGGCTGGAGCCAGTTCTGGAAGATCAAGCTGCCCTTGATCCTGCCGGCGATCGGCATCGTCTCGATCCTGACCTTCGTCGGCAATTTCAACGCCTTCGACCTGATCTACACGGTGCAGGGCGCGCTTGCCGGCCCGGACAAGTCGACGGACATTCTCGGCACCCTGCTCTACCGCACCTTCTTCGGTTTCCAGCTGCAGCTCGGCGACCGGTCGATGGGCGCGACCATCGCGGCGATCATGTTCCTGATCATTCTCGCCGGCGTCTCGCTCTACCTCTTCGTCATCCAGCGCCGCATGCGCCGCTACCAGTTCTAAGGGAGGATCCGAAATGTCGAAAGCACGCGCCTCCCTTGGCCGGACTGCCGGCGTTCACATCGCGCTTATCGCCTACACGCTCGTCGCGCTGTTTCCGGTATTTTTGACGATCGTCAACTCGTTCAAGAGCCGCAACGCGATCTTCCGCGAGCCCTTGGCGATCCCGACACCCGAAACCTTCAGCCTGATCGGCTACGAGACGGTTTTGAAACAGGGTGACTTCGTCGGCTATTTCCAGAACAGCACCATCGTCACGGTCGTCTCGATCGCGCTCGTCCTGCTCTTCGGTGCCATGGCCGCCTTCGCGCTGTCCGAATACCGCTTTCGCGGCAATGCCATGATGGGGCTCTATCTGGCGCTCGGCATCATGATCCCGATCCGCCTCGGCACCGTCGCCATCCTGCAGGGCATGGTCGCGACCGGCCTCGTCAACACGCTGACGGCACTCATTCTCGTCTACACGGCACAGGGCCTGCCGCTTGCCGTCTTCATCCTTTCCGAATTCATGCGCACCGTATCGGATGACCTCAAGAATGCCGGACGCATCGACGGGCTTTCGGAATACGCGATCTTCTTCCGGCTGGTGCTGCCGCTGGTTCGCCCGGCCATGGCGACGGTCGCCGTCTTCACCATGATCCCGATCTGGAACGATCTCTGGTTCCCGCTGATCCTCGCGCCGGCGGAGACGACGAAAACGGTGACGCTCGGCTCGCAGATCTTCATCGGGCAGTTCGTGACCAACTGGAACGCGGTCTTGTCCGCGCTGTCTCTGGCGATCTTCCCGGTACTCGTCCTCTACGTCATCTTCTCGCGGCAACTGATCCGCGGCATCACGGCAGGAGCAGTCAAGTGAGTTCAACCGTCAACCCGGTCCGCGTTCTTTGCGCAGGCCTCGGCAACATGGGGCGCAGCCACGCGCTCGCCTATCACCAAAACCCCGGCTTCGAGATCGCCGGTCTGGTCAATCGATCGAAGGTCGCATTGCCCGACGCGCTTGCGGGCTACGAGATCCTGCCATCCTTTGCGGAGGCGCTCACAGAGCTCAGGCCGGAGCTCTGCTCGATCAACACCTATTCCGACAGTCATGCAGACTATGCCGTGATGGCGATGGAAGCGGGCGCGCATGTCTTTGTCGAAAAGCCGCTCGCCACGACTGTAGCCGATGCGGAGCGTGTCGTCGCCTGCGCCCGGGCCAACGGCCGCAAGCTGGTGATCGGCTACATCCTGCGCCACCATCCCTCCTGGATGCGGCTGATCGCCGAGGCGCGGAAGCTGGGTGGCCCTTACGTCTTCCGCATGAACTTGAACCAGCAATCCAGCGGACCGACCTGGGCGACGCACAAGTCGCTGATGCAGACCACACCGCCGATCGTCGACTGCGGCGTGCATTATGTCGACGTGATGTGCCAGATCACCGACGCCAGGCCGGTCGAGGTCCGTGGCATGGGCCTGCGCCTCTCCGACGAGGTGGCGCCGGACATGTACAATTACGGGCATCTGCAGGTGATCTTCGACGACAAGTCGGTCGGCTGGTACGAGGCCGGTTGGGGGCCGATGATCTCGGAGACCGCCTTCTTCGTGAAGGACGTGATCTCGCCGAACGGATCGGTGTCGATCGTCATGGACCAGGACGCGAAGTCAGACGACATCGACGTGCACACCAAGACCGCCGTCATTCGCGTGCACAGCGCAGCGACCGGCCCGGACGGCCGCTTCCTCAAGTCCGACGAGGACCTGACAATGGAGGGGGAGCCGGGGCACCAGGAACTCTGCGACCGCGAGCAGGCCTTCGTGCTCAAGGCCATCAGCGAGAACATCAATCTCGACCGCCACATGGATGATGCCGTGCAATCGCTCAAGATCTGCCTGGCTGCGGACGAAAGCGTGCGCACCGGCATGCCGGTCAAGCTTTAACCAAGAGGGGCAACACGTGGGATCACTGCAGCTCAAATCCATCCGCAAGGCCTTCGGCAGCCATGAGGTGCTGAAAGGCATCGACCTCGAGGTGAAGGATGGCGAGTTCGTCATTTTCGTCGGCCCCTCGGGCTGCGGAAAATCGACGCTGTTGCGCACCATTGCCGGACTCGAGGACGCCACCTCGGGCAGCGTGCAGATTGACGGCGAGGAGGTTGGCCACGTCGCTCCGGCCAAGCGCGGCATTGCCATGGTGTTCCAGTCCTACGCGCTCTATCCGCACCTGACGGTCAAGGACAACATGGGCCTTGGCTTGAAGCAGGCAGGCGCGCCGAAGAAGGAGATCGACGAGAAGGTTTCCAAGGCGGCCGGCATGCTGTCGCTGGAGCCTTATCTCGCACGCCGTCCGGCAGAGCTTTCGGGCGGCCAGCGGCAGCGCGTGGCGATCGGCCGCGCGATCGTTCGCGAGCCAAAACTGTTCCTCTTCGACGAGCCGCTGTCGAACCTCGATGCGGCGCTCCGCGTCAACACGCGGTTGGAGATCGCCCGGCTGCACCGCAGCCTCAAGGCGACGATGATCTATGTCACCCATGACCAGGTCGAGGCAATGACGCTCGCCGACAAGATCGTCGTTCTGAACGCCGGCCAGGTCGAGCAGGTCGGTTCGCCGATGGAACTCTATAACCGACCGGCCAACGTCTTCGTCGCCGGTTTCATCGGCTCGCCGCAGATGAATTTCATCGAGGGTGAGCGGCTCGGCGACGCTCAAGCCAAGACGATCGGAATCCGTCCCGAGCATATCGGACTTTCCCGCGAGAGCGGCGAGTGGAAGGGCAAGGTCATCCACGTCGAACATCTCGGCGCCGACACGATCGTCTATCTCGATACGGAAAACGTCGGCACGATCACGGTGCGGCTGTTCGGTGAACACCGCTATGCCGAGGACAATATCGTCTATGCGACGCCGGTCATCGGCAGCATGCACCGCTTCGGCACGGACGATCGCGTGATCAATTCCGGGCGGTGAGGCCCGGATGTCGATGTGACTGCCCTCACCCTATCCTCGCACGCGGGAGAGGGGACTGGAACGGCGCGGCAAGCCCCTTCTCCCCGCCTGCGGGGAGAAGGTCGCGGCAGCGGGATGAGGGGCGGAAATCCGCTCTCGGAGCTCTTCGACGAAGTATCACGCATGCGTGATCGCCAGCAGCTGCATGGCCGAAACGCTTTGCAGCTGTTGGCTTTTTTCTTCTTCAGGTGTGATTTCCAAATCGGTGTTGCACTGCGGGAGAAATTAACATACATTTGTGTCTGTATATTAGCTCCCCGGTATGTTCCCACGCCGATACCGGACCCGCTTCATCTCACTTTCGGACCGCGCAACACTGCAAAGTGCAACGGCTGCGGGCGGTCCTTGATTATGGACATTGCGATGCGACGCATGAAACGACCGACACTGGCCGCGGCTCTGGCAACTGTGATTTTTCTTGCCGGCTGCCAGAAGAACGAAGAACAGCAAGCCGCCCCGGCTTTCCCACCGGCGGCGGTGGCCGTCTACACGACAGTGGCGGAAGCCCTGCCGATCACCAACGAACTGCCGGGCCGCATTACTGCGACGCGCATCGCCGAGGTTCGGCCGCGGATTTCCGGCATCGTCGTCGAACGCGTGTTCGAGCAGGGCACGATCGTCAAGGAAGGCGACGTGCTCTACCGGATCGACCCGGCCCCCTTCCAGGTGAAGGTCGACAGTGCCGAAGCGACGCTGAAGCGGGCACAGGCCGTCGCCGACCAGGCCAAGCGGACCGCCGATCGGCAGTCGCGGCTGAAGGAAGCACAGTTTGCGGCGGTGCAGCAATTCGACGACGCGATCGCGGCGCTCGCCCAGGCCGAGGCCGATGTCGGCATTGCCGAGGCGGGTCTCGCCGAGGCGAAGCTCAACCTGCAATATGCGAACGTCACCGCACCGATCAGCGGCCGCATCGGTCGGGCGCTGATCACCGAAGGCGCTCTTGTCAGTGCGACCGACACGCAGAACCTCGCGACGATCCAGCAGCTCGACCCGATCTACGCCGACTTCACCCAGTCGGCGACCGACCTCATCCGCCTGCGCAAGGCGCTCAAGGACGGTCAGATGATGAGCTCCGACAACGAAGCTGAAGTCCAGCTCATCCTCGATGACGGAACGCCTTATTCGCTGAAGGGCAAGCTGCTGTTCTCCGAAGCTGCCGTGGACGCGACCACCGGTCAGGTGACGCTGCGCGGCGAGTTCCCCAACCCGAATAACGATCTGCTGCCGGGCATGTATGTGCGCGTGCAGATCCAGCAGGGCTTGGAGAAGGATGCGATCACCGTTCCGCAGCAGGCTGTCCAGCGCAACAATGCCGGCCAGTCCCAGGTCTACATCGTAAGCGCCGACAACAAGGTCGAATTCCGCAACATCACGCTTGGACGCACCGTCGGCGACCGCTGGCAGGTGACTTCCGGCCTCAAAGCCGGTGAAAAGGTAATCGTCGAGGGCTTCCAGAAGGTTGGCCCGGGCGCGCCTGTGCAGCCGTCCAACTGGGACCCGAACGCAAAGCCTGCGACCGAACAGGCCAGCGCTCCGGAAGCCGCCGGCGAAAAGCCCGCCACCGAAGCGAAGTGAGAGCTTGAACATGCCCAGTTTCTTTATCGACAGGCCGATCTTTGCCTGGGTGGTGGCGATCTTCATCATGCTCGCCGGCATCATTGCGATTCCGCTCCTGCCGGTATCGCAATATCCGAGCGTGGCGCCGCCGCAGATCTCGATCAACACGAGCTACCCCGGTGCCTCGTCGCAGGACACCTATCAGAGCGTCACGCGCCTGATCGAGGATGAACTGAACGGCGTTGAGGGCCTGCTTTATTTCGAGTCGACGACGAGCTCTTCCGGCTCGGCCGAAATCAGCGCGACCTTCGCACCGGGCACCGACCCCAGCCAGGCCTCGGTGGACATCCAGAACCGCGTGCAGCGCGTCGAGCCGCGCCTGCCCGATTCCGTCAGGCAGCAGGGCGTGCAGGTGGACGAGGCCGGCTCCGGCTTCCTCCTGATCATCTCGCTCACCTCGACCGACGGGTCGTTGGACGCGACGGGCCTCGGCGACTATTTGAGCCGCAACGTGCTGAGCGAGATCCAGCGCGTCCCCGGCGTCGGCCGTGCGCAACTCTTTGCGACCGAGCGCTCGATGCGAGTCTGGCTTGATCCGGACAAGATGCTCGGCCTCAATCTGACGGCGGCCGACGTGACAGCGGCGATCCAGGCGCAGAACGCCCAGATCGCTTCGGGCTCGATCGGCGCGCAGCCGAACCCGATCACTCAGCAGATCGCCGCTCCGGTCATCATCAAGGGTCAGCTTTCGACACCTGAAGAATTCGGCGCGATCGTGCTTCGCGCCAATGCCGACGGCTCCGCCGTACGGCTGCGCGATGTTGCGCGGCTCGAGATCGGCGGCGAGAGCTACTCCTTCTCGACGCGCCTCAATGGCAAGCCTTCGGCGGCCATCGCCGTGCAGCTCTCTCCAAGCGGCAACGCGATGTCGACCTCGGCCGCGATCAAGGCGCGCATGGACGAACTCGCGGAATTCTTCCCGCAGGGGCTGGAATACTCCATCCCCTACGACACCTCGCCCTTCGTCGCGGTGTCGATCGAGAAGGTGTTGCATACCCTGGTCGAGGCCGTCGGCCTCGTCTTCCTGGTGATGTTCCTGTTTCTTCAGAACGTCCGCTACACCATCATCCCGACCATCGTCGTGCCGATCGCCCTTCTTGGCACCTGCGCGGTCATGCTGGCCATGGGGTTCTCGATCAACGTCTTGACGATGTTCGGCATGGTGCTGGCGATCGGCATCCTCGTCGACGATGCGATCATCGTTGTCGAAAACGTCGAGCGCATCATGTCGGAAGAGGGACTGACGCCGAAGGAAGCCACCCGCAAGGCGATGAAGCAGATCACCGGAGCGGTGATCGGAATTACCCTGGTGCTCTCTTCCGTGTTCATCCCGATGGCCTTCTTCCCGGGTGCCGTCGGCGTGATCTACCGCCAGTTCAGCCTGACCATGGTCGTCTCGATCCTGTTCTCGGCGCTGCTCGCCCTGTCGCTGACACCCGCGCTCTGCGCGAGCTTCCTGAAGCAGGTTCCGAAGGGTCATCATCACGCCAAGCGCGGGTTCTTCGGATGGTTCAACCGTAGCTTCGACCGGACGTCGCACGGCTATACCCGCGTCGTCAGAGGCGTCGTCCACCGCACCGGCCGTTTCATGGTCATTTACCTGGCGCTGCTCGCGGGACTTGGCTGGGCCTTCCTGCAACTGCCGTCGTCCTTCCTGCCGGACGAGGACCAGGGCTTTGTCATCGTCATGATGCAATTGCCTTCGGAAGCGACCGGGAACCGTACGACGGAGGCCATCGAGCAGGCGGAGAAGATCTTCGGCCAGGAGCAGGCCGTCGACACGATCGTTGCGATCAACGGCTTCTCCTTCTTCGGCACCGGCCAGAATGCGGGCCTTGCCTTCGTGACGCTCAAGGACTGGAGTGAACGTGACGCGAACAATGCAGCGCAGTCGATCGCCGGCCGCGCGACGATGGCCATGAGCCAGATCAAGGACGCGATCAGCTTCGCTCTGTCGCCGCCGGCGATCCAGGGCCTCGGCACGACCGGCGGCTTCTCCTTCCGCCTGCAGGATCGCGGCGGTCTCGGCGAAGCAGCCCTTGCGAAGGCACGCGACCAGTTGCTCGGGCTCGCCTCCCAGAGCAAGGTGCTGACCGGCGTCCGTTTCGAGGGCATGCCCGATGCCGCGCAGGTCACGGTCAACATCGATCGCGAGAAGGCCAACACCTTCGGCGTGACCTTTGCCGACATCAACTCGACGATCTCGACCAATCTCGGCTCGTCCTATGTCAACGACTTCCCGAATGCCGGCCGCATGCAGCGCGTGACGGTGCAGGCGGACGAGAGCCAGCGAATGCAGACGGCGGATCTCCTGAACCTCAACGTTCGCAACTCGAACGGCGGCATGGTTCCGCTCTCAGCCTTTGCAAGCATCGAGTGGATCAAGGCTCCGACCCAGACGGTGGGCTACAACGGCTATCCGGCGGTCCGCATCAGCGGCGAAGCCGCTCCCGGCTATTCCTCGGGCGACGCGATTGCCGAAATGCAACGGTTGGCAGCCCAGCTTCCGGCGGGCTTCGGTTACGAGTGGACCGGTCAGTCGCTGCAGGAAATTCAGTCGGGCTCGCAGGCGCCGCTTTTGATTGCGCTCTCGTGCCTGCTCGTCTTCCTGTGCCTGGCGGCGCTCTATGAGAGCTGGTCCATTCCTGTCTCGGTGATCATGGTCGTGCCGCTCGGCGTCATCGGCGCCGTGCTCGCGGTCATGATGCGCGACATGCCGAACGATGTGTACTTCAAGGTCGGCCTGATCGCGATCATTGGCCTCTCGGCGAAGAACGCCATCCTGATCATCGAGTTCGCCAAGGAACTGCGTGACCAGGGCAAGTCGTTGATCGACGCAACGCTCGAAGCAGCGCACTTGCGCTTCCGGCCGATCCTGATGACCTCGCTCGCCTTCACCCTCGGCGTTCTGCCGCTGGCGATCGCGACGGGTGCGAGCTCCGGCAGCCAGCGCGCCATCGGCACCGGCGTCATGGGCGGCATGATCTCGGCAACGGTGCTGGCGATCTTCTTCGTCCCGATCTTCTTCGTGTTCATCATGAAGATCTTCGGACGGAAAAGCGCGGCTGCCGCACCGCAAGCGGCCGTGGCGGAAGATACCGCATCCGAAATCGCCAAGGCTGCCGAGTGATCAACCATCGACGGCCCGCCTCATCCGGCGGGCCGTCGCGCTACTGCATGATTCCTTAAATGGGAATCGGTTTACGGACAAAATCATGCAGCAATTCAAAGCGCTACAGCGATCTTGGCACGTCCGATTGGACGCGCGGCACTGTAGAGCGGAATGAGGAGTATCCGCCCGCATCCCGCTCTCTAACTTCTTGGAATCGATCACGTTTAAGGTTTTGGATCGATCCGACCCAAAATCACGTGATCTGGGAGATATGCATGCGCCGAACGAAGGCCGAAGCCGAGGCTACCCGAAGCAGGATATTGAACGCCGCCGAGCGGATGTTTTTCGCCAAGGGTGTTTCCAATACGACGCTCGAGGAGGTGGCCAAAGCTGCCGGGGTCACACGCGGCGCCGTCTACTGGCATTTCGCCAACAAGACTGATCTCTTCCTCGCGCTCTACGACGCCGTGCCGCTGCCGCAGGAAGACATGGTCGCGCGCGAGGTCGAAACCGAAGCCTCCGACACCCTCGCGATCGTCGAAAGCGCCACCGGCGATTGGCTGGACATGCTTGCCAAGGACGAGCAGCGGCAGCGCATTCTCGCGATCATGCTGAGATGCGACTACGACAATGACATGTCTGCGGTGCTCGTCCGGCAGAAGGAGATCGATGACCGCCACAACGCAACGCTCGAACTCGCCTTCGCGCGTGCGCTGGAACGGGGGCAACTCCAAGTCAGCTGGACGCCGGCGTCCGCCACACGCGCCTTGCGCTGGATGATGATGGGGCTGTGCACCGAATGGCTGCTGTTCGGCCGCCGTTTCGATCTGGTGGCAGAAGGGCGCGAAGCGCTGAGGCGTCTCTTCGCCAGCTTCCGGCAACCCCAAACGGGAGCCGATCAGGCGGCCGAATAGACGGGCAACCGCTCCCCCGTCTCACGCGCTCAATGCGCCTCGTCCCAATTGAGCGCGGCGCGGGCGTCGACCTTCAGCGGCACTTTCATGTTCAGCGCCGGCATGGCGGCATTTTCCATGACTGAAACGACCACCGGGATGGTGCGCTCGATTTCACCGTCCTCGACCTCGAAGATCAATTCGTCGTGCACCTGCAGGAGCATCCGCGCGGACAGCTTCGCCTCCTCAAGCGCCGGCTCCATCTTCACCATGGCGCGGCGGATGATGTCGGCGGCAGAGCCCTGGATCGGCGCATTGATCGATGCGCGTTCGTTAAAGGCGCGATGCGAGGGGTTGGAGGAGCGGATATCCGGATAGTGGGCACGGCGGCCAAAGATCGTTTCGACATAGCCGTGCTCGCGAGCGAAGGCCTTGGTGTTCTCCATATAGTCGCGGATACCGGGGAAGCGCTCGAAATACTTCTTGATGTATTCACTCGCCTCCGAACGCTCGATCGAAAGCTGATTGGCAAGCCCGAAGGCGGAGATGCCGTAGATTATGCCGAAATTGATCGCCTTGGCACGGCGGCGGATTTCACCCGGCATGCCGTCGACGGGAACCCCGAACATCTCGGAAGCGGTCATCGCGTGGATGTCGACGCCGTCGGCAAAAGCCTGGCGAAGCTGCGGAATGTCCGCCACATGCGCGAGCACCCGGAGCTCGATCTGGCTGTAGTCCGCCGAAACCAGCTTGTGCCCCGGCGTGGCGACGAAGGCGGTGCGGATCTTGCGGCCCTCGGCGGTCCTGACCGGAATGTTCTGCAGGTTGGGGTCGGCCGAAGAAAGGCGGCCTGTAGTCGTCGCCGCCAGCGCATAGGACGTATGTACGCGCCGCGTTTCCGGATGCACGAAGCCCGGTAACGCATCGGTATAGGTGGATTTCAGTTTGGTGAGCTGGCGCCAGTCGACGATTTTGCGCGGCAGCTCATGGCCTTCGGCGGCAAGCTCCTCCAGAACCTGCGCCGAAGTCGACCATTGGCCGGTCTTGGTCTTGGAGCCGCCCGGCAATCCCATCTTGCCGAAGAGAATGTCGCCGAGCTGCTTCGGCGAGCCGATCGTGAAGGTTTCCCCGGCCAGGCGATAGATCTCGTCCTCGAGCGCCGCCGCGCCTTGCGCAAGCTCTCCCGAGAGGCGCGAGAGAATTTGGCGATCGACGGTGATGCCGCGCTCCTCCATATGGGCAAGAACGCCGACCAGCGGTCTTTCGAGCCGCTCATAGACGCGCGTCAGCCCCTTGGAGGAAAGTTGCGGCTTCAGGACGTGCCAGAGTCGCAGCGTGACGTCTGCCTCTTCCGCCACATAGGCCGTCGCCCTGTCGATATCGACGAAGTCGAACGTGAGCGAAGACCGCCCGCTGCCGGTGATGTCCTTGTAGGCCGTCAGCTTGTGATTGAGCCACCGCTCGGACAGAGAATCCATGCCATGAGCACCGTTGCCGGCATCGATGACATAGGACATCAACATGGTGTCGTCGAAGCTTTGCATGGTGATGCCATGCCGCTTCATCAACAGATAGTCGAACTTCAGGTTCTGCCCGACCTTCAACACCGACGGATCCTCGAGCAGCGCCTTTAGCCGGCTCAGCGCCTCGCGGATGGGGACCTGATTTTCGAGAAGACCACCACCAAGCAGATCGCCGGCGCCATTCTTGTGGATCAGCGGCACGTAAGCTGCCCGTATCTTCGCACCGGAGGGGTTGTCGCGGTAGTTCGCAATCGCCAGCGAAAAGCCGACCAGATCCGCCTGCATGGCGTCGGTCGATGTCGTTGCCACGTCGAGACCAACCACGCCGGCATCGCGCGCATCGGCGATCCATCGGTCGAGCGCCGCAAGATCGCGGATCGCGACGTAACCGGAACGATCGACGGAAGCCTTGGCAAAGAAATCGGCGCGCGCCCGCGCAAGGCCTTGTGAAGTCGCGCCGGTGACATCGGCATCCTCGGGGCTAGAAAGGAATGAAACGGCGGCCTTTGCTGCCTGCCCACGCGGCGGGGCGGTGCTTGACGATTCGGCAGAGGGCGGCGGACCGGCAGCCTCCCCGGTGTCGAGATCCGGTCCGTGCGCCTCGATGCCCCACTCGATCGGCACATGGGCCGCTTCCACAGCTTCAGCGTCCGTGTCGGTCGCCGCCGCCACGCGGCGCGTCAATGTGTTGAATTCCATCGTCTTCAGGAAGGCAATGAGCTTTGGCCCGTTTTGCGGCTCAAGCCGCAGATCCTCGAGCGGAACGTCGAGAGGGGTATCGTTCTTCAACGTCACGAGTTGGCGGGAAAGGCGAGCAAGCTCGGCATTGGCGATGATGTTCTCGCGCCGCTTCTGCTGCTTGATCTCGCCGGCGCGTGCCAGCAGCGTATCGAGATCGCCGTATTCTTCCAGAAGTTGGGCCGCGGTTTTCGGTCCGATGCCGGGAATGCCCGGCACGTTGTCGGTCGAATCGCCTGTCATCGCCTGGAGATCGATCATCTTCTCCGGCGGCACGCCCCATTTTTCGATCACATCGGGAATCGTGATCTGCTTGTCCTTCATGCTGTCGTACATCGACACCCTGGGCGTCAGCAGTTGCATGAGGTCCTTGTCCGAGGAAACGATCGTCACGTCGGCGCCCGCCTCTTCGGCAAGCCGGGCATAGGTCGCGATCAGGTCGTCCGCCTCATAGCCTTCCTTCTCAATGCAGGGCAGGTTGAAGGCGCGGGTGGCATGTCGGATCAACCCGAACTGCGGGATCAGATCTTCGGGCGGCGCGGTGCGGTTCGCCTTGTACTGGTCGTAAAGCGTGTTGCGGAAGGTCTTCGAGGAATAGTCGAAGATCACCGCAAAATGCGTCGGTGTCACGCCGACCGACGTATCGCGCGCATCGGTCAGGAGCTTCCAGAGCATGTTGCAGAAGCCGGCGACCGCATTGACCGGAAGGCCATCGGACTTGCGGTTGAGCGGCGGGATTGCGTGGAACGCCCGGAAGATGAAGCCCGAGCCGTCGACGAGGAAGAGGTGATCACCGTTTTTCATGCGGCCATGGATAGCGCGGGGTGAGGCAAAGGTCCATTGCGGTTTTCGTCCATAGCGCCTATCTCAAAACAGTTGCGACAGGAACACGCGGAGGCCGCCAGAAGGCTCACGGAAACGTTACACATTTGTAATGTGCGATTCAGTCGGACAATCCTTGAAAAGCCACATTTGGCTCCTCAAATTATCATCGAACGGCACTGAAATGATGCCGTCGTCTGGTGATTGGCCTGTCCCCCGCCCGCACCAGATGTGGACAAAGGCCTTATCCCCCTCTCCGGGCCTTTGTCCCGCTTTCAAAGAGCCGTCACGGCGCCGCCTCCGCGCCGCGACGGTTTTTTGTTGTCCACTCGAACAGCAGGATAACGAAAAGCTTGCGCGGTTTTCCGCTCGCATCGGCGCAGGGCTCCCCGCATCGGTGCAGGGCTCAAAGACCTGTGAACGCGGTTCAACTTCATCGCAAGCTTTGTAACTTGTCGTCGCTTCGGTTCACGCGTACCCACAGGTCATGGCCTTCAATCGCATGGAATCTGCGACTTACCTGGCCAGTCTGCTGGCCAGGAGCTTCTCGATCGGCTGGACATCGAGCAGGCAACCGTGGCCAACACGCTCGCCCGCATGGAGCGCGACGGGCTCATCACCCGCCGCAGGCACCCGAACGACAAGCGATCACAGCAGATCTTGCTGACCGACCGGGCGAGGGGGATCGAGGCCGCGGCCAAGGAAGCGGCACTCGCGATTTCGCCGCTTCGAATGGGACCTGATGCTCGTATACATGCGCATGCCGCTCGCCAACACTGCGCGCAACGACGGCGTTTCCTGATTCCTCGCATCGACAATTTACCGTTGCATCAAAAGATTTTGCTTAAAGCGACCGGCATTCGGCTTTAGGTTCCGCGCGAAACCCACATAAGGATTCGCATGATGGCAGATATCACCCCTGTGCTGGAGCGCGCCGACGCCAATCTTCCGAAGAGCCTCGACCGGCTTTTCGATCTCGTCCGCATCAAGTCCATTTCCACCGATCCGGCCTTCAAGGCAGAGTGCCGCAAGGCGGCCGAGTGGCTGGTGTCGGAACTGACCGCGCTCGGCTTCACCGCCTCGGTGCGCGACACGCCCGGTCATCCGATGGTCGTCGCCCACCACGCCGCTGCAAAGGCCGATGCTCCGCATGTGCTATTCTACGGCCATTACGACGTGCAGCCGGTCGACCCGCTGAACCTCTGGGATGCGCCTCCGTTCGAGCCGGCGATCAAGGAGGTCGAGCCCGGCCGCAAGATCATCACCGGCCGGGGCACGGCCGACGACAAGGGCCAGTTGATGACATTCGTCGAGGCGGCGCGCGCCTACAAGGAGATCCATGACGCGCTTCCTTGCCGGATCACCATTCTTTTCGAGGGCGAGGAGGAATCGGGCTCTCCGTCGCTGAAGCCGTTCCTCGAGGCCAACGCGGCGGAACTCAAGGCCGATTATGCGCTCGTCTGCGACACGAGCATGTGGGACCGTGAGACTCCGGCGATTTCCGCAGGCCTGCGCGGCCTCGTCGGCGAGGAGATCATCATCAAGGCGGCCGATCGCGACCTGCATTCGGGCTATTTCGGCGGTGCGGCGGCAAATCCCATCCACATTCTGGCCGACATCCTCGCCGGCCTTCACGACGAGACGGGCCGCGTGACACTCGAAAACTTCTATGAAGGCGTCGAGAAAACGCCCGCGCAGATCAAGGCGGCCTGGGACACGCTCGGCCAGACGGCGGAGAAGTTTCTCGGCGAGATCGGCCTGTCGATCCCCTCGGGCGAGAAGGGGCGCTCGGTGCTCGAACTGACCTGGGCACGGCCGACGGCGGAGGTGAACGGCATCACCGGCGGTTATACCGGCGAAGGCTTCAAGACTGTGATCGCGGCGCAGGCATCGGCCAAGGTGTCGTTCCGCCTCGTCGGCAACCAGGACCCAGCCAAGATCCGCGAAACCTTCCGCGCCTATGTCCGGTCGAAGGTGCCGGCCGACTGCTCGGTCGAGTTTCATGCCCATGGCGGCTCGCCGGCGATCCACCTGCCCTATGATTCCGCCCTGTTGAACACGGCGAAAGTCGCGCTTTCCGACGAATGGCCGAAACCTGCAGTCGTCATTGGCATGGGCGGCTCGATCCCGATCGTCGGCGATTTCCAGAGGATGCTCGGCATCGAATCGCTGCTCGTCGGCTTCGGCCTTTCCGACGACCGGATTCATTCACCGAACGAGAAATATGAGCTCATGTCCTTCCACAAGGGCATCCGCTCGTGGATCCGTATCCTCGACGCGCTTGCCGCCTGATTTGCTCTCGCAAACCGTGGCGGAAGTTCCGCCACGGTTTGCGATGGGACGTGCAAAGCCGGGATCGCCTCGTCTTGGCGTTCGCTCCCCCTGCCTTCAGCCCCGTCGCGATTTCCCGGATGAGTGTCGGAATCCGGTCATCGCTGCTTGACCTCGCGGCTATGGGATGTTTCCCTTTTCACAAAACAAACAGAATGGGGAAATGGGCTGTTGGTAAGGTCGAGGACCGAGACATCGCGTTCCGGACGCGGTGCTTTTAGAATGCGAGACTGGGATGGCATTCTTCTCCATCCTCCAAGGTCCCCTGCCAACCTCGCCTCCAGGAACACCCTGGCGCCGGCATGAAAAGGTTGAAAGCCTATTTCTGGCCTGTCGTCGGACTGGCGGCGATCCTGTTCTCGGTCAATGCGCTCTATCATGAGCTGCGAGGTCTTTCCGTCGATGAGTTCATCGCAAGCTTCCAGGCGATCTCGCTCGGAAGCTGGCTACTGGCCATCGGCGCGACCCTCGTCGCCTACGCGGCACTTGCCGCCTATGACAAGCTCGCACTCGACCATCTCGGGCATCACCACATTTCCATCTGGTTCATCACGGTCTGCTCGTTCACGACCTATGCCCTGTCGCATAATCTCGGCGCATCGGTGTTTTCAGGCGCCGTGGTGCGCTACCGGGCCTACCGCTCGAAGGGCCTGACGGCCGGCGAGGTCGGCGTTCTGGTCGCCTTCTGCTCCTTCACCTTCACGCTCGGCACGCTGATGTTGTCGGCGATCGTTCTCCTGGCGAAGCCGGACATCATCGAGCGCTTTGCGGAATTCCTGCCGATCGAGATGTCGCTGACGACCGGCGTCGTCATTCTCGCGCTCGTCGGGCTCTACGTGCTCGGCAGCCTGATCGGACTTCGGCCGATTCGCATGCGCTGGTTCCAGCTTCACTATCCACGGCCCTCGATCGTCTTCAGGCAATTGGTGATCGCTCCCGTCGAACTGCTCGGTGCCGCCGGAATCATCTATTTCGCCCTGCCGCAGGCCGGCAATCCCGGCTACGTGGTGATTCTCGGGATCTTCCTGGCGTCCTTCTCGGCAGCGCTGCTGTCGCACGCGCCCGGCGGCCTCGGCGTGCTCGAGCTCGTCTTCATCGCAGCGCTTCCGGAAATGGATCCGGCAGACGTTCTGGCGGCACTCGCGATCTTCCGGCTGCTCTACCTGATCGTGCCGTTCGTCATGGCGCTCGTAGTCATCCTGATTTACGAGCGCTCGCGCTTCCTGGCGCAGCGAAACGGCGGAATGCCGTAGAGCCTACCGCGCGATAGAGAGACGACTAAAGCGCGTCGCATTCAAGGCGACGCGCTTTAAGTCTTTGTTTGCGTGCATGTCGTTGTCCCGAAACCGCTGCTCCGGGCGACGCGCATTAGGGAACGTCGCAAACGGCGGGTATCGCCTGCTCGATCGGTCCTTCCACCTCCTTGAGCCGCGCCGCCTCGATCTGATAGGGCGTGAAGGGGGGCGCCTGCTGCGCCGGATTGATGATGCGGGCGACATAGCAGCCTGCAAACAAGCGAGTTTTTGTCGGCCGCTCGATAGATTTGACCGCAACGGGAATGGCGGCGTAGACGCTGCCGGCAGCACCCTCGGTCGTCACTTTTCCAATCCTGACCTCGACCGAAATCGTGTTCGCATAGCCGCGCGAGAAATCCGCGAAACCGCCGACAGGCTGTGTCTCGGCGAAATAACCGTAGGCGCGGGCATATTCCTTCCGGTTGATCGCGTTGTAGAGCGAACGCACAAGTGCCGCGCCATCGGACCGGTCGTCGACATAGGCGGCGACCACTTCCTCCGCCGAGGCTTCGGCCTTCACCACCGCAAGGGCTGCAAGCGCGAGCGCTGCCATCAAACAAACCTTCATCGCCTTCTCCTTTCACCGGACACCCATTCAAAGCCCGGCAAGTGGCAGCCAGAAGGCAAGGGAGGGTTCACCTGATCGCGAGGGCGATTTGAAGCCGATGCGGGATCACTGCGGCGGCAGGCCGGCCTTGCGCCTTGCAACCACGTGCTCGCGCCAGACCGTGAAGATGCCGGCCGCGACAACGAGGATCGAGCCGAGGATCATATTTGTCGTCAGCGTCTCGCCAAAGATGGTGACGCCCATGATCGAGGCGAAGACGAGTTGCAGATAGGTGAGCGGCTGGACGGCGACGGCATCGAGCATGTCGTAGGCGCGAATCAGGAAATAGTGGCTGGAGGTCCCGGTGACGCAGAGCAGCAGCATCCAGACCCAATCGGTCGGCGCCAGCGCCGTCCAGAAGAACGGGCCGACGAGGCTGATCGCAACCGCGCCGATGATGCCGGTGTAGAAGAAGCTTGTCATCGCCGAATCGGCGCGGCTGACCAGTCGCGTCGTGATAATATAGATCGCAAACATCAGCGCCGCCGAGAGCGGCAGCAGAAAGCTCTTGTCGAAGGTGCCCTGCTGCGGCTTCAGGATCAGAAGCACGCCGATAAGCCCTGCCGAAATCGCAGCCCAGCGCCGCCAGCCGACGCGCTCGCCAAGAAGCGGCATGGACAGGAGCGCGACGAAGAGCGGGGTAGCCGCCAGAATCGCCTGCGAATGCGCCAGGCCGACGACGGTGAAGGCTGTGATCACGACCACGATCTGCGTTGGTAGCAGCACACCGCGTAGCACCTGCAACACTGGCCTCTTCGTCACGATCGTGGCCTTCAGCCCACCCTGCGCCCGCGCCGCCAGGGCGACGGCAAAGGCGGCAAACGCCCAATAGCGGATCATCGACACGAAGACCGGCGGATAGAGGGTGCCAAGATGTTTGGAGATGCCGTCCTGGATCGCGAAAATGACGATCGCAGCAAGCGCGAAGACGTAGCCGTTTGCCCTGGATTTCATGAGCAACCTGATATACCAGCGCCGGGATTAAGGGAACATGCAGCAGGCGGATACAAAAAGACCCCGAGCCGGGAGGAGGTGGCTCGGGGTCCTTGAATTCGATCGGTTCCTGGGAGGAGGAGTGAAACCGATCCGCATCGGGCGCCGCGGGAGGAGGTGCAGCGCTTCGATGAGTTCAAGATAAATCATTTAGTCTGATTTAATACCGCTAATGCTGCAATGCAGCAATGCGTTGGACGCAGGGCGAGATGGCAACATGTGACCTGAAATCTGTCGCGGCAGAATTTGCGCTTTCCGGAAAATCGAGACGACCGTTCCCGTTGTTCAGCAACTCTTAACTCCCCCTTAAATTGCCGCATTTAGAGTCCAACGCATCGGCACGTGCGGGCAGATTAGCTCGAACCGCACGACAGGAATTGCGCCGCCGGGAATCGCTTTTGAGCGATGACGGATCGGACCTCAAAGGGATAGTTCCTTCCGGCATGGCAGCACGCGGCAAATCAGGACAACGGATCGAACCTTCCTTCGGCGGCGACAGCGATGACGACGAGTTGCGTGTCGAGGCGAGCGATCGCGTGAGCGGCGGCGCCCGCCGGCCCGCCCGTGGCAAGTCCGAAGCCGGCAAGCGAAAGAACCCCAAGCGCGGCGGCCGAAGCGGCTCCAAGTCCAGCGGCGGCGGCTTTTTCGGCCTTGTCCGCAGGCTCGCTTACTGGTGCGTCGTGCTCGGCATTTGGGGCGCAATCGGAGTCGGCGGTCTCGTGCTCTATTACGGCGCGCGGATGCCGAGCGCGACGAGCTGGTCGATCCCCGACCGGCCGCCGAACGTGAAAATCCTTTCGGTCAACGGCGACATCATCGCCAATCGCGGTGCGACGGGCGGCGAGGCGCTGTCGCTCGAAACCATGTCTCCCTACATTCCGCAGGCGGTGATCGCCATCGAGGATCGCCGGTTCTATTCGCATTTCGGGGTCGATCCGTTGGGCCTTGCCCGCGCCATGCTGACCAATCTGATGAGCGGCCGCATGGTCCAGGGCGGCTCGACATTGACGCAGCAGCTCGCCAAGAACCTGTTCCTCTCGCCCGAGCGCACGCTGGAGCGCAAGGTCCAGGAAGTGCTGCTCGCCTTCTGGCTCGAGCAGAAATACTCCAAGGACCAGATCCTCGCGATGTATCTCAACCGCGTGTTCTTCGGTTCCAACGCCTATGGCGTCGAGGCGGCGTCGCGACGCTACTTCAACAAGTCGGCGCGCGACGTCAATCTCGGCGAGGCGGCGCTGCTCGCCGGGCTCCTGAAAGCGCCCTCGCGGTTGTCGCCGGCGCGTGACCCGGAAGCGGCGGAGGAGCGCGCGCAGCTTGTGCTCGGCGCGATGCGCGAAGAGGGCTTCGTCACCGACGCCGAAATCAAGACGGCCATGTCGCAGACGCCGACCAAGGCGAAGAGCTTCTGGTCCGGCGCCGAACACTATGTCGCCGACATGGTCATGGACCAGCTCCCCGGGATGATCGGCGAAATCAGCCAGGATCTGGTGATCGACACGACGATCGATCTCACGCTCGAGAAGAAGGCCGAGGAAGCGATCGCCGCGGCGCTCGACGCAGACGGCGGCAAGCTCAACGCCTCTCAAGCCGCCCTCGTGTCGATCGACGGCACCGGCGCGATCCGCGCGCTGGTCGGCGGCCGCGACTATGCCGAAAGCCAGTTCGACCGCGCCTCCAAGGCCAAACGTCAGCCGGGCTCCGCCTTCAAACCCTTCGTCTATGCGGCAGCCCTGGAAATCGGCCGCACGCCGATGTCCGTCCGAAACGACGCGCCGGTCAGGATCGGGAACTGGACACCGGAAAACTACGACCAGAAATATCGCGGCGAGGTGACACTTGCCGACGCGCTTGCCAATTCGCTGAATACGATCGCGGCCCAGCTCGTCATGGAAGTCGGCCCGCAGAATGTGGTCAAGCTCGCGCATCGGCTCGGGATCGATTCCGAGATGCAGGCCAACGCCTCGATCGCGCTCGGAACGTCTGAAGTCAGCCTCGTCGAACTCACCTCCTCCTACGCACCCTTCATGAATGGCGGCTTCAAGGCGACGCCGCACGTCATCCGCCGCATCTCCACCGCCGATGGTACCGTGCTTTACGAAAATACCTACGATAACCCCCCGCGGGTGCTCGACCCGGCGATCGTCAGTGAAATGAACCAGATGATGGTGCGGGTGCTGACGAACGGAACCGGCAAGAAGGCGCGCCTGAAAGGCTGGGAGGCGGCCGGAAAAACCGGCACGACGCAATCCTTTCGCGACGCGCTCTTCGTCGGCTACACGTCCAATCTGACGACCGGCGTCTGGTTCGGCAACGACGATGGCAAGTCGATGAAGAAGGTGACCGGAGGCGGGCTTCCCGCCAAGGCGTGGCATGATTTCATGGCCGCGGCCCACGAGGGCCTGTCACCTTCGCCGCTGTTCGGAACCACCGGCGTGCAACCGGTCTTCGACGACGGTGGCGCCGTCGCAGGCGGCGGCGCCGTTCCGGACGGTTTCGCAAGCGGCAATCCCGATGCCTTCCCAGAACCGCCGGCGAGCGCGGACGGCACGGCGGCCATCGATGAGGTGCGGCCGCTCAACGAACAGAATGCCGGCGGCCCCATCCCGCCCGCAGGCGTCGGCGAGACGACCGGAGCGACCCGCCGGACGACGCTTTTCGAACTGCTGACAGGCGGTTGAGCCGCCGTGCCAACCGCGCTTTACGAACGGATTCGCCGACCGCGCTGAGGGGCCGTGCCGATATCGCTTCAACGCACCAGCAAGAGCGCTTGCTTTTGCCCCTGATCCGCCCGCAGAATGCCTTGCAGTCCGAAACGCCGGTCCTTATATACGCCGCATCGACGCAGCCGCGGCTGCGATGAAATCTAAAGACCATCCCGTTAGGGGCTGTCCCACGAATGCCTGACCGGGTTCCGACAGTCCGCTGCAAGGAGAGAACGACATGGCTAAAGTTATTGGTATTGACCTGGGAACGACCAACTCCTGCGTCGCTGTCATGGACGGCAAGGACGCGAAGGTGATCGAAAACGCCGAGGGCGCGCGCACGACTCCCTCGATGGTGGCATTTACCGACGACGGCGAACGTCTCGTCGGCCAGCCGGCCAAGCGCCAGGCCGTCACCAATCCGGAAAACACTCTTTTTGCAATCAAGCGCCTGATCGGCCGTACCTTCCAGGATCCGACCACCCAGAAGGACAAGGGGATGGTCCCCTACAAGATCACCAAGGCGGACAATGGCGACGCCTGGGTCGAAGCGCACGGCAAGGGCTACTCGCCGTCGCAGATCTCGGCCATGATCCTTCAGAAGATGAAGGAAACCGCCGAATCCTATCTCGGTGAGAAGGTCGAAAAAGCCGTCATTACCGTTCCGGCCTACTTCAACGACGCCCAGCGCCAGGCCACCAAGGACGCCGGCAAGATCGCCGGCCTCGAAGTGCTGCGCATCATCAACGAGCCGACTGCGGCCGCGCTCGCCTATGGCCTCGACAAGAAGGAAGGCAAGACCATCGCCGTCTACGACCTTGGTGGCGGCACCTTCGATATTTCGGTGCTCGAAATCGGCGACGGCGTCTTCGAGGTGAAGTCGACCAACGGCGACACCTTCCTCGGCGGTGAAGACTTCGACATGCGTCTCGTCGAATACCTCGCCGGCGAGTTCAAGAAGGAACAGGGCATCGACCTCAAGAACGACAAGCTTGCGCTGCAGCGCCTCAAGGAAGCTGCCGAAAAGGCCAAGATCGAACTGTCGTCCTCGCAGCAGACCGAAATCAACCTGCCGTTCATCACGGCCGATGCATCCGGTCCGAAGCACCTGACGATGAAGCTGTCGCGCGCCAAGTTCGAAAGCCTTGTCGATGATCTGGTCCAGAAGACGATCGCGCCGTGCAAGGCCGCGCTGAAGGATGCCGGCGTTTCGGCGGCGGAGATCGACGAAGTCGTTCTCGTCGGCGGCATGACTCGCATGCCGAAGGTTCAGGAAACCGTCAAGCAGCTGTTCGGCAAGGAGCCCCACAAGGGCGTCAACCCGGATGAGGTGGTCGCCATGGGTGCTGCCATCCAGGCCGGCGTTCTGCAGGGCGACGTCAAGGACGTTCTGCTCCTCGACGTGACGCCGCTGTCACTCGGCATCGAAACGCTTGGCGGCGTGTTCACCCGCCTGATCGAGCGCAACACGACGATCCCGACCAAGAAGTCGCAGACCTTCTCGACGGCTGATGACAACCAGTCCGCCGTGACGATCCGCGTTTCGCAGGGCGAGCGTGAAATGGCCGCCGACAACAAGCTGCTCGGCCAGTTCGACCTCGTCGGCATCCCGCCGGCACCGCGTGGCGTCCCGCAGATCGAAGTCACCTTCGACATCGACGCCAACGGCATCGTGCAGGTATCGGCCAAGGACAAGGGCACCGGCAAGGAGCACCAGATCCGCATCCAGGCGTCCGGAGGTCTCTCCGATGCCGACATCGAGAAGATGGTCAAGGACGCCGAGGCCAATGCCGAGGCCGACAAGAAGCGCCGCGAGTCGGTCGAAGCCAGGAACCAGGCGGAGAGCCTGATCCATTCTTCGGAGAAGTCGCTGAAGGAATACGGCGACAAGGTTTCGGAAGCCGACCGCAACGCTATCAGCGACGCGATCGCAGCCTTGAGGGCCGCAACCGAAGTTTCCGAGCCGGACGCCGAGGACATCAAGGCCAAGACCAATACGCTCATGGAAGTTTCCATGAAGCTCGGTCAGGCGATCTACGAAGCACAGCAGGCTGAGGCCGCCCATGCGGATGCCGCAGCCGACGCAGCTCGCGACGACGACGTCGTCGACGCCGACTTCGAAGAGGTCAAGGACGAGGACGGCCGCAAGCGGTCGGCATAACGTCTCTTTCAACCTTTGCAGTCGAGGAGCCCGGGAGCGATCCCGGGCTTTTTTGTTGCCCTCACGCCCGCCCGGCCCCGGTCGATGGATGCGGACGACCGCGCAACGGCCCGGATGCGCGCCATTTTTCGACAAAAAACCACGCGTAGCCCGAGTTGGCTATGGTATCACGCTTCAAGGTTTACTAAATCCTGTGGCAAGATAATCAGGCAGCAGCCGCCGGAACCCCGCGCTGGTACGCCTTGTCAACGGGACAATCTTTGAAGCATGAAACGTGATCTCTACGAAACGCTTGGTGTTGCGAGAAACGCGGATGAGAAGGAACTGAAAAGCGCCTTCCGCAAACTGGCGATGAAATATCATCCGGACAAGAACCCGGGCGACACGGAAGCGGAAAAGACCTTCAAAGACATCAACGAAGCCTATGAAACGCTGAAGGATCCGCAGAAGCGCGCGGCTTACGACCGCTACGGTCACGCCGCTTTCGAGCAGGGCGGCATGGGCGCCGGCTTCGGCAATGGTTTCGCGGGCGGCGGCGCCGGCGGCTTCTCCGACATTTTCGAGGACATCTTCGGCGAGATGATGGGCGGCGGCCGCCAGCGGCGCTCCTCCGGCGGACGTGAGCGCGGAGCGGATCTTCGCTACAACATGGAAATCTCGCTCGAGGAGGCCTATTCCGGCAAGACCGCGCAGATTCGGGTGCCCACATCGATCACCTGCGACGTCTGTAGCGGCAGCGGCGCCAAGCCGGGCACGAGCCCAAAAACCTGCGCGACCTGTCAGGGCTCGGGCCGTGTGCGCGCGGCTCAGGGCTTCTTCTCGATCGAGCGGACCTGCCCGACCTGCGGCGGCCGCGGTCAGACGATCACCGATCCCTGCACCAAGTGCCACGGTCAGGGCCGGGTGATGGAGGAGCGCACGCTTTCCGTCAACATTCCGGCCGGTATCGAGGACGGGACGCGCATCCGCCTTTCCGGCGAGGGTGAAGCGGGCCTCCGCGGCGGCCCCGCGGGCGACCTCTACATTTTCCTCTCCGTCAGGCCGCACGAATTCTACCAGCGCGACGGCGCCGACCTCTATTGCAGCGTGCCGATCTCGATGACGACGGCGGCGCTCGGCGGCAAATTCGACGTGGCGACGCTCGATGGTACCAAGTCCCGAGTGACCGTCCCCGAAGGAACGCAGGCCGGCAAGCAGTTCCGTCTCAAAGGCAAGGGCATGCCGGTGCTGCGCTCCACCCAGAGCGGCGACCTTTACATCCAGATCCAGATCGAGACGCCGCAGAAGCTCACCAAGCGTCAGCGCGAACTGCTGCAGGAGTTCGAGCAGATCTCGTCCAAGGAGAACAATCCGGAATCGACGGGCTTCTTCGCCCGGATGAAGGATTTCTTCGACACTCTCAGCGACTGATGCCGGTTCGAATGCGGCGGAATATCAAGCACCGCCGTCCAGGACCGAAGACATTTGGGGCGTTTCGCAGTCTCGATGAGACACCGAAACGCCCCAGCTCTTTTGAAGCTACGCTATTCCGGATGGGAAACCGTTAGACGTTCCTGAATTATCTTAGCCGATCAAGTCGACTGCGAAGTAGCTAAGAGCGGCTATCAGGGCAGCCGCCGGCATGGTGATCACCCAGGCGATGACGATGTTGCCGGCCAGCCCCCAGCGCACCGCCGACACGCGTCGTGCCGATCCGACACCGATGATGGCGCCGGTGATCGTATGCGTGGTCGAGACCGGGATGCCGAGCCAGGTGGCGCCGAACAGCGTGATGGCACCGCCCGTCTCGGCACAGAAGCCCTGCATCGGGTTGAGCTTGGTGATCTTCGATCCCATCGTGTGGACGATCCTCCAGCCGCCGAACAGCGTGCCAAGCGCGATGGCTGCCTGGCAGGTAATGACCACCCAGAAAGGCACGTGGAACTCCGACCCGAGATAGCCTTGGGAAAAGAGCAGAACAGCAATGATACCCATGGTCTTCTGCGCGTCGTTGCCGCCGTGCCCGAGCGAATAGAGCGAGGCGGAGACGAACTGCAGCACTCGGAAGGTGCTGTCGACAGCGAATGGCGTCTGGCGCACGAAGAGCCAGGACACGATCAGGACGAGAAGCAGCGCCAGGAAAAAACCGATGGCAGGCGACATGACGATCGCCCCCGCCGTCTTCAGGAGTCCGTGCCAGACGATCGCGCTGAAGCCGGTCTTGGCGAGCCCCGCGCCGACAAGGCCGCCGATGAGTGCGTGGGACGAACTCGAAGGAATCCCGAAAAGCCAGGTGACGATGTTCCAGACGATCGCCCCCATCAGCGCCGCGAAGATCACCTGCGGCGTGACGATGCCCGGATCGATAATGCCGGTCCCGAGCGTTTCGGCCACATGCAGCCCGAAGAACAGGAAGGCGATGAAGTTGAAGAAGGCGGCCCAGAAGACCGCATATTGCGGCCTCAAGACGCGGGTCGAGACGATCGTCGCGATCGAGTTGGCCGCGTCATGCAATCCGTTGAGGAAGTCGAAGAACAGAGCGACGGCGATGAGCCCCACGAGCAGCGGGAAGGCGAGCGTCGCATCCATCAGACGTTCTCGATCACGATGCCGCTGATTTCGTTTGCCACGTCCTCGAAGCGATCGACGACTTTCTCCAGTTCGCCATAGATTTCGCTGCCGATGATGTAGGCCATGGGATTGGTGGCGCCGTGACGCTGGAACAGATCCTTGAGCCCTTGGTCGTGCAACTCGTCCGAACGCCCTTCGACACGGGTCACTTCCTCGGCAATCGTGCTGAGGCGGTGAGAATTCACGCCGATCCGATTGAGCAAGGGTATGGCCTCGGCAACGAGATGGGCCGCCTGCACGACTGCGGCACCCATTTCCTGCATGCCGGGATCGAAGCTTTTCTGCTCGTAGAGCCGGATCGTCTTCACCGTCTTGTGCATCATGTCGATCGCATCATCCATCGACTGGATGAGATCCTTGATGTCTCCGCGGTCGAAGGGCGTGATGAAACTGCGGCGCACCGCGAGCAGGACTTCGCGGGTGATCTCGTCAGCCTCGTGCTCGAGCGCGACGATACGATCGCAATGGCGATCTATGTCCGGTCCCCCGGCAAGCAAAGCATTCAGAGCTTCCGCCGCTCCCATGACTGTGCGCGAATGCTGCGCAAAAAGATCGAAGAATCGATCTTCGCGAGGAAGAAGCTTGCGAAATAAGCCGATCATTAGCGATGCACCCAACCGTCGATTGTCATGAAACTGTCATATTGTACCCGCGATCCCAAGGAAAGTTCCGAAGCGCAAGAAAACAAAGGCTTCCCCCAGGGGATTCGGGGCCCGGCGAGACCAGATGACGCAGCGCCGCACGGACGGCAGAATCGGGGCCTGAATATCCTTTCGCCTTGCCTTGGCGCCGCTTTCATCCTACCTGACAGCAACGTCGAATCCGGACCCGAGATGCCCCACAAGGTCTTCCTCACTCGCCTGAAACTGACCGACTTTCGCAATTACGCGACGCTGGCGCTCGACCTCGACGCGCGCCACGTGGTGCTGACAGGCGAGAATGGCGCAGGCAAGACGAACCTTATGGAAGCGGTTTCGTTTCTCTCTCCCGGTCGAGGGCTGCGTCGTGCAGCCTATGCCGAGGTTGCGCGCGTCGGGGCAGCCGACGGCTTCTCGGTCTTTGCGGCGGTTGACGGCATGGAGGGGCCGGTAGAGATCGGCACGGGCACGGCCGGCACCGACGAAGGCCAATCGCGCCGCCTCCGGCTCAACGGGACGCCGGCCAAGACCGTGGACGAATTGACCGACCATCTGCGCGTGCTCTGGCTGACCCCTGCAATGGATGGCCTCTTCACCGGCCCTTCCGCGGATCGCCGGCGGTTTCTCGACCGGCTGGTGCTCTCGCTCGACCCTGAGCACGGGCGGCGCGCCAGCGAGTTCGAGCGCGCGATGCGAAGCCGCAACCGACTGCTGACCGAATTTCGGCCGGACCCCGCCTGGCTTTCGGCGATCGAGCGCGAGATGGCCGGGCTCGGAGTCTCCATGGCGCTGGCACGCCTCGAAATGCTGGGCCTGCTGACGGCGCTTGTCGAAAGAAGCCAAAGCGAGGGCACTTTCCCATCAGCGACGCTGTCGCTGTCAGGCTTCCTCGACGACCTCCAAGGCCTGCCTGCCTACGATCTCGAAGAGCGGTATCTCGCAATGCTACTAGAAGGCCGCAGCCGCGATGCCGCAGCAGGCCGCACGCTCGATGGTCCGCATCGCAGCGATCTCCTCATCCGTCACCGGGAAAAAAACATGGAGGCCGAGCGGTGCTCGACCGGTGAACAGAAGGCGTTGCTGGTCGGCCTCGTGCTCGCCCATGCCCGGCTTGTCGGCGACATGACCGGCCACGCGCCCGTGCTGCTGCTGGACGAAATCGCTGCCCATCTCGACGAGGCGCGGCGCTCGGCGCTCTTCGATCTGGTCGACGGCCTCGGCGGCCAAGCCTTCATGACCGGAACCGACCGGACCATGTTCACGGCGCTCGGTGAACGCGGCCGCTTCCTGACCGTTGCCAACGGGCAGGTTTCTGGGTGAGATTCGTTTTAGAGCGGACGAATTAGCGGTCTCCCTGCAGTTCAACGTCCTGGGACGGATCGCGCAGCAATTCAGAATCATCGTGCTCTACGGAAAGGGGCTCCGAATGACGATCGACGCAAAGCTCGACACCGCGGAAATCGCCCGCTACGCGCGCCATATCGTCCTGCCGGAAGTGGGCGGCGCGGGGCAGCAGAAGCTAAAGGCCGCGCGGGTGCTCGTCATCGGTGCAGGCGGCCTCGGCGCGCCGGTGCTCCAATATCTCGCCGCCGCCGGCGTGGGAACACTCGGCGTCATCGACGACGACGTCGTATCGCTTTCCAACCTGCAGCGACAGGTCATTCACGCAACCGCCGACATCGGCCGGCCCAAGGTCGAAAGCGCCATCCTGGCGATCAATGCGCTGAACCCGCACGTGACGGCTACGATGCATCACACACGGCTCGAGGCGGGAAATGCCGAGGAGATCTTCCGCCACTATCATCTCGTGATCGATGGCTCGGACAATTTCGATACGCGTTATCTGGCGGCAGACACGGCCGAAGCGGTGCAGGTCCCGCTCATCACCGGCGCCGTCGGCCGTTTCGACGGGTCCGTCACCGTGCTGAAGCCCTACGAAACCGACAGCGACGGCCATCCCAACCCGTCCTATCGCGACCTCTTTCCCGCCCCTCCCCCACCGGGTGTGGTTCCCTCCTGCGCCGAGGCCGGCGTGCTGGGGGCGCTGACCGGCGTCATCGGCACGCTGCAGGCGATGGAAGCGATCAAGCTCATCACCGGCATCGGCGAGCCGCTCGTCGGCCGGCTGCTTCTCTACGATGCGCTTGCCGCACAGTTCAGCACGATTCGCTACCGTCGCGGTGCCGTTTGAGCAAGGACATGGAGACGATTCGCATCGACGATCGCTTCGATCGCTTCGAAGAACTGCTGGCGCTGATCCTTGCATCCTTTGCGTATATGGACGGGCGGATCGATCCGCCTTCCTCCGCGCATCAACTGACGCCAGACGCGCTCCGGCGAAAGGCGGAGGACGAAATTGCCTTTGTTGCCCTCGCCGAGCGCGCGCTCGTCGGCTGCGTGTTCTGCAAGCCGGAACCGGATTGCCTCTATATCGGCAAGCTCGCCGTCGCGCCCTGGTCACAACGCAAGGGCGCAGGGCGGCTGCTTCTCGCCGCCGCCGAAGAAATGGCGCGCGATCTCAAACTTCCCGCCCTGCGGCTGCAGACGCGCATTGAGCTTTCCGAGAACCACGCCACGTTCTCGGCCTGGGGTTTCGTCGAGACCGGCCGTTCGGCCCATCCGGGCTTTACGCGCCCGACGTCGATCGAAATGCGGAAACGCCTGTAGCGCTACTGCATGTTTCTTTAAATCGTAGCCGATTTAAAGATAAAAACATGCAGCAATTCAAAGTGCTACAGCGTCCTTTGCGCGTCTGATAAGACGCGCGGCGCTGTAGGACGACGCAAATCCGGACGGAGAACCGCTACACACTTTTCCTGGATTTGCCCTAGTCGCGCCCCGGCAGCACACGGTCCGGCGGGCGGTGGCCGTCGAAGAAGGTGCGGATGTTGATCACCACCTTTTCACCCATGTCGATACGGCCTTCGAGGGTCGCGGAGCTCATATGCGGCAGGAGCACCACCTTGCCTTCGCCGGCGAGCTTGACGAGTTTGGGGCTGACCGCCGGCTCGTTTTCGAAAACGTCGAGTCCGGCCCCGGCGATCTTGCCTTCCCTGATGCATTTGATCAGCGCAGTCTCGTCGATGATGCCGCCGCGCGCGGTGTTGACGATGTAGCTGTCCGGCCGCATCAGCGCCAGCCGGCGCGCCGACAGCAAATGGAACGTCGCGGGCGTCGAGGGGCAGTTCACGGAGACGATGTCGACGCGCGCGAGCATCTGGTCGAGGCTGTCCCAATAGGTCGCCTCGAGCATTTCCTCGGTTTCGGGCTTGACCCGGTGCCGGTTATGATAATGGATCGAAAGTCCGAACGCCTTGGCACGGCGGGCGACGGCGGTTCCGATCCGCCCCATGCCGACGATGCCGATGCGTTTGCCGGCGATACGCCGGCCAAGCATCCATGTCGGCGACCAGCCAGCCCATTCGCCCTTGCGATCGGTCAGGATCTGCGCACCCTCGGCAAGCCGCCGCGGCACCGCGAGGATGAGCGCCATCGTCATGTCGGCCGTATCTTCAGTAAGCACGTTCGGCGTGTTGGTGACGGTAATGCCCCTCCGAGCGGCCGCGTCGACGTCGATATTGTCGACACCATTCGAGAAGGCGGCAATCAACCTCAACTGCGGTCCCGCCTGCTCGATCAGCGCCGCGTCGATCCGGTCCGTCACCGTCGGCACCAGCACATCGACGCGCTTGACCGCGGCAACCAGCTCCGGCTGGGTGCGCGGCGTGTCGTCGACATTCAGCTCTGCGTCGAAGAGTTCGCGCATGCGGGTTTCGACGACATCCGGCAGTTTCCGGGTGATGTAGACCGTTGGCTTCTTCTTGCTTGTCATTGTTATGCGCGGCCCTCGTTCACGGGTCCTTAACCAAGTTGGGTGATAGTTTCTCCCTGTAGTCGCAATTTCTACCAGACCCGGTGGGGAAGACAATTGAAAGTCACTGCCTAACACCGGATTTGCACCCCGAGCCGACGGGCCAGATCGAAGTGCGCCTGCAAGGCTTCGCTGCTATCGAAAAATGAGCTTCGTCATGCGTCATGTCGTTTCCAGGTTCTCGACCATGTTGGTAGCCGCCTGCATCGGGACGGCCGTGATGACCTCCGGCGCCTTTGCCCAGGCGGCGAAAGGTGCGAGCGGCCTGCCGCTGCCTCGCTTCGTCAGCCTGAAGGCAAAGAGCGTCAACTTACGAATCGGACCAAGCCTCGACTACGCCGTGGCCTTCCGCTACCTCAAATCAGGCGTGCCGGTGGAAATCATCCAGGAATATGACAACTGGCGCCGCATCCGCGACGCGGACGGGACGGAAGGCTGGGTGAACCAGGCGCTTCTTTCCGGCGACCGCACTGCACTTGCCGCACCGTGGATGCGCGGCAAGGGCGAGGGCATCTTCGTCAACCTCCGGCGCGATCCTCAAAGCACGGCCTCGATCGTCGCCCGGATGGAACCGGGCGTGGTCCTGCAGATCGGCGAATGCAATGGCGAATGGTGCCACGCCGAGACGCAAGGCGTCGAAGGCTGGATCGCACAAAGCGAGATCTGGGGGGCCTATCCGGGCGAAGCCTTTAAATAGGTCCGCCTCGCTTCATTCAATTCAAAATTTGCCGCCACTGTTGGACGCCCGATGGTCGGCGCGATGCGGAGGCAGCCTCAGACGAGGTCCGCTTCCTTGGCGGCTGTGGCGAGCGATATCATCGGACGCGGACCGATCTGGCCGATCACGATGCCGGCGGCGAGATTACCGAGCTTGCTGCAGATCTCGAGCGAGCGCCCCGACGTGTAGCCGTGAAGGAACCCGGCCGCATAGAGATCGCCGGCACCGGTCGTGTCGACGACCTGCTCGATGGCGTTCGCCCTGACGCGCACGCGCTCGTCGCCACGAACGACGACAGAGCCCTCTTCGCTGAGCGTCACGGCCGCAAGCTTGCAATCCTTCGCGAGCGCGTTGAGCGCAGCATCGAAATACTCGGTCTCGTAGAGCGCCAGCGCTTCCTGCCTGTTGGCAAAGACGATGTCGACGGTGCCGGAGCGCATCAGGTCGAGGAACTCGCCGCGATAGCGATGGACACAGAAACTGTCCGAGAGCGTCATGGCCATTTCACGGCCGTTCGCGTGGGCGATGCGAGCTGCCGCACGGATCGCATCCTTGGCGCGCGGCGGGTCCCACAGATAGCCCTCGAAGTAGGTGACCTTGGATTGCGCGACGACATCCTCCTCGACATCTTCGGGGCCGAGCTCGACGCAGGCGCCGAGATAGGTGTTCATCGACCGCTCGCCGTCTTCCGTAACGAAGATCATCGAACGGGCGGTCGGCGGCAGGCTTTCGAGCGGCTTGGTCTGGAAATAAACGCCTTGTGCCCGGATATCGTGCGTGAATATCTCGCCGAGCTGATCACTGGCGATCTTGCCGAAATAGGCCGCCCGCCCGCCAAGGCTCGCGACACCGGCCGCCGTATTGCCGGCACTGCCGCCTGAGGCCTCAACCGCCGGGCCCATCCGCGAATAGAGCAGTTCGGCCCGATCCGCATCGATGAGGTTCATCGCGCCCTTGATGATACCGTTGTCCGCGAGAAAGCTGTCATCGCAGCGCGCAATGATATCGACGATCGCGTTGCCGATCGTCAGCACATCGTATTTTGTCATGAACTCCGTCCGGTTTCCTGAAATGACCGGTCTCCGTTAATACCGGTTTTCCGACCATTTGGAAGTGACAAGGCGAAAAAGACGTGATCACCTCGGCATAGATCCGGTTGGATCCTCGACCTCGGAGTTCGGAAGCAGCCGCTGAAATGGACGTCCTCAGCCGACGGAGCATTAATCGGCGAGGTATCAACCGGCGACCGGCACGACCTGCGGCGGCAGTTCGACCAAAGGGGCCGGGATATCGCTGCTCTTCTCCGGAGACTTGCAGAGGTCGGCAATGACGCAACGCTCGCATTCCGGCCGGCGTGCCTTGCAAACGTATCGGCCGTGCAGGATCAGCCAATGATGGGCGTGGTATAGATAGTTCTCCGGGATGACGCGCAGGAGATGCGCTTCCACTTCATCCGGCGTCCTGCCTGGGGCCAATAGAATACGATTGGCGATCCGGAAGATGTGGGTATCGACCGCAATCGTCGGCTGACCGAAAGCCATCGACAGCACCACGTTGGCGGTCTTGCGCCCGACGCCTGGAAGGGTCATCAGTTCTTCGCGCGTGCGGGGCACTTCGCCGCCGAAATCGGCGATCAGCTTTTCCGAGAGCGCTATGACGTTTTTGGCCTTGTTGCGATATAGCCCGATCGTCTTGATGTAGTCCCGCAGCTTTTCCTCGCCGAGCGCCAGCATCTTTTGCGGTGTATCGGCGACGGCAAAGAGCGCGCGTGTCGCCTTGTTGACGCCGGCGTCCGTAGCTTGGGCCGAAAGCGCGACCGCCACGACGAGCGTGAACGGATTGACGTGTTCGAGCTCGCCCCTCGGCTCCGGGCGCTGCACCGAGAAGCGGCGGAAGATCTCCTCGACCTCGGCGGCGCTGTAGGCGCTGCGTTGCCGCGCCCCGGCCCGGCCAGCTGTCGCTGCGTTCAATTTCGGCGATTGTTTCGGCGATTTCAGCTTCACGTTTTTCATGCTGCATCTATAGTCATTGGTCATGACCGAAGGCAACGTCGAGACCTCCAACAATGAGCTGCCGATCTTCGTGGCCGAGCTCACGCCGCACCGTTCGCTCGGGCTCAAGGGGTTCACGATCCTCCTGATGATCGCCGGCGCAATGAGCCTCCTGCACATATTCGTGTTCCTGGTCATCGGCGCATGGCCGATCGTCTTCTTTTTCGGCCTCGACTTCGTGCTGCTCATCGGTGCCTTCTGGCTCAACTATCGTTCTGCACGCGCCCGGGAGGAAGTCAGCGTCTCGCATACTGACGTGTCGGTCAGGAAGTTTGCGCCATCGGGGAGAATGACCGAGCATCGCTTCAACCCCTTCTGGACACGGTTCAGCATCAAACGGCACCAGGAGATCGGCATCGTTTCGATGTGGATCATCGGCGGTGGCCGCCAGACCGATATCGGCTCCTTTCTCAACCGCGACGACCGCGAGACCTTCGCACTGGCCTTTGCCCGCGCACTCGCAACCGTCCGCCGGAGGTAACGTTTGAAACGACGCAATTCCGGACGGAAAACCGCTGTACACTTTTCCTGGAGTTGCCCTGCGCGACGCTCACAAGAATCGGGTGGTTATCTGCCCGCCACATGATTACCTGTAGCCTGACAGGAGATGATCATGAACGTTGTTACATCCATTCCCACCGACATCACTCCCGAAGGCACCGACTACGACACGGTCAGCCGCGTGATCGAGATGCTGACGGAGGATTACCGCGATCAGCCATCGCTTGAAACGGTCGCGCGCCGCCTCGGCCAATCGCCGACGCAATTGCAGAAGACCTTCACCCGCTGGGCGGGGCTTTCGCCCAAAGCCTTTCTCCAGGCGGTGACGCTCGATCACGCCAAGCGGTTGCTGCGGCAGGAGGACATGCCGTTGCTGGAGACCAGCATCGAAGTGGGTCTGTCCGGTCCCAGCCGCCTGCACGACCTCTTCGTCACGCATGAGGCGATGTCACCCGGCGAATGGAAGGCTCGCGGCGATGGGCTTACCATTCGTTATGGCTTCCATCCCTCTCCTTTCGGAACCGCGCTCGTCATGGTCACCGAGCGTGGGCTTGCCGGGCTTGCCTTTGCCGATCCCGGCGAGGAGCGCTCGAGTTTCGACGACATGGCTCGCCGGTGGCCGAAGGCGATCTATGTCGAGGACAGTGCCGCGACGGCGCGCTATGCCGCCCGCATCTTCGATCCGGAGCGCTGGTGCGCGGAGGAGCCGTTGCGCATCTTCCTGATCGGTTCCGATTTCCAGATCCGGGTGTGGCAGGCGCTGTTGAACATCCCGCTCGGAAAGGCGACCACCTATTCGAAGATCGCCGACGAAATCGGCCAGCCGACCGCGTCGCGCGCCGTCGGCGCTGCCGTCGGACGCAACCCGATTTCCTTCGTCGTGCCCTGCCACCGTGCGCTCGGCAAGAGCGGCGACCTCACCGGCTATCACTGGGGCCTGACGCGCAAGCGCGCGATCCTCGGCTGGGAAGCGGGCAAGGCCTGAAACAAAAAGGGGCGCTGCGGCGCCCCTTTCGTCAAGCGGTAAGGCGGCTCAATGCGCGCCCGACATGTCGCCCAGCACTTCCTTGGATGCAACCGTCGAATCCGCGTTCAGCTTGTAGACCATCGGCACGCCGGTCGCGAGGTTGAGCTTGAGGATCTGTTCCTTGGTCAACTTGTCGAGCACCATGACGAGCGAGCGCAGCGAGTTGCCGTGCGCGGCGATCAGCACCTTCTGGCCCGAAAGCACGCGCGGCAGAATGTCGGTGAGATAATAGGGCCAGACGCGCGCGCCGGTGTCGCGCAGGCTCTCGCCGCCCGGCGGCGGGACGTCGTAGGAGCGGCGCCAGATGTGCACTTGCTCCTCTCCCCATTTGGCGCGCGCATCGTCCTTGTTGAGGCCGGAAAGATCGCCGTAGTCGCGCTCATTCAGGGCTTGGTCGCGAATGGTTTCAAGCGAGGTCTGCCCGACGGCGTCGAGAACGAACTGGCACGTGCGCTGGGCACGGATAAGGGAAGAGGTGAAAGCGACGTCGAACTTGATGCCATACTCGGCGAGCGCCTTGCCGCCCGCTTTCGCTTCCTCGACGCCGAGTTCGGTCAGGTCCGGGTCGCGCCAGCCGGTGAACAGGTTCTTCAGGTTCCAATCGCTCTGGCCATGCCGAACGAGAACGAGGGTGCCGCTCATTTCATTTCCTCTTGAAAGATTTGAGTATCAGTTGAGCCCGAGGACATCGAGCATGGAGTAGAAGCCGGGCTTCTGGTTGCGACCCCAAAGGGCGGCCGTGACCGCGCCGCGCGCGAAGATGGAGCGATCCGTGGCGCTGTGGGATAGGGTGACCTGCTCGCCCTCGCCCGCGAGAATGACGGAATGTTCGCCGACGACGGAGCCGCCGCGAAGTGTGGCAAAACCGATCGCCCCCTCCGGCCGCGCGCCCGTGTGGCCGTCCCTCACCCGCACCGAATGATCCACAAGCTCGATACCGCGGCCCTTGGCCGCCGCCTCACCAAGCAAGAGCGCCGTGCCCGACGGGGCATCGACCTTGTGCTTGTGGTGCATTTCCAGAATTTCGATGTCCCAGTCCGCCGCCTTGAGCGCTCGCGCCGCCTGCTGCACCAGCACGCCGAGAAGATTGACGCCCAGGCTCATGTTGCCCGACTTGATGACGCGCGCATGCCGTGCGGCAGCGCGGATCTTTGCCTCGTCGTCCGCCGAGCAGCCGGTCGTGCCGATGACATGGACGATGCGCGCTTGCGCCGCCAGCCCGGCAAATTCAACCGTGCCCGCCGGCGAGGTGAAATCGAGAACGCCTTCCGCCTCGACGAAGGCCTCGAGCGGCTTGTCCGTGATGGCGACATCGATCGGTCCGAGCCCGGCGAGTTCGCCGGCATCGCGGCCAACGAACGGCGAGCCCGGCCGCTCCACTGCGGCGTGGAGACGCACGCCGGCCATGTCATGAACGATCCGGATCAGTGTCTGCCCCATCCGGCCGGCCGCGCCGACCACTACGAGCTTCATATCCGTTTCGCTCATCGTCGAATTTCCCTTGGCTTCTATAGGATTGCGGCTTCGGCCGTCATGTCTGAGGCGCTGCCCTGGAGATTGTGCAGGCGAGCGTAGAGACCGTCCGGACGCTGTGCAAGCTCTTCGTGCGTGCCTTCCTCGACGACCGCGCCATCCTTCATGACGATGATCTTGTCGGCGTTGACGACGGTCGAAAGCCGGTGCGCGATGACGATGACCGTGCGGCCGCTCATCGCGCGGTCGAGCGCCTTCTGCACCGCGGCTTCAGACTCGGTGTCGAGCGCCGAAGTCGCTTCGTCGAGAAGGAGGATCGGCGCATTGCGCACAAGTGCGCGGGCAATCGACAGCCGCTGGCGCTGGCCGCCGGATAGCGTCACGCCATTCTCGCCGACCGCCGTATCGTAGCCTTGCGGCTGCGCCAGGATGAAGTCATGGGCGTAGGCGAGCCGTGCCGCTTCCTCGATTTCCGCGTCCGTGGCCTCCGGCCGGCCATAGCGGATATTGTCGCGGATCGAGCCCTCGAAGAGGTACGGTTGCTGCGAGACATAGGCAAGGCCATTGCGCAGCGACTGCTTGGTGACGCCCGCAATGTCCTGCCCGTCGATCAGGATCTGTCCCGACTTCGGATCGTAGAACCGCGGGATAAGGCTGATGATCGTCGACTTGCCGGCACCCGACGGGCCGACCAGTGCCGTCGTCTTGCCGCCCTCGGCAAGGAAGCTGACCCCCTTCAGGATCTCGTCTCCGCTGGCATAGGCGAAACGCACGTCGCGCAGTTCGATCGTCGCTTCGCCGAATTTGATTTCGGTTGCATCGGGACGATCGCGCTGATGCGGAACGGTATCGAGAATCTCGTAGATCATGCGCGCGTTGACGGTCGCGCGCTCGAGCGACACCTGCAGGCGCGCCAGACGCCGCGCCGGGTCATAGGCCATTAGCAGCGCTGTGACGAAGGCGAAGAACGCGCCCGGCGGGACATTGCCGTAGATCGTGCGGAAAGCCGAATAGGCAAGCACGGACGAGATCGCAAAACCGGCGAAGGTTTCCGTCATCGGCGCGGTTCGTTCACTGAGACGTGCGATCCGGTTTGCCCGGTTCTCCGCCCGGTCGATGATCGATTCGACCTTGCGGCGCAGCTCGTTCTCCATCGTGAAGGCCTTGACGATGGAAATGCCCTGAATCGTTTCCTGCATGGCGCCGAGGACGCGGCTGTTGACCTCGACGGCCTCGCGCGTCGCCAGGCGCAGCCGCTTCGAGACATAACGCAGGCCGAGAAGCAGCGGCGGCGCGACGAAGAAGACGATCAGCGAGAGCAGCCAGTCCTTGCTGAACATGACGGCGACAAGCCCGACCAAGGTCAGAAAGTCGCGGGCGATCGAGGTGACCGTCATATTGAGGACGTCGCGGATGCCACTGACGTTCTGGCTGACCTTGGCGGCAAGCTGCGCCGAGCGCATATCGTGGAAATAGCCGACGCTGAGCGCCATCAGATGTGCGTAAAGCCGCCGCTGATAGCGGGCGACGATATTGTTGCCGATCTTCGAGAGCGCGACCGCCTGCCCGTAGGTCGCAAGACCCCGCAGGACGAAGGCCGCGAAGATCGCGGCGCAGATCCACAGCACGATATCGGCGCGCCTGTTGGCGAAGGCCTCGTTGATCACGGTTTCCATGATCCAGGCCGTAAAGCCCGTCGTCGCCGCCACGACCATCAGGCAGGCGATGGCAAAAGCATAGCCTCGGATATGGTCGCGGCCGTTCTCGGCAATGACGCGCCTCAGGATTCCGGTGATCGTATCGGAATCGACTGTACGCTGTTTTCTATTCTTGGCGTCCAATAAGCCCGTCTTCCCTGAGCTCGCTGCGGCGTTCCGTGTACCGGCATCGCCCGTCCGGGGCTCTATAGTGCTTTGATGCCGTTTTGGCGAGTCTTTGCGAACATCCGGCCGGTCAGCTTGTCCAGCGCCGTCCCTCCATTGCAACACCGAAGTCCCTCGGCGTGCGCGCGAAGGCGGCGAGACCGGAAAGCGCCGCCATCGGATGGACGACGGCGAAAGTCGGGATCGTTCGCATCAGTGCCGAATGCGGCGCCTTGTCCTCGAAGGCTGCGCGAAACTCCGGCCGCATCAAAGCAGGCAATATCTTCTGCGAGATGCCACCCGCCAGGAACACGCCGCCACGCGCCATGAAGATCAGCGCCATGTCGCCGGCGACGCGGCCAAGATAGGTGCTGAAGAGCGATATGGTCTCGACCGCCGTCGGATCGGAGCCTGAAAGCGCGCCGGTCGTAACCGCCGCCTGGTCGGTGAGCAGCGGCTCCTCGCCATTGGCGGCGCAGACCGCCCGATAAAGGTTCATGATGCCGCGCCCGCACAAAATCTGCTCGCCCGCCATCCGCCCCTCGATCGGCTCCAGGAACGGCCAGATCCGGAAATCACGCTCGGTACGCGGGCCGATATCGACGTGGCCGCCTTCGCCGGGCACGGGGATCCAGGTGTGCTGCGCGAAAACCAGGCCGGCGACGCCGAGCCCCGTTCCCGGACCAAGCACGACGCGCGAGGTGGACGGACGGATACTACCGCCGCCGATCTGAACGAGATCCTCGTCGGCGGGTGTTGCGACCGCGAGCGCCTGTGCCTCGAAATCGTTGATGATCAGAACGTCGTCCAGGCCAAGGCTCGCCAGCATATCCTTCGGCCGAATCACCCAACCGGCGTTCGTCAGCGGAATTTCGTCACCCTTGATCGGCCCTGCGACAGCCAGTATCGCCGAGCGCGGCTGAAGGGACGTCTTGTCGAGGATGCTCTTCTGCATCGCCTCCTCGATCGTCGCGAAATCGCCCGTCTTGATCGGCGGCAGCTGCTTCGGTTCGGGATAGGTATCGACCAGCAGCGCGAAGCGGGCATTCGTTCCACCGATGTCGCCGATCAATATCGGAAAGGGAAAGCCGTGGTCACTCGCACTGAGCATCGCAAAATCCGTCCTGATCGCTGTCTTGGAATCTTTGAAACTGTGTATCAGTTGCGCCTGAAGGCAATCAACTCTTCGGCCGTGGCGCGGTTGAGCGCCATCGGGATGTCGTAGACGATCGCCAGGCGCATCAGCGCCTTGACGTCGACATCATGCGGCATGGCCGTGAGCGGATCGACGAAAAAGATCAGGAAGTCCACGTCGCCGGTAGCGATCATCGCGCCGATCTGCTGGTCGCCGCCGAGCGGTCCGCTTTTGAGGCGGGTGATATCGAGCCCGGGACACGCGTCCAGAACGCGGCCACCGGTCGTCCCGGTGGCGACGATCTTCCACTTGGATAGCACCGCCTCGTTTGCCTTGGCGAAGGCGGCGAGATCATCCTTCTTCTGATCATGCGCAATCAGGGCAAGACATTTCCGACCGGCCATGCAGCCTCTCCAGCGTCAATTTTAAATCGATTTGAAAGCCCTATACATGAGCATCGTGCAGTTGGAAAGGCAGGCAGGGCCGGCCGGCCCCATGAGAGGCGCTCCGCCCGGACCGCTATTGCAACGCTGGGCGCGGCAACGGAACCGGAATGTTTTCCAAAGGCGCCGCGGCTGCGGCGCCGATGACGGCTTCGATACTCGTCGCAGCGGCGGGAACGGCAGCGGCGGGAGCGGGAGCGGCGGCCGCCGCGCGGTAGGCTGTGCCGTAGGTCGCTTCCTGCTCGGAGGCCGGAGGTGGACCGTCGAGCACAAGGGCGCAAGCCTTCGGCAGATCGGAAAGCTTCGCGAATTTCGGCTTCACGGGTTTTTCCGGCTTCTTCGTCGGCTTTGCCCAGGGCTCGTCGGTGAACCACCAGGCGAGCGACTTGTCGCAGCCGTCACCCACCGGCACGCGCGCCTGGCCCTTGCAGCCGACCGAACCCTCGGGGCACTTGATACGAATGTGGAAATGATAGTCATGACCGTAGATCGGCCGGATCTTGCCGAGTGCCGAACGATCGCCCTTCCAAGTGTCGCAGAGCTTCTTCTTGATCGCCGGATTGACGAAGACGCGCTCTACCTGGGGATAGCTTGCAGCCATCATGATCAGCCGCGCGTGACTGGGCGTCCATATGGACGGATCGACGGTCAGGAACTTATTCTTCTGCAGCATCGAGGTCGCGGAAATCGATTCGCGTTCCTCATAGGTCAGCGTCCTCTGCGGCATCGGCGTCAGCCAGATGTCAGCGTCGAGGCCGATCTGGTGTGATGCGTGGCCAGAGGTCATCGGGCCGCCGCGTGGCTGCGATATGTCCCCAAGCAAGAGGCCCGGCCAGCCGATCTTCTCGGCTGCATCGTGCGAGAAGCGCTCAACCAGCGCGATCATGTCCGGGTGACCCCAGCGTCGATTGCGCGACAGACGCATTGCCTGCCATGTCGGCCCGTCCGTCGGGATCGCAACGCCACCCGCAAGGCAGCCCTTGGAATAAAAGCCGTAAGAGGTCGGCGCCATCACCGCCGGCAATGCCTTGGCGCCGAAGAGTTCCTTCGCAGGCGTTCCGTCAGCCGAAGCGGCGTCGGTGGCCAGAAGGCTCGCCCCCAAGATCAAGCCCAGCGTTGCCGAACCGCAGCGTCGAAAGGCAGCCGCTATTTCAAATCCCATTCCAATCCCCCGATCGGCGGCAGCGCCGGTATCTCACGCGGTCTGCCATCACTCCTATCCTGAATCACCGCATTTGCCCGAGCCTTGCGGAATCACCCGGATGTGACTCAAAAATTTCGCCTGATTTTGGGCAGGTCCTGTCAATTGCCCTGAATTCGCCTATTCTGCTTCGAAAGATCATCGAACGACAAGGGGAAGCAACTGGATGCTGGAATTGAGCGGTATTGTGAAGACGAAACTGGCGACCGCGCTTCTGGCAATACCTCTGCTCCTACCGCTTGGCGCGCGCGCCCAGGAACAGCCCACTTGGCACCATGGTCTTTCACTCGTCGGCGAGCTCAAATATCCACCGGGCTTCCAACGCTTCGACTATGTGAACCCTGACGCGCCGAAAGGCGGCGACGTCCGTCTTTCGCAGACGGGAACCTTCGATACGTTCAATCCGCTCCTCGAAAAGGGCGAGGCGGCCGTTGGCCTTTCGCTCGTCTTCGACACGCTGATGAAACCGGCGGATGATGAAATTTCGACAGCCTATGGCCTGCTTGCCGAAAGCGTTTCGTTTCCGGATGACGTTTCGTCCGCCACGTTTCGCCTGAGGAAAGAAGCGAAATGGTCGGACGGCAAGCCCGTGACGCCTGAAGACGTTGCCTTCAGTTTCGAGAAGGGCAAGGAGCTCAATCCGCTTTACCAGAGCTACTACAAGCATGTCGTCGCAGCCGAAAAGACGGGCGAGCGGGAGGTCACGTTCCGCTTCGACGAAAAAAACAATCGCGAGCTGCCGCACATTCTCGGCCAGCTTCTGATTGTCCCGAAGCACTGGTGGGAAGCGCCCGGTCCGGACGGCAAGCCGCGCGACATCACACGCACGACGCTCGAGCCGGTGATCGGCTCGGGTCCCTATCGAATCGCCTCGTTTTCGGCCGGATCGACGATCCGTTACGAACGCCGAGACGATTATTGGGGAACAGACCTCAACGTCAATGTCGGGCAGAACAATTTCGGCTCCATCACCTACACCTTCTTCGGCGACAGCGGCGTCGAGTTCGAGGCCTTCCGCGCCGGTGACGTCGATTTCTGGCGCGAGACGCAAGCGCGCCGGTGGGCAACCGGTTACGACTTTCCGGCGGTCAAGGAGGGACACATAAAACGCGAGCAGGTGCCGTTCAGGGCGACCGGCGTGATGCAGGCGCTCGTGCCGAACATGCGCCGCAAGCCTTTCGATGACGAGCGCGTGCGCGAGGCCCTCAACTATGCCCTCGACTTCGAGGAACTGAACCGTACCGTCTTCTTCAACCAGTACACGCGGGTGGACAGCTATTTCTTCCTGACGGAACTCGCTTCCACCGGCCTGCCTCAGGGTCTGGAGCTCGAGATCCTGAACGAGGTCAAGGACAAGATCCCGCAGGAGGTCTTCACGACGCCCTATGCGAACCCCGTCGGCGGCACGCCGCAGAATGCCCGCGACAACCTGCGCAAGGCGATCGCGCTCCTGAAGGAGGCGGGTTTCGAGCTCAAGGGCAACCGCATGGTGAATGTGGCGACCGGGCGGCCCTTTTCCTTCGAGATCCTGCTGAGCAGCCCGATGCTGGAACGGGTGGTCCTGCCCTACGCCCAAAATCTCAAGCGGATTGGCATAGAGGCGAGCGTGCGCACCGTCGACCCCTCGCAATACACAAACCGCGAGCGGGCGTTCGACTACGACATGACCTGGGAGGTCTGGGGGCAGACCTTGAGCCCCGGAAACGAGCAGGAGGACTTCTGGGGATCGACGTCAGCCGCGCGTCAGGGTTCGAGAAACTACGCCGGCATCGCCGATCCGGGCGTCGATGCCTTGATCAACCGCGTCATCTTCGCCAAGGACCGCGAAACGCTCGTCGCCGCCACCAAGGCACTCGACCGGGTGCTGCTCGCTCACCATTACGTCGTGCCGCTCTATTACCCGCGTGCGGCGAATATCGCCTATCGCGACACGATCGACAGGCCGGCGGAACTGCCGAAATACGCGATCGGCTTCCCCGATATATGGTGGTGGACGGCCGCCGCCAAGCAATGAAACGCTTGCGCTCGAGGTGGCTCTCGATTCCAAATGCAAAAAACGAATCACTTAAATGCGGGGAACGCCCCGGCGCGGCGCACGGCAAGGAGTATCACGTATTGAGACGAAATAGACGGCAAGCGAGAGCCCCGCGGATCCACGCGATCGGCGGCAACACGATGCCGAGGTTCGCCTGATGGGTGCCTACATCCTGCGTCGGCTTCTGCTGATGATCCCGACGATCGTCGGCATCATGGCAATATCCTTCGCCGTCGTGCAATTCGCGCCGGGCGGACCGGTGGAACAGGTGATTTCGGAGCTAACGAACGCTGCCGGTTCGGACCGCCTCAGCGGTGGCGGCGGCGATCTGCTCCAGAGCGGCGGCGACGAGGGCGGCCGATATCGCGGAGCACAAGGCCTCGATCCCGAATTCATCGCAAAGCTCGAGAAGCAGTTCGGCTTCGACAAGCCGCCGCTCGAGCGCTTCCTGACAATGATGTGGAACTATGCCCGCTTCGATTTCGGCGAGAGCTTCTTCCGCAACACGTCTGTTGTCGACCTCATCATCGACAAAATGCCGGTCTCCATCTCGCTCGGCGTCTGGATCCTCATCTTTTCCTACGCGATTTCGATCCCGCTCGGCATCAGGAAGGCCGTCACCGACGGTTCCACCTTCGATGTCTGGACGTCCGGCATCATCATTATCGGCTATGCCGTACCGGGCTTCCTGTTCGGCATCCTGTTGATCGTGGTTTTCGCAGGCGGATCCTTCTTCGACTGGTTCCCTCTACGCGGTCTCGTCTCGGACAATTTCTATGAGCTCCCCTGGTGGCAGAAGATCCTCGATTACTTCTGGCACATGACGTTGCCGCTGATCACGCTCTTGCTTTCAGCCTTCGCAACGACGACGCTACTCACCAAGAACTCCTTCATCGACGAGATCAAGAAGCAGTATGTGACCACGGCGCGCGCGAAGGGGTTGGCGGAGCGGCAGGTGCTTTACGGCCACGTCTTCCGAAACGCCATGCTGATCATCATCGCCGGCTTTCCCGGCGCCTTCATCTCCGCCTTCTTCACCGGTTCGCTGTTGATCGAGTACATCTTCTCCCTCGATGGGCTGGGCCGGCTCGGCTACGACGCCGTCGTGAAACGCGACTATCCGATCGTCTTCGCGACGCTCTACATCTTCTCGCTGATGGGCCTCTTCGTCAGTCTGATCTCCGATCTGATCTATACCTGGGTCGACCCCCGCATCGATTTCGAGCGGAGGGACGTCTGATGAGCACCGTAGCGACATATTCCGGCGCACCGGAAAAGGGGTGGCTGACGCCGATCGGACGGCGGCGCTGGCAGAATTTCAAGGCGAACCGCCGCGGCTACTGGTCGCTCTGGATCTTCTTGATCCTTTTCGGCCTCAGCCTTTGCGCCGAGTTCATCGCCAACGACAAGCCGCTCGTCGCCTCATACAAGGGTGAGACTCTCTTCCCGGTTCTGGTCAACTATCCTGAGGAGAAGTTCGGCGGATTTCTTGCCGAAACGGACTACCGCTCGGATTTCATCCGTGACGAGATCGAGGCCAATGGCTGGATGATCTGGCCGCCGATCCGCTATTCCTACCAGACGGTCAACTCGAACATTCCCCATTCGGCGCCGACGCCGCCTTTCTGGCTGATGAGCAAGGAGGAGCGCTGCTCCGCCTACCCGCAAGGCGCCTCCGACCCGGGCTGCACACTCGGCAACCTCAACTGGCTCGGCACCGACGACCAGGCGCGCGACGTGATGGCGCGGATGATCTACGGTTTCCGTATCTCGGTCCTCTTCGGCCTCCTGCTCACGATCGCCTCCGCCGTGATCGGGGTTTCGGCCGGCGCTGTCCAGGGTTATTTCGGCGGCTGGACCGACCTGCTTTTGCAGCGCTTTATCGAAATCTGGTCATCGATGCCGGTGCTCTACATCCTGCTCATCATCGCCGCCATCCTGCCGCCCGGTTTCTTCATCCTGCTCGGCATCATGCTGCTTTTTTCCTGGGTCGGCTTCGTGGGCGTAGTCCGGGCGGAGTTCCTGAGAGCCCGAAACTTCGAATATGTGAACGCCGCGCGCGCCCTCGGCGTCGGCAACGGCACCATCATGTACCGTCACCTGCTGCCGAACGCGATGGTCGCGACACTCACGTTCCTGCCGTTCATTCTCTCCGGTTCGATCACCACGCTGACGTCGCTCGACTTTCTCGGTTTCGGCATGCCGCCGGGTTCGCCCTCGCTTGGCGAGATGATCGCCCAGGGCAAGTCCAACCTCCAGGCGCCATGGCTGGGGCTGACGGCCTTCTGCGCCATGTCGGTCATGCTTTCGCTGCTGATCTTCGTCGGCGAAGCGACGCGCGATGCCTTCGACCCAAGAAAGACATTCAGGTGAGCGCGACGATGCCAGAGACCCTTCTTTCCGTTCGCGATCTCTCCGTCGCCTTCCATCAGGGCGGCGCAACGTCGGTCGCGGTCGACCACATTTCCTTCGACATCAAGCGCGGCGAGACGGTCGCGCTCGTCGGCGAGTCCGGTTCGGGCAAATCCGTATCGGCGAATTCGATCCTGAAGCTGCTGCCCTATCCGGCCGCGAGCCACCCGAGCGGCGAGATCTTCTTCAACGGCAAGGATCTCCTGAAGGCAAGCGATGCCGAGCTCAGGCATGTCCGCGGCAACGACATCACGATGATCTTCCAGGAACCGATGACGTCGCTGAACCCGTTGCATACGATCGAGCAGCAGATCGGCGAGATCCTCGATCTTCATCAGGGCATCGAGGGCGCTGCGGCGCGGGCGAAAACGCTGGAGCTCCTGAACCAGGTGGGCATCCGCGAAGCGGAAAAGCGCCTCGGCGCCTATCCGCACCAGCTTTCCGGCGGCCAGCGCCAGCGCGTCATGATCGCCATGGCGCTCGCCAACCGGCCGGAACTCCTGATCGCCGACGAGCCGACGACGGCGCTCGACGTGACCGTGCAGGCGCAGATCCTGGAACTTCTGAAGTCGCTCAAGGACGAGCACGGCATGTCCATGCTCTTCATCACCCATGACCTCGGGATCGTCCGGAAGATCGCCGATCGAGTCTGCGTCATGACCAAGGGCACGATCGTCGAGACCGGCCCTACGGCGGAAATATTCGCCAACCCGCAGCACGCCTATACCCGCCATCTGCTCGCCTCCGAGCCCAAGGGCGAGCCGCCGCCTTCCGATACCTCGAAGCCGATCGTCATAGAGGCCAGGGACGTGAAGGTCTGGTTCCCGATCAAGGCGGGCTTCATGCGTCGTGTCGTCGATCACGTCAAAGCGGTGGACGGCGTCGACCTGACGCTCCGCGCCGGCCAGACGCTCGGCGTCGTTGGCGAGTCCGGGTCAGGCAAGACTACGCTGGGCCTGGCGCTGACGCGCCTCATCTCCTCGAAGGGTCGCATCGCCTTCGTAGGCAAGGACATCGAGGCGTACAGCTTCCGCGAGATGAAGCCGCTCAGAAACAGAATGCAGGTGGTCTTCCAGGATCCCTACGGCTCGCTCAGCCCGCGCATGTCGATCGCCGACATCATCGGCGAAGGGCTGAAGATCCACGAAAGCGCCCTCTCCGCCGAAGAACGCGACGCGCGTGTCGCCGCCGCCCTTCAGGAGGTCGGGCTCGATCCGGCGACCCGCTGGCGCTATCCGCACGAATTCTCCGGCGGCCAGCGGCAGCGCATCGCGATTGCCCGCGCAATGGTGCTGAAACCGCAATTCGTCATGCTCGACGAGCCGACCTCAGCGCTCGACATGAGCGTGCAGGCTCAGGTCGTCGACCTGCTCCGCGACCTACAGCGCAAGCACAATCTCGCCTATCTGTTCATCAGCCACGATCTCAAGGTCGTGCGGGCGCTTGCCAACGAGATGATCGTCATGCGTCTCGGCAAGGTGGTCGAACAGGGGCCGGCCGAGCGCATCTTCGAGGCGCCGGGCGAAGACTACACCAAGGCCTTGATGGCCGCCGCCTTCAATCTCGAAGCCGTCAATCTCTCCGCCATACATCAATAGAGTTCTGAGAATGCCCCCCAAGAGTCCCGTCATCGTCGACCTGAAATTCATTCCGGAGGAAGTGGAGGCCGCTCTCCGTGGCGCTTTTCCGGATCGCGAAGTGATTAATCGCGCGGATCCGGCGCAGAGCGGCCGCGATCTCTCCGGCATCGACTATGCGGTAGTCTGGAAATCGGCTCCCGATCTCTTTTCGCGCGCGCCCGATCTGAAAGTGGTCTTTTCCGGCGGCGCAGGCGTCGACCACGTATTGACGCTGCCGGGCCTGCCGGATGTTCCTCTGGTGCGCTTCGTCGACCGGACGCTGACGACACGCATGAGCGAATGGGTGGTGATGCAGTGCCTGCTGCATCTGCGCCAGCACCGCGCTTACGAGGCCTTGGCCCAGAAGCGTGAATGGCGAGACCTCATCCAGCCGGAGGCTGCCGACGTCACCGTCGGCATCATGGGCATGGGCGTGCTCGGCCAGGATGCCGCCAGCAAGCTCGCGGTCATGGGCTTCAATGTGATCGGCTGGTCGCGAACCAGGCGGACGATCGAGGGCATGGAAACCTACGGCGCCGCGGACCTCGACGCCTTTCTGGCGCGCACGGATTTTCTCGTCGGCCTGCTGCCGCTGACGCCGGAAACCAAAGGCATATTCGACGCCGACCTGTTCGCAAAGCTCAGCCGCAAAGGGCCGTTCGGGGCGCCGGTGTTCATCAACGCCGGACGCGGCGGCAGCCAGGTGGAAGCAGACATCCTGGAATGCCTTGATTCCGGCGTCTTGGGAGCGGCTTCCCTCGACGTCTTCGAGGAGGAGCCCCTCTTCTCGGATAGCCGCTTCTGGACCATGCCCAACGTCTATGTGACGCCCCATGTCGCCGCCTCGTCCGATGTCAAGGCGCTCTTTGCCCATGTCGAGCAGCAGATCGCCCGGTACGAAAGCGGCATGCCGCTCGAGCACATCGTCGATAGATTAGCCGGCTATTAAAACTTTGATCGGATCTACCGCTGCGGTTTGCCCCTCATCCGGCCTGCCGGCCACCTTCTCCCCGCAAGCGGGGAGAAGGAAAGGTGCCGCAACGCCTCAGTCCCCTCTCCCCGCGTGCGGGGAGAGGGTTAGGGTGAGGGGCAAATCTGCAGACCATGATGCCAACGGCGCCAGGAAAAAACGCCCGCTCTAAGGCCGGCGATAGCCGGTCGGCTGGTCGTAGAGCCAGCCGATGCGGCGGATCGCGTCCTCGAGCCCTTCGCGCGCAACCGTCATGGTATGGCCGTTGGCGTGGACCAGCGTGCGCTCGTCCTCCATGATCGCCACGTGACCCTTCCAGAAGACGAGGTCTCCGCGCCGAAGCTCCTCGCGGCTGATGACCTGACCAAGGCCGCTCGCCTGCATGTCGGAGTCGCGTGGCGCATTGCCTCCCACCATCTGCATCGCAAGCTGCACGAGGCCGGAGCAGTCGATGCCGAAACCGGACCGGCCGCCCCAGAGATAGGGAGTTTCGAGAAAGCGCGTCGCGACGCTCACATAGTCGCCGGCGAGTACCTCGCCGGCCGGGACGCAGTGATTGGCGATAACAGCCAATCCGCCGTCCAAGAGGAAATAGCGCGTGCCACGGGTTTCGGTGTCACCGACGACAGTGAGTCGGCTCCCCATGGACAGAGCGAAGGCTTGGGGGAAGCGCAGGTCGGCGCCGTGATAGACAAATGTTCGCGGCACCGCAACGATGTGGGTCGCCGGCTTTTCGGAAGAGGCCAGCGCGTCCTCAGGCACATAGCCGACATAGCCGTCGAGATCGGCCTTGATCCATGCCCAGCCGCCCGCAACGTCCAGCACACGCGCGGTCTCCCCGTAGAGCAATTCGGTGTCTGTCCCGCATTTAACGTCGGGCCTTGCCCGCAGCGGCGCGACGGAAACGGAGACGGTCGCCGGCGTGCCTTCGACATAGCGCGGCGCTTCGACAACCCCGCGCAGGCGCGCCTCCGCGAGATCATCGCGATAGGCATTGAGACGGCGGTCAGGCAATTGCGACATGGGCTAACTCACAAGGGCAGTTTTACAGGGGCAGTCTTCGACCCTGATTGATGATCAGATCGCCGAACTTTTCAAGATATAGCGCGCCTTCGACGGTGCGTTTGATGACAACATTGCGCCGGTCCCTTTCATCGCGCACCCGATCGACGAGGCCGAGCGCGCCCATGGTGTCGAGCGCGCGGGTGATCACCGGCTTCGTCACCCCGAGCGTCGCCGCGAGGCCTCGCACCGTATGCGGCGGCGGAACGAGATAGATCTGCAAGAGGATCGCCATCTGGCGCAGCGTCAGGTCGCGGCTATCGACCCGGACCTGCTCAAGCGTCACCGAATGCCAGAGCCCCAAGGCTTGCGAGGGCGTAAGCTCGACCGGCAATGAAAACTCCCGCGTAACGAATGCCTGTACGGATAGCAGGCGATCGTTACGCAAGCGTTTCTTTTACGCAGACCCGCCGTGTAGGCTCTATTTAGCGATCTTGCCTATGTGGTGATAGAGCGCCCGGATCGCCTGCGCTTCGCCGCCGATGGGAGAATGCGGGCGCTCGGCCTGAGCCCAGCCGAAAATGTCGAAATGCACCCACCTCTTCGCGTTGGTGACGAAGCGCTTGAGGAAGAGCGCCGCCGTAATCGCGCCGGCCATGCCGCCGGCGGGCGCATTGGTGAGGTCGGCGATCCGCGCGGAGACATCCTTGTCGTAACCCATATGGAGTGGCAGCCGCCACATCGGATCGTCGAAGCTGAGGCTTGCGTCGGCGAGATCATCGGCAAGCTCCCTGTCGTCGGTAAAGAACGGCGGGAGGTCCGGGCCAAGCGCGACCCGGGCGGCCCCGGTCAGCGTCGCCATGTCGATGATGAGATCGGTCTGATCCTCGTCGGCATAGGCGAGCGCATCCGCGAGAATGAGCCTGCCCTCGGCGTCGGTATTGTCGATCTGCACTGTGAGCCCTTTCCGGCTCCGGTAGATATCACCCGGCCGGAAGGCATTCGACGAAATCGAGTTCTCGACCACCGGAACGATGACGCGCAGGTCGACCTTCAGCTTGGCGTCCATGATCATCAGCGCCAGGCCCATGACGTTGGCGGCGCCGCCCATGTCCTTCTTCATCAGAAGCATCGAGGCGGCGGGCTTGATGTCGAGACCCCCGGTGTCGAAGCAGACGCCCTTGCCGACCAGCGTCACGCGCCGGTGGCCTTTCTTGCCCCACCGCATCTCGAGAAGCCGGGGCGCCTCGGCGCTGGCACGGCCGACCGTGTGGACCAGCGGAAAATTCTGCGCCAGCAGAGCCTCGCCCGATATCACCGAGACATCGGCCTTGTAATGGCCGGCAAGCGCCCGGAAGGCCGCCTCCAGCGCTTCCGGCCCCATGTCGTTGGTCGGCGTGTTTATGAGGTCGCGCGCGAGAAAGACGCCGGCAAGCTGCCTCTTGATGTCGGTCGCATCCGCATCGGCCGGGATGAGCAGCGTCGGCGCCTCCGCCTTGGCGGATTTGTAGCGCTCGAAACGGTAGGAACCGAGGCCGTAGCCGAGCGCCAGCCGGTTGGCGGTCAACGGCGCCGTTTCGATATGCCACTTGCCGGCAGGCAATGCGCGGGCGAGCCTTCCGGTGAGGAACGGCGCCTCTGAAGGATTGGCGCCGAGTCCGAACAGCGCGCCGCCGAGATGGCCGTCGGATGACGGAATGAGGAGAACGGCACCGGATTCCGCCTTGAACCCCGCCTTCTTCGCCCAGTCGAGCGCAATCGGATCGATGCTCCCCGTTTCAATGTGCGCCGGCGTGACCGCGAAGATCGGCAGCGTCTTGCCGGTGCTGGTGTTGAACGGCGACGGCCGCTCGATGAACTGATAGGGAGCCATGGAAATCCTCGACTGACAGAAACGGATCGCGCGATTAACGCTCCGTTAGGGTTAACAGATTATTGCTGGAGTGAAAGTTGCGCCGCTGATGTTGGGAGTTCCGGTGCGAACGCATGCTGGGGACACCACTCATGACTGCTCAAGCCATTTGCTCGCCCGTACTCCCTCGTCTGGTTCAGAGTACCGCCGTGGTGCTTGTCGCGCTGTCGCTCGCCGGCTGCGCCGGCCAGCAAAAGAAGGAGCTCACCACCGGCTCGATCCCGACGCTCTCGAAACCCGTACAATCGATGAACGCAACGGAACTGTCGCAGGCTACGGAGAGCATCGGGCAGGCCTATGAGCGCAACCCCAGGGATCGCGAGGCGGGTCTCAACTACGCCAATCTGTTGCGCATGACCGGCCGCAACGAACAGGCGCTCGCCGTGATGCAACAGGTGGCGATCAACCATCCCTCGGATCGCGAGGTTTTGGGTGCCTACGGCAAGGCGCAGGCCGCGGCCGGCCAGCTCGAGCAGGCATTGACGACGATCAGCCGGGCGCAAACGCCGGACCGTCCGGACTGGAAGCTGAAATCCGCGGAGGGCGCGGTTCTCGACCAGCTCGGCCGGTCGTCGGAAGCGCGTCTCAGATACCGCGAGGCCCTGGACCTGCGCCCCAACGAACCGTCCGTGCTCTCCAATCTCGGCATGTCCTACCTGCTGACGAAGGATCTCAGGACCGCCGAAACCTATCTCAAATCGGCCGCCGATCAGGCCGGCGCCGACAGCAGCGTCCGGCAGAACCTCGCCCTCGCCGTCGGCCTCCAGGGACGCTTCCAGGAAGCCGAAGCCATCGCCCGCCAGGAATTGACCGCGGAGCAGGCGGAAGCGAACGTCACCTATCTCAGGTCCATGCTGTCACAGCAAGGCGCCTGGAAGCAGCTTGCCAAAGCCGACGACGCAGACACCAACTAACGCCGGCTATTTTCTTCCAGCCCGGCCGCCGATGCCCCCGTTCTGCCGTCATCCTCGGGCTTGACCCGAGGATCCACGCGCACGTCGCAAGAACTCGAAAAACAGGGCACGCCCGGCCGGATGGACGGCATGCAGGAACAGCGCTTGCGATTGGATCCTCGGGTCAAGCCCGAGGATGACGCATTGGCGGGCGGCGCCCCCTCATCTCGCACGCCCGGCCGGATGGACGGCCAATGCCTCCGCGACCAGGCAGCGTTACAACGACGACAAGCAAGATCTGGAGCGCCGCGCTGACCCCTTGCAACGCGGACTTTCTAAAATTTGTCCGCGACCTGTATCCCTGCCGGGCCGAGAATGACGGCGACGAGGACCGGCAGGAAGAAAAGAATCATCGGCACGGTGAGTTTCGGGGGCAGTGCGGCCGCCTTCTTTTCCGCCGCATTCATGCGCTGGTCGCGGCTTTCCTGTGCCAGCACGCGCAGGGCCTGCGCCACCGGCGTGCCGTAGCGATCGGCCTGGATCAGGGCCTGGGTCACCGACTTCACGTCGTCGATGCCGGTGCGCAGGCCGAGGTTTTCGAGCGCGACGCGCCGGTCCGGCAGGAATGAAAGCTCCGCCGTCGTCAGCACCAGTTCCTCCGCCAGCGGCGGGGATTGCGCCGCGATCTCGTCGGCCACGCGGCGCATGGCAAGTTCCATGGAGACCCCCGATTCGACGCAGATCAGCAGCAGGTCCAGCGCATCGGGCCAGGCGCGGCGGATCGAATGCTGGCGTTTGGAGATCGCATTGACGATGAAGATATTCGGCGCATAGAAGCCGAGATAAGCGAAGCCCACCGCGAACAGCAGCCTGATCATGAGCGGCTTGTCGGCAAAATTGCCCAGGACGAAGATATAGACGACCGCGACGATGAGAAACAGAAACGGCAGGCAGAACCGGGCAAAAAGGAAGGTATTGAGCGCGTTCTGCGATCGATAGCCTGCTGTTTTCAAACGGTTGACGGTGTTGTCGTCGACGAGCGCCTTTTTCAGGTTCAGCCGCTCGACAATCTGGCGCACCGAGGTGTTGTTCTGCGTCCGGAGACTTCCTCTGCCACTGGCCGCTTCCGCATTCAGGCGCGCGCGCTCGCGGGCGCGAATGAGTTCGCGTTCTGTCGCCACCGATTTCATCCGCTTCGTCAGATCGCCCCGCTCGAAGAACGGGATGGCTAGCGAATAGAACGTCGCCAGCACCGCCATCGACACCAGGACGGCTATGATGATGTTCGGATCGGTCAGTGTTTTAACCCAGGCATCCACCGCTAGCGCTCCAACCTCAAATGTCGAAATTGATCATGTTGCGCATCATCCAGATGCCGATGCTCATCCAGACGGCGGAAGCACCCATGATGAGGTGGCCGCGCGGGTCGGTGAAGAGAATTATCATGTAGTCGGGCGACGTGAGATAAACGAGCGTCGCGACGATGAAGGGCAGCGCACCGATAATGCAGGCGGATGCCTTTGCTTCCATGGAGAGCGCGCTGACCTTCGCCTTCATCTTCTTGCGCTCGCGCAACACCTTGGAGAGATTGCCGAGCGCTTCCGAGAGGTTGCCGCCTGCCTGTGCCTGGATGCCGATCACGATGGCGAAGAAATTCACTTCGGGCAGAGGAATGCCCTGCGTCATGCGGGCACAGGCCTCCGGCACGGTGAGGCCGACCTGCTGGGAATCGACCACACGACGGAATTCCGTCTTGACCGGCTCCTGCCCGTCGCTGGCGATCAGCCGCAGCGCGTCGTTGAGGGGAAGGCCGGACTTGATCGAACGGACCATGACATCGAGCGCATTCGGAAATTCCTCAAGGAATTTCTTGCAGCGCCGCTTGATCATGAAGCCGATGATCCAGCGCGGCAGGCCGGCCGCCGCGATCAACGCGATGCCTGCGGCAACAAGCGGCCCGGTGCCGGAAATGAATGCAAGCAGGAAGGCGAAGACGCCGAAGAGAGCGCTGAAAAGATAAAACTGCGTCACCGATATCGAGAGGTTCGCCTGCGCCAGCCGAGTCTTCATCGATGGCGCAGCCTTCGCGGATTTTTCCTGCTGCTTCTTTTCGAGTTCCTTCAAGGAATCCTGAACCGACTTGCGCCGCTTCGACATTTCGTTGACGCGATCGCGCGCCGCTTTGATCTTGGTCCGGTCCGTTTCGGCGGCGCTGACCCGGCGGAAGCGACCTTCCGCCTTCTTCTCGTTCTCGATGCGCGAGAACAGCACACCGTAGGCGAGCGCCGCCGCCGCAACCGCGACGAGGCCGGCCAGTGCCAGAACGGTGATGTCTATGCCGAACATCGTCGAACCTGTTCCTTTGCTTCGGCGGGCACGAAGTCATTCGCGCCTTCGCCTGTCCCGCTCCAGTGCATTTCACCGTTTCATTGAAACAGGGAAATGATCTAACTCTTTGAAACTAAACAATGCCGGACGGAAAACCGTTACAGACTTTTCCTGGCATTGCTCTAGTTCTTTTCCATCGCGTCGAGCGTCGCAGCGAGCCGTTTGTCCTCGTTGAAATAGCGCGCGCGGTCCCAGAAATGCGGCCGCCCGATACCGGTCGAAACATGCCGGCCGATGATCCTGCCATTGGCATCCTCGCCGTCGATCTCGTAGCGCATCAGGTCCTGCGTGATGATCACGTCGCCTTCCATGCCGACCACTTCGGTAACATGCGTGATCCGGCGGGAGCCGTCGCGCAGGCGCGACGCCTGGATGATGACATCGACGGAGCCCGCGATGATTTCCCGAACGGTCTTCGCCGGCAGCGTGTAGCCGCCCATGGCGATCATCGATTCCATGCGGCTCAGGCATTCGCGCGGCGTGTTGGCGTGGATCGTGCCCATCGAGCCGTCGTGGCCGGTGTTCATCGCCTGCAACAGGTCGAAAACCTCCGGGCCGCGCACTTCGCCGACGATGATGCGTTCGGGGCGCATGCGCAGGCAGTTCTTGATGAGATCGCGCATGGTGATCTCGCCCTCGCCCTCGATGTTCGGCGGGCGGGTTTCGAGGCGAACCACATGCGGTTGCTGCAGTTGCAGTTCGGCCGAATCCTCGCAGGTGATGACCCGTTCGTCGCTGTCGATATAGCGGGTGAGGCAGTTGAGCAGCGTCGTCTTGCCCGAACCGGTACCACCGGAAATGACGATGTTGCAGCGGACGCGGCCGATGATCTGCAGGAGCACGGCGCCCTCCGGCGTGATCGATCCGAAACGCACCAATTGTTCCAGCGTCAGCTTGTCTTTCTTGAACTTGCGGATCGTGAGCGCCGTGCCGTCGATCGCGAGCGGCGGGGCGATGACGTTCACGCGCGATCCATCGGGCAGGCGCGCGTCGCAGATCGGGCTCGATTCATCGACGCGCCGGCCCACCTGGCTGACGATGCGCTGGCAGATGGACAACAGTTGCGCGTTGTCGCGAAAGCGGATTTCCGATTCCTGCACCTTGCCGCCGACTTCGATGAATGTCTGGCCGGCGCCATTGACCATGATGTCGGCGATATCGTCACGCGCAAGCAGCGGCTCCAGCGGCCCGTATCCAAGCACGTCATTGCAAATGTCGTCGAGCAGTTCCTCCTGCTCCGCGATCGACATCGCGAAATTCTTGATGGTGATGATATCGTTGACGATATCGCGAATTTCCTCGCGCGCGCTCTCGGTGTCGAGCTTGGAGAGCTGCGAGAGATCGATCGTGTCGATCAGCGCGGAAAAGACCTGCGATTTGGTGTCGTAATAATCCTCGGCCCGGGGCGCGCGGCGGCGTGCCGGCGGAGCCGCGGGTTGCGGACGGACCGGGGCGACAACGGGTTCGGCAAGAACGGGTGCCACCGGTCGCTCCGCAGCAGTCGGCTGTGCGGCCGGCATGGGCGGAACCATAGGGCTCATCGCGCCAGCCTTGCCAAAACCTTCATTTCCGCGTTTGCCAAACATCACTTCAATCCGGTTGCTTCATTGGACGACGCCTACCGCCCGCGGAGCCGGGCGAGCGCCTTGCCGAGCCCCCCCTTGCGCGCTTTCTTGATGGTCGCGCGTCCGGTCAGCAGATGCGCGAGCTGCGAGAAGGTTTCGGCGGCGGGAGACTTCCTGTCGATTTCTGCGATCATGCGTCCGCTGTTGGAGGCGTTGCCGAAGAGTACCGCATCGAACGGGATAATGGCGGCCGCCTCCAGCTCGAGCGACTCGCAGAACTCGTTGGGCGCGATTTCCGGCCGCTTGGGCATGCCCACCTGGTTCAGGATGAGGTGCGGCGCCCTGTCGTTCGGGCGAATTTTCTTCAGCGCGTCGAAGAGGTTCTTCGTGTTTCTGAGGCTGGCCAGATCCGGAACGGCCGTCACCACCACCTCGTCGGCCTCGGCCAGAACCGAACGGGTCCAGTCGGACCAGACATGCGGCACGTCGAGGACAGAAACGGGCGCGCTGCGCTGGAGGATTTCGAGGATCGGATGGAAGGCGCCGGCTTCGAAATCATAAGCGCGGTCGAGCATCGAGGGTGCTGCGAGCAGCGACAAATGCTCGGAACATTTCGTCAGAAGACGGTCGAGGAAGACCTCATCCAGCCTGTCCGGCGCAAAGACCGCTTCCGAAATGCCCTGCGGAGGGTCCTGGTCGAAATCGATGTTCGCCGTGCCGTAGGGCAGGTCGAGGTCGGCGAGAATGGTCTCCGTCGAAAACAGATTGGAAATGCCCCAGGCGCAATTGTGGGCGATCACAGACGATCCGCAACCGCCCTTCGCGCCGATGAAGGCAAGGCTTCGACCCAGAGGCTCGGCGTCCGGATCGACGAAGATCGCCGAAACCGCCGTCAGGACATCCGCCATCGACACCGGTGCGACCATGTATTCGGAAATGCCGTTGCGGATCAGATCGCGGTAGAGGGCAATGTCGTTGTAGCGGCCAATGATGACGACCTTGGTGCTCGGATCGCAGACTTCCGCCAGCGGCGCGAGTTCTGCAAGCAGCGAGCGCGGCTCCGTGCTGGTTTCGAGGATGATCAGGTTCGGGGTCGATACGCTGGCGAACATGTTGGCGGCAGCGGCAATGCTGCCGCCCGTGATCCGAAGGCTGACCTTGGCCATGCGGCGATCCTGACCGCAGCGCTCCATGAGGCGCTGCACGGCGTCACTCTCGCAAAACGCATGAATCGAAATGCGCGGCAGCGGCCTCAACTGATCGAGATCGCTCGGGCGCGCGGCGTCGACGGAAAGGTCGGCCGCTCCGCCGCTGTCGATATTGTATTCAATGGCGCTCATCGCTTTTCCCTGGGGGTCCATCAATTGAAGATGACCGTCGTGCCGCCGTTATCCGTCTCCGTGCCGCGCCACGTATTGATCACTTCGCCACGTTGCTCAGCGTCGATCGGCGACATCTGGCGCGGACCGATGAGATCCGTCGGATTGGCGATCTGGGCGGCGAGATTGGATTGCGTGGCGCAGCCGAAATTGTAGTAGTTGCGGTTTTGCAGCGTATTGAGCGTCAGATCCTCGGGCCACTCGCCGCAGGGAGCCGTCTGCGCTGCAATCGCGACGTAGCTCAGGCGGATCGGTGCCGCGTCGCCTGTTGCCCCAGCTTCGTAGCTGGTTTCGATTATCCGTTTCGCCGGCACGCCGACCGCCGCCAACTGACGGCGTATATCCTTACGGACGGCATGGGCGGCATGGCTGTTGGCCGATCCGCGCGGCAGCATGATCTGGATGATGCCGGTCGAAGCGTGGCGGTATTCCGCGGCAAATCCGCGGATGACGTCGCGGGTCCCTTGCGGCAGCCGCGTGTCTCCCGAGGCGACGGGAATATCGATCGTGCGCTCCGCCTCGGCAATGACGATCGGATGCCGTGTGCGATAATCGTCCGGGATTGCACCGGTCGCGAGCTTGTCCTTCGTGCCGCAGCTTGCAAGCAGCCCGACAACGATGGCGAGCGTTACCGCAGACGTTGAGCGGGCGAGAAAACGGCTTCGGTCGAGGGACATCCAGGTCTGCCTTTCAGGACTGTTCTGCGCTGCGCTTCGGTTTTTCATGACCCCGACCTATTTGTAGATGAAGCCGACATTGCCGTGATAACGACCGACAGGTGCCGCCACCTCCGGGCGTCCATAGATCCGGTTGACGCGACCGAGGAAGAAGCTCTCGAGATCGTTGGCCGGGTTGAAGTTGTCGTCGGGACGCGAAATCGCACTACGGGCGACGGGACGTACTAGATAAGGTGTGGCGATGATCACGAGCTCTGTCTCGTTGCGCACGAAATCCTTGCTTCTAAACAGAGTCCCTAGAATCGGGATCTTCGACGCGGCAGGCAGGCCCGACATTGCTTGACGGATGTTATCCTGGACGAGGCCAGCTATGACGATCGACCCGCCCGACGGCAGTTCGACACTGGTCGAGGCTTCGCGGCGGCGAATGCCGAGAAAGGTTTGACCCGGGATGTCGGTGAGCTTGTCGCCACTTACAAACGCACCCTCAAAGGTCGGCTCGGATACTTCCGTCTCAACCGCGAGGCTTATGCGACCGGGACCGAGAACAACGGGCTTGAAGTTCAGCCGGATACCGTACTCGACGTCCGTAACCTCGCGCTCGACGGTCGTCTTTGGCCTTCCGGTATCCTCGTCTATTTCCCTTGAGGTCTCCTGGCCACTGGCAAGACGGAAGTCGCCACCGACGTAGAATTTGGCCTCCTGACCGGAAATTGCCGTCAGGCTCGGCTCGGCCAGCGTGCGCATGACGCCCGCTTGTTCCATCGCGTTGACGTAGGTTTCAATGATGGTACTGCCGATCGTCTTGCCAATGGTGGCCGTCGGGTCGATGCCGATGGCACTGCCGAGATTAGCTGGATTGCGGAAGTCAATCGAACCCCAACTGCCGACTCCGGCAGTATTGAACCCCAGCTGCTTCAACACTTGCCGACTGACCTCGGCAACGGTGACCTTCAAGGTTACCTGGTCCTCGCCCTCGATCGTCAGCAGATTGACGATCTGCGAGGTTTGACGATCCTCGGCGAAAATATCGGCGTCGCCGTTGTTGCCCTGGGCGGTGATGTTGCGGGTCGTCGCCTCGCCGCCTTTCAGGAAGGCACGCGCCAGGTCGACGGCCTTGGTGGAGTCGAGCGGCGTGCGCACGGTACCGGTGAGGACGACGTTGTCAGAGATGATTTCGACCTTGATGTCCGCATCGGGAATGAAGCGCCGCAAGTTCGTTTCGAGGCCGGCAACATCGCGCTCGACCGCGACCTCGAGACTGACGATTTCCTCGCCATTCGGACCGAAGACGAAAATATTCGTCTGGCCGACAGCCTTGCCGAACAGATAGATACGCCGGGAGGTGCGGGTGACGGCGTCAGCAAGCGACGGATCGGCCACCAGAATGTCATGGGCATCCATCGGGAGATCGACGACGACGGCCTTGTTGAGGCCGAGACTGATGGTTTTCTTGACGCCCGGACCGCTGGTTGCGATTCTTACGACAGACGACGCGGCCGCCTCAGCCGCGGGCACTGCCGGCAGCGCCAGGCCCGAGAACGTCAGGCAGAACGACAGACCGGCTGCGATCGACGTCCGAAATATGTTTCCGTTCCGCTTCACCTTGCGCCCCAATCGATCTTCATTTCTGGTTCTGGACGACGGCAGCATCGCTCTTGACGATGGAGCCCGACTTGATGACCTGAATGCTCGGCTGACCGTCGCCGCTCAAAAGGTAGTCCGCAGCGTTCGTATCGGCTTCCTGCGCATCGGCGACGCTGCGAAGCGCCAGCGAAATGCGCTCGGCCATCTGCTGCGCAACGGTCATGACCTTGGATTGATCCGGCGTCAGTTCGAGCGTGGCGGTCGTGCCGACGACCGATTTCGAACCGTCTTCATTCTCCTCCACCTGCTGATCGATCGCCAGCACGCGGACATTGCTCAGCACGGTCTCGGTCAGGTAGATGTCGTCGCCTTCGGATTTGCGGACCATGATGACGTCGACGCGATCGTTCGGCAGGATGAAGCCGCCGGCGCCTGTCGCAACGGTGATTTCCGTCGCGACGGCCCGTTTGCCGGCGGGCAGCAGCGACGACATGATGCGGCTTGACGAGTCGGCGATTTTTTCCTGGCGGACCGGCTCACCGGTAAAGATCGGCAGGCGCACGACCGCACCGGAGAGGTCTTCGACCGCACCCGGTCGGTTTTCTTCCGTAATCAGTCCATCGACGATGCCATCCTTCGGCCAGGCCATCCAATGGATCGAGTCGGCTGCGAGCCGCGAGCCGACCGGCAGGCTTTTGCTGGCAACGAGCACGTTGACGGTTGGCGCCTGTTCGATGAGGGGTTCTGCCATCTGCGGCGCGGGACCACGGGTCAGCTTCATCGCAAGCAGCCCGGCCATGGCAGCCGAGGTCACGGCCACCGCCAGAATGATGATGCGCACCGGTTTCATGATCGTCCCCAAGCCCCAAGAAATGCCCCTTGGTGAGATTGATCAGGAATTGGTGTAATTATGGTTAACGAGCCGGATACGGACGTGGTTAACGAATACTTGAGAGGGCCGGTTTAACTGGCGGCAAGCCACATCCTCACGACAGCTGCGCGAACATGGTCCGCATCAGCGGCGATGAAGGGTAGGCCGCAAAGCCGCCGAGGGCGATGGCGATGCCGTAGGGAATCTTCTTGGCGGTGAAAAGCAGGTGCGGAACCGGCAGGCCGGTCGCCAGGATCGTGTTCTCCTGCTTGCGCAGAAACAGAACGACGAGCGTGAACGCGCCACCAAAAATGGATACATAAAGAAGAAACGTAGCGAGCGAGGCGTCGAGGCCGAACCAGACGGCACTGGCGGTTAAAAGCTTGGCATCGCCTCCCCCCATGACATTCGTCGCGAAGAGGCAGAAACATACAGTGAATACCGCTGCTGCCGCAGCAAGGTGCAGGCCGATCCCGACGAGGTCAAATCCCGCAAGTGGCGCGACAACGATGAAGGCGCCCAGCAGGACCGCGGACACGCGGTTGGGAATCGTCATCGTGAAAAGGTCCGAAACCGCGGCGAAGGCCAGGCAAAGCGGGAAGATTACAAAAACTGCAGCCTCGGTCACGTTTCCTAGCTCCTCGACCATTGGTGAAACGCCTGAAATTACCCGGTTGTCGCAGAAGTCCGTTGCTCTTCATTTTGCAACGAGCATTCCGGAAAACGAAGAGCCGCCCTTGTCGGGGCGGCTCCGTTCTCGAATCCGTCGAATCCGGGATTAAAGCTTGCCCGAGGTGCTCGTCGAGATCTTGGTGCCCAGCCCGGTGAACGTATTGTCGAGCGAGGTGCCGAGCGACGTGGCGCCGGCGATCAGGGCTACAGAGATAAGGGCTGCAATCAGGCCGTATTCGATGGCCGTTGCGCCGGACTCGTCCCTCAGCAGGCGCGCGAAAATCGTCTTCATGATGATTCTCCCTGTTTATGAAAAGGCCGCTGCTTAGAGCTTGCCGGTGGTGCTCGTCGAAAGCTTGGTGCCGAGCTTGTCGAAGGTCGTGTTGAGGGTGTTGCCCAGCGTGCCGGCGCCGGCGATCAGGGCGACGGAGATCAGGGCTGCGATCAGGCCGTATTCAATAGCCGTTGCACCGGATTCGTCCTTCAGCAGGCGTGCGAAAATCGTCTTCATGGTGATTCTCCTACTTCACGTGTTTGTTGTTCAGCACTTCCGCCAACTGTTTGCCGTTGATCGGATGCCCTGAAATTAGCGGGGGCTAATTGCCATCGGCTTAAGGAAACCGGTTATCGTGAAGTTAAGCTGCCATCCCGTTTTCTTGGGTAAATGCTCAAGAAGGGGACGCCTTAAATTGCCCCGCATCTGCGTAACGTTTCATTCACCAAAAGAAGCGAAGATGCGCCGGATAGCGTCATCAGGAAGCTCCATGAACACGTCCCTACCGCTGAAGCGGATCGTTACGCTCACATTTGCAGGCGCTGCCCTCCTCATGGTCACCGTGCCGGTCGCGGCGCGCGCTGAGGACAACATGATGCGCGTCTATATGGATCACGCGCGCGTGCTGAAGCTCGACCGACCGGTGAGCAAGGTAATCATCGGTAACTCCGAAGTTGCCGATGCCACGGTCGCGGACGCAAAGACGATCGTCCTGACGGGGCGCAACTTCGGGACGACCAATCTCGTCATTCTCGACCAGGATGGAAATGCCATTGTCGACGAACGCATTCTGGTGTCGATCGACGAAGGCAATACGGTGCGTGTCTACAAGCAGACCTCGCGTACGGTCCTTTCCTGCACGCCCAATTGCGAGCGTCATGCCGAACGCCAGGCATCGGCGGCAAGCACAAACTAGCGCGACGGAAAAGAATTCAAGATCGCTAAAATTCTTCCGGTTGTCGCAAACGAAATTTCAACAATCCCGCTTTATTTTTCGCCGATCTGACGTTGCATGACGGAACGGCGCAATGGCGACTGAGCGAAAGACATCTTTGCGGAACCGCGTGCCCCGCGGCCTGTTTCGTCGCTTTTGCGGGGACCGGAAGGGCGCAACCGCGATCGAGTTCGCGCTGCTGGCCCTCCCGTTCTTCGTGATCGTCTTCGCGTCGATCGAAACGTTCGTCGCCTTTGCCGGCGAACAACTGCTCGCCAACGCGACGGATACGCTGGCGCGAAAGATCCGCACCGGTGAGATCACCTTCGAGGACAGCAGCAAGCCCGGTTACATGACCGAGACGGAATTCCGCCAGGCTTTTTGCGAGGAGATCGCTATCCTCATGCCCTGCTCGGCGACCGAGGCGGCGGAGCGCGACAAGCTCTACATCGATGTCCGCAACATTACCGACCTCACGCAGTTTCCGCCCGCGGTTCCAAGGATCGGTTCTTCCTCATCCTCCGATCTCGACACCAGTGGCTTCAAATTCGCGCCGGGAGGCACCGGCGCTTTTACGATGGTGCGCGCCTACTACCGATGGGAGGTCATTACCGATCTGGTCCGGCCCTATGTGACGGACCTGCGCCCCGCCGGCAGCAGCATGCCTCGCGATTTCCTGATGATAGCAACTGCCACGTTCCGCAACGAAAGTTACTGAGGACGCCATGAGACGCTTGCATGGATTTTCGTTTGCCCGGCGCGTCTCGGCATCGCTGTCAGCGCTCATTCGCGACCGGCGCGGTGTCGGCGGCGTGGAGTTTGCGATCGTCGCGCCCTTGCTGATCATGCTCTATATCGGATCCTTCGAGATCTCCCTCGGCTTCACCGTGGCCCGCAAGGTTGCGCGCGCATCGAGCGCCGTCTCGGACATCGTCTCGCAGCAGACGGACGTCAATAAGACCCTGCTGGACAACATGAAGAATGTCGCGCTGAGCATCATGGCGCCGTACAACAGCACGGGCTACACGCTGAAGATCACGGGCATACAGGTCACCGGCACGACCAGCGGAAAGGTCGTATGGTCACGCGACCAGAACGGCGCAACGCCCTATGCCGTCGACTCCATCGCCACCGTCCCCGCCGAACTCGACGCCGTGAACGCCTTCGTGGTGCGTACGGAACTCGTCGTCCCGCATGATCTCCTGCTCTTTGCGCCGGGGCTCGAAAACAGCACGTTGAAGACGATCGATCTTTCCAAGACGTCCTACTATCGCCAGCGCTTTGGCGAGACGATCAAGTGCACGGACTGCTGACGGTATCCTAACTCCTTCAATTGCAATGCGCGCCTTGCCGCGCTATTCCTCCCGGATTGCGCGGGATCGCTCTCGCACAGCAGGCAGCACCGGATCGCGGTTCTTCACGACGCATCCGGATAACCGGGTGTTCCATGGCGCGTGCATTCCTCTTCGTCCTCGACTCCTTCGGCATCGGCAATGCGCCGGATGCGGAGGCCTTTGGCGATCTCGGGGCTGACACGCTCGGCCATATCGCCGAATTTTGCGCTGCCGGCGCGGGCGATCGCGCGGGTTTACGCGAAGGGCCGCTGCAACTGCCGAACATGTCCGCCCTCGGGCTGATGCATGCCGCGAAGCTCGCTACCGGGCGTCTGCCGGCCGGCATGCCGCTGCCGGAGCGGGTCTACGGCGTCTACGGCGCCGCCAGCGAAACCTCGCGCGGCAAGGACACCCCGTCCGGCCATTGGGAGATTGCCGGAACGCCGGTGATGTTCGACTGGGGCTATTTCCCTTCTGAGGGAGATGCGTTTCCCGCCGAGCTCGTCGAGGCGATCTGCCGCGAGGGCAATATCCCCGGCATCCTCGGCAATTGTCATGCATCCGGCACCGATATCATCGCCCGACATGGCGAGGAGCATATGCGGAGCGGAAAACCGATCTGCTACACCTCCTCCGATTCCGTCTTCCAGATCGCCGCGCATGAACAGGGCTTCGGGCTCGATCGCCTGCTGGAGCTTTGCCAGGTGGTCCGCCGGCTCGTCGACGACTACAATATCGGCCGCGTCATTGCCCGCCCGTTCGTCGGCGACGATCCGCAGAATTTCACCCGCACCGGCAACCGCCGCGACTACTCGGTGTTGCCGCCGGAACCGACGGTTCTCGACCGACTGAAAGAGGCCGGCCGCGGCGTGCATGCCGTCGGCAAGATCGGCGATATCTTCGCCCATCAGGGCGTGACGAAGCTCACCAAGGCCAATGGAAACATGGCGCTCTTCGACGCGAGCCTCGCGGCGATCGAAGAGGCCGAGGACGGCGATCTTGTTTTCACCAATTTCGTCGACTTCGACATGCTATACGGTCATCGCCGCGACGTGCCGGGCTATGCCGCGGCGCTGGAAGCCTTCGATGCACGCCTGCCGGACCTCGACCGGCGCCTCAAACCCGGTGATATCGTCATCCTGACCGCCGATCACGGCTGCGACCCGACCTGGCGGGGGACTGACCACACGCGCGAACGCGTGCCGGTGCTGATGTTCGGCCCGTCCTTGCGGAGCCGCTCCTTTGGCGTCGCCGACACTTTCGCGCATATCGGCGAGACGGTCGCCAGACATCTCGGTATCGCCCCCGGTCCCCACGGGAGAAGCCTCATTTGACCCTTCATCTGAAAAAGGCCGAACTGCATTGCCACATCGAGGGCGCGGCGCCGCCGGAACTCGCGTTGCGACAAGCCAGGAAATACGGGATCGACACCAGCGGCATCATCCGCGACAAGGCCTATGTCTGGGACGATTTCACCAGTTTCCTGAAGTGCTACGACAGCGTCGCGTCGTTGTTTCGGACTGAAGGAGACTATGCGCTTCTCGCCGAGGCCTATCTGACGGAGCTCGCCGAAGCGGGCACGATCTACAGCGAGATCATCGTTTCGCCGGATCACGGCAATTCCGTCGGCCTCGGCGCCGACGCCTACATCGAAGGTCTTGCCGCCGGCATGGACGCGGCGAAGGCGAAGACCGGCATCGAATCGCGCATGCTGATCACCGGCATCCGCCATCTCGGACCGGAGGCAGTCATCAGAACCGCAGAATATGCGGCCAGGCTGCGCCATCCGCTTGTCACCGGCTTCAACCTGGCGGGCGAAGAACGGATGCACAGCGTAGCCGAATTTTCCCGCGCCTTCGATATCGTCCGCGACGCGGACCTCGGGCTTACGATCCACGCCGGCGAACTTTCCGGCGCCTTCAGCGTGCGCGACGCCCTGGATCACGTGCGGCCATCGCGGATCAGCCATGGTGTGCGGGCGATCGAGGACGCGGACCTCGTAAAACGGCTCGCGGACGAGGGCGTCGTTCTGGAAGTCTGCCCCGGCTCCAATATTTCGCTGCAAGTCTTCCCCGACTTCGCCTCGCATCCTCTCAAGGCGCTGCACGCAGCCGGCGTGCGCGTCACGCTCAACTCCGACGATCCGCCCTTCTTCCACACGTCGCTGGCGCAGGAATACGAAATCGCCTCTCATGCCATGGGTTTCGAGGACAGTGAGATAAACGGGATGACGAGAACCGCGATCGAGGCTGCCTTCGTCGACGAGTCGACAAGGCAGAGGCTGCTGGCCGCGATCTGACACGCCCGTGCGGGGGTAAGGTCGGCCCGAGCGCTGCAACACCCTTGCAGCTTCGCCCCTTTCCATGGAAAAGAGGGCGGATATCGAAATTTTGCGGGAAGGTGAGCCATGGACGGCGTTACAGTGATCGATCATCCGCTTGTGCAGCACAAGCTGACCATCATGCGTAAGAAGGAAACGTCGACTGCAGGCTTTCGCCGGCTGCTTCGCGAGATCTCGACGCTGCTCTGCTATGAGGTGACGCGCGACCTCGAACTCACACTGGAGCGGATCGAGACGCCGTTGCAGGAGGTCGATGCGCCCGTTCTCGAGGGCAAGAAGCTTGTCTTTGCCTCGATCCTGCGCGCCGGCAACGGGCTGCTCGAAGGCATGCTCGAGCTGGTGCCTTCGGCGCGCGTCGCACATATCGGCGTCTACCGCGACCACGAGACGCTGCAGCCGGTGGAGTATTATTTCAAGGCGCCGGAAAGCCTGTCGGAGCGTCTGGTCATCGTCGTCGACCCGATGCTTGCGACCGGCAATTCCTCGATTGCGGCGATCGACAAGCTTAAGGAGCGCGGCGCGAGGAACATCCGCTTCCTCTGCCTGCTTGCGGCACCGGAAGGCATCCGCAATTTTCAAGGCGTGCATCCCGATGTGCCGATCTTTACCGCCTCGATCGACAGCCACCTCAACGAAAAGGGCTACATCATGCCCGGCCTGGGTGACGCCGGTGATCGCATGTACGGCACCAAATAGTTTTCTTTTCTTAACCACATCATTAAGCTATGCGCGGCCGCCGGATTTCCCGGCGGCTTTTTTGCGTCCCGTTAGCGATCGGCTGTTCATATAGCTCGCGTGTGGTTCCTTGCATGCGCAAAAACGCGGGTCCGCACGAAAGCGGGAGCCTGCGCAATGATCACACGTCTGCTTGCCATTGTCGGCGGCCTCACCCTCGTCGCGCTGGTCGTTCCCGATCTCGCCTCCAGCTACCTCGAACGGCAGAACGAGACAACGACGGAGGGCGTTCCGCGTGCCGCGCCCGTTACCGCCGCTAAATATGCGAGCGGCAAAAGCATCGTTCTCGAAGCGGATGCCGCCGGTCATTTCTTCGGCACGTTTCGCATCAATGGGCGCTCGGAGAGGGGTCTTGTCGATACGGGCGCGAGCACGATTGCGATCAACGTGTCAGCCGCGCGTCGCTTCGGCATTTCCGTCGGCAGCCTCGCGTTCAATGCGCGAGCGCAGACCGCCAACGGCATTGTCGAGGCGGCCTATGTCCGTCTGGATCGCGTCGAGATTGGTGGCATCGCGCTCAAGGGTGTCGACGCCATGGTCCTGCCCGACAAGGCACTTTCCGGCATGCTCGTCGGCATGAGTTTCTTGAGCCGGCTATCGTCCTACCGTGCCGAGAACGGCGCCCTCTATCTCGTCAGGTGATGCGGGCGACGATGACCGGACGCGGATCCGGCCTCTGGTCCTCGATCGTATAGAGCGCAGCCACCTTTTTCCTGATGTCTTCGGCCGTGTCCCGATCGGTGGCATGAACGAATGCGATCGGCTCGCCCTTGCTCACCTTCGTTTCAAGCGGGCGAAAACCGGAGAGACCGACGCTATGGTCGATCCTGTCGTCCGGACGGATCCGTCCGCCGCCGAGTGCAATAACCGCCATGCCCAGTTCACGCGTCTCGCAAGCCGCAAGATAGCCATCCCGGCTCGCCTCCACGGCCACCACGACCGGCGCTTTTTGCAGATAGGCCTGCGGCCGGTCGACAAAATCGGCCGGCCCTCCGAGGCGATGGACCATGCGGCCGAAACGCTCCATCGCGGCGCCGCCGTCAACGGCTTGGCGCGCCATCGCTTCCCCTTGCTTCGAATCGGCCGCCAGTCGGCCGGCGACAAGCATTTCCGCCGCAAAGGCCATGACCACGGCGTCAAGGCGCGTGCCTTTCTTCTCGCCACGCAGATAGGCAAGGCAGTTGTCGATTTCGAGCGCGTTGCCGGCGGCATCCGCGAGCGGCTCGTTCATGTCGGTGATCAGCGCCGACGTGCGGACGCCGGCACCGTTGGCAACCTCCACGAGCGAGCGCGCAAGGATCTCCGTCTCGTCCGGGTCGGTCAGGAACGAACCGTTGCCGAACTTCACATCGAGCACGAGCGATTGGAGCCCGGCTGCAAGCTTCTTCGAGAGGATGGAGGCGGTGATCAGCGGCACCGAATCGACGGTCGCCGTCACGTCGCGAATGGCGTAGAGGCGTTTATCGGCTGGTGCAAGGTTCGCCGTCTGGCCGATAATCGCGCAACCGACCTCATCGACAACTTTTCGAAAGAGCGCCGGGGCAGGCTGGATGTCGTAACCCGGAATGGCTTCGAGCTTGTCCAGCGTGCCGCCGGTATGACCGAGGCCCCTTCCGGAAATCATCGGCACCGCGGCACCGCAGGCGGAAACGATCGGCGCCAGCATCAGCGAAACATTGTCGCCGACGCCGCCCGTCGAATGCTTGTCGACGATCGGGCGCTCCATGGCACTCCAGCTGAGCGTGTCGCCGGAATCGCGCATCGCCAGCGTCAATGCCACGCATTCGTCGCGGCTCATGCCGGAAAACCAGACGGCCATCGCAAAGGCGGCGACCTGGCCTTCCGAGATGGAACCGTCGGCAATGCCTTTGACGAAGCCGGCGATCTCGGCTGCATCGAGTTGGCCGCCGTCCCTCTTCTGTCGGATCACTTCCTGTGGGAGCATGGTCAGACCGCCGTTCAGGCTTCGCTCGCGATCATCTCTTTGAGGATTGCCGCCAGCCGCTTGCCGCCGACAGGCGCCATATCCTTCGTCTCGTGATGGCTGAGCTCGGCGCCGGTCATGCCCGCGCCGAAGTTGGTGATGACGGAGGCAGCGGCAACCCGCAATCCGAAAAAGCGCGCGAGGATGACCTCGGGAACCGTGGACATGCCGACGGCGTCGGCCCCGAGAATGCGCGCCATCCTGATTTCGGCCGGCGTCTCGAAGCTCGGACCCGAGAACCACATGTAAACGCCACTCTGCAGCGGAATGCCGAGCCGGGCCGCAGCCTTTTGCATCCGTTCGGAAAGCTCCGCGTCATAGGCATTCGTCATGCCGACGAAACGATCGTCAGTTTCGACGCCGATCAGCGGGTTCAGGCCGGAGAAGCCGATGTGATCGGCAATGCGCATCACCGAGCCCGGCGGCATGTCTTCCCGCAGCGATCCGGCCGAATTGGTCAGGATGAGACTTTCGACGCCGAGCTGTTTCAGCATTCCGATCGGCACACGCATCGCATTGGCGTCGCCGCGCTCGTAAAAATGCATGCGGCCGGAGAGCATCGCAACGGGCACGCCGCCAAGCCTGCCCGCCACAAGTTCGCCGGCATGGCCGGAAACGCTGCTCAAGGGAAAGCCCGGGATCTCCGCATAGGGCACGCGGATCGGTTCCGTCACCGCCTCGACCAGGGCACCCAGCCCGGAGCCGAGCACAATTCCGTAGCGCGGGGAAAGCCCGCCGAGTTTCGTCTTCAGGAATTCCGCGGCGTCACTCATCCGAGGATCTCTGTCTCGAAGCTGTGCGGAAGAAGATCCGAGAGCGCCAGGGTTTTCTTCACGCCCGTCTCGTCGCAGAGATAGATGCGCGTGCTTGCGCCGGAGAACTCCGCCAGCCGCTGGCGACAGCCGCCGCAAGGCGGGCAGAGCGCAAGCTTCTCGGCGATAACCGCAACTTCCATGATCTTGCGCTGACCGGCCATGACCATGTGGCTGATCGCCGTCGTCTCGGCGCACCAGCCTTCCGGGAACGACAGGTTTTCGATATTCGCGCCGGTATAGATCTTGCCGTCCTCCGCGCGAATGGCGGCGCCCACCGGGAACTTGGAATAGGGCGCATGCGCCTTTGCCATGGCATCACGCGCGGCGACGAACAGATCGTTCTCCATCATGGTTAGCGCTCCTTCACGTATGGTACGCCACCCGCCTTGGGCGGAATGGCCTTGCCGATGAAGCCGGCAAGCAGGATGACCGTCAGAATATATGGCAGAGCCTGCATCAGTTGCACCGGAACCTGGCCGACGAGCGGCAGCGGCGTGCCCTGCAAACGTATGGCGAGGGCATCTAGGAAGCCGAAGAGCAGGCAGGCAAGCATGACATTCTTCGGCCGCCATTTGGCGAAGATGAGGGCGGCAAGCGCAATATAACCCTTGCCCGCCGTCATGCCTTTGACGAAGCCCGCCGTCATCGCCAGCGAGAGATAAGCGCCGGCAAAGCCGCAGAGAATGCCGCAGCAGATGACCGCGCGATAGCGCAGCCAGATCACCGAGATACCGGCGGTGTCGACGGCGCCCGGGTTCTCGCCGACGGCGCGCAGCCTCAGGCCGAAGCGGGTGCGATAGAGGATCCACCAGCTTATCGGCACCATGGCGAAGGCAAGGTAAGTGAGCAGGAAGTGTCCGGAAAGCAGGTCCGCATAGATCGGCCCGAGGATCGGCACCTCGCGGATCGCGTCGGCGCCGGGGAAATTGACGATCTGGAACCTTGCGCCTTCGGCCAGTGCCGGTGTGCGGCCGCCCTGACGGAACCAGGCTTCGCCAAGGATGACGGTGGAGCCGGCGACGATGAAGTTGATTGCAACACCCGAGACGATCTGGTTGCCGCGCTGGGTGATCGAGGCATAGCCGTGGACGAGCGACAGCAGTATCGAAACGAGGATCGCGGCGATGAGGCCGACCCAGACCGACTGGGTCACGGCGGCGACGGCGCCAGCGGCGAAAGCGGCACCCAGCATCTTGCCTTCGAGGCCGATATCGAAGACGCCGGCCCGCTCGGTGAAGAGCCCGGCGAGCGCAGCAAAGACCAGCGGAACGGAAACGCGGATCGTCGATTCCAGGAGCACGACGAGGACGTGGAAGAAATCCATGGCATCAAGCTCCCTTGGTCTGCGCCACGGCGGCCGCGCGCCGGCCCTGCATGGCAAAGGCGCGCGTGATCGCAGGCCGGAACATGTTTTCGAGCGCGCCGGCAAACAGGATGACGAGGCCCTGGATGATGACGATCATGTCGCGCGAGATCGACGGCATCTCGAAGGCGATTTCCGCCCCGCCCTGATAGAGCACGCCGAAAAGGATCGCGGCGGGGATGATCCCGCCCGGATGCGAACGCCCCATCAGCGCGACGGCGATGCCGACAAAGCCTGCGCCCTGGACGAAATCGAGCTGCATGCGGAACTGCTCACCCATGATCGGGTTCAGCGCCATCATGCCGGCAAGTCCACCGGAGATCATCATGGCGATGACGGTGATCCGGCTTTCGCGAATGCCGGCATAGCGGGCGGCCGACGGGCTGTGACCCATGGTCCGCATCTCGTAGCCGAGCTTCGTACGCCAGATCAGCACCCAGACGGCAAAAGCCGCAGCCAGCGCCAGCAGGAAGGAAATGTTGAACGGCGCCGTGCCAATGTTCAATCCGAAGAAGGACAGCAACCAGTCGAGTTTCGGCAGTTGCCCGCCTTCGGCGAAGGTGCGCGTTTGCGGCGCCATCGATCCGAGCGGCTTCAAAACCCGCGTCAGCAGATAGACCATCAGACTCGAAGCGATGAAGTTGAACATGATGGTGGTGATGACGATGTGGCTTCCGCGCTTCGCCTGTAGCCATCCGGGCAGGAACGCCCAGAGCGCGCCGAAGAAAGCCGATCCGATGATCGCGAGCGGGAAGACCACGTACCAGGGCATGGTCTGGTCGAGCCATAGGCAGGCAAGCGCTACGCCGATGCCGCCGACATAGGCCTGTCCTTCCCCGCCGATATTGAAGAGCCCGCAGTGGAACGCAACGGCGACGGCAAGGCCGGTAAAGATGAAGGTCGTCGCATAGTAAAGCGTGAAGCCGATATATTCGCCGCGACCGAAGGCGCCATTGATCAGGTGATAGGCGGCCTCGAACGGATTTTCACCGACGAGCAGAACGACCAGTCCGGCGACGACGAAGGCGACGGCAAGATTGATCAGCGGGACCAGACCGTATTCGGCCCAGCCCGGAAGCTTTGCGTAAGGGGTGCTCATTCTGCGGCCTCCTTGCGGCCTTCGACGCCGGCCATCAAGAGACCGAGTTCGCCTTCGGTCGCATCGGGGCTGCGCTCACCGACGACACGTCCGGCAAACATCACGAGGATGCGGTCGGAAAGCGCGCGGATCTCGTCGAGTTCGACGGAGACGAGCAGGACGGCCTTGCCCTGGTCGCGCATCTCTATGATCCGCTTGTGAATGAATTCGATGGCGCCGACGTCGACGCCGCGGGTGGGCTGGCCAATGATCAGCACGTCCGGCCCACGCTCCATTTCCCGCGCAAGCACGATCTTCTGCTGATTGCCGCCGGAAAAATTGGCCGTCTTCAGCCGCGCGTTCGGTGGACGGATGTCGTATTTGGCGATCTTTTCCTCAGCATCCTTCCGGATCGCGTCGATGTTCAGGAAGATGCCGTTGAGATAGCGCGGGTCATGATGGTAGCCGAGGATCGCGTTTTCGCTCTCTTCGAATTTCAGCACGAGCCCGACATGATGCCGATCTTCCGGCACATGCGCGAGCCCTCGAGCTCGGAGTGCTGCGGGATCCCTATGGCCCGTTACATCGACGGACTCGCCGTTCAGAAGCACCGTTCCCGTCGCTGCCTTGCGGATTCCGGCGATCGCTTCGAGCAGTTCCGACTGGCCATTGCCGGCGACGCCGGCGATGCCGACGATCTCGCCAGCCCGGACGTCGAAAGAGACGTTGTCGACCATGGTCACGCCGCGGCTGTCCTTGACCGTCAGGCCCTGAACCGAGAGCTTCACATCGCCGGGCGTGCCCTCCCCCTTCTGGACGCGCAGCAGCACGCGGCGGCCCACCATGAGTTCCGCGAGTTCTTCCACCGACGTCTCGCTCGTCGTGCGGGTTGCGACCATTTCGCCGCGGCGCATCACGGAAACCTCGTCCGTGATCGCCATGATCTCGCGAAGCTTGTGCGTGATGAGGATGATCGTTTTCCCCTGGTCCTTCAGCTGTTCGAGAATGCGGAAGAGATGATCAGCTTCGGCCGGCGTCAGCACGCCGGTCGGCTCGTCGAGGATCAGGATGTCGGCCTTGCGATAGAGCGCCTTCAGGATTTCAACGCGCTGCTGGAGACCGACCGGCAGTTCCTCGATCAGCGCATCGGGATTGACCTCGAGCGCATATTCCTTCTCGAGCCGCCTGAGCTCGACGCGTGCCTTCGCGATGCCCTTGTTGAGGATCTGGCTGTCTTCGGCGCCGAGCATGACGTTTTCGAGCACGGTGAAGTTCTCGACCAGCATGAAATGTTGGTGCACCATGCCGATGCCGGCGGCGATTGCCGCATTCGGGTCGCGGATCGTGACGGGCCGCCCGTCGACGATGATCTCACCACTATCGGCCTGATAGAAGCCGTAGAGGATCGACATCAAGGTCGATTTGCCGGCGCCGTTCTCACCGATGATGCCGTGGATGGTGCCTTTGCGAACCTTGAGGTTGATATTCTTATTGGCGTGGACGGGGCCGAAACTCTTGTCGATCCCACGCAATTCGATGGCAATATTATCCATATTGGCCCTGCGATCCCCAATCTTGCCCGCTTCGGTTTTCTCTACAAACCGTGCCGGCAATTTTTTTACCATTTGGTATAGGTTTATCATCGATTTTCGGGCGCGAAAGCCCTCAATCGCGATCTCCTTATACTCTCCCCGGATCGCTGGTGAGAGTCCAGCGGGAATATACACAGCCAGATCGGGCGATTTTCCGGCGCCAAACGGCAGCGGGCTCGATTTCTTCAGGCGGAACCGGACGGTCGCAAAAGCCGCAAAGCGTTCATCGTGACCAGGACGGTGGCGCCCGTATCCGCCAGGATCGCCGGCCACAGACCGGTGATGCCGGCGATGGTTGTTGCAAGGAAGACGGCCTTCAGCCCAAGCGCCATGCCGATATTCTGATAGATATTGCGCATCGTCGTCTGTGAAAGCCTGACCATGGCGGCGATGTCGGAAACACGCGCATGCAATGAGGCAGCGTCGGCGGTTTCGAGGGCAACATCCGTTCCACCGCCCATGGCAATGCCGACATCCGCTGCCGCCAGCGCCGGAGCGTCATTGATACCGTCACCGATCTTGGCCACATGAAGACCCTCGGCTTTCAACCGACGAATGATGCGCTGCTTGTCCTCCGGCAGCAGTCCGGCGTGGACCTCCATGCCGAACGGACGAGCGATCGCCTCGGCCGTGCGATGATTGTCGCCCGTCAGCATTACGACGCGGATGCCGGCATCGCTCAGCGCCTTCAATCCCGTCGCCGCATCGGCGCGCGGCTCGTCGCGCATCGCCAGGGCGCCGGCGATCCGACCATCGACAACCAGTACGGAAACGGTCTTTCCTTGGTCGTGAAGGGCGGCGATGCGCTCCTTCTGTGCCGTGGTCAGCGGTGCACGTTGATCCGCTGCCTGCGGCGAGCCGAGGAAAAGCCCTACGCCGTCGACCGAACCTTCGATCCCCTTGCCGCCAATTGCCTTGGCGCTTGCCACCGGTGGCAGCACTAGCCCGTCCGCATCGGCGCGCGTCCGGATAGCCAGCGCCAGCGGATGGCTGGAGCCCTGCTCGAGCGCCGCCGCGTGGCGGAGAATCTCCGCCTCCGCCAGCCCAAAGCCGACGAGATCGGTGATCTTCGGTTTCCCTTCAGTGAGCGTGCCGGTCTTGTCGAAGGCGGCAGCGGTGATCCGGCCGATGCCTTCGAGAACGGCGCCGCCCTTCATCAGCAGACCGCGGCGCGCACCCGCCGAAAGGCTCGCAGCGATAGCAGCCGGTGTAGAGATCACCAGCGCGCAGGGGCAGCCGATCAGCAGGATCGCGAGCCCCTTGTAAATCCACTCTCCCCAGGCGGCATCCCAGAGGAGCGGCGGCATCACCGCAACCAAGCCGGCGACGATGACGATTGCCGGCGTGTAATAGCGGGAGAAACGGTCGATGAAGCGCTCCGTCGGCGCCTTGCTTTCCTGCGCCTCCTCGACCAACCGGATGACACGCGCAATGGTGTTGTCGGCAGAAGCGGCGATGACCCGCACACGCAGCGCCCCGTCGCCATTGACCGTTCCGGCAAAGACCCTGTCGCCTGCCTCCTTGCGGACCGGCGTGCTTTCACCCGTTACCGGCGCCTCGTCGACCATGCTTTCGCCGGAGATGATCACGCCGTCAGCGGCAATTCTGTCTCCCGGGCGCACCAGGATCATCGCTCCGACCGACAGGCTCTCGGCCGGAACTTCGCTTGTCCGCCCGTCAATCTCGACGAGCGCCGATTTCGGCACGAGCGCCGTCAGCGACTGAATGCTCGCCCGCGCCCTGTTCGCGGCGACGCCCTCCAGAAGTTCGCCGATCAGGAAGAGGAAAACGACCATCGCTGCCTCCTCCGTGGCGCCGATGAAAACGGCTCCGATAGCGGCGACGGTCATCAGCGTCTCGATGGAAAAAGGCGTGCCGGCAAGCCCCGCCATCAGCGCGCGTCTTGCGATCGGCACCAGGCCTACAAGCATGGCTAGCGTGAACATCCAGGGCTCGGCGGCCGGAAGAAGTTGGCCGGCGCCATAGGCGACAGCGAGCGCGAGGCCGCAGGCGATCACGAGCCGCCCCTTGACGGTTCTCCACCAGGGAGCGGCGGCGGATCCATGATCACTCCCGGTGACCGGAGGTGGGGCCTCGCCGGAATGGGCATGGATCCGCTTATCCCCTGACGGGGAGCGATCGTGCCCATGCGCGTGGTCGCAACAAGAATGATCTCTGGCGCCACGCGCTTCGCCGGCGGCCGTGCCGGCGAGCGGCGAAAGCCTGTAGCCGAGACCGCCAATCTTGCGCGTGACCACCGGGCCGATTTCGTGTCCGTCTGCGTGACGAACCGTCATGGTGCCCGCGGTCACCGAAACCCTGACGTCTTCCACGCCGGCGATGCGCCGCACGGCAGTATCGATCTTTGCCGCGCAGGACGCACAATCCATGCCTTCGACGCGATATCTGCTTTCCCGAACGCTGCCCGTCATGCCTTGCTCCTTACCAAATCGAGAACAGGCTACGACCTCTAGCCACTAGAGGTGCAAGGCAGAAAATGCGCATTGGGATTTCGCTTTGATGGCCGTCCGCGGATCAGCCTTCAAGTTCGAGGAGAAAATAGGTCGTCGGCCCGTCGGGAGTGTCGTTCGAAAGGCGGAATGAGATCGGTCCCGTTCCGCTTTTAACCGGAGAATGAACGGTGCCGTCGAGGCCAACGGGCGAGAGCTTCCATTTTGCCGCCGTTCTCGACAGCGTCAGGTCGACCTCCCCTTTCCGGATCAGGACCGGCAATCTGCCGAAGTCCTCGATGACCTTTTCTTCGCTGTCGCGAAAGATCATGCCGGTGTTCTGAGCATCGGTCGCAAAGGTCAGCAGAAAACGCCGGGCGTCGGCAAGGGTGCCGGGCCCGTCGAGCGCCGAGAGCGCCACGAGACCGTTGCCGTCCGCCCGCTCTATCCGGAGCAGACCGAGGTCCACCGGCTCGCGAAGCGAGGAGAATGCCGCGGCTTCGGTCGACGGCGTCGAGACGCGCAGCTGCCCGACCGTGCGATCCAGCACGATTTCTCCGGTGTCGCTCTGATAGAGCCCGCGCTCGACGTCCGTGCCATTGGCGGCGGGCAGGATTCCGATGTTGCGGAGATCAGCGAGGATATCCGCGCTGGCTTGGGCCCGTGGTTGTGCAACGCCGGTGTCGAGGCGCGACGGATCCGAGCGTTTCAGCCCTATGCGGCCGACCAGAGCCAAATCGGTCAATCGCTCCGGCTCGCGCGCCTGCATGTCCTCGCCTAGGTCTTCCTCGCCGCGAACCGCGAAAGGAATCGTGATGCCAGAGGTCGCGATATCTCCCCGTCTATAAAGAAGCGCTGCAAGCGTCTCGCCCGCGCGGGCGACCGGGTCGAGCGCAATCGCATAGGGAAGCATCGACTTCTTGTGAGGATAGGGTTCGCCGTAGGCGAGCGCGATCGGCCCATGCCCATGCCGGCAGAGCACATCCCAGCCCTGCAGTGCCGCATAGGCCGGCATAACGAGCCCCGCCTCGTAACGGTACCGATTCCAGAAAAGGTGATCGTATTCGCTGACGACGAAGGGCTTTTCGAGCCAGCGCGCAGCCGCGATCATCCGCATATAGTTGGCGCCGTCGGCGATGGCGCTTGCCTGCAGGAGCGCACTGCCCGGCGAATAGCCGCCGACCCAGTCGTGATAGGTATTCATCGTCACGGCCTCTAGGTCGCGCCTGCTCAGCGCAGTCTGCACCGTCGGCCAGTTGTTGTAGGTGCTGATCAGCCCCCTATACCCGAGGTCTCGCAGGGCTTTGCTCATCCGTGCCGCCGATGATCGCTCGACGTCCACGATGAAGGCCTGAAGATCGCGCATGCGGGGACTATCGGCATAGCGATCGGCAGGCAATTTCACCGACCCCGCCTCGAGCCGTTCGTCGTCCTCGAGACCGCCCCAGGCTTTCGCGAGCATCTCGGTCGACGAGTAGCGCTCCACAAGCCAGCGGTTGAAGGGGGCAGCGAGCACTCGATCATAGGGCGGCTTGCCCGGGCGATCATGCACGACACCATCGAACTCAATGCCGTTCTCATTGGCGAGGATCACCAGCGCCAGAGCATCATCGTGGATCGGCGCAATCCCCGTATAGGGATTGACCCGGGCCATGAATTTCTCCTGTAGCTTTTTCCAATGGACGAAGGCTTCCTCATCGAGATGAAGCAGGAGCTTCAGATTTCCATTCGCGTCCCAGCGATCGTCGTAGCCGCCGTAAGCGCCGCGCGGCGACGACAGGCCGTCGAAGATCCAGTGGATGCCGTTGCGCTTCAGCGCGGCGAGCAGATACTGGATGCGGTCGAGCGTCTCCGGATCGAAGTCGAAATCCTCCTGGCGGCCGAACATCAGGCTCGCATCGGTGAAGTGCAGCCGCGCGATGTTGTAACCATGCAGCGCCAGTTGCCGGGCGTAGCGGTCCGCGCCGTCGTGATCCGGAAAGCCGCCGGAAGCCGGGCTCCAGGCGAGCGAGGCGCAGAGCATCCTGACCGGCTTTTCCGGTGCTTCGGCGAACGCCAAATGACCTTTCGGACCGGTAGTCAGCCGATGGCCCGCATCGATGGGCCGGTTCGGCAAGAAGGACGAGAAGTCGAGCGGGCTGCCCGCGCGAACCTCGAGCGAGATTTCCCGGACCGGCAGCCATTGGTCGGAGGCGTGGACGGGCAGACAGCCGAAAAATATCGTTGCTGCGAAAAGCAGTAAGCGGCCTCTCATGCGGGTTTGCCGAGGATTCTGCTCTCGATCGGGGCACTCGGCTTCTTCCGCGAGCTGAACAATCCAACGGGCAACGCAGCGGCGTGGAAGAACCAGGCAACGACCGTATAGAGGCCCATGCCAAGGCCGCCCTTTTTCAGGCTGACCAGCAGGACAACGGCCGCAAGCATGGCTGAGACCGAGGCAATCGCCATGCTCTTGTCGGGCAGGAACAGGACCAGGCCGAGAGACAATGTCCACCAGAGATAGACGAAGGCCCACAGCTTCAGTTCCGGCAGTTCCCGCAGCACCTGGATGAAATAAGGCTTGCCGAGGGAAGCGCGCAGCAATTCGCCGATACCGTAGAGATATTTGCTCTTCCAGCGGCGGACGAGCAGCCGGTAGGAATTGACGGTGTGACCGAAATGCTGGACGAAACGACGGTCGAGACGATGGAGCCCCCACCCGGCGCTTCTCAGGCGGACACCGAGGTCGAACTCTTCGTAGCCGTGAAGATTCCGGTCCGAAAGATAGCCGACGTTCTCGATGGCGGTGCGTCGGTAAAGGCCGCCTCCATTCATGCGGTCGATCGGGCCGATGCGGTTCTCGGGCGCGTTGCGTTTGACGCGCCGTGCGAATTCCAGGTTGGAAACGAGCATCTCCTCCACGTGGCCGGTGACACCGGCAACGGAGGGGTTGTCCGCAAGAAAGCCGATCGCCGCGTTGAGAAAACCGGGATCGAGCAGCATGTCGCCGTCGAGCAGGCAGACGTAGTCGTATCGGGAATATTGAAAACCGAGTTGCGGGCCGATGCCGCAGCTCGGGAGAGCCGGCGGTATGATCTGCGCTATTGTGACCGGATATTTTAAAGCGATCTCCACGGTCCGATCGGACGATCCGCTATCGGCAATAATGATTTCGCCCTGCTTGCCTTCCAGCGCCGCAATGACGCTTTCGATCGTCGCGGCAATCCGCTTTTCTTCATTCAAGGTCTTGATGATGACGGATATTGTCAAAGGAGCCCCCAGATGCCGGCAGGGTGTCGCGACCACGCAAGAGCGTGACAGCAACCGTTTCTAGCCCGGATAATTTGAGTTTTGGTTTATTCGCGGCGGCCGGTGCGCGAAGCGCGGCCAGCGCCGCGCCATGAACCGTCCGGCCGCAACGCCACACCCGCCACCGGCAAGCTTGACCGCAAAATCTTCCCAGCGCGCATGGCGGTCCATGGACAGCATTTGCAGCAATTCGAATCCGACCGCCGTCGCGAGCACGATTGCAACGACGAGCGGCAAACGTGCCGGATAGGCGCCAGCGAACAGAAGGCCGAGCAACCCGAAGGCGCCGAACCTTTCGACATGCGCCCATGTGCCGATATGCGGGCGCATGCCGATCGGAGACAGCGTCGAATAGGCGATCACGGCGAACAGGAGCCATGCGAGTAACGATGCGATGCGTTTGAAATTCATGACTTGGTCCAAATCGTCGTGACCGGCTTTTCCTCAAACCGGAGCCGAACCCGAGAAGAAATATGCATTCATTCAAAGCGTTACGGCGACACCCGTGTCCGAAAGAGGACCGGGCTCATTTCACCAGCAGTGCCCCATAGACCGCCAGCGTCTTTGCAGCGACGCCCGTCCAGCTGTAGGTCAGCTCGGCGTGCGTTATCTGGGAAAGCACCTGCTCCTCGCTCGGAGGATTGGCAATCTTGCTGCCGATCGCCGCTGCGAGGGCGTCTATATCCCCCAGCGGAAAATAGTCATCGGAAGGACGCTCCAGCTCGCGGTTGGCGACGATGTCGCTTGCCAGCACCGGCAGGCCATGGGCGATTGCCTCCAGGAGTGCGATCGGCATGCCCTCATGACTGGAAGGCAGCACGAAGAGGACTGCGTTAGCGAAGAGTTCCGCCAGCCGGTCGCCGGTCTGGAAACCTGCCAAGACGACGCCCGTGACGTTCGCGGCCATCGCCTTCACCTGCTGAACGTAGGGTGTCTCGAATTCCGCGTCGCCGGCGAGCACGAGTTTGTATCCGGCCTTGCCCAGTTTCGCGAACGCCTGGATCAGGTCCGTCTGCCGCTTCTCCGGGACAAGCCGCGCTGCAAGGAGAATATATCGTCGCGGCTGCAGTCCGAACTCCTCGAGTATGCCGGTGGTGCCGCAGAAGGGTGAAACAGCAACCCCGTTTGGAACGAAGGTTACCGCTGCCTTGTGCCTCTCGCTCATGGCCTGGACGATTTCCTTCGAGATCGCGATGCGGCCGTGAGAGAGGCGCATGCCCATGAACTCCCCCAGTCGCAGCATGAGTCTGGCGAAGGCGCCCCATTTCTGCCGATCGTAGTCGTAGCCGTGGTGGGTGACGACCACCTTCATGCCGAGAAGCCTGGCAAGCGGTACAAGGAGCGCCGGTCCAATGGCGTGAATATGCAGGATATCGGGCCGGCGCAAAGCCGCGAAACAGACACCGACGAAGGTATGAACGAAGGCTTCCAACGCCATCCGTCGCGGGGCCCAGAGCGCAAACACCCGAATCCCGTTCCAGGAAAACGACGACGGCCTCTGAAGATAATGGCGGCGTCCGATGACCTCCGCATCCCAACCATGCTCCACGAGCTTGCCCGCGAGCATTTCGACATGCTTCTCGACGCCACCCTGGACGTTCGGGATGCCGCGCAAGCCGAGCATTATCACGCGCCGCCGCGCACGTCCGCTGCTCGGAGGCCGGATGGTGGAGATTTCTTCCGGTACACCGGCGCCGCCAAGCAGGCCATTACCGGACGCCCTCAAATCACCCACCGAACTCGGCGAAACTTGGCCGGCGGCCACGGCCTGCGGGCGCGGCAGGATGCTCGGCGGCGTCAGCCGATTTCGCGAGACTTCGGAGTTTCTGCTCATGGTTGTCTGCTCCAGGGATTTCCCTCGGTGGCTTATGCATCCCAAGCGCTTACTATCCCGGTAAGAAATTCGGTAAACACCGAAGGAAATGCTCGAAAATCAAACGCCCTGCCCGACGCAGGCGGACGGATTCCCAGACGGAGCCAGCCGCTTTCTGATATCGCGGAACTTGTTCCAGGTTTTCAGGCAGCCCCGACTGTTGCGTAAAGGTCGAGCGTCCTGGCGCGATAGGCGGCCGCTGAGAAGTCGCTGGCGATCCAGGCCCGGCCCGCGGCACCCATTTGCGCGCGAACGGCAGGTGTCAGACCGGCCATGGCGTTCAGGGCTCTCGCGAGGTCTTCGACCTCGCCGGACGTCGCCATCAGGCCGGTTTCGCCTTCCTTCACCATCTCCGGAATACCGCCGATGGCCGCGCCGATGACCGGACGCTGCAGCGCGTAGGTCTCGAGAATGCTGACCGGAGCGTTCTCGTACCATTCGGAGGGGAGCACGAGCGCGAGGGACTCGCCGATGAGCCGATGCAGATCCTGCCCTGAAAGATAGCCGGCGAAGGTCACATCCGCATTCAGTTCGTCCGCAAGCCGCCTCAGAGCCGCTTCTTCGGGCCCGGCACCGGCGACGATCAGCCGTTGTTTCGAACGGGCGACGGCCCGGATCAGCGTCGCAAGCCCCTTTTCCGGAGCGAGCCGGCCGGCAAAAACAAAGTAACCACCCTCCTGCCAATCGCTGCGATAGTCCTCGACATCGACGAAGTTCGGGATGTGGATCATCTTTTCGCGCGGCCAGTTCCATTCGACCAGCTTTTCCAGGTAAAACCGGCTCGGCACGACGAGCCGGTCCACCTTTTCGCGGTAGAGCCCGAGCAGCCGATGCAGCATGGTCTCGGCGAGGACGACGGCGCTAAGCGACGCGGAGTCCTTGACGCAACGGTGGCGCAGGACGTTGTAAATTCGCCCGCCGCTGCAATCCTCGCATACTTTTCCGTCACGGAGCATCTTGTAGGACGGACAAGCGAGCTTGAGGTCGTGAACGGTCATCACCACCGGAATGCCCGCAGATTTGAGCGTCGAGAAGATTGCCGGCGACAGATGGTGATAAACATTGTGTGCGTGGGCGACAGACGGACGCACGCGTTCGATCAGCCGGGCAATATTGCGTTGAGCCTCGACGGAATAGATGACGCTCGCCGCCTGGGAGACTTTCCGCAGCAAGCCCGTTTGCCGGCCGTATTCGATCTCCGATACGAAATATTCCGACCATGGCGACGCTTCGTTGCTGTCGTGCTGCATCGCGAACGGCACGACATCCCAGCCGATCTCTCCGAACATCGCCATGTGGTCGAAAAAGACCGTCTCCGCGCCACCGCGACGGTAGAAGTAATTGTTGATCGCCAGCAGTCTCTTTCCGGTGCTTTCGAACGCCTTCATACGTGCCTCACCAGTTGATCCGGTTCAGCACCCGGTCGACCGGAAGCACCTGGCATCCCTTGTCGACCGCGTAGCGGACCAGATGATCGAAGGCTTCGGGGCTGCAGCCGTAGGGCGTCGGAGATGGCGCAATGTCATGGGTAAAAAAGACGAGCCAGCCGGGGCGTTCGACAACGTCGTCTATCCACCGGGTCAGCGCGCGCGCATGCTGCTCGGGCTGGCGGATCTCGACCGCCTTGAGCATCAACGGATCAATCGCTCCACGATTGATGGCCTCGCCGCCGCCGCGGCACGTGCGATAACGCCTGCGAAGCTCCGCACGCGCCCAAGGCCAGGCGGCGTTGTACGGAAAGGCGAAGTTTGCCGCTGCCGGCGTGACGCCGACATTTTGGAGATAGTCCGCGTTGCGATCGAGGTCCCGGCTAAGAGCGGCCACGGACATGTCGCGTATCCTGCGATGAGAAAAAGTATGGCAGCCGATTTCGTGCCCTCGAGCCAGTAGCTCTCCGCAGCCGGCCGGCGAAATCAACGTTCGGTCCGGCTCCACCTGACCGGCAAGCCCGCCGGCGATGTAGAAAGTGCCGCGCGCGCCGTGCCGTTCGAGAATGGTCGCACCATGATCGAGCGCACTGTCGGGGACGTCGTCGAAGGTGAAGGAGACGAGCGGTGTCTCCGTTGCCAGGCTGCGCCGTTGCCGGGCGAAGCGCCAGATCGCCCGGTTTGCCAAGCGATCGACCAGCCCATCGATCTTGCGTGCGATCTCAGGCATGCGCCACCGTGCTCCTTTTCACCGGTTGCCGATCGACCGTCAACACGGCCGAGGATTGCAGATGCAGACCGTAGAGCGCGAACATGAACGTGAACCAGATCAGGTTTCCGCCTTCGAAGAACAGTGTCTCGAGGCCGGCATGGAAGATCGTGTAAAGCCAGATGCGAATGAACAGCCGCGTGAGATGTGAGTGCTCGCGTCCCGGAGCGATCCGCGAGATGTCGCGAAGCGGTAGCAGAATGACCCAGATCAAGGTCAGGATCAGCCCTGGAAATCCGGTCATCAATGCGACGTCCAGATAGGAATTGTGCCCATTGGCCGCGGCGACGGCCCACGTCTCCACCGAACCGCCGCTGTAGACCAATTCTTCTGTCTGCCAGAAGGCCCTGAAGCCATAGCCAAGCAACGGATGCTCCGCCAGCGCCGAGAAGGCGAAACGCCATATATCGGCCCGGTTCGTGAATGTCGCATCGATCCCAAGCCCGCTAATGAACTCACCGAGCGGAATGAAGACAGCCGAGCCGACGGCGAAGAGATTGAAGAGCCCGACACCGCCGACGGCAATCGGAATGCGCAGGAAACGCGCATGCTCGAAAAGCCACGCGAGGATCAATATCGCGGGAAGCATCGCTGTCGAGGTCTTTCCACCGGTGTGGACGAGAAAGACGCAGCACAGCGCAATGATCGCGATGCCGGCGATGCGCGACCAGGTGTTCATGACGAAGAAACCGAAGAACGCACCAATCACCATCGCGGCGGCGGCGCTGTTCTTGTGCGGAAAGTGACCCCGCCACAATCCGGCATTCATCGGTTCGCGCAGTTCTGACGCCTGGTGTATGGCAAGCGACGGCTTGAAAAGGATGCCGTAATAGGCAACCGCCAGCATGATAAGTGTGCCAATCCCGAGCATCTTGGCGAAATGCCGTTCCGAGGCCGGCATCAATAGATAGATGCCGGCGTTTACCGCCATCATCACGCTGAGAACGACGCCCTTGATGCCGAGGATCGGATGCGCGGAAATGATCGAGACGAGAAGAAACCACGTGAACAGAGCGCCCAAAAGGAGGCGCGGCTGCAGGATCGTATTCCGCATCGGATGAAGCACGCCGTAGCAAAGCGTGCCGGCGAAGAGAGCCAGCGATATAATCTGATTCAGCCGACTGGAATTGCCCGCAGAAGGGTCCAGGATCGCCGCGCCCGTGAGGTCGACAAACGGGTCGATGGAGATCCACAGGAACAGGAATATCGCCATGAACAGAAAGGTTCCGGCGGGCGCCATCAGGCTCTCCGTAGACCGGGCCTCGCTGTAGCTGGCACTGCTCATGCCTGCGGCTCCCTTTATCCGGCCGCCGGCCGCGGGCCGCGAACATACTTCCATGCGCCAAGGGTCAGCGCGGCGGCCACACCCACAAAGAGCCCCAAGATCCCGCCCGCGATCAGGAGGATGACCGTCCGGGGCGGCCAGGTTCGGGAGTTCGGTGGCATCGCGCGCGAGATGACACGGACATTCGTCGCGTCGATCTGCTGGCGCTCGGCGACCTGTTGCGCGCGGGCCAGATGCGTCTCGTAAATCGCCGCCTTTGCGCGGGCGTCGCGCTCGAGGTCTCGCAGTTCGACCTGGGCCTCATTGTCGGTGAAGACGTTCGACTTCTCGGCGCGTGCCTTGTTACGCAACGCGTCAAGCGCCGCTTGCTCCCGGTCGAAGTCGGCCTTCGCGCGCTCCAGTATGCGGCGGGCTTCCTCGTTCATGGCGGCTTCGAGCGTGGTTTGTTCGGACCGCGCGGAAACAAGGCGCGGGTGCCTGTCACCATAGGTGAGCCTCATCGAACCGACCTGCTGCTGGAGCGCGTTGTACTGCTGCCGCAGACTAGTCATATTGGCGGATTCGAAAACCGAAGCGCTCGCGGTCTGCTTTTGGGCGATGGCCAAGCGCATCTGCTTATAGCGCGTTTCGGCCTGGATGAAGCCCTGCTGGGCGGCCAAAACCTGGGTATTGAGCTCGCTGGAAAGCTGGTTGCTGACGAGCTCGCCGTTGCTGGACTGCAATCCACTCGAGCGCCGGAAATCCTCAACCTTCTTCTCGGCCGCCGTCACGTTGCGGCGCAGTTCGTCGAGGCGGGCGTTCAGGTTCTGGGCGACACGGCCGGCGCTTTCCGCAGCCGATTGGAAAAGCTCGGTTTCAAAGGCGTCGACGATCGCATCCGAGAGGACGACGGCCTTCTCCGGTTCTTCGCTCCAAACCTTCATGACGACGACGAAGGAGCGCTCCTCCCGCCGTGCCTCGACCCGCTCTGTCAGGGCGCGCATCACTGCCAGGTGCTTGTCGGCGTCTTGGTCGGCATCCGACAGGAACAGGTCCTTCAGAAAATCCAGAGGGGATGGTCTGACGAACTCAGCATCTTTCGTCAGCTGCAGCTTGTCGATGACGCGCGCCAAAACGTTCCGCGACGTGAGAACCCTGAGCTTGCTTTCGACTTCGAGCAACTGCGCGTCGCGCTGAGGATTCGACGTGAAGACGTCGTCGCTGACGACGTTGAGGTTGGATGGGTCGACGACAATATCGGTATAGACGGTGTATCGCGGCGACGCCGTCAGCGCATAGGCAAGAGCGGCAGCGACGCAAAGGACCACGGCGATGACGATCCACCGCACGCCGTCACGCAGCCACAGGATGACATCATCGACGCCGATCTCGCCGAGCAGTTGAAGACGGGGGAGCCATTCGCCAACGGTCGCCGGGCGCGGCTGCAAGACCGGCGGCGACGGTGGAAGATCCGCTGCGCGGGAAGAAGTCCTGCGTTCTTCGAGAACCGTCGCCTCTTCCTCGTCCGTTGTAGGGACGAGATCGAGCAGCGAGCCTCCGCCAGAGCGAAGCCGCCGATAGCGTGTCTCAAGGCGTAATCCTTGTTCTTCGGGCTCGCTCCGCCGATACATCCGTTTTTCCCCACGCGTGCCCTTGAAGCCACCAAAGAGCGTCCTGCGTACCCCGCATCGATTGTTAAGAATTAGGCCCGCACGGTGAATATTCCGTTAAGTGCTACTTGTGGTCGGTAACCTTCCACGGCTCCTCGAGCTTGAAACCACGCAATTCCGGACGGAAAACCGCTGCGCACCTTTCGTGGATTGCTCTAGAAATCCGTAAGCAGCCTGCTCCAGCTCTCCGACGCAAGACCGCCGATATAGATGTCATTGCGCAATGCCGCCTCCTTGAGATCGGCGTGACGCGTAACCATGCAGAAATAACCCCTGTGGCGGAAGGATAGCCACCGCTGGCGCGATATGGCGTTCATCAGGAAGGGCTGTGCCATGCCGACGGCAGCGGCGTAACCTTCGCGATCGAGGGAGGCAAACAATTCGGCGGTGACGTCGAATTCGCGGCCCTCCTCGCATAACACGTTCAGCACATTGGCAATGCCGTTCTCGCTGCCGACGA
>NZ_JASKLT010000001.1:0-35044 GCF_030124405.1 Sinorhizobium sp. 7-81 | reverse complement strand
AAGAAGAGGAATGCACCAACGGTCCGTCCGCCTTCACAAATCACTTTCCTGCATTGCAGCGTCCCGAGGCTTCTGTTCAAGGAGGCGACGCCGGCGAGCCAATCAAACTCCGATCTCGACCAGCTGGGGCGGACCGAGAAACGCTCCAGCATCGGTCCTGCGCATTGGCGAAACTCCTCGAGACTTGCCGCCCGCGTCTCATATCCCGGCACCGAAGCCGGTTTCGTCGACGGCTTTCGCCAGCGCAGCGCGCGATCGGCCAATGCGAGTGCACCAATGACGGCGCGCGACCGCAATAGCGGAACTCGCCGGCTCGCAAGGACAGCGCCCGCAACGAACGGCCGAAACGAGCGTCGCCATTCGAGACTCTGGATGGGCAGAACGACGCCTCCGCCAGCAACCCAGTGATCGGCACTCACTGGAGAGGAGTTGTCCGAAAAGCACATCTCCTGGCGCGCGGCGCGCATCATGCGGGCAAGCCGCGCCGCGCCGACTGCTCCGGCTCTGCCGTCCGCCATGAAGGCGCAGAGGAGCCGGGCCACAGTGGGGCGGCCGTGAATCACGAAGCCGATCGGAACGGAAAGGATCGCACTGTCGATGTCGCCCGCACCATTCTCGTGCACGACACTCCCGCACTCCGGAGTGTAATGGGGGCTGCCGAAGAAGACGGTCTCCAGGTAGCGCCCGAGATCTTCCCCCGTCTCGCAGTCGCTCTCGCGGAAGATCTTGTTGAACATTTTGCCGATCGTGGGGATATCGCCGCGCTCCATGGCCCTGATGCCGGCCGGGCGGCACAGGTCGGTTTCAGCGGTCGTGAAGGTCTGGACCTCCCGTGCTTCAGCCTTCATGCACCATCCTTGCCGGAAGTTCCGGCCGACCGGCCTGCTCCCTGTCGCGGCGCACGAAATGCAGGAACACGCTCCATGCGGAGACAACCATCGCAATCTCGATCACATAGAACGAAACGAATGTGCCGAGAGGCGGTGCATACCAGCTCGCCCAGGCGGCCAGTGCGGCCCCTGCCACACTGCCAAGTCCCATGACTGTTGCGCGGCCAGCGTGGTACCCCGAGGCGCCGAGTGCTTCCACCGCAACCGACCAAATCGCCATCGGCACGACGACCCAGCAAAGAGTCCTGACGAAAGCGACGAGAGAAATGTAATCCTTGCCGAACAGATAGGGCAGGATTGGCGCCAGTACGAAAACCACCACCGCCGCCGCGATGCTTATGCCGGTGGCGGCGAGGAGCACCTTTCGCACCCGCTCCAGCGCATGGTGCAGCCCAGCCGCGGAAATTCTGGCCGAACCGGGGTAGATGAGGCGATGGAGCGCCTCGACGGAAAGATAGCTGCTCTCCAGCATCCGGCGTGCAACGCTGTAGCTCGAAACAATCTCGGCCGTCGCCACGAGACTCAAGACGAGCAGGTCGGCGTTCTGGCGTACCGCGCGCAGGATAAACGGAATGCTGAAATAAAGGCCTTGCGGCATTTCCTCACGAACGATGCAATAGCGCGGCTTACCCAACCCTCTGATGGCCCACATGCAGGCCAAAGCCACCAGAACGTGGCATATGAACTGCCAAACAGCCCATGACGCGACCGTGGCGACACCGAAGGCAATACAGGCGAGCGCGGCCGCGGCCGTCCGTGCAACCGCGAACCCAACCACGACCATGTTCGCCGAAGCGAAATCCGAATGGGCAAGAAAGATCTGCTCCACCAGAACGATGATGCGAACCAGCACCACGTTGGTCACGAGCATCAGCGTGATCGCCGCGAAATTCATCAGCGGATCGGCGGAAAGCGTAAGGAAGAACGGCAGGACCACGGCTCCGATCAGAACCAGCGCCGCACCGCTTGCCGCCGTCAGGATGATGTTGTGGCCAAGCATTTGCGGATACATGGTGCGGTCGCGCGCGACCCGGCGCACGAGGCACTCCATGGCACCGAGCCCGCACAAATGAACGGCAATGTTGGCGACCGCGGTAATCGCCACGAAGACGCTGAATTCATGCACGCCGAGCCAGCGGGCGAGAATGGCGAAGGTCAGAAGCTGCGCAGCGGACCCGATGACGAGACTGCCGCCCGACGCAATATAGGACAGCAGCATCGGCAGAAATGGCTTGTACCTGCCCGGTTCCGTTGCGCATTCCGAAGCCATTACGATCTGCCTTTGACGACTACCTGACGTTGTGCGCGGCATTCGGGCGGACGCGTGGTCCGCGCGGTCACCGGCATCGACCGCCGCGAACACTACCAAGCAGAAATGATTGCGCGGTTAACATACTCGCTTCAATTGCATTTCAGCTTCCGTTTACCTGGATGCGATAGTGTCGTCACGATTTCCATCCAGCAAACGAAGGAGCGTTCGTGCAGCAGGCCCATGATCATTTGCGCGGCAATCACGCAGACGGCCCCTCGGCTCGGCTCGTTCGGTTCATGGACGTCGAGCTCGAACTGGGACCGGACGTCCTGGTGCCTAGAGAGGAAACCGAGCTCCTCGGACGCCGCGCCGCGACCGTCCTTCGCAATCTCGGCGCAGAAGCCACAGTCATCGACATGTGCTGCGGCTCGGGCAATCTTGCTTTGGGTATCGCGGCGGACATTCCGTCCGCACGGGTATGGGGCGCGGACCTGACGGACAGCACCGTGGCGCTTGCCCGCCGCAACGTCGAGCGTCTGGCGCTTCAGGAACGCGTGACCATTCGGCAAGGCGATCTTTTCGCGGCGCTCGAAGGCGAGGGTCTGGAAGGCGCGATCGACCTGATCGTCTGTAACCCTCCTTACATCTCGACATCGCGTCTCGAAAGCGACAGCGCCCATCTCCTCGCAACCGAACCGCGGGAAGCCTTCGACGGCGGCCCCTACGGCATATCCATCCATCAGCGGCTGGTGCGCGAGGCCATCGCCTTTCTGAAGCCCGGTGGCTGGCTGCTGTTCGAGTTCGGAGAGGGACAGGAGCGGCAGGCGATCGCGCTCCTCGCCCGGACCAAGGCTTATGGCGCCGTCACATTTGCCATGGACGCGACAGGCAAGCCGCGCGTCGCGCTTGTGCAGAAACTCGAAAGCCCCGCCGACGGGTCCGCAGGCGAAGGACGCGGCAGATGAGCGATATCCGTCCTCTGGAGACGGCCGACATTCCGGCCGTCGCCGGGCTGTTCCAGAGGGTATTTCGCAACGGCGAAACCGCGTCGCCTGCCTTCATCGACTATCTTCGCCAGCTCTATCTGGAATCGCCCGGATGCGACCCGGAGATCTCGCCGCTCGTATACGTCAACGGCGAAGGACGCATTTCCGGCTTCGTCGGCGTGAACGCCCTGCCAATGACCTTCAATGGCAGACGATTGCGCGCTGCGATCTGCGGTTCGCTGATGGTCGAAGGGCGAGAAGGCGACCCGCTGGCCGGCGCGAGACTTCTCAAGGCTTTTCTCGCCGGCCCGCAGGATCTTTCCTTCAGCGAAACCGCAAGCGAGGTTTCCGCGCAAATGTGGACAAAACTGCGCGGCATCGCCCTGCCGCAATACAGCCTCGATTGGGTGCGGGTCGTGCGACCCTCGGCTTTCGCGCTCGACCTCGTCGCAAGCCGCATCCGTCCCGCCCGCCTGCTGAGCCCGCTGGCACGTTCGATCGATCAAATTTATCGCAGCAGGATGGACCGCGATGACTTGCGCTGGTCCGGATTGCCGGAAAGCCCGCCGGTCCGCGGAACATTGCAGGCCGCCGACATCGATCGCCAGGCCTTCGCCGGCCTCTTCGAGCGGCTGACGGCGCAGTTTGCTCTCCGGCCCGACTGGGCTGCGGGTCAGCTCGATCGTGTATTGGCGGATGCCGTCGACAAGCCGGATTATGGCGAGCCCGTCTTCGCCGCCGTTACCGCCCGCGGCGGAACGCCGGTGGGTGCGTTTTTCTACCATGCGCGCGCCGGTGGCATCGCCCGGGTGCTCCAGGTCCTTGCCGTGCCGGGGCAAGCCGGTGCCGTCATCGACTGCCTTATCGAACATGCCGCCGCACGTGGCGCCGCAGGTTTGCGTGGCCGAACCCAGCCAGCGCTGCTGGAAGCGATGCTCGGCCGTCGCATCGGTTTCGTCCATGCCGCTTCGACCGTCATCCATTCCCGCGACGGAGAACTCGTCGAAGCCTTCCGTAATGCGCAAGGCTTCATGAATGGGCTGGCAGGTGAGCACTGGAGCCGGCTGATCGGCGGACGCTTCGACTAGAGCATCCCGTTTTCAGGTGGAATCATCGAAAGCGGATAAAATGCTCTAGAATCAAGTGTTAGAGCGACCTTTGTGCGTTCATTTGAACGCACGGCGCTCTAGATCAAGCGGCAGCCACACGCCTCACGACTTGGCCCTATTCGTGGCCGATTTCCTCGACCGCATGAACGAGCTGCGGGCCCAGGTGAAGGTATCGGGTCGCCTTGCGCTTGGCGGCGATATCCGCCCAGACGCGTTCGACCTGGATCGCTGTCAGTTGCGCCGCGCGGGCGACCTCCTCGGCGCTGACGCCGTTGTTGAGACCGTAGAGGCAAAGGTCCATGCGGTCGTAGGGGAGCGAGAAGTAGAACTCCTCCTGCGTCTGCTCGAGCGAATAGGTATCCGTCGTCGGCGGCCTGCGCCGGATTTCCTCGGGGACGCCGAGATGGGCGGCAAGCGCATAGACTTGTGACTTGTAAAGATGGGCGATCGGCTTGACGTCCGCCGCTCCGTCGCCGTTCTTGACGAAGAAGCCCTGGTCGTATTCCAGCCTGTTCGGCGTTCCGAGAACGGCGAAATTCAGCCGGTCGGCATGGTAATACTCGATCTGCTTGCGGGTGCGCTGCTTCATGTTCGTCGCGGCGACGATGCCGAGGTAGACGGAGGGCGGCATGCGCAATTTCGTCTGCCTTCCCTCCGGATCCTGCACGACCAGCGAGGAGATGTTGTAGCCGTCGCCTTCGAGCGCATTGGCGATGACGATCTTCGATGCCCAGCCAGGCCCGTACTCCGGCACCAGCTCTCGAATGAAGGCGTCGCGGCGTTCGTAGCAGCCCATCGCCGCGAGTGTTGGTCCGATATCCTCGATGATCGCCTCGACGCCGAAGGTTTCCGCTACCAGCCGGCCGAGGAGAAGGCTCTCCGGATCGGAGTCGTTTTCCGGCATGAACAGACAGAAGACGTTCCTGGCACCGACGGCCCGTACGGCCAGTGCCACCGAGACACTCGAGTCGATGCCGCCGGAAAGGCCGAGCACGAGACCGCGCTTACGCATGCCGCGCAGTTGCGCGCGGAGCCCCGCGACGATGCGGTCCGTCTCTGCGGCCGCGTCGATCTTCAAGCTGTCGGCCGAGAAAGCAAATTTATCCTGATCCGGGCGGATGTTCATTCTGCAAGCTCCAATGTTTCCGCCGCCAGTCTGCGGCTGACCTTGCCTGTGTCGGTCTTCGGGAGTTCGGTGCGAAATTCGACGATCTTCGGCACCATGAAATCCTCAAGATGGCGGGCGCAGTGACGGATGATGTCTTTCTCGCTCAGGGCCAGGTCCGAAAGAACGACGAGCGCGCCGATCGCAGCGCCAAGCACCGGATCGGGGACGCCGATGACGACGGCTTCAGCGATTCCCGGATGGGCATGCAGCACCGTCTCGACCTCCTTCGGCGCCACCTTTTCTCCGCGCGTCTTGATGATGTCGTCCTTTCGGCCGACGAAATAGAGGAAGCCTTCCTCGTCCGCGCGGAAGAGATCACCTGTATGAAGCACCTTTTCCCAGGGGTTCGGGCCGGGGCGCAGCATGCGCTCGGTCGCTGCGTCGTTGCGCCAGTATCCTTGCATCACATGCGGGCCGCGGATCACCAGTTCGCCCGGAACGCCTGGCGGCACACGGTTTCCCTCGTCGTCGACGACGAAAGCTTCGGTGTTGGGAATGGCGATGCCGACAGATCCGGGTCGGCGATCCAACTCTTCAGGCGGCAGATAGGTGCAGCGCTTGCATTCCGTCAGGCCGTACATGGAATAAAGCCGCGCGCTGGGAAAGAGCTCGCGGAGCCTGGCGATATGCGCCGGCGGCAAGGCCGCAGCGGTATTGGAAATATAGCGAAGGCTGGGCAGGAACCCCGGCTCGAGATCGCGCATCTGCAAGATCATCGCGGCCATCGTCGGCACCAGCGGAAAGCCGGTTACGCCTTCGGCACGGATTCGCTCGAAGATCGCCTGTGGAAATGCGAAGGACTTTTCGAGAACCAGCGTCGCGCCAAGCCTGATGGCCATCAGGAGCTGATAAAGACCGTAATCGAAGGCAAGCGGCAGGACATTGAGGATGACGTCGTCCGGCTTGTTGCGGAGATAGGTGGTGATCGACTCCGAAGCCGCATCGATATTGCGATGCGTCATCATCACTCCCTTGGGCCTGCCGGTCGAGCCCGAGGTGTAGATCAGCATAGCGAGGTCGACATCGATGCCGCCATGAAGAACCGGCAGGGGTTCGGACGCCAGGCATTCCTCGAACGACGCCGCTCCTTCGGGTGTGCGGCCACTCGCGGCCGCCGTGGCGGCGACAAAGAGCGGCGCGGCGTGAAGCATGCGCGCTTCCGTGACGATCGGCATCAGCTTGGCCTGGGTCAGGATCGCCGCTGCCTCGCAATCGCCGATGATATAGGCGAGCTTGTCGGCCTTCGTCGACGCGTTGATCGGGCTGAAGGTGGCGCCGGCCTTGAGGGTCGCGAAAATCGAAACCGCCGCCTCCCAGCAATTGTCCATGAAAACAAGGACCCGATCGTTCCGCTTGACGCCATTTGCTTGAAGAGCGGCGGCGAGACGGGTCGAGAGCTCATCGAGCTCGTCGTTCCGCAGCCGCTTACGCTCGGTGACGAGCGCCGTCTTGCCTCCGTTTGCTCCGGCGTTCCTGATGAGAAATTGCTCGAACCGCATGCGCGTGACGCCCCCAACCAGCCGCCGTCTATGCCGAGACCGGCACGGCGCTCTTCGCCGCGATGAATGCGGAAATGCGTGCCAAAGAATCGAGGTTTGCCGGGACGATATCCGCATCCGCCATGGCGATGCCGAAGCGGTCCTCGATGAAGGCCACGAGTTCCAGCACCCCGGTCGAATCGATGATGTCGTTCTCGATCAGCGATGCGGTGTCGGCGAGTTCATAAGACGTGTCGCCGAAGAGAAAATTCTCGACGATGAACGCCTTGACGCTGTCCTTGATCGTTTCTGTCATGTGTCATCCCTTTCCGTCTGGTTTCAGGCGGCCTCCGCCGCGCGGATGGTGGTACCGGTGAATGTCTGCAGCCACAGTTGCGTCGACAGGATGCCGACGAAAGCCGCGTTGTCGCGGAAGCCCGAGGCCGGACGCGCCCGGCACTTCTCGCAAAGTTTCGCGACGGCCTTTGCGTTGAAGAGACCGCCGGCGGCAATCGCCTCTTCGCCCATCGCGGTGCGAACGTAGTCGAGCTCGCCCGGGCCGCTGAACGAATGGCTGTCCGGCGCGCGATAGGGTTGCTTCGTCCGCTTGCCGATCGAGGGCGGCAAAAGATCCTTTGTCGCCTCACGCAAAATGTGTTTTTCCACCAGACCCTTGAGCTTCATTTCCGGCGGCAGTCCCGCGGCGAATTCGACGAGACGGTGATCGAGGAAGGGGAAGCGGCCTTCGATGCCATGGGCCATGGCCATGCGGTCGCCCTGGCTCGAAAGGATGTAGCCCGGCAGAAGGAATCGGCTTTCGAGATATTGCGCCTGATGCAGCGGATGCCAGCGGCCGAAGGCCTCGGGCAAGCGGCCGATGAGTTCATCGGCCGCATCGTAGCCCGCCAGCTCGGCGCGCAAATCGCCCGAGAAGAACATCTTCGTCGCTGCCGTCCCGTTGAGCCGTGGACGATGCGAAAAGAGCGGGTCGTCAAGCGGGTCGTTCCCGGCGCCGAAAAACGCCGCCAGATATTCGGGCGACTGCTGCTTGAGGCCCGGCAGGTAGGGATAGAGCTTGCGGAACAGGTGGGGCCGCATGCGCGAGCCGGGCTGCCGGCCGCAGAAGCGGCGCACGCGCGATTCCTTGAAGATGTCGTAGCCCGCGAAAACTTCGTCCGCCCCCTCCCCTGTGAGCACCACCTTCAGGCCGGAATCGCGCACCAGGCCGGAGAGTTGGTACAAGGGTGCCGGCGCAGTTCGAAGCACCGGCCTTTCGGCAAAACGGATGACATCCGGAAAAACCCTGGCGATATCCCCTGCTCGGCAGGCAACCGCCCTGTGGTCGGTGCCGAGAGCGGCGGCCATTTCGTTCTGAAAGGCGCTTTCGTCATGTTCGGCGCTGTCGAAGGTCACGGAAAAGGTTCGAAGGCCCTGCGGGGCCATGCCGGCGGCGAGCGCCGAGACGATGGACGAATCGAGACCGCCCGACAGGTAGGAGCCGACCGGCACGTCGGCCCGCATGCGGATGCGCGTCGCGTCGGTCAGGAGCGCGCGCAATTCCTCGGCAGCCTGACCTTCGTGCGTATGCCGAGGCGGCGCATCCCGATCCGGAAACTCGAGCCTCCAATAGGCCCGTGTCGTCACGCCCCGCTCGTCGGCGATCATCAGTGTCGCGGGCTCCAGTTCCCAGATGTCCCGGAACGGCGTCCGCGGTGCGATCGGCGCCCACAGCGTGAAGATCTGATCGAGGGCGATGGGATCGATCTCTGCGGACAGGCCGGGGACTTGAAGAAGCGCCTTGACCTCGGAGGCGAAATAGACCGTTCCCCCCTGCATCGTATAAAACAGGGGCCGGACCCCCATGCGGTCACGCGCCAGCATCATCCGCCGGCGGCGATTGTCCCATAGGGCGAAGGCAAAGTCGCCGTTTAGGCGTGACACGCAGTCCTCGCCCATTTCATCGTAAAGGTGGAGAATGACCTCCGTGTCGCTGGACGTGCGGAAGCGGCGGCCCTTGGCGCGAAGTTCGTCGCGCAGTTCGACATAGTTGAAGATTTCGCCGTTGAAGGCGATCGTCAGTTCGCCGGTAGCATCGGACATGGGCTGCTGGCCGTCTCCGAGCCCGACTATCGACAACCTGACATGGCCGAGACCGGCTTGCGGCGCGGTAAACACGCCTTCTTCATCGGGACCGCGATGGGCAATCGCGGCCGTCATCTTTTCGAGAAGAGCCCTTCCATCCGGAACAGAACCGAAATAGCCACCAAAACCGCACATGACGAAACACTCTCACGCCCGCTGACAACAGCGCAAAACATAGACCGGGTCTCGACAGCAAGAGTTTAACTGTCGAGTGTTTTCATTGGGATGGTAAATTATTCAGGACCGAAGAAAAAATGCAGTTCTCATGCGGTCCAACAATACAAGCTCGACTCTTCAGCCCTTTCTTAAAATTTTACGCAATTTCTCAATTAATGTTTATTTCCGAAATCACCGGAACAACATGGATAGGTGCGCTTCAAGCGCCCCAAAATCTGTCCGTTGCGCGACTTATATTATCATTAATGATTTTTTAACAGCTTCGGCAACATCGATACGCGGACAACCTGGGTTTGTGGTTAACGCTGCGTGCCGCTCGATCCGCAACGCGCGCCGTCTTCGATACGATCGACATGAAGCCGTGGAGCGGTGTTGCCGGCTGGAGCAATTCCCGGAAAGCCCGTAACGCGTTTCCGTCCGGAGTTATGTCACTCTAAAAGCCAAACGAATGTTGCGCAGGCTCTGGAGCGCCGACATGGACGCCCTCCAGTTCGAGCATGTGCGTCTTGGCCGATGCGCCGCCCGGCGCCGAAAAACCGCCGATCTTGCCGCCAGCGGCCAGGACGCGGTGACAGGGAATGATCAGCGGAACTGGATTCTTCGCCATGGCTTGGCCAACGTCTCGCGCCGCTTCCGGTCCGGCGCCGAGTTCCTTCGCCAACGCACCATAGGTGGTCGTCTGCCCCCAACGGACGCGCCGCGCCGCTGCATAGACCTCCCCGAAGAATGTGTCCTGCCCGGCGAGATCGAGCCTGACGCCGGAGAAATCCGTTTCTTCCCCCTCGAAGTAGCGCTTTGCGGCCGCGACTGCTTCAAGCACGTCGGGCGTAGGGGTACCGGGTTCGGCATCCGGCAGGCGACGCAGCAGAATTCGCTCCGTCGCGCCGGCGCTTTTCGTCGGCAGCTGGAAGCGCGTAATGCCATGGTCGCTCCAGGCGATGCCGCAGAAACCACCTGCGGTTTCGAAGATGAAGTAATGGTGCACTGTCGGTGCCATCACGTGAGCCTCCGCATTTCCGATGACATAAGAATCGTGTGTCCGGCCGGCGACTTCAACCCGTTTTCAGCGTCGGCCGACATGCGCGGTGCCTTGCGGACGGGCTATGTCGAGCCCGCAGGGGTTTGTAAGGTCTCAATGCAGTCGCGGCGGAATAGAAGTCGCGCGGTTCCGTTTCTCCCATCCTATTCAACTGGAGAACCGGAATGTTTCACTTACCGAAGAAAGAACCGCGGGTGATCCGCTTTCTGTGCCGTCCGGAGGACAACGGTGTTATCGCGGCGCCTCTCCCCGCCAAATCGGTTCTACCGGACTGGTTCCGGAAGCTGCCGGCAGTCGATCAAACGCATCTGTCGACGACCAACAATGGTCTGACGGTCAAACGCTGCATGCCCTTTCTCGATGCCATGACCACGGGCTGGATCCTGCCGCTCGCGGCGACCGTCAGGTTGGAAATCAAGGATGGCGGCCGCAGCGTCGAGGCAGGCTGGGAATTCGACCGGGTCATGGTCAGCAATCATGGTGCCCATCAGGTAGCGGGAAATCCGAGAGAGCCGTCGCCACCGTGCAAGTTTCACAACTACTGGTCCATCCGCACTCCGCCCGGCTGGAGCTGCCTGTTTCTGCCGCCCCTCAACCGGGCGGGGCAACCGTTCGAATGCGTTGCCGGCGTCGTCGATACCGACACCTACGCCGCTCATATCCATTTTCCGTTCTTCGCGACGGCGCCTGATGGACTTTACGCCATCGAAAAGGGGACGCCGCTCGTGCAGGTCATACCGTTCCGCCGCGCTGATGCGGCCGTCACGGCAGACATCCGCGCCGAAACACGCAACGAAGCCATGGAGCGAGAGACGATTCACCGAAACACCATCGCCGGAGCCGGCTGGTATCGTAAGACGGCGCGCGCCGCTCGTTGATCTTTCTAGCGGTCAAACAAAGGGGGCCGGATCGATTGTCCGGCCCCCTCTTCTTGCCGCGTCTTCGAATTGCTGCACGTTTCATCCTTAATTCGGCATCGATTCAAGGAAGCATGCAGCGGATTTCAGCGCCACGCGCGCCACAACTTGCCTGGACGATACGACCGGTCAGAACTGTTCGAGCTCGAGTTGGACGAGCTGTTCGAGCTCGTGTTCGAGGAACTGTTCGAAGAACTGTTCGAGGACGAATTGGAGCTCGAGTTCGAGGAACTGTTGGAAGACGAGTTGGAACTCGAATTGCTCGACGAATTCGAACTCGAATTGGACGAACTGTTGCCGGCCACGATGATCTCGCCGTCGCTCCGGCCCGCCGTGTGCGCGGTTTGCCTGGGCGAATTCTCGACGTCAGGATAGATCAATGGATGTTCCCTCGCCTCGGCCGCAGAACCTGCAAATGCTGCGAGGCTGGCGAGGAGCGCGGTGCTCAGCTTCCAATGCCTTTTCATGCCATTACTCCTTCTGAAAACCGGACCGTTTCTTTCGGTCCGGTGGAGTAACGGGCGATCGGCGCCTCTATTCCATCACTACAGCGCGCGTGTCTCATCAGACGCGCAGAGGTCGCAGCAGCACTTTGGATTTGCTGCACGTTTGCCCTTCAATCGGTTCCGATTTAAGAAAACAGGCAGCGGCATGCGCCAGTCTCACCTTGGCGCGCGCTCGCGTAGATGGCTGAGAACCTGAGCCTCTTCCGCTGCCTCAAGCGGCGGCCCGGCATCGATCGCGGTGAGATAGGCGTCGAGGGTCTCGGTGGACGATGCCGGCGCGTAACCGCCACTGGCGCCGGGCGCAACGACGGCGAAGGTCACGCGCCATTCGACTCCGGTGCGGCACGCAACTGATACCACGGTCGAGCGGTCGGCCGAGTCCACTTCGAACTCCCGGCACAGAGTCTGTGCATTATCGCGGAACGTCGCTATCGCTCGAAAGCGCTGGTTGGAATCCGGCAATTGCCTTTCCTCGCCTGTGGCGACCGTCGCCAGCGCATCATCAAGCGCGGAGCCGCTGATGCCGGCGACGTGCAAACCGCCGTCGAGCACCGCTTCCCCGCCGCCCCGCAGCCAATATCCGCCGATGCCGGCAACGACGACCACAAGAGAGGCGGCTATGGGTGCGAGCCAGCGGTTCGCCCGACGGTTATTTGCAGCGCGCGGCGTGAAAGGCAGAACGCTGGCATCGGAAGCACTCTGCGTCTTCTCTTTGACCATTTTTTCGACGGCAGCCGAGAGTTCGGCCGGCAGCGGCTCGTCGAGAAGCGGCTTCATAGCGGTCTGTGCCGCCGCGCGCGTTTCGATGAAGAGCGCCACGCGCGAGACGAGTTCGTCGTCCAGCTCCATCGCCCGCTCGAGCTCAGCGGAAGTTTCGGCATCGAGCTCGCCGTCGGCGAAGCGCATGAGTATTTCGTCGGAAAAATCCGTTTTGGTCATTCCTTCACGTCCTTCATCATCTGAGAACGAGTGGTCGTCGCCGTTATTCCGGCAGCCTCGGCAAGATTCTTGCGTGCCCTCGCCAGTCTGCTCATGACCGTTCCGATCGGAACGCCCAGCACGTCAGCCGCTTCGCGATAGGAAAGCTCCTCGACACAGACCAGAAGCAGCACCTCGCGCTGCTCGTTCGGCAAGTCGGCGATCGCTTCAGCCACCGTGGTCAGAGTCAACCGCGCCTCGGCTTCGCGTTCTCCATGCGCTCCCGCGATATCCTGGCGTTGGGAAATATCGTCCTGCACGCCCATGGTCTTCTGCTTGCGCACCTGATCGATCCAGAGATTGCGGAGAATGCGAAACATCCAGGCGTCGAACCGCGTGCCAGGCTCGAAGCGCTCGGCACTGGCGAGCGCCCGTTCACAGGCCGCCTGCACCAGATCATCGGCGATATCACGCGAGCCGCAAAGCGATATGGCGAAGCGGCGGAGATTGGGCAGGAACGCTATCAGGCGTTCACCGACGTCTTTCACCGCACTGTTCATCCGGAAACTCCGCAATTCTGGCTACCGCTACTTAAATCGGTCCGATTCAACGATAAAACCATGCGGCAATTCAAAGTCTATAGCGACCTTTGTGCATCTGAGAAGACGCATTGCTATAGAAGAGGGAATAGATCGACGACTCGACCGTTTCATTCCAATCTACCGGCACCGGCCGCCGCCGTACAAGGTATGCATCGCCTGTTTGAACACTGCCAAGCCGATCGAGGTTCTCGGATGTTGACCAGTCTCGCGCTCAAAGTTGCACTGATCGCCCCAATTACAGCAATCGCACTGGTGGCAGGCGACATCATGGTTCCCAGGGACGCGATGGTGTTTCAAATGCTCGGGACCAATGAGGCGCTCGCCGACGACGACGATGACGACGATGGCGGCGGCTCCCGAGGCTCCGGCTCCTTCCGCGCCGGTGCAGGATGGAGTGGCGGAAAGTTCCCGTTCCGCGGCCTGCTGCCAAGACGAGGCAGTTTGCGACGCTCACAGCCGCCGGCGCCCGCTATCCAGGCGCCGAACGAGATCGTCGCGCTTGGCTTCAGCCCGGCTCAACTCGAGCAGTTGACGGCGTCCGGCTTCCAGGTCCTCGGACGAGCTGCAATGGCGACGTTCGACACCGAAGTGATCAAGCTTCGCATTCCCTCGGGCCTGACGCTTGATGCCGCCCGGGAGCAAGCCCGGACCCTGGCGCCTCAAGCGATCGTCGACTTCAATCATTTTTTCCGGCCGGAGCAACGGGCCGAGCGGCCATGTGCCGCCACCGACTGCCTGGCGCGCAGCGTCATTGGCTGGCCGTCGGCCCAAGACTGGCCCGGCGCTTGCGCAGGCGGGGTGCGGATCGGCCTTGTCGATACGGCGATCAACCCTGAACACGACGCCTTCGAACACGGGAACATCGAGATCATCCGCCTTGCCGACGAAGAGTTGCCGGAATCCGGCCGGCAGCACGGCACCGCTGTCGCGGCACTGCTCGTGGGATCAGCGACGAGCCGTACGCCGGGCCTGATACCGGCCGGCAAGCTCATCGCGGTGGACGCGTTTCACCGCGCCGGGCGCCAGGACGACCGCTCCGGTGCCTTCGATCTTGTTCGCGCCATTGACCTGCTCGCCGGCCGCCAGGTGCAGGTCATCAATCTGAGCCTCTCCGGCCCGCCCAATCTGCTGCTTGAACGGACCGTGGAGAAAATGGGCGAACGCGGGATCATCACGGTTGCTGCCGCCGGCAATGACGGGCCCAAGGCCGAGCCAGCCTATCCCGCGGCCTACGAAGAGGTGGTTGCGGTAACCGCGACCGACAGGCGCAAGCGGCCCTACAGGCGCGCCGGCCGCGGCGAGCACATCGACTTCGCCGCTCCGGGTGTCGCGGTCTGGACCGCGGCCTCTGTCAGCGGGGCTCGTCTGAAAACGGGCACGTCTTTTGCAGCACCTTTCGTGACCGCCGCGCTGGCACTGCTGAAGGCGTCGAAACCGGAACTCGCGCCCGCACAGATCCGCGAGATGCTGACCGGGAGCGTGGAGGATCTCGGGGACCCGGGCAAGGATCCGGTCTTCGGCTGGGGCCTGTTGAACGCGCGCGCTATCTGCGAAACGGTGCCTTGAGGTCCGGCAGCTTCTTGACGGCCGACGTCAGCCGGTGCGGCCGTGCCAGGGATCCGGCCCCGGGTCGCGCCCCGCCGCAGCCTCGGCCAACCGGTCGAGGTAATGGGCCCAACCTTCCGCATGGCCGGCGCACTGCTCGGCATTGGGCAGGCCGCTATGGGTCAGGCGCAACAGCGTTCCGTCTGGCTGCTCGATGAGGTCGATCTCGACAAGGCTCGACGCCGGCGGCACGATCTCGCTGTCGTCCCAGCCGAAGCTGTATACCAGGCGGTGCACCGGTACGACCTCGCGGAAGGAGCCGCGGGCGAAGCGAGCCCCGGTGACGTTGACGAGATAAAGCCCGCCGGGCTCCGGCTCGACCTCGGCTTCCGTTCCCATCCAGCGCAGGATCTTTTCAGGATCGGTGAGCAGGGCGAACACTGCGGCGGGCGGCGCCGGGATATGCGTTTCGCGGCGGACGACGAGGGCCTCTTGCATCGGTCTCCCCCAAAGGTTGCGATGGCTGCCCTACTACGGCGAAAGGGACTAGCGCCGGAGCGGGCCAACCGATGATAGACCGCTGGGATCGGCTGCGCCACCACTTACAGCGCCAAGCGTTATTTCAGGCATACTGGGGTCGCTGTAACGCTTTGAATTTGCCGCTTGTTTTCATTCTCAAATCGGTTCCGATTTAAGGAAAGATGCAGTAGCGCGGATGACAGATAATGGAACGTAACGTTATGATCGCGGCATGGACCTTCCCGGACCCCTTGCCTGGCTGGTGGACGAGGCCGGCGCTTCGCCGGGCCCTGACCGGTTCCTGGCCGATCTCGGCGGCCGACTGGTGGCCGATGGCCTTCCGCTCGCCGGCGGTGCCCTGACGCTGGCAGTGCCACATCCAATCGTCGCCCACCGCACATGGCTGTGGCGGGCGGAGACCGGGACGGTGATCGAGGCCTTGGGTTTCGCGGGCGGTGCAGCCAATCATGCCGGGCGCGACTGGCTCGCCGGGCTTGGTCCGGTTGAGGAGAACACGGTCGGACCGGCGGCGGACAGATTGATACTGGGTTGGGCCGGCAGCCGGGCATTCGGCCCCGCCGAGACCGGCCGGCTGCGCCAGGCCGCGCGCTTCGCCGCCGCGCCTTTGGCTGCTTTGGCTGAACGGACAGCGCTGGAAACGCTGCTGGAGGCCTATCTCGGCCGGCGCAGTGCCGCCCGGGTGCAGGCCGGCGCGCTCGGCCGGGGCACCGGAGAGACCATCCGCGCCGTGCTGCTTTGTACCGATCTGCGCAACTTCACCGCCCTTTCCGAGGCAACGGAGCCTCAGGCGATGATCGCCACCCTCGACGCCTGGTTCGACCGCGTCGCCGGCGCGATACACGTCTTCGGGGGCGAAGTGTTGAAGTTCATGGGTGATGGCCTACTAGCGATCTTTCCGGTTGCCGGTACACCGGCCGAGGCCTGCGGAGCGGCGTTGCGCGCGGTCGTCGCTGCCCGCGCCGGCATGGCCCATCTCGATGCCGCGCGTGAAGCGCAGGGGCTGCCGCCGCTCCCCTTCGGCGTAGCGCTGCATCTCGGCGAGATATTGTGGGGCAATATCGGCGCGGCAGACCGGCTGGACTTCACCGCCATTGGTCCCGCGGTCAACCTGGTCAGCCGGCTGGAAGGGCTGTGCCGGCCGCTCGGGCGTTCGGTGCTGATCTCGGGCGCGGTCGCCGCCGAGACCACTATGCCGCTGGTGCCACTCGGCGAACACGTGTTGCGCGGCATCGCAACGCCCTGCGCCGTCTTTACGCTCCCGGACGCTTGAGTAATCGGGGTGCATCGCCTGCTCGGATCGCCTTGGCGAGCCCCCGCGCATGGTATGCCTATATCCCCAGTCGGTTTTGTGCCATGAAGCAGTGACTGCAACATCAGAGGCTGCACAATCATGAAGAAGATCGGCTTCCTATCGTTCGGGCACTGGGCACCCTCGCCGCAATCGCAAACGCGGTCGGCGTCCGACGCGCTTCTGCAGTCCATCGACCTGGCCGTTGCTGCCGAGGAGCTGGGCGCGGACGGGGCCTATTTTCGTGTGCATCACTTCGCCCGCCAACTGGGCTCGCCGTTTCCGCTGCTTGCGGCCGTCGGCGCCAAGACCAACCGCATCGAAATCGGCACCGCCGTCATCGACATGCGGTACGAGAACCCGATGTACATGGCCGAGGACGCGGGCGCGGCCGACATCATCGCCGGCGGGCGCCTGCAGCTCGGCATCAGCCGCGGCTCGCCCGAGCAGGTGATCGATGGATGGCGTTACTTCGGCTACCAGCCGCCCGAAGGCGGGACCGACGCAGACATGGCCCGGCGCCACGCGGAAGTTCTGCTCGATGTGCTGCGCGGCGAAGGCTTTGCTGAGCCCAACCCTCGGCCAATGTTTCCCAATCCTCCCGGCCTGCTACGCATCGAGCCGCATTCGGAGGGTCTGCGCGAGCGGATCTGGTGGGGCGCCAGTTCCAACGCCACCGCAGTTTGGGCGGCCAAGCTGGGGATGAATTTGCAAAGTTCCACGCTCAAGGACGACGAGAGCGGCCTTCCGTTCCATGTTCAACAGGCCGATCAGATCCGGGCGTTCCGCGAGGCATGGAAGGCGGCAGGTCACGAACGCAAGCCGAGAGTGTCGGTCAGCCGCAGCATCTTTGCGTTGGTCGACGACCGCGACCGCGCCTATTTCGGCCGAGGCAGCCAGGATGAAGACAAGATCGGATTCATCGACGAGAAGACGCGGGCGATTTTCGGTCGAAGCTATGCGGCCGAGCCGGACGTCCTTATCGAACAGCTGGCGAAGGACGAGGCCATAGCGGAGGCCGACACGCTGCTCCTAACCGTTCCCAACCAGCTTGGCGTGGACTACAACGCCCATGTCATCGAAGCGGTTCTCACCCACGTTGCCCCCGCTCTCGGGTGGCGCTGAGGCACCTACCGGATGTCCCGTGCCAGTGCCTGGAGCCTATTGAAGGCGTCGTATCTCAGCGCATGAAGCGCTGCGATTTCACCGACGACGGGCGCGTAGGTGCGATCCGTGCCGGAAAGCCTTGCCATTGCTGACCGGACGTCCGGGAACTCGCCCGCCGCCACGCTGCCGAGGATGGCTGCCCCGAGAAGCACGGGCTCCTCCGAGCGCGTCGCCAACACGGGCTTTCCCGTCGCGTCCGCGAGGAGCTGGCGGACGAGATCGAGCTGGCCCGCGCCGCCGCTGATGACGATCTTCTCGATCATGGCGCCGGACGACGCCTGCGTATCGATGATCTGCCGGAGCCCGTAGCCGATGCCGCATAGCCCTGCCACGTAGAGCGAAACGAGGTTGTCGATATCCCTTTCCATCCCCAGTCCCACGACAACGGCGCGGGCATGCGGATCGGCAAACGGCGCGCGGTTGCCGAGGAATTCAGGAACGACGTGCAGACCGCCGGCAAGCTCGACCGACTGCGAGAGCGTCTGGGCCTTCTTCGCCGCGAGCTCCGCCAGCAGGACCGGCAGAGAGAGACCGCGGCGCTCTGCGAGCTCCAGCGCCCCGCCGGCCGCCGGATGGAACGACAGAAGCTGCTCGATCGCAGCGCCCGCCGCGGACTGGCCGCCCTCGTTCAGCCACATCCCCGGGACCATCGCCGAATAGTAAGGTCCCCACACACCCGGTACAAAGACCGGCTCCGACGTGGAAGTCATCGTGCAGGAGGATGTGCCGAAGACATAGGCCAGGTTGCTCTCGGGAGGGCCGTCGACACCGACGGTTCCGATCCCGCCGGCATGGGCGTCGATCATGCCGGCTCCGACAGGCGTGCCGGCCGCGAGGCCAAGCTCCTCGGCGGCGCGGTCCGTCAGCCCGTTTCCAACCGGCGTGCCCGGCTCCACGACACGCTGACCTATGCGCACGAAGTCTTCATCCGCGAGCTGACTGAGGCCGATCGCGCGGAAATAACCCGGGTCCCAGCGCTTCTCGTGCGCGAGATAGGTCCACTTGCAAGTCACCGTGCATGTGGAACGGGCAAGGTCGCCCGTTGCCCGCCAAGTCAAGAAATCCGCAAGGTCGAAGAATTGCCAGGCGGCATCGAAGACGTTGGGACGATTTTCGCGCAACCAGAGAAGCTTCGGCGTCTCCATCTCCGGCGATATGCGCCCGCCGACATAGCGCAGCACACTATGACCCTTGGCATTGATGCGTTCCGCCTGCTCGACGGCGCGGTGATCCATCCAGACGATGATATCGCGCCGAGCGTCCCCCGACGGCCCCACCGGAAGCGATCGCCCATCTTCACCCAGGACGACCAGCGAACAGGTTGCGTCGAAGCCGATGCTTGCGACTTGGGAAGGATCCACGCCCGCAGTGGAAACCGCTTCTCGAACGGCCTCGCAGACGGCGGTCCAGATCTCCGTACTCGACTGCTCGACGATGGAACCGGGTTCGCGAAAGAGCGTGATATCGCGCTTGCCCGATGCCAGCAGCTGGCCGGTGAGATCGAAAATGCCCGCTCTGGCGCTTCCGGTCCCGACGTCAACGCCGATGAGATATCGTTCGCCGCCCGTGGGGCGTGCGGAAGAAATGTTGGTCATGGTCTACCGCCTGCAATCTGGAACATGGATCGGCGGAGGGCGCAGCCTCGCGCCGCCGGAGGCAATTAGAGATCGACGCTGTTGGGCAGGATCACCAGATCGCGGATCGTGACGTTGCGCGGACGCGTCAACATGAAGAGCACCGCATCCGCCACTTCCTTCGGCTGCATGAGGCTGCCATTGGCAAGCGCTTCTTCCATCTTCGCCTTGGGCCAGTCATCGAGCAGCGCCGTCACCACGGGTCCCGGCAACACGGCGCCGACGCGCACACCATGCGGCGCCACCTGTCGCCGCGTGCTGTGCACGAAGGCCTGCACGGCGAATTTCGATGCCGTGTAGATCGGCTCCCAGACGACAGGGACGACACCCGCAATCGAACTGGTGAAGAGGATGTCGCCGGATTTCTGCTCGATCATGTACGGCAGCACCGCATGCACGGAGCGGAATGCCGCATTGATGTTGAGGTTGAGCATCCGGTCCCACGCGTCCGGGTCGCCCTCGGCCACCGGACCACCGATATAGGCGCCGGCATTCGCATGGAAGACGTCCAGCTTCCCGGCGAGGTCGAGGATTCTCGGAAGCATGCCGGAGACTTCGGCGGGCTTCAGAAGGTCGACTACCAGCGGCAAGGCGTTTTCGCCGAGCTCGGCACAGAGCTGTTCCAGCTTGTCCTGCGCACGATCCACGAGAACGACCTTCGCCCCTTCCGCAAGCAGCGTGCGGGCGCATTCCAGTCCGATGCCCGATGCTGCGCCGGTGATGGCGGCAACCTTGCCTTTCATGAGGTCAGCCATGTCAAGAACTCCATAACGAGAGGTTGGGTTACGCGCGTCCGTGGCTGACACGGGAACGACGGGCCAACGAGTCGACGATGACAGCGATTGCCAGAACGCCGCCAGTGATCATGTAGCGGAGCGACGAGCTCAGATTGAGCAGCGTCAGACCGTTCGAGATCGCCTGGATGACGATGATGCCGAGCAGGGCCGAATAGGCGCTGCCACGCCCACCGAAGAGGCTCGTGCCGCCGATGACGGCAGCCGCGATCGCGTTGAGGTTGACGTCGCCCGTGCCCGCCTGCTGGCTCGATGAGGCAAGGCGCGATGCCGACAGAATGCCGCCCAGCGTGGCAAGCGTGGAGCAGAGCACGAAGGCGCTCATGTAGATCCGGCGCACGTTGATGCCCGACCGCCGCGCGGCCTCACGGTTGCCGCCGACCGCGAACATCGAGCGGCCCCACTTCGTGCGCGTCAGCGCATAGTTGAGGATCACCGCAAGGGCGACGAAGAGCCCGAACATCCACGGCACGCCGCGGCCGAGATTGAGGTAGAAGACAGCCACTTCGAGAAGAACCGTGAGCACCAGCGCCTTGATGATTAGCGCTCCGAGCGGCTGGGAGGAGAGGTTCGCCGCCTGTCGCTGGTGCATCGTCCGCATGCCCTTGCCGATCATCACCAGGCCCGGAACCAGCGCAAGCGTGTGGGAGAGCCAGTCCGGCATGATCATTATCTGTCCGAAGCGGACGAGCGAGGAAGCATAGGGCAGGTTGATCGAACCGGTCGGCCCGAGGATGTAGAGCTGCATGCCGAGAAGCGCGAGAAGACCAGCCAGGGTGGCGATGAAGCTCGGCATTCCGAGGCGGTTGTAGAGCGTGGCGTAGAGCAGCCCGACCGCGGCACCGACCATCAGTGCAACAAATATCGCCGCGGCAATCGGCCAGCCGGAATTCACCCACAACACACCGACCATCGCCGAGGCCAGTCCGCTCATCGAGCCTACCGAAAGGTCGATTTCGCCCAATACCAGCACGCAGATGATCCCGAGCGAGATCACGCCAACGGTGGCGCAATCGAAGAGCAGGTTCACGAGGTTGTTGGGTGCAAGAAAGATCGGATTGAGGGCCGAAAAGATGATCGAAATGACGATGAGACCGACGGCGACCGGCAGCATGCCGAGATCGCCGGACCGCACGCGGTCGATGAACCCCCACACCAAGTCGAGGATCCCTTCGTCATGGCGCACGCGTTCATCGCTGCGGTCAAGCCTCTGCTGGCTTTGGACAGCCTGGTTCGAGGGGTTCTGGCTCATGCGGGTCCTCCGCTCTGCTCATTGACGAGGCCGGCCTTGCGGTCGAGACGGCGCGAGACGGCGTTCTCCGTCGCACCGGTGATTGCGGCGACGAGTTCGTGATTGGACGCATCCGGCGAGAAGACGCCGTTGTTCCGTCCAAGCCGCAAGACGACGACGCGATCCGCGACCGCGCGCACGTCTTCCATGTTGTGGCTGATAATGATCACGCCGAGCCCGCGATCGCGGACGCGTTCGATCAGATTGAGGACCTCGGCTGTTTGGGCCACGCCGAGAGCCGCGGTCGGTTCATCGAGCATGATGACCTTGGGATTCAGCAGCAGCGAACGCGCAATGGCGACTGTCTGACGCTGGCCGCCGGATAGAGACGCGATCGGCTGACGAACGGATGGGATGCGCGCGGCCAGTTCGCGCAGAAGCGTCCAGGCGCGGACTTCCATCGCAACTTCATCCAGGTGCCAAGGCGACATCTCCTGGCCCAGGAACAGATTTGCAACGACATCGAGGTTTTCGCACAGAGCCAGATCCTGGAAGACCGTCGCAATCCCAAGATCGAGCGCCTTTCCGGGATTGTCGAGCGTTACCCCCTGCCCGCAGAACTCGATCGTGCCCGAGGATGGTTGATGCACCCCCGCGAGAACTTTGACGAGCGTCGACTTGCCGGCGCCGTTGTCTCCGACCAATGCGACGACTTCGCCGGCATTGACGTCGAGTTCTATGTCGGTGAGAGCGGAAACGGCTCCGAAATTCTTGGATATGCCGCGAAGACGCAGCACAGGCTCACCCTTTACGGGAGCACTCTGGATATCGCGTGTCATCGCCTTTTTTGACCTTTCGACTACTGCATGGACAAAATCATGCAGAAACTCAAAGTTCTACAGCGACCTTTACGCGTCTGATCAGACGCGCGGCGCTGTACAGCGGGATCATGGAATACTCTGAGCGGTTTTCCGCCGGCATCCAGCCCTAACTTACCAGAATCGATCACGTTCACGATTTCGGGCCGATCCGACCCGCAATCATCGTGACCGGGAGAGGTGTTCGGCCGCGGTCATGCGGCCGAACACAGCGGCAGTCGGAGCTGCTTTAGTTGATGATGCCGAGCTTGCGGCAACCTTCAGCATATTCGCCGGTGCAGATCTCTTCCGGCGTGTTGATCTTCTTGTCGAAGATCTCGGCCTTGATGTTCTCGGCCGTGACCACCGCCGGGGTGAAGAGCTGTGACGGCGTTTCGTAGAGCTTATGCGTCGCCTCGGGCGTTTCGCCCTTGATCAGCTTCACCGCGACATTGGCGGCAGCCGCCGCTACGATCTCGGAAGGCTTCGAAATCGTGTTGTACTGGTCGCCGGAGATGATCAGCTGCAATGCCGCGATGGTCGCGTCGTTGCCGGTGACGGGCGGAACAGGCTTGACGCCCGCTGCCTTGAGCGCCGCGATTGCACCGCCGCCGGTTCCATCGTTGGCGGCAACGATCCCCTTGATCTGGTCGCCGAAACGGGTGATCTGGCCTGCGGCCCATTCCTGCGCCTTCGGCGGCGCCCAGTCGGGCGTGTCGAATTCGGCGAGCGTCTTGTAGCCGGATGCGTCGAGGGCGGAGTCGATGCCGTCGCGAATGAGACCGGCTGCCGCGTCGGTCGGCGAACCATTGATCTGCAGCACGCCGGAACCTTCGGCCACGCCGGTAGCCTTCAGATGATCGACCAGCGACTGCGCGATCGCGCGGCCGATGCCTTCATTGTCGAAAGAAACATAGTAGTCAGCCGGCTTGTCCGGGATCGGACGGTCATAGGCGATCACCTTGACGTCCTGGGAATGGGCAATTTCGACGAGCGCCGCGGCCGCGGCGGAATCGACCGGATCGAGCACGACGACCTTGGCGCCCTGGGCGATTACGGAGTTAAACTGCTGCTGCTGAAGCGCCACGTCCGCATTGGCATTCTGGTAGATGACGGTGCAACTCGGGCAGAGCTTCTCCATCTCCGCCTTGAAGCCAGGATAGTCGTGCTCTTCGTAGCGGGTCGAAGCCTGGTCCGGCATCAGGAAGGCCACGGTGGCCGCGTCCTGCGCGACGGCCGCGCTGTTGAGCGACACGGCAAGGCCGGTCGAGGCAAGCAAGTAACAAATCGTCTTCATAAGTTTCCTCCACGGTTGATTTTGCGCCGGCGTCCTGAAGCTTTTGAAGGGCGACACCCCCACGATATCGCGAAGCCGTTCGGGGACAAGTTCCGCCGCGACTTCTTTAGGCCGATCAGGCGTGGCCGGTCGCTCGCTGCAGCAGGCACTGTAGCGTTGGACTTATTGATTCCTGTCAGACTCCTCCCCGGGACAGCTTTTGCTGAACTGGTAGCTTCATCGATTGCGCTTGCTTGCTCAATCGATGAAGCAGAATTGCCACTTAACTCTATTGATGTCAAGGTGACGCACGAACGTGGAGATCAAAATTCGTGAAGCGCGGAACTCAGACCAAAAGAACAACGATCTACGACCTGGCTGAATTGGCCGGAACGTCGGCGAGTGCGGTGAGTGCCGTGCTGAGCGGAAACTGGAAAAAGCGCCGCATCAGCAGCCAGCTGGCGGAGAAGATCACCCGCCTTGCCGAGGAGCAGGGTTATGCCCTGAACATGCAGGCAAGCGTGCTGCGCCGCGAGCGATCGAAGATCATCGGCATGCTCGTCCCGAAGTACGACAACCGCTATTTCGGCTCGATCGTCGAACAGTTCGAGACGAGAGCGCGCGAGAGAGGCCTCTTCCCGATCATCACCTGCACGCGCCGCGATCCCGCACTGGAGATCGAGGCCGCACGCGCCATGCTCTCGTATCAGGTGGACTGCCTGATCGCGACCGGCGCGACCGATCCAGATCGCATCGCCGACATTTGTTCCGCCGCCGGCGTTCGGACCGTGAACCTCGACCTGCCGGGTTCGCGTGTTCCCTCGGTCATCTCTGACAATTTCGGCGGCGCGCTCGAGCTTACGCGGCGCGTGCTCGCCAACTCAGAACGGGAGTTCGGTGAGAAGACACCGCTGCTCTTCGTCGGCGGACGCGGAACCGACCACAACACGTCGGAACGTGTGAGGGGGTTTCGTGCCGCCCACGCCGAGGCGGGGGTGGAGGTCGACGAGGCGCTCGTGCTTACCTGCGGCTATGCACCCGAAAAGGCCGAGAACGCAATGAAGTCGCTCGCGGACAAGGTCGGACCACTGCCGCGGGGCATGTTTGTCAACTCGACCATTTCGCTTGAAGGCGTCATGCGATGGATTCGTCGCTCCGGCCATTATGCCGATCGCATGCCTCTGCTCGGCTGCTTCGACTGGGACCCCTTTGTGGCGATGCTCGGAGACCACATCGAGATGGTTCGTCAGGACGTGCCGAGAATGCTCGACGCGGTCTTCGAGATCATCGACTCCGGCGCATCCGAGCTGAAATTGATCCAGATCCCGCCGATCGTCGAGCAAACGGGGTGAGAACGGGGTTTGCCTTCAATACTCCAATGCTGTCACCTGGTGAGGCCGGGCGTATCGAGCGCATGAGGGCGGCGAATTTTCTGTGATTGCGTGCTGGAACAGACAAGGGGCCTTTGGCAAGATTCGGCATCCGAACTTGACGCCTGTTTGCCGGCTAATCGCCGCAGGCCAGCGGTGCGACCATAACGCCTGAGAGGCCCGCGCTCCCGGGCTGAAACCGCCGAGATGGGCGTGGCCGTCCGGCCGGCAAAGCGGAGGCGCAGCAGCAAAGGATTACAATGCTTGCCAAACGAACGGACATTGTATCGGAATGTATCCGGCCGGCCGCGCGTTACATCAAAACGCGGAGCTGCGAAGATTTGCACACACTACGGATACATCGCGAACGTCATTACAGCGCCGCGCGTCTTATCAGGCGCGAAAGGACGCTGTAGCACTTTGATTTGCTGCATGTTCTTATCTTAAATCGGAACCGATTTAAGGAAGCACGCAGTAGCAAGCGTGCATTTAGGACACGGCGCAATGGAGCACATCGATCATATCTTGATCGTCGATGACGATCGCGAGATCAGGGAGCTTGTCTCGAGCTACCTGAAGAAGAACGGCCTGCGCGTCACCGCGGTCGCCGACGGGCGGCATATGCGCGCATTTCTCGATGCGAATGCCGTCGATCTGATCATCCTCGACGTGATGATGCCGGGAGATGACGGCCTCGTGCTCAGCCGCGAGCTGCGCGCGGGCAGGCACAAGGCGACGCCCATCGTCATGCTGACTGCGCGCACCGACGAGATGGATCGCATTCTCGGTCTCGAAATGGGCGCTGACGACTATCTCGCCAAGCCTTTTTCGGCACGCGAGCTGCTGGCGCGCATCAAGGCCGTCCTGCGGCGCACGCGGATGCTGCCTCCAAACCTGCAGGTCTCCGAGGCCGGCCAGTTGCTGCGCTTCGGCAAATGGAAACTGGACACGACGGCAAGGCATCTCGTCGACTCCGATGGCACGGTGATTGCGCTCAGCGGCGCCGAATACCGCCTTCTGCGCGTCTTCATCGACCATCCGCAGCGCGTGCTCAACCGCGACCAGCTTCTCAATCTTACCCAGGGGCGCGAGGCCGAACTCTTCGACCGGTCGATCGATCTCCTGGTCAGCCGGGTTCGCCAACGGCTTGGCGACGATGCAAGGGAGCCGAGCTACATCAAGACCGTCCGCAGCGAAGGCTATGTCTTTTCCATGCCGGTCGAGATCGTCGAGGCCCGCTGATGGTGGCGCGCGCCGTTCTCAATGGATTTCGCCTATGGCCGCGCACTCTTAGGGTGCGATTGTTCGTCATTCTCCTTGCCGGACTGGCGCTCGCGCATGCCATGTCGTTCACCGTGCTGTTTTTCGAGCGCTACATGGCCGCCAGGTCGGTGATGTTCAATACACTTGAAAACGACGTCGCCACGTCGATCGCCATTCTCGACCGGCTGCCCGCTGCCGAACGCGCCGACTGGCTGGATCGGCTCGAACGCGGGAGCTACAGTTTCATTCTCGGGCGAGGCATGCCGGGAGATCCCGCGCTCGACGCACGCAGCGCCGAGATCGCTTCCAAGATCCAGGGGACGATCGGCGCGCGCTATCCGATCGAAGTGGAATCCATTCCCGGTGAAAGCCGGCGGCTGCAGGCGCATCTGCGCTTGAGCGACGGCGCACCGCTGACAATAGATGTCAAGCCGAGAGGCGTAATGCCCTTGGCAGACTGGCTGCCTTACGTGCTCGTCGCGCAGCTTGGGCTTCTGGTGTTGTGCTGCTGGTTTGCCGTGCGTCAGGCAATCCGCCCTCTCGTCAACCTCGCGACGGCCGCAGACACGCTCGACCCAAACAGGCAGACGCCCCGGCTCAGCGAAGCGGGACCGAGTGAAGTCGCCTATGCGGCAACGGCCTTCAATGCGATGCGGGATCGCATCGCGCAGTATCTCGAAGAACGCGTGCAGATCCTCGCGGCAATTTCACACGACCTGCAAACGCCAATCACGCGCATGAAGCTGCGGACGGAGATGGCGGAGGACTTCATCGAGAGGGACAAGCTGATCCAGGACCTTGGCGAAATAGAGCGCCTCGTCAAAGAAGGTGTCGACTATGCAAAGAGTGCCCATGGCAAGGTCGAAAAGGCCTCCCGCATCGATCTGGCCTCGTTCACCGAAAGCTTGGCCTATGATTACCAGGATACCGGCAAGGCGGTCACGATCACCGAAGTGACGGGCGGCACGATCTTGACCCGGCCACACGCGCTCAGACGGATTCTCACCAACCTGATCGACAATGCGCTCAAATTCGGCGGCAGCGCGGAAATAGAGATGCAACGCCTCGCCGATGAAACCGTGGTCATCAAGGTACTCGACCGCGGCCCCGGTATTCCGGAAAATCAGCTGGAAGCGGTCCTGAAGCCGTTCTACCGGCTGGAGCAGTCCCGCAACCGGGATACAGGTGGAACCGGTCTTGGCCTTGCCATCGCCCAACAACTCGCGACGGCGATCGGCGCCTCACTCACCTTGCGCAACCGCGACGGCGGCGGCCTTGCCGCAGAAATTGCCATTCACCCCTGACGGAATCGCGGACTGCATCGCCGCATTCGGATGCCAAGAATAGACGGCGGAACTCAAAGGCGAAGACGACAGCCAGACAAAAAAACGGTAGCCTTCGCAGCCACCGCTTCTTCCAGAACGGCCCTGCCTGGCGATCAGCCAGGGCTTTTCATCACGTCAGACGATGTCGATCGTAACGTCGATATTGCCGCGTGTCGCCTTGGAATAGAGACAGGTCTGATGGGCCCGGTCGACCAGCGCCCGGGCGGTGTCGCGGTCGATCCCCGGCAGGCTGACATTGAGCCGCGCCCGCAGGAGGTAGCCGCCGGCACCGCTGCCGAGATCGACTTCGGCATCGACGGCCAGATCGATCGGGAGTGCAACCTTCCGCTCGCCGGCCGCCTTTCCTATCGCACCGATGAAACAGGCCGACCAGCCGGCGGCAAAGAGCTGTTCCGGATTGGTCCCGGGCCCTGAGCTGCCGGGCGAGGAAAGCTGGATGTCCAGACGCCCGTCAGAACTGCGCGATGCCCCCTCGCGACCGCCGGTGGTATGCGTCCTGCCCGTGTATAGTACCTTCTCGATTTCGGTCATGATGTCCTTCTTTTCGACAGAGTTGATGACGTCGAGACTTGAGTGCCTTGTCCGACTGTCGGGACACACTTGACGCTCCGCACGTGTATCGAATGTTTCGCGACCGGCGCCGAAATGTAATCGACTCCCAAGAGAATGCCGCGCGGACACACTGTGATACGGAGCGCTCATTGCCGGTGAGATGTTCTCCCGAGCACCTGACACGCCAGCAATCGCGCTCGGAGCGAGATTTCGACCGCGTCGGAGTTGCGACAGACTGTTTGGAGCTTTGAGGAGCTGGCCAAGGTTCGCGGCCGGCCAGAGTTCGGGCTGGGCGGGTCCGGGCCCGCGGCCCCAACCCGCCCGGCCTTTTGGATGATCAGAAACGATCGACGTCCAGCACGGCCTGAGCAAAGGCCTGTGGCGCTTCCTGCGGCAGATTGTGGCCGATGCCGCCGGTGATCAGACGATGTTCGTACTTGCCCGAGAACTTCTTCGCATAGGCCTTCGGTTCCGGATGGGGGGCACCATTGGCATCGCCCTCCAGCGTGATTGTCGGTACCCCTATGACGGGAAACCCGGCAAGCCGCTCTTCCAGATCGTCATACTTCCGCTCGCCGTCAGCCAGGCCGATCCGCCAGCGGTAGTTGTGGATGGTGATGTCGACGTGATCCGGGTTCTCGAATGCCGCCGCGCTGCGGTTGAAGGTGGCGTCGTCGAAGTTCCACTTCGGCGATGCGAGCTGCCAGATAAGCCTGGCGAATTCGTTCCGGTACTGCTCGTAGCCGGCCCGCCCGCGTTCCGTGGCGAAATAGAACTGATACCACCAGGCAAGCTCGGCTTTCGGCGGTAACGGCATCTTGTTGACTTCACGGCTGCCGATCAGGTAGCCGCTCACGGAAACCATTGCCCTGCAGCGTTTCGGCCAGAGCGCGGCGATAATGTTGGCGGTTCGCGCGCCCCAGTCGCAGCCGGCGATGACGGCATTTTCGATCTTCAGGGCATCCATCAAGGCGATGACGTCGGCGGCAATCGCCGACTGCTGGCCATTGCGCGGCGTGTCGGCGGACAGGAAGCGCGTCGTGCCATAGCCGCGCAGATAGGGAACGATCACCCGATAGCCGGCGGCCGCCAGCAGCGGCGCCACATCGACATAGGTGTGGATGTCGTAGGGCCAGCCATGCAGAAGGATGACCACAGGCGCATCGCCGGCCCCCACTTCCGCGTAGCCGATATTCAGGACGCCCGCGTTGATCTGGCTGAGCGACGCGAAGAAAGTATTCGTTCCCGGCGTGATCGCCGGAACGTCAGATCCCTCCCCGCTGGTTGATTGCGCGCGGGCGGCGCCAAACGTACTGATGTGAGCGGCCGCGACGGTGAGCGCCGCCACGCCCATGAACCGCCGACGCGGCTGGTTGATTTCCTTTGTCATCGATTTCTTTCCCTCGACATGAATCACAGCAGCAGAAGCCGGTACTCATGTGTCGCCACTATGTGTGTGGCAGCCGAAATTGAAAGCCCGTGTAGGAATCAAGCGAGGCGATACATTGAGCTACAGTTTTGGCGTTCCGGCACGCGCGCGGGCGCAACACGCATGCATCGGGTGCGCCTCAGCGGTTTGAGATTTCGGCCATCGGCTTCACCGCCGAAGACGCCGGCACGGCAGCCCCGGCCGGAACCGGAGTAGCAAAGATTGCGCGCCCGCCAGCCGGGGGCACTGCGAAAAGCGCTGCAATCGCTGGGGGCTCCCGTGGGTCGCTATCCCAGGCGCATGGCGCTGCCGCCAGCGCGACTACGCCGATGAACGTCACGAAAAAGCGCATTGATCGCTCCTTTTTTCTTCTCGCGCCCGCGATCCACCAGATCCTCAAAGGGCCTCCGACACTGCAGCCGTCCTCTCATCCAAAAGTGAAAACAAAGGCTTCGACGTTGGAATCAAGGAAGCGGATCTCGAACGTCCGCTCCCGCACGTCTCCCGACTGGCGTATAAGCTGGTAGAGTCGCGTTTCCGCGACCGTCCCGTTGCCGTCGGCGTCGATGTCCGAACCGTGGTCCGCACCCGGCGCCACCCCGTCGACCTTCACCTGGAAGCGCACCTTCCTGCCGCTTGCTCCTGGTCCGAGAACGAGGTGGAGGTCTCGCGCGCTGAATCTGTACGTGATCCCTCCGCCGGCCCGATTGAGCGTTGCTTGCTCGGCCCCCATCGTCCAGTTGCCGGCGAGACCCCACTGATTGAGCCGCAGGTCTTCCACCGTGTAGTCGCGCGCTTCATCGACCCCGATGTCTTCGGGCGAGACGAAGTTGGAGGCGCGCATGTACCCGATGTAGTCCTCGCCAGACCCAAGGCGGGCGAAGTCCGGCGCGGCCTCGGCGCCCTGCGCATTCGGAGTCACAAGACCGAGGTCAGTCCTCCGGTCACCTGCCGCTTCCGCCAGCAGTTCCTGAATGACCCGCTCGGATCTCTCGTAATCGCCCTCACCGAAGTGAGAGTGCCTGATCCGCCCCTTTGCATCGATGAAATAATGAGCCGGCCAATAATTGTTCGCGAACGCGCGCCAGATCGCGAAATCGTTGTCGATCGCGACGGGATAGCCGATCTCAAAATTCTTGACTGCCCGTTTGACGTTGCCGATCCGCTTCTCGAAGGCGAACTCGGGTGCATGCACGCCGATCACGATCAGGCCCTGATCCCGGTACTTCTCCGCCCAGGCGCGAACATAGGGGATTGTACGAATGCAGTTGATGCAGGAATAGGTCCAGAAATCGACCAGCACGACCTTGCCGCGAAGCTGCTCCGTGGTCAGCGGCTCGGAATTGAGCCACTCAACGGCACCATCAAGCGACGGGAACGCGCCTTCCACGGGCAGGTTACTTTGGTACGCATTCCGCGCACCACTCGTCGCCGGCGCCACGCGGTTGCTTGCCATCGCTTCCGCGCGCGTGTCGGAGTTGCCGCGCAGCCGCTCAAGCAGCGATTGCTCAAGGTTGGTGGTGCCTGCATAGGACAGGCGCGCCAGCAGCCCGGTATCGAGCCCGAGCGCAATTGCCGCGACGCCCGCCAACACGGCGACGCCGAGACCCTGCCGAAGCCGCTCGCCGATACCGAGCGATCGCTTCATGGCCGCAAACACCCTTCCTCCGGCCACGACAGCTAACGCCAGCGAGGTAGCCGCGCCCGTCGCATAGGCGGTGAGCAGAAGCGTCGTTTCGACGTTGGCCCCGTGGAGGGCGGCACCCGTCAGCACCAGTCCCAGAATCGGCCCGGCGCAGGGTGCCCACAGAAGTCCGGTTGCGGCGCCGAGAAGAAAGGATGCTCCGACACTCCCCTTCTGCCCGGCCGCCCTTTGCGAAAGCCGGTTGCCGAGCGCAACCGCCGGACGGGTTGCTACTGCCGCCACCCGCGGCGAAAGCAAGGTCACCCCGAAGACCGCCAGCACCGCGATCGCCGCATATCGGCCGATCTCATTGGCCTGCACCGCCCATTCTCCGCCGAGCGCGGCAAGCGTCGCCACGCCAGCGAATGTCACGACCTTGCCAAGGAGCATCGGCAGGACGCTCCGGGCGAATGGCTGACCGGCCCGAGAAAAGACGAAGGGCAAGACCGGAAGGATGCAGGGGCTGACAATGGTCAGCACGCCCGCGAGAAAGGCTATTGTGAAAAGGATCATTGTCGTCCCTCTGCAGTGGAGCAGCGTCATCTTGCGTTGATCGCTTGACGCTCACCGCAGAGGATCAGCCGGACGTATCCGGGATGTGTCCTGTTTCAGGGGGATCTGTATCGGAATGCAGGTGCCGACGAGGTCGGATTTGGCGCGGACCCCGCGGCCCGCGCCGGACCAGAACTCGATCATTTCATTGTTTCCTTGAAGCAGCGAAATGATCTGGCGCTTTGGAACTACCCATCTCCGGGCGGAGAACCGTTGGGCACTTTCCTGGAATTGCTCTACGCCTGCAGAAGCTTGAGCAATTCCCTGGCAGCAGAAGTCGATGAGGACGGGTTCTGCCCGGTGATCAGCCGGCCGTCCACGATCGTGAAATCGGCCCAGTCGGCAGCCTTTTCGTAGCGGCCGCCGAGACGTTTCAACTCGTCCTCGACGAGGAAGGGCACGACGTCGGTCAGTTGCACCGCCTCCTCCTCGGAATTGGTAAAGCCGGTGACGCGCTTTCCCTTGACGATGGGTTGTCCCTGATAGGTCACCTTTCGCAGGACAGCCGGGCCATGACAGACGGCGGCAACCGGCTTGCCGGCGTTGTAGAAGTCCTCGATCAAGGCAATCGAGTTCCTGTCGTTGACGAGGTCCCACATCGGGCCGTGGCCGCCGGGATAGAAGACCGCGTCGAAACCATTCGCTTTGACGTCGCCGAGCTTTGCGGTGTTCGCCAGTTCCTTCTGAGCTGCCGCGTCCTCCTTGAAGCGCGCCATGGCCTCGGTCTGGTTGGCCGGATCGTCGCTCTTCGGATCGATCGGCGGCTGGCCGCCTTTGGGCGACGCCACGGTGATCTCTGCCCCGGCGTCCTTGAACACATAATAGGGCGCGGCGAACTCCTCGAGCCAGAAGCCGGTCGGCTCGCCGGTGTTGCCGAGCTGGTCATGCGACGTCAATACCATCAGGATCTTCATCGTCATCTCCCTCTGTTGAGGCGTGCCCAAACGCGGGATCGCCGGGACCATTCTCGAACTCGGGGCATTGGACTGCCTCGTCTGCGATGACGCGGCCCCGATCCTCACTGAGCAGCCTATTCCTGGTGCTTGGCCGTATGTTGGCCACTGCTGCCTCCGTCGCGATATTTACTTCGTGCCATCCTCGGGTGAATACTTGCCGATCGGTAGTCACTCTCCCGCGGATCGGTAGAATAAATGGATCGCATCGATGCAATGAAAGTCTTCGTCACGGCGATCGACGAGGGCAGCCTCGCCGGTGCGGCACGCCGGCTGAAGCGATCACCAACGGCGGTCAGCCGGGCGCTGAGCTTTCTGGAAGCCCATGTGGGCGTCGAGCTGCTGCATCGAACGACCCGCACGCTCAAGCTCAGCGAAGCCGGCCAACGCTATGCAGCCGCCTGCCGGAGGGTGCTCGTCGATCTCGAGGAAGCCGACATGCTCGCCGGAGGGGAACGCTCGGCTCCTCGTGGAATGCTGACGATTTCGGCGCCACCGATCCTGGGGGAAGAGGTGCTGCGCCCCATTCTGGACGATTTCCTTGACCTCCACCCGGCCGTTTCCGCCCAGCTTCTCCTCCTCGATCGTTTCGTCAACCTGGTGGACGAGGGCGTCGACATTGCGTTGCGCATTGGCCACCTTGCGGATTCGTCACAGATCTCCACGCGGCTCGGGGGCGACGTGCGGCGTGTCGTGGTCGCCTCGCCCTGCTACCTTGCCAATAATCCCCGCATCGAGGAGCCGGCCGATCTTGCCAGGCACCAGATCGTCGCGTTCACCAATTTCGGTCTCGATTCGTGGAACTTCACGCCGGCAGAGGGCTCGCCCATCCCCCGGACGGTCCAGTTCACGCCCCGGTGCATAGTCAACAGTGTGCGCGCTGCGGCTGCTTCCGCCGTTGCGGGTCACGGCCTGACCAGGCTCTATTCCTACCACGTCGCGGGATATGTGAAGGACGGGCGGCTGAAGATCGTGCTCGCAGACGCCGAGCATCCGCCGCTGCCGGTTCACCTCATCGCACCGCAAGGTCGCATGTCGGTGCCGAAGGTCCGCGCCTTTGTCGATTTCGCCGCGCCGCGTCTGCGCTCCGAATTTGCACGCCTCGCGGTGGAAGCCGGCACCCTCGACTGATTATGCCGTAACACGGTCGACTGCCTGTCAATCGGCGCTAATTCTCCCGAGTAACGGATAGATCTAAAACAGTTGCACCAACGCCGAGGGCGGAGGGCAGGTCGCTGAAGCGACTGCTGCAATCGAAAGGATCACATCCATGAGCACTCAACAGAAAGTCGTCATTATCACGGGAGCGTCACAGGGGATCGGCGCCGGATTGGTTCGCGCCTACCGTGACCGGAACTACCGCGTTATCGCCAGTTCCCGGTCGATCAAGGAGAGCGCCGACCCGGACATCCACGTGGTGCCGGGCGACATCAGCAAGCCCGAGACCGCAGAGCGGATCGTGCGCGAAGGGATCGAACGCTTTGGCCGCATCGACTCGCTGGTCAACAATGCCGGCGTCTTCCTCGCCAAGCCGTTCATCGAAATGACCCAAGAGGACTATGACCACAACCTCGGAGTCAACGTGACCGGCTTCTTCCACATCACCCAGCGCGCGGCGGCGGAGATGCTGAAGCAGGCTTCGGGCCATATCGTCAGCATCACCACCAGCCTGGTCGACCAGCCAATGGCCGGCATGCCGTCCGCGCTCGCCTCCTTGACCAAGGGCGGCCTGAACGCGGCGACCCGGTCGCTGGCGATGGAATTCTCGAAGAGCGGCGTTCGCGTCAATGCGGTCTCGCCGGGCATCATCAAGACCCCGATGCATGCGCCTGAGACACACGCGACGCTGCACGCGCTGCATCCGGTTGGCCGTATGGGCGAAATTCGCGACATCGTCGATGCCGTTCTCTACCTCGAGACCGCGGGCTTCGTGACCGGAGAGATTCTCCACGTCGACGGCGGCCAGAGCGCTGGCCGTTGGTAAGCACGACAGCGCCCGTAAGCCGAAACGGCCCCGGTCGCGATCCAATCAACAACAGAAGCAATTCCCGAAAGGAGACTGCGATGCCTATCGTCACAGTACAGGTTACCCGCGAAGGAACGGCACCAGACCGCAATTCGGTTACCGCCGAGGAAAAGGCTGCCATCATCAAGGGCGTCAGCGAGGTGCTCCTCGACGTCCTGAACAAGCCGCTCGAATCGACCTACGTGGTGATCGAGGAGGTCGAGCTCGACAATTGGGGCTGGGGCGGGCTTCCAACAGCGCAGTATCGCCGTCAGCGGGCCGCGGCCGCAAGATCCTGATGCGGCCAATCATGAGCTCGCAGCCCGCCGCTTTACCCCGGCGGCGGGCATTGCCGTATACATGGGGCGATGTGC